>NZ_JBFAPM010000020.1:0-142270 GCF_040676695.1 Actinoplanes sp. NPDC049548
CACGCCCTCCGCCTGTCCACCAGCTACCTCACACCCACCGAGATCGACGAAGGCATCACCCGACTCGCCGCCTTCATCATCTCCGAGACCGAGCACGACGTCCGACACACGGGGGACCGACCATGACCATCACCGCGAAGCACGTGCCGAGTCTGCGGCCGGCCCGCAACCTCACCGCCGCGACCGCCGCGGCCGCCGCCTTCCTCGAGGCCCTCGGGGTGGATCTCACCGCCGAGAGCCTGCACGACACGCCGGCGCGGATGGCACGCGCGTACGCCGATCTGCTGACCGCCCGCGAGTTCAAGCTCACCACCTTCGACAACGACGAGGGCTACGACGAGCTCGTCATGGCGCGCAACATCCCGATCCGCTCGGTGTGCGAGCACCACCTGCTCCCGTTCGTGGGGGTGGCGCACGTCGGCTACCTGCCGGCGACCCGCATCCTCGGGCTGTCCAAGCTCGCCCGGGTCGTGGAGATGTTCGCGCACGGTACGCAGGTGCAGGAGCGGCTGACGAAGCAGATCGCCGACTGGCTGACCGACGAGCTGGAGCCGAACGGCGTGGGCGTGGTGATCGAGGCCGAGCACCTGTGCATGACGCTGCGTGGCGTGCAGGCGGTCGGCGCGCGGACCACCACCTCGACGATGCTGGGGGCGTTGCGTACCAATGCCGCCTCACGCAGCGAGTTCCTCGCGATGGCCGGTTTCGGGCCGCGCTAGCGGGGGGACCGACCGGCGCCCGGCAACCGACAGGACATGTTCCTGTCGGTTGCCGCTCCCTAAGGGGCACGTCGATGTCATGGCCCTTAGTCCCCGTGGAGTGGCGCTCTGGCCTAAGACACGCCTGTTGCTCTAGATTCTGCTTCGAGCAACGAGCGTTTCCTAGCTGTCGGTGACTATACGCGCCCGGGCGGTGTCGCTGTCAACGAACGTATCGCACGGCGGCGAGGCGAAACACAGCTGTTTACCGACTGTCCATGGAGGAGGGGTCGTGACGGTAGACCAGGCAGGGTCCGCGGGACGCGACATACCCCACCTCGAGACCCTCGCGGACAAGCTGGAGTTCCTCTTCGACCGGGTCCGCCCCACCGCGGCCGAGCTGGGGCCGCACGAGGAGGCCGGTCGGCGGTACACCACCAAGGAGATCGCGAACAAGATCAACGAGGCGGCGCGGCGGGACGGCACCGGCGTCACGATCAGCGCCGCCTACGTCGGTGAGATGCGCCGCGGCGTCACCACCGACCCGCGTACCTCGCACGTCAAGGCGCTGGCCCAGGCGTTCGGCGTGGACCCCGCCTTCTTCGTGGACAGTCTCGTCACCCGCCGCGTCCAGGAACAGATCGACGTCCTCAACGATCTGCGGCAGATGAAGCTGCAGCAGGTGGCGTTGCGCCGGGTGCTGCGCCAGCAGGGCCTGTCCGACGACAGCACCAGGCTCATCGAGCAGCTCGTCGACCGCTGCCGCAAGCTGGAGGGCCTGGACGACGACGGCGCCGTGTGATGACCGCGCTGGTACGCGGTGTCTAAGGTGGTCGATGGCTGGCATCAGGCCCAGGGGGAGGGCGGAGATTTGGCGGACCGCGGGCTGCGCAGGAGATGCGAGACGCTCCTCTCGGAGCTCGACCTCCCGGACGCTTCCGGCGTCCGGGAGCTGTGTGACGTCATCGCCGAGCGCCAGGGCCGGCCGATTCACCTTCTCGGCGAAGCGTTGCCGGCCGACAGCCCGTGCGGGCTCGCGGTGCGCACCGAGCGGTTCGACGCCATCTTCTACGAGGCCAACACGAGCCGGCTGCACCAGGAGCACATCATCCGGCACGAGCTCGGCCACCTGATCTGCGGGCACCTGACCGCTCCCGTCCTCGACGCGGAGGCGTCCCGGCTGCTGCTGCCCAACCTCGATCCGTCGCTGGTGCAGGCCGTGCTGGGGCGCACCAACTACAGCGAGGTCGAGGAGAAGGAGGCGGAGATGATCGCCTCGCTGCTGCTGCGCCGGTCGGTGCTCAGCCGGTCCCGGGCGACGCCGCGCGACGACCCCGCCGCGTCGCCGGTCCTCGGCCGCCTGCACCACACGCTGATCGATCCGTAAGGTGAGCCCGTGTCGAAGGTGATCTACCCGGTCGTGGCCCTGCTCGCCCTGATCGCGCTGGCGTACAAGATTCCGCCGCTGGTGCGCGACCCGCGCAGTCCCACCCGGCGGGCGCTGGTGGCCCTGCTCGCCTGCCTGATGTGGGCGCCGCTGGTCAACACGCCGTTCGTCTACCTCCGCTTCGACGCGGTCACCGGCGTGCCCAACCTGGCACGCCTGATCGCCCACTACGGCATCATCGGCTTCGCGGTGTCCGTGCAGATCCTGCTGCTGCACTGGACGGTCGAGCGCCCGGCACCCCACCGGACCTGGATCCGGCTGCTGGCGGTCACCACCGCCGCCGCGGCGATGGCCGTCTTCTTCGTGCTGGCGCCCCTCGACGTCTCGCTCACCAGCGAGTTCACCGCCCGGTACGGCGACGCGCCCTACATGGCCGCGTACATGCTGGTGTATCTCGGCTACTTCGTCATCGCGCTCGTCGACATCCTGCGCCTGTCCTGGCGGTTCACCGGTCTCACCCGGGCGCCGTTCCTGCGCGTCGGGCTGCGGCTGGTCAGCTACGGCGCCGTCTTCGGGATCGCCTACTGCCTGGAGAAGGGCTTTTACGTGGCGGCCCGCAACGCCGGTTACGAACCGATCCCGGCGCAGGTCCAGGAGCAGATGTCGCCCCTGCTGACCGGTCCGGGCTGCGTGCTCATGCTGATCGGGTTCACCATTCCGTCGTGGGGGCCGCGGGTCGCCGCCTGCTGGGCCTGGGTCGAGCGGCTGCGGACGTACCGGAGGCTTTATCCCCTCTGGAGACTGCTGTACGAGGCCACGCCGGAGATCGCCCTCGACCCCGAGCAGGGGCACCGTGGCTCCGTGCGGGACGTCGAATACCGGCTCGTGCGTCGCGTCGTGGAGATCCGGGACGGCTGGCTGGCGCTGCGGCCGTACTTCGACGCCCGGGTCGCGCGGGCCGCCGGCTCGCGGGAGGACGCGGTCCACGCCGCGGTGCTGATGGCGGCTGCCCGGGCCAAGGCGCGGGACGAGAAGCCGGTGGAGCTCTACACCGCCGACCCGCAGGGCGGCACGGACATCACGGAGGAGACAGCTCAGTTGCTGCGCATCGCCCGGCACATCCGAACCCCCGACGTGGCGCCGCGGCCGGCGCAGGCGCAGCTGGGGGTGGCGCGATGAGCGAGGCCCTTCGGTCCATCGAGGCGCTGGCCGCGCTGCTGCCGGACGCTCAGCGCAGCGCCCACGCGTACGCCCGGAGCATCGACCTCTTCTCCGGGTCGGACGACGTGGCGGCGTCCCATCCGAGCGGGCGCGCCTACGTCGCGGCGACCAGGATGGCCCTGCTGCACAGCGAGGTGAGCGAGGCGCTCCAGGAGATCCGCAGCCGGGAGCTGGACCTGGACCCGGCCGCCCGTCGGCCGGACGACGCGCTGAGTCTCGAGCTGGCCGACATCCTCATCCGCACCCTGGAGCTCGCCGAGTATCTGGGCGTCGACCTGGGTGCGGCACTGGTGACCAAGACCGCGGACACGCTGGGCGGCTACCGGCACGGCGGCGTCCGCTTCTGACGGCGGCTCAGTCCAGGAGCACCGGCAGGGCGACGAGCCCGCGGGTGCGGTAGGACGGGCGCCAGCCGAGCTCGTCGGCCGGCACGGCCAGCCGCAGCCGAGGGAAGCGCCGTACGGCCGTACCGATGGCCACCTCCAGCTCCAGGCGGGCCAGCGGGGCCGCCAGGCAGTAGTGGATGCCGTGGCCGAAGGTCAGGTGGGAGCCGGACCGTCCCGGCCGCACCTCGTCGGGCTCGGCGAAGGCGTCGGGATCGCGGTTGGCCGCGCCCACGACCATGAGCACGGTCTCGCCCCGGGGCACCGTCACACCGGCGATCTCGACGTCCTCGGTGGGGAAGCGCCGCAGCAGCACGGGAGCGGGAGGCTCGTAGCGCAGCAGTTCCTCGATGGTCGCGCCCAGGTGCTCCGGGCCGGTCGCGAGCCCGGGCCGGCGCAGCAGCGTGAGCAGCGCCGTGCCGATGGCGTGGACGGTGTTCTCGTATCCGGCGAATAGGAGCAGGAACGCCAGGGAGGTCAGCTCGTCCTCGGTGAGCCGGTCGTCGTCGTCGCGCGCGGCGATCAGCGCGGAAAGCAGGTCGTCGGCCGGCTGGGCGCGCTTCGCCGCGAGCAGCCCTTCCAGGTATGCGTGGATGGTCCGCACTGCCCGCCCCGCCGCGGCCCGGTCGTCCGGCGGCGGGCTGAACATCGTGTCGGTCCAGGACCGGAACTCGTGCCGGTCCGCCTCCGGTACGCCCAGCAGGTCGGAGATCACCGCCACCGGCAGCGGCCCGGCGTAGTCGCGCACGAGGTCTGCCTCGCTGTGCCCGGCGAGGGCGTCCAGGAGGGCATCGGCGGTCGACTGGATGCGCGGGCGGAGGTCCGCCACCCGGCGCGGGGTGAACGCCTGCGACACGAGCTTGCGGATCCGCGTGTGGTTCGGCGGGTCCATGTTGAGGAGGTTGGCGTCCAGCGCCGGCGGTAGTGAGAAGCCGCGCCAGCTGCCGTTGCCGTTGCTCTTGTCCACCGAGAGCCGGGGGTCGGCGAGCAGGGCGCGGACCTCCGCGTACCGGGTGACCAGCCAGGCCGGCGCGCCGTCGGGCAGCTCGACGCGGCAGACCGGGGCCTCGTCGCGAAGCTTGCGGTAGAGCGGGTAGGGGTCGGTGAAGAACGCCTCGGTGACGGGCAGTGCTGCCGTGGTCATGTCGTGACGCCCTCCGGTCCGGCCTCCGCTCATGCGGAAGGTCGGGCATCCACGGGGGAAGATGCCCGACCTTCGACCCCGATGGAACCACACGCGGCGCCGCTTCGCCACCCCCGGGGCTTGGCAGAAAAACCTATTCGCCCTATCGTTCTCATAGGAAATCCAGGCCCGAGAGGATGGTCGCCGATGTCCGCGTCCGACCGATACGGCGATCCCGCCGCGCAGCTCGCCGTGCTCAATGACGTCCTGCGCCTGCAGCTCGCGCACCGCTCGGTCCGCAAGTTCGGCCCGCGGGACGTCACCGACGACGAGCTGGCCGCCCTGGTCGCGGCCGCCCAGTCCGCGCCTACCTCCTCGAACCTGCAGCCGTGGAGCGTGGTGGCGGTGCGCGACCCCGGGCGCAAAGCCCGGCTGGCCGCCCTCGCCGGCGACCAGGCCTTCGTGGCGCAGGCGCCGCTGTTGCTGGTCTGGGTGGCCGACCTGGGCCGGGCCCGGCGGCTGGCGGCCCGCGCCGGCACCGAGGTGGCGGCGGCCGACTATCTCGAGACCACCATCATCGCCTTCGTCGACACCTCCCTGGCCGCCCAGAACGCCGTGCTGGCGGCCCGCTCCCTGGGTCTGGGCTCGGTCTTCGTCGGCGCGATCCGCAACCGGCCCGCCGAGGTCGCCGAGGAGCTGGCGCTGCCGCCGCACGCCGTCGCGGCGTTCGGTCTGGCCGTGGGTGAGCCGGATCCGGCCGACACCGCCGGGATCAAGCCGCGCCTGCCGCAGGACGCGGTGCTGCACCGGGAGACCTACGACGCGAGCGGGGCGGACGCGCACATCCCCGCGTACGACCAGCGGCTGGCCGCCTACCACGGCAGGTACGGGCTGCCGGGCGACTGGAGCGGCCGGGTGCTGGCGCGCCTGCGGGGCCCGGAGTCGATGGCGGGCCGTCATCGGCTGCGCGAGACCCTGGAGCGGCTCGGGCTGCCCTCCCGGTGAGGAGCCACGGATGGGGTGGCCCTTGAGCGGGCCGGTCGGCGCCGGGCGGACGACCCGGCGAGGCGACCTGCCGCCGCCCGAGGCGCGCCGGCCGCGGGACTCGGCCGGCGCGGTGCTGCGCGCCGTCCTGGACCACGGCCCGGTCGCCCGCAGCTCGGTCGCGCGGGTGACCCGCCTGTCCGCCGCCTCGGTCAGCGGCGTCGTGGCCGCCCTGGTGGACCGCGGGCTCGTCCGCGAGGTGCCGGAGGCGGCGGGGCCGCCGGGAGTCGGCCGCCCGCACGTACCGGTGGACATCGAGCCGGACGGCGTCGCGGTGATCGGAGCGCACATCGCGGTTCCCCGCACGACGGTGGCCCTGCTGGATCTGAGGGGACGGGTGATCGCCCAGCGTCAGGACCTGCACGGCCGGCGGCGGGACCCCTCCGGCGTGCTGACGTCCCTCGTCTCCCGGATCGCCGGCCTCCGGCGCGAGTACGGCACCCGGCGTCGCATCCTCGGTCTCGGCCTGGCCGCCGGCGGATGGGTGGACGCCGCGAACGGCACGGTGGTCGAGCACTCCTTCCTCGGCTGGCGCGACGTCCCCGCCGGCCCCGTGCTGGCCGAGGCCACGGGGCTGCCGGTCGCGGTCGACAGCAACTCCCGCGCGCTGCTGCGGGCCGAGCAGCTGTTCGGCGACGTCGCCCGGCGGGCCCGGGAGAGTGCCGTGCACCTGTTCGTGGGCAACGTCGTCGACGTCGCCTTCGCGGCGGGCGGCGTCGTGCATCGAGGTCCCCGGTCTGCCGCGGGTGCCGTCGCCCATCTCCCGATCGAGGGTTGCGTCGACGTCTGTGCCTGCGGACGGACGGGCTGCCTGCAGGCCGCCGTCTCGGAGCAGGCGCTGGTGCGCCGCGCGGTGGCGGGCGGGGTGATCGACCGGCCGGACGTCGGCGCCCTGGTGGAGGCGGCGCTCGACGGCCGCGCCGAGGCTGTCGCGCTGTTCGAGCACCGGGCCCGGCTCGTGGGCCGTGCCGCGGCCGTCCTGCTCGACCTGTTCGACCCCGAGGTGCTGGTGGTGGCCGAGGCGGGCGCCAACCGCCTGCCCGCCTGCCTGGAGACGCTGCGCGCCGAGGCGGCGGCCTGGTCGTCCGCGAGCGCCGACGCCGCGAAGATCATCCGCGCGACCAGCTTTCCGCGCCACGTGCTCGCCGTCGCCGGCGGCGCGGTCGCGCTGGACCAGGTGTACGCCGCGCCCCTCGGTCCCGGGCTACGGCTGCGAGCCTCGTAGTTAATTCAGTCAGGCGCATAGTTGCCTCTTAATCCTAGCGTCTTAGTATGAATTCAAGCCGGCGGTGACCACGTCCCGCCGATCCTGTCGCCGCTGACAGCCCGCAGCAACCTGTGCGCCGGCCGCCCTGCCCACCGTCGGAAACGGAGCCCTTCCATGACCATCATCGACTCCTGGACCCGCCGCGCCGCCTCGGTGGACGCCCACGTGTTCCGTCAGGTCTTCCGGCGGCACGCCGCAGGTGTGGCCGTCGTGACCGTCGACGCCGGGCGAGGCGCGGCCGGTGTCACCGTGACCTCGCTCGCCTCCCTCTCCGCCGATCCGCCCCTGCTGTCCTTCAGCGTCTCGGCGACGGCGTCGGTGTGGCCGCATCTGCGGGACGCCGGCACCGCCGTCGTGCACCTGCTGGGCGCCGAGCACGCCGAGCTGGCGCAGACCTTCGCCACCAGCGGCATCGACCGCTTCGGCGCGCCGACCCGCTGGCACCGGCTGCCCACCGGCGAGCCGGTCCTCGACGGTGCGGCGGCGTGGCTGCGGATCGCGATCGAGCACCGCCATCCCGCCGGCGGCGCCCACCTCGTCATCGGCCGCATCCAGGAGGTGGAGCTCGCGGAGAGCAGCACGCCGCTGCTCTACCACGACGGCAGCTACCACGTTCTCTGACAGCGAAGGAAGTCCACCCATGAGCACGTCTCCATCGCGCCGTACGGCGCGCGCGGTCGCCGCACTGCTGGCTGCCTCCCTGTTCCTGACCGCCTGCGGCGGTGACGAGGCCGGCGCGACCCTCGAGCTGTCCGCCGCCCTGCCCGACCAGGTCCCGAGCGGCACTCAGCTGCGCATCGGCGACCCGTCGATCCAGGCGGTCGTCCAGGCGTCCGGTCTGGACAAGGAGCTGACCGGCGCCGGCGTACGGGTCGAATGGGCGAACATCAGCGGAGGCCCGCAGAGCATCCAGGCGTTCCGCGCCGACAAGCTCGACTGCAGCGCGGTCGCCGACATCCCGTCCCTCTTCGCCGCCTGGACCGGCACCTCTACCAAGATCGTGTTCCAGTCCGTCACCGTGGACCCGCTGAAGTATCCCGTCTACCAGCTGGGCGTCGCGCCGGGCGTGCACGTCGCCTCGCTCGCGGACCTGCGGGGCAAGAAGATCGCCTACAGCGCCGGCCAGGCCCAGGGCGCCCTCGTCCTGCGGGTGCTGCAGAAGGCCGGACTGACCAGGAAGGACGTCACGCTCGTCGAGCTGACCAGCACGGGCGACTCGTACGTGACCGCACTGGGTGGCAAGGCCGTCGACGTGGCCCCGCTCGGCGCCCAGAACGTCAAGATCTACCAGGCCAAGTACCCGGGAGGCGGGGCGGTCCCGACGGGCATCCGCGACGACGCTTCCACGCTCTACTGCCTCACGAAGTCGGTGCAGGACGCGGAGAAGGCCGCGGCGCTCAAGGTCTACGTCGGCGTCCGCACGAAGGCGCTGCTCTGGCAGAACGAGCACCCCGAGGAGTTCGCGAAGGCGTACTACCAGGACAGTCAGGGGCTGAGCCCCGCCGACGCGAAGCAGGTCGTCGCCCTCAGCGGGCGCAAGGGCATCCCGGCGAGCTGGGACAACGCGGTCACCCGGCTGCAGGAGACCGCCGACCTGCTGGCGACGGAGCAGGACCACGAGAAGCTCGACGTGACCACGCTCGTCGACCGCCGCTTCGAGAAGGTCCAGACGGCGGCCGCCGGATCGCAGGTCGTCACGGGTGATGCCGCATGACCGCAGTCGCCGTCGGCGAGGCGGCCCCCGTGGCGGTCACCAGCCGCGTCGACGCCCGGGTGGTCCGCCGCCGCCTCGGTCCCGGCCGCCGCTTCCGGTTCGCCTTCTGGGTGGGCCCGCTGGTCGTCCTCGCCGTCTGGACCGTCGGCTCCAGCACCGGACTGATCAGCCCGGCGATCCTCACCGCCCCGTGGGACGTGGCGAAGGCCTTCCAGGACCAGTGGACGAACCACGACCTGCTCGGCAACGTCCTCTCGTCGCTGCAACGGGCCGCGCTCGGGCTCGGCTTCGGCGTCCTCATCGGAGCGGTGCTGGCCGTGGTCTCCGGCCTGTCGCGGATCGGGGAGTCCCTGATCGACGGCCCCATCCAGATCAAGCGGTCAGTGCCCACCCTGGCGCTCATCCCGCTGTTCATCGCCTGGTTCGGCATCGGCCAGGGGATGAAGATCGTGACCATCGCGCTGATCAGCATGGTCCCGATCTACGTGCACACCCACAACGGCCTGCGCGGCATCGACGGCCGGTACGCCGAGCTGGCCGAGACCATCGCGATCGGGCGCGGCGAGTTCGTCCGGCACGTGGTGCTTCCCGGCGCCCTGCCCGGCTTCCTGCTCGGCATGCGGTTCGCGGTGACCGCGTCGCTGCTCGGCCTCGTGGTGGTCGAGCAGTACAACGCCACCAGCGGCATCGGTCACATGATCACCCTCGCCGAGCAGTACGGCCAGACCGACGTCATCGTCGTCGGGCTGGTCATCTACGGCATCTTCGGCTACCTCGCCGACAGCGCCGTACGCCTCACCGAGAGGAAGGTGCTCGCATGGCGACGGACACTCGACAGCTGACCACGCGCACCGCGGTCCGGGTCCGCGACCTGCACCGCAGCTTCAGCCAGAACGGGGGCGTGCTCAACGGCCTCGACCTGGACATCGCCGCAGGCGAGTTCGTGGCGCTCATCGGCCGCTCCGGCACCGGCAAGAGCACTCTGCTGCGGGCCCTGGCCGGACTCGACCGGGAGGTCGCGGGCCACGGCCGGATCGCCGTCCCGGACGCGGTTTCGGTGGTCTTCCAGGACTCCCGGCTGCTGCCCTGGAAACGGATCCTCGACAACGTCGTCTTCGGGTTGCGCGGCGCCGACGCCGCCGAGCGCGGCCGGCACGCGCTGGCCGAGGTCGGGCTGGCCGGCCGCGAGCGGGCGTGGCCCTACCAGCTGTCCGGGGGCGAGCAGCAGCGTGCCGCGCTGGCCCGGTCGCTCGTGCGGGAACCACAGCTGCTGCTGGCCGACGAGCCGTTCGGGGCGCTGGACGCGCTCACCCGGATCAAGATGCACGCCCTGCTGCGCAAGCTGTGCGACGCGCACCAGCCGGCGGTGCTGCTGGTGACCCACGACGTCGACGAGGCCATCGCGCTCGCCGACCGGGTGATCCTGCTGGACGCGGGCGTCGTGCGTACCGATGTCCGGGTGGGCCTGCCGAGCCGCTCGCGCTCCGATCCGGCGTTCGCCGAGCTGCGTACGTTCCTGCTCGACCAGCTCGGCGTCGACGAGGGAAGCCACCGATGAAGGGAACCGTCCGATGACCCGCCGCCTGCACTTCAACCTGTTCCTGCACGACACCGGCCATCACGAGGCGTCGTGGCGGCTCCCGGAGTCCGACCCGCACTCGAACCTCTCGCTGGCGGCCCACCAGCACCTGGCCCGGGTCGCCGAGGACGCCAAGTTCGACTCGGTCTTCCTGGCCGACAGCCCCGTGCTGTGGAGCGACCCGGGCCGCCGGCCGTCCGGCAAGCTCGAGCCGACGCTGCTGCTGGCCTCGCTCGCGGTGAGCACCAGCCGGATCGGGCTCATCGCCACCGCCTCCACCTCGTACAACGAGCCCTACAACCTGGCCCGCCGGTTCGCCTCCCTCGACCACCTCTCGGGCGGCCGCGCCGGCTGGAACATCGTCACCACCGCCGGTGACCCGGCGGCGCGCAACTTCGGGCTCGACGACCAGCCCCTGCACCGGACCCGGTACGAGCGCGCCGACGAGTTCCTCGACGTCTCGACCAAGCTCTGGGACAGCTGGGCCGACGACGCGATCGTGGCCGACAAGCAGGCCGGCGTCCACGCCCGGCGCGACCGGGTGCACCCGATCGACCACCGGGGAACCTTCTTCCGGGTGAACGGGCCGCTGAACGTGCCGCGCTCGCCGCAGGCCCATCCGCTGCTGGTGCAGGCCGGCTCGTCGGAGGACGGCAAGGAGTTCGCGGCGAAGTGGGCCGAGGCCATCTTCACCGCCCAGCCGACGCTCGCCGAGAGCCAGGCGTTCTACGCCGACCTCAAGCGCCGGGTCGTGGCGGCCGGGCGCGACCCGGACCACGTCGTCATCCTGCCCGGCATCGTGCCGGTCATCGGCGACACCGAGGCCGAGGCCCGCGAGCTCGACGCCGAGCTGGACCGGCTCATCGCACCGCAGTACGCCGTGGCCCAGCTGGCCCAGACGTTGCGCGTCGATCCGGGCGTCCTCGACCTCGACTCGCCGCTGCCGGCCGACCTGCCGGACGAGGACGAGATCGAGGGGGCCAAGAGCCGCTACACGCTCATCGTCGACTGGGCCCGCCGGGAGAACCTGACCGTGCGGCAGCTGATCGGCAAGCTCGGCGGCGGCCGCGGCCACCGCACCTTCGCCGGCACGCCCGTGCAGGTGGCCGACACGATCCAGCACTACTTCGAGAACGGCGCCGCCGACGGCTTCAACATCATGCCGGCGGTGCTGCCCTCGGGCATCGAGGCGTTCGCCGCCAAGGTCGTGCCGATCCTGCAGGAGCGCGGCCTGTTCCGCACCGAGTACGAGGGCACCACGCTGCGCGAGCACTACGGCCTGCCCCGGCCGGCCAACCGCTTCACCCTCCAGGGAGCCACCCGATGACCATCCCGCTGCGCCCGTTCGGTCGTACCGGTGTCAAAGTCAGCTCTCTCGCCCTGGGCGCCATGATGTTCGGCGAGCGGGGCAACGCGGACCACGACGACAGCATCCGCATCATCCACCGCGCGCTCGACGCGGGGATCAACCTCGTCGACACCGCCGACGTCTACAGCCAGGGGGAGTCGGAGACGATCGTCGGCAAGGCCCTCAAGGGCCGGCGCGACGAGGTCTTCCTGGCCACCAAGTTCCACGGCCGGATCGGCACGGACCCGAACCACTTCGGCAACTCGCGACGCTGGATCGTCCGCGAGATCGAGAACAGCCTGCGCCGGCTGCAGACCGACCACGTCGACCTCTGCTGATCAACCTGGTGCTGGCGTTCGTCCTCGAGCACCCGGCCGTCACCGCGCCGATCATCGGCCCCCGCACGCTCGAGCAGCTCGAGGGCCGGCTCGAGGCGGCCCAGGTCCGGCTGACACCGGACGTCCTGAACGAGACCGACAAGATCGTGCCGCCGGGCAGCACGCTGTCCGCCCGCGACCAGGGCTACCGGCCGCCGTCCCTCACCGACCCGGCCCGCCGGCGCCGGAGCTGATCGGAGACATCATGAGCCTGACGTTCCTGTGGTACCTCCCCAACACCGTCGATCCGGGACACCGGGGCGACGACGCCGTCGCGGGCTACGGCACCCTCGAGCACTCCGTGGACCTGGCCCGGACCGCCGAGCAGCACGGATGGTCCGGTGCCCTGATCGGCACCGGCTGGGGCCGGCCGGACACGTTCACCGTGGCGACCGCGATCGCCGCCCGCACCACGACGTTCCGGCCGCTGGCGGCGATCCGCCCCGGCTACTGGCAGCCGGCGCATTTCGCGAGCGCGGCCGCCACGCTCGACCACCTCAGCGGGGGCCGGCTGCTCATCAACATCGTCAGCGGGCAGGACAACCTCGCCGCGTACGGCGACGCCGAAGGAGATCAGGCCCAGCGCTACGCGCGTACCAAGGAGTTCATGCGGCTCACCCGGCGGCTGTGGACCGAGGAGCACGTGACCTTCGAGGGCGAGCACTTCCGCGTCAGGGACTCGACCGTCACGCCTCGCCCGCAGGCGACCGGCCCGCGTCTCTACTTCGGTGGCGCCTCCGCGGCCGCCGAGCGGGTCGCCGCCACCGAGGCCGACGTCCAGCTCTTCTGGGGCGAGCCGCTGGACGGCATCGCCGAGCGCCTCGACCGGCTCCGCCGCCTCAGCGGCGAGCTCGGCCGGGACCTGCCCCCGCTCGAGTTCGGCCTGCGGATCACCACGCTGGTACGCGACACGACCGAGGAGGCGTGGCGCGACGCGGAGGCGAAGGTCGCCGCGATGGCGCAGCAGTCCGAGGTGCCCGGCCGGCGCGACCTGCTCCGCGGGCCCGCCGTGGGGCAGCAGCGCCTGCTCGACCTGGCGGCGCGCGGTGACGTGCTCGACAGCTGCCTCTACACCGCGCCCGGCCGGTACGGCGGCGGCGGGGCGGGCACGACCTGGCTGGTCGGCTCGCCCGAGGACGTCACCGCCGCCCTGCGCCGCTACGCCGAGCTGGGCATCAGCCACTTCGTGCTGTCCGACACCCCGTACAAGCGGGAGACGGCCCGGGTGGGTGACGCGCTCATCGGGCGGCTGCGGGAGCCGGCGCTGCTATGACAGCCGGGCGTTGAGCCGGGCGGCCTGGCGGGTCAGGTGGTCCCGCTCGGCCAGATGGGCGGCCTTGCGGGCCGCCTCGGCGTAGAGCCGCGCTGCCGTAGCGAGGTCGCCGTCGCGCTCGTGCAGGTACGCCGACACGGCCGTGTGCCGGGGCAGCGAGTCGTCGAGCGCCGCGAGTGCCGCCAGGCCCGCCCGGGGCCCGTCCGCCTCGCCGACGGCCACCGCGCGGTTGAGCCGCACGACCGGGCTGCCGGTCAGGCGGATGAGCTCGTCGTACCACTCGACGATCTGCACCCAGTCGGTCTCCTCGGCGGTCCGGGCGTCGGCGTGCAGCGCCGCGATGGCGGCCTGGGCCTGGAACTCGCCCAGCCGGTCCCGGGCCAGGGCCGCCTGCAGGATCCCGACCCCCTCGGCGATCATCGCGGTGTCCCAGCGGCTGCGGTCCTGCTCGGCGAGGGGCACCAGGCTGCCGTCCGGCGCCGTCCGGGCGGCGCGCCGGGCGTGGTGCAGGAGCATGAGGGCGAGCAGCCCGGCCACCTCGGGGTGGTCGATCGCGGCGGCGAGCTGCCGGGTGAGCCGGATCGCCTCGGCGGCGAGGTCGACGTCGCCGGAGTAGCCCTCGTTGAAGACGAGGTAGAGGACCCGCAGCACGGTGGCGACGTCGCCGGGCTGGTCGAACCGTACGCCGGAGACGGTGCGCTTGGCCCGGCTGATGCGCTGCGCCATGGTGGCCTCGGGCACCAGGTAGGCCTGGGCGATCTGCCGGGTGGTCAGCCCGCCGACCGCGCGCAGCGTGAGGGCGACCGCGGATGACGGCGTCAGCGACGGGTGGGCGCACAGGAAGTAGAGCTGCAGCGTGTCGTCCGCCGAGGAGGCCGGCCCGGGAGCCGGTTCCTCGTCGACGAGGTCCTCACGCCGCCGGCGTGCGGCGTCCGCCCGCGCCGCGTCGAGGAACCGGCGCCACGCCACGGTGACCAGCCAGCCTTTCGGGTCCCTCGGCGGGTCGGCCGGCCACACCCGGACCGCCTCGACGAGCGCGTCCTGCACGGCGTCCTCGGCCGCCGCGAAGTCGGCTCCGCGGCGGACGAGGATGCCGAGCACGCCCGGCGTGAGGCTGCGCAGCAGTGCCTCATCCATGCCCGAGGCACTCGTCGACGGTGGGCATCGCGGTCAGGAAGGGGCGCACCTCGAGCCACTCGTGGATCGGCTTCCCGCCCGCTCCGGGTGCCGCCGACAGCTCCCCGGCCAGCTCGAGGGCGCGCTCGTAGGTGTCGACGTCGATCACCATCCAGCCGGCGATGAGGTCCTTGGTCTCGGCGAACGGCCCGTCGGTGACCGGCGGGCGGCCCTCGCCGTCGTACCGGACGAAGGTGCCCTCCGGGGCGAGCGCCTGCCCGTCGACGTACTCGCCGGTCTCCTCGAGGCGGGCCGCGAAGTCGTTCATGTACTGGATGTGCGCCGAGATCTCCTCGGGCGTCCATTTGTCCATGGGCACGTCGTTGACCGCCGCAGGAGCGCCGCGGTAGTGCTTCAGCAACAGGTACTTCATGGTGTCTCTCCTCGGTGCCGGTGCGACCCATTGTCGTCACGGTCACGGCGGGGACGGAGCAGGCCCGGGGTTCTCGACATCGCCGGTCGAGAAATGTCCGGCGGCTCAGGTCGCCGCCGCGTCTGCCGATCAGCGCAATGGACGCGACCAGGAGGAACCGGCGATGCAGCGAACCCTCGGGCGGGCCGGTCTCGCCGTGCCCGCGGCGCTGTCCGGTGCGCTGACGCTGCTCAGCATCGCCTGGTTCGTCGCGAACGCGCCGGCGCCCCGGGGCCCCGGATGGCTGGGCTGGGTCTTCGCGCCGCTCGTCATCGTGATCAACCAGGCCCAGCTGGTACGCCTGCTCCGCAGCCCCGGCGTCCCGCCCGAGGGCCGGCGGTTCTGGCGGCACCTCGCCGTCGCCCAGGTCGTGATCGTCGTGGCGACCCTGGTCACGGCGTACGACACGCTGTCCGACCCCGGGGCGGTGACCCTCGCGGCGCCGGCCAACGCACTGTTCGGCGCCGCGATCCTGGTCGTGCTCTGGGCGCTGTTGCGGCTGCCCGCCCGCCACCCGATCCGCGGCACCGCCGTGGTGCGCTTCGGCCTCGACGCCGCCGTGGTCGTCCTGACTGTGGGCCTGTTCGGCTGGTTCCTGTACTTCCGGAACTACGACGAGCTGGTCTCCGCGGTCGGCGCGCCGGGCCCGGTCCTGGGGCTGATGCTCTTCGCGTGCGCCGCGGCGCTGGCGTTCAGCAAGCTGGCCATCGCCGGCGCGCGCGGCGTCGACCGGCGCACGATGTACTACCTCGGCGTCTGCGTGGTCGTCTCCGCACTGGTCGGCGGCATGCTGCCGCGGCTGGCGTCCCGGCCCGACCTCAACGCGATCGCGGTGAGCGTGCCGCTGAAGTTCTTCCTGTTCAGCCTGACCATCGAGCGTGAGCGGTCCCTGCTCGGCCGGCCCGCGCCGGAGCGTACGCCGCGCCGGCCGTTCAGCCTGGCGCCCTACCTCGCGGTGGCCGCGACCGACGGGCTGCTGCTCCACACCGGCGGCAGCTCCCCGGTGGTGACGGTGACGGCGGTCGCGCTGACCGCCATCGTCGTCAGCCGCCAGATCCTCGCGTTCTACGACAATGCCCGGCTGCTGGAGAAGGTGCACGAGGCCCAGCTGCAGCTCGCCCACCAGGCGAACCACGACGCTCTCACCGGCCTGGTGAACCGGCGGCTGTTCGAGGAGCGGCTGAACGCCGCGCGGGACTCCGGTGAGGCGTTCGCCGTGGCCCTCATCGACCTCGACGACTTCAAGGGCGTCAACGACCGGCTCGGTCATCACGTCGGCGACGCGTTCCTGGTCGCCGTCGGCGAACGGCTGCGGGCCGGTGTCCGGGAGGGCGATGTGGTCGCGCGCCTCGGGGGTGACGAGTTCGCGGTGCTGCTCGCCCCGGCCTCGGCCGCCGACTCGGATGCGGTGCTCGAGCGGCTGACGGCGGTGATGGTCTCGCCGGTCAGCGTCGAGGGGCATGACCTGCCGGTCGGCTGCAGCGTCGGCATGGCTGCCGGCCGGCCGGGCGCCGGCCCGGTCGAGGTGCTGCGCCGGGCCGACGTCGCCATGTACGCCGCCAAGGCGGCCGGCAAGGGCCGCACGGCTCACTACCAGCCGGAGATGGAGACCGCTGCCATCTGATCTGCGCCCTCCCGAAAGGCCCGAGGTCGAGGTTTGCATTAAATTATTAATCTAATATTGACAGCGTTGTCATGGCGGACGCATGCTGAGCCGGCACCCCGGACGCTCATGCACACCCATCGATAGGCGTCCCGGTGCCGACAAGTCCGTCCCCCAACGGAGGTCCCTGATGAGATTGCCCCGTCCCGCCTGGGCCGTCGGCGGCGCCCTGGTGCTGCTCACCGCCGGCATGATCCAGGCCGCCCCGGACGCCGACGCGTTCGCGGCCACCCCGAAGTCGACCGTGATCAACTACCTGCGGTCGATCACCGGCACGTCGATCGTGTCGGGTCAGCACAACAAGGAGCCGGCCAGCAACCCCAGCCAGTACACGCAGCAGGTGCACGACATCACCGGCCAGTACCCGGGGCTGTGGGGTGGCGACATGATGTTCCGCTCGGCGGACGTCGCCAACCGGCAGACGGTCATCAACCAGGCGAAGACGGAGTGGGCCAACGGATCGCTCGTCGCGCTCACGTGGCACGCCTGCTCACCCACCGTCGGCGCGACCTGTGAGTTCGACGGCGGCGTCAAGACCAGCATCTCGGACGCGCAGTTCCAGCAGATCGTCACGGGCGGCACGGCGCTGAACACCACGTGGCGCAGCCGCATGGCGGCCGTCGTGCCGTACCTGAAGCAGCTCAAGGACGCCGGTGTCCCGGTGCTCTGGCGTCCCTTCCACGAGATGAACGAGAGCTGGAACTGGTGGGGCCACCGGCCCGGCCCGAACGGCAGCGCGAAGCTCTACCAGCAGATGCGCGACTATTTCTCCGCCCAGGGCCTCGACAACCTGATCTGGGTGTGGAACGTGCAGGACAACCCGGCCGGCGGCTGGCAGAACTACTACCCGGGCAGCAACTACGTCGACGTGGTGACGCTGGACGCCTGGTACAAGAACTACCCGTCGTCCGCCGACTACCAGCAGATCCAGACGATCGCGGCGGGCAAGCCGATCGCCATCGCCGAGATGGGCAAGGTCCCGACCAGTGCACTGCTGACCAGCCAGCCGCGCTGGACCTACTTCATGATCTGGTCCGAGCAGCTGCGCGGGAGCAACACGAACGCCGAGATCCAGGCCGCGTACTTCCACCCCCGCGTCCTGAACCAGGGGGAAGTCCGCTTCTGAGCGGGATCGCCGAGACCGCGGTGGCCGCCGACAGCTTGTCGGCGGCCACTGTTTGTCATGGGATAAGCACGGGACGGGAACCCACGTCGGCCGCCAGGGCGGGCCCGGCCGTAAGGGAAGCAACGGTGGCCGGCAACCACAGTGGTCGTGCCGATGAACCACGGGCCGAGGCCCGCGTTGAAGGTGCGACTGTCCTCAATGGGCCCGGCTTCGCTCCAGATCAAGTCGGTTGCCCTCCATCGTCCGGCCGAACACCTGCTGGCGGGCGAGCGCGTCGGCAGCTTCGACTACTCGACCACCGGCAGGGTCCCGATCCACCAGAGGTCGGTCAACGTCGCCGCCGGGACCGGAAGCGGCGTAACGGTCGCCGGGAGCACGAAAAGCCCCACGACGACCGTCTGGTAGCGCGGTCCGGCGCCAGGACGCATCCTGGCGCCGGAGCATGGTTCAGGAGAACGGGTACGCCCGCACGTCGTCGACCACCAGCCGCCCGGCATCGTCGCCGCCGAGATAGATCGACAGTTGCGTGACGGCGAGCAGGTCGAGAGCGCCGCTCGGCGCCCACGGCGGCTGGGCGAAGGACGTGAAGGGCACGCGGACGATGCCGGGCGGCGTTCCGGGTGGCAGGGTGTGCTCCCAGTAGACGCCGTTCGCGACGAACTGGAGGGTGACGCTCGCCCGGGTTTCCGACCGGTCCAGCAGCAGCTCGATGCCCTGCTGGCCCCACAGGTCGACGGGGGAGAAGGTACGGGTGACGCCCGCGTACCCGGCGCTTCCCGCGGTCACGTCCAGCTGCAGGGCCCGGCCGGTGCCTGAGGGCGACGCGACGAGCGAGGGCGTCACCACGTCGCCGCCGGAGTTGCGGACGTACGCTGCGGCGAGCGCGGTGCTGTCGGCGTACCCCTCGAAATCGTCGATTGTCGTCGGCGCCGCAGGGCGAGCGCGAGTCGTGAAGGTCGCGACCGGGGTTGTCGTGCTGCCGGCGGCGTTCGTGGCGCGCACCCTCCAGAACCACGTCGTGGCCGGGTCGAGGTCCCGCGGTGGGGTGTAGGCGGTCGCGTCGAGCCCGGTGGCGGTGATCAGCGGTGCACTGAGGTCCGGGCGGCGGGAGACCGTGAGCGTGTAGTAGCCCGCTCCGGCGGCCGGCGCCCACGTGAAGGACCGTGGGCCGATCACGCCGGTGGCTCCCGCGGCCGGTGTCACCACGGCGAACGGGCTCGGCGGCCGGGAGACCGGTGCGGGGTCCGCGGCCCAGAACGTGGCCTGACGGACGCCGGAGGTGCGGTCGCCGGTCCAGGCCACACGCACATGGTCGGCGGCCGGTGTGGTCGCGGTGACCGTGAAACCGTTGCGGGCCCGGTCGATGCGTGTCGGGACCGTCCGCCAGCCGGTCCCGTCGTCCGAGACCTGCACGGTGATGCCGGGGTGCCGCGCCGCCAGCACGTCGAAGCGGATGCGGTGCGTTCCGATGTGGTGCCAGCTCACCCAGGCCGGTTCCGGTGCGGTGGCGTGGACGGCGTCGGGACGGATCTCGACCCCGCTGTGGCCGTCGGTAAGGGTGAAGTCCTGCAGCGGATCGGTGAGGACCGTCTCCGCGGCGGCGGCGTACCGGGGCTCGGACCATACGCCCGGGCGGCCCGCGGTGACCGCCACGACGCGGTACCAGGCGTTGCCGGGAGGCGCCGGGTCGGTCCACGGCGTGTCGTTGTCCGAGAGCAGGCCGCTGTGGGCCGCCCGCCAGGGTCCGTGCGAGGTCCGCGCCCGCTCCACGCGATAGCCGTCCGCACCGGCGGCGCCGCGCCACCGGAGGAGGTTGAGGCCGCCGCGCTTGTCGATCGCGGTGATGAGCGGGGTGCCGGCCGGCCGCCGGGCCACCGATGCGCCCAGCGCCTTGGCGAACGCGATCTGCGCCTGGTTCGCCGCCCTCATCCGCTCGTCGTCGCCGGGGTAGTGGAAGGTGAACCCGTCGTCGTGCGGCACGAAGCCCGAGTGGTCGCCGTGGCCGAACAGCGACCAGGACAGCATGCCCGTGACGTCGCGGTCGGCCACCAGCGGGTCGAGGAGCGTGCCGCTCGCGGCTGTGGAGGCGTACTCGCCCGCCACGTACACCTTTCCGGCCGCCGTCACGGTCGCGGCGTCCGCCCGTACCTTCTCAGCGGTCGGCGGGTAGTAGTGGACGTCGACGATGTCGATGTCGGGCGCGCTCAGGGTGTCGGGGTCGATGTCGAACCGGCGGCCGGCGGCGATGAGCTGGCGCGGCGCCCATGCCGAGAAGGCCGCGGCGTTCGCGTTGATCCAGTCGGCGGTCATGCCCTCGAGCTCGTTGCCGAGCTCCCAGGCCATGATGGTGGGATCGTCGGTGTAACGCTTGCCGGTCAGCGGGTTGACGTGGTCCATGATGTGCTTCACGTACGCCTGGTAGTCGGCGATGACCCGGGGGTCGGTGTAGAAGGCGGACTCCGGCAACCCGTACGGCTTCGTGAAGTCGGCGTGCCCGCCGTGGTAGTACGCCCAGTTGTCGGTCAGCGGGAGGACGAGGCGGATGCCTGCCTTGCCGGCGTACGCGATCGCGTAGTCGATGGTGCGGAACGCCGCGTCGTTGAAGCCGGCCTCCTGGGAGGGCAGCAGGGTCTTCGGGTGCCCGGTCGAGACCAGCATGTGCGACCGGACGACCGTCATCCCCATCGCCTTGGCGGTGTCGACGGCGTCGCGGATGCGGAAGTACGTGGGGTAGTCGATCCCGCCCACGTTCTCGTCCAGCCCGAGCCAGTAGATGTTCGTGCCCGCGAAGCGGAACTCCCGCCCGCCGAGCGTGAGGTGGGTGCCGTCGCGGGTCACGAACCCGTGTGCGGCGGCCTGCGCGGTGGTGGGGGCGGCGACCGCCGTCGCCATGACGGTGACGGCGATCGTCGCGACCCGTAGCAGCCTGCTCATGGTGTCCTCCTCAGCGCCGTGGCCAGGTCGGTGAGCACCCAGGGCGCCTTGACCAGCCCGGCGTCCAGGTCGATCGGCGCGCGGACGTGGATGACGGCGGACTCGCCCGCCAGCAGGGTGACGAAGCCCCGGTCGGCCGCCGCCTGCGGATGGATGCGGTCCGCTTGGAGCAGGATGTCGCGGGCCAGCCCCACCGCCTGCACGTGGACGTCCAGCCCGCCGGCGACCGCCTCGACGTCCACGGTGAGCCCCGGGTCCTCGTACGCGAAGTCCCGGTCCTCCGTCGCGAACCACAGCGCGCGGGCGTCGCCGAGCCGGGCCACCACAACCTCGGCGGCCGGATCGCCGAAGGCGGCCACCACCTCCGGGACCGGCACCAGGGACACGGACCGCGCGGCCACCGACACCCGTCCGGTCACGGTGGCCCGCACGGCGCCGCCGGTGTCCTGGCGCTCGACGAGCAGGGTGCCGGTCCACTCGTCCGGGTGGTCGTTGAGGACCGCCACCACCGGGCCGCCGTCGCCGGGCTGGATGGTCAGCGCGCGGTCGGCGTAGAGCTCGCGCAGGGCGAAGTAGAGCGGCTTGTAGCGGCCCGCGCCGTCGATCGCCGCCCACGAGGTGACCGGCCACAGGTCGTTGAGCTGCCAGAGGATCGTGCCGGCGGTGTGCGGCCAGTGGGAACGCCAGTGCTCGATCCCGGTGCGGATCGCCCGTACCTGGTTCAGCTGGGTCAGGTAGTGCCAGGCCTCGGTGCTCGCCGGCGCGGGGAAGTGCGGGGCGAGGCCCCGGGCCAGCTTGCCGTTGCCGTCCTCGGCCTTCTGGTGGTGCAGGACGCCCGGCGAGTCGGGCAGCAGCGGCTCGTCGGAGACCGCGGCGCGCAGCGTGGTCCACGCCGGTGGCGCCTGCCAGCCGAACTCCGCGACGAAGCGGGGCGCCGAGGCGCGGTAGTTGGCGTAGTCCTCGCGGTTCCACACCTCCCAGGAATGGAAGGTTCCGTGGTCCGGGTCGTTGGGCGCTTGCTCCCAGGAGCCCGACCAAGGGCTGCCGGCCTGGTAGGGACGCGACGGATCGAGCTCGGCGACGATCGCGGGCAGCGTTTCGAGGTAGTACCGCTCGCCCCAGGTCAGGCCTCCGCTCTCCGCGTCCCATCCCATGGCCACGTGCAGCCACAGGTTCTCGTTGTTGCCGTTCCAGGTGATGAGGCTGGGGTGCGGCGCGAGACGGATGACGTTGTCGCGGGCCTCGGCGACCACTTCCGAGAAGAGCGGCTCCTCCTCCGGATAGTCGGCGCAGGCGAAGAGAAAGTCCTGCCAGACCATCAGTCCCAGCTCGTCGCAGACCTCGTAGAAGGCGCGGTCCTCGTAGATGCCGCCGCCCCAGACGCGGATCAGGTTGACGCCGGCGGTGGCGGCCTCGCGCAGCCGTCGCTCGTAGCGTTCCCGGGTCATCCGGGCGGGGAAGATGTCGTCCGGGATCCAGTTGACGCCCTTCATGAACACGGGCTCGCCGTTGACGTGGAACACGAACCCGCCGCCGGTCCGGTCGATCTCGACGGTGCGGAAGCCGGTGCGGCGTTCCCACCGGTCGAGCACCGCCTCGCCGTCGAGCAGCTCGACGCTCAGGGCGTACAGCGCCGGTTCGCCGTAGCCGCGCGGGTTCCACGGTGTCACGTCGCCCGTGTCGACGACCGTCCGGGCCGTCGTCGCGCCGCCCGGCAGATCCAGGAGGGCGATCTCGCGCCCGTCGAGCAGCACGCGGGCCCGCAGGTCACGCTCGCGGGTGCGTTCGACGTCGACGCTCAGATCCAGCCGGCCGGTGCGGTCGTACGTGGCGAGGGGGCGGACGGTGGCCAGCCGGGCGGTGCTCCAGCCCTCGAGGCGTACCGGCCGCCAGATGCCCGCGGTGACGAGCGTCGGTCCCCAGTCCCAGCCGAAGCTGCAGGCCATCTTGCGGATGAACTGGAACGGCTCCGGGTACGCGTTGGGCCTCGGCCCGAGCTGGTCGCGGACCCGTTCCGCCTCGGTGTACGCCGAGGTGAAGTGCACGGTGAGCGGCTTCCGAGGGCCGTCGAGCAGCGCCGTGACGTCGTACCGGTAGCCGCGGTGCATGTTGCGGGTCGAGCCCAGGGCGACGCCGTCCAGCTCGACGGCCGCCACGGTGTCGAGGCCCTCGAACACCAGGTCGACGCGCTCGTGGGCGCCGCCGGCCCAGGAGACGTCCCGCTCGTACGTCCAGTCGGCGCGTCCCACCCAGGCGACCGCCTTCTCGTTGTCGTCGCGGAACGGGTCCTCGAGCCGGCCGGCGTCCAGCAGGTCGGTATGGACGCAGCCGGGCACGGTCGCCGGCGTCCGTTCGCCCTCGGACGAGATCAGCGTCCAGGCGCCGCCGAGGTCCTCCACCGTGATCATCGACAGTCCTCTCATTTGGTGGCTCCGGCGGTGATGCCGTTGTAGATGAAGCGCTGCAGCAGCAGGAAGACGGCGACGGTCGGCAGGATGACGATCATCGTGCAGGCGGCGATCGTCTCCCACTGCGCGCCGTACGGTCCTTTGAAGCGGAACAGCGCGGTCGAGATGACGCTCAGGTTCGGTGAGCGCAGGTAGAGGAACGGGATGTAGAACTCGTTGTAGATCGCGATGCCCTTGATGATCACCACGGTCGCGATCGCCGGTTTCATCAGCGGCAAGATGATCCGGCGGTAGACGGTGAACCGGGAGGCGCCGTCGAGCATCGCCGCCTGGTCCAGACTCTGCGGGATCGACTGCATGAACTGCAGGAAGATGTAGATGGACACGATGTCGGTGCCCATGAACAGGACGATCGCCGACCACGAGGTGTTGACCAGCCCCATCGACTTGACGATCTGGTAGGTCGCCACCTGTGTCGTCACGCCGGGCACGAGCGCGGCGACCAGGAACAGGCCGAGGATCAGCCGCTTGAAGGGGAAGGAGAACCGGCTGATCGCGTACGCGGCAAGGGTGCCGACCGCGACGGTGCCGGTCAGCGACACCGCGAGGATGACCGTGGTGTTCCAGAACCCGCGCAGCATGTTCCCGGCGGTCCAGGCCGTGGCGAAGTTGTGGAAGTTGAGCCAGTTCCGCGGCGGCGTGAGGGGACCGGTCGTCGTGTACTCCGCGTGCGTCTTGAGGGCGGCGAAGAGCACCACCACCAGCGGTAGGAGCACCACGACCGACGCCAGCACCAGCGAGACGTACTTGGCGAAGCGTGCCACCTTGCTCATGACAGGGCCACCTCGTCGTCGGGCAGGAGCCGGCGCTGGATCCAGGTGACGAGCAGGACGACCAGCAGCAGCACGACCGCCATGGCCGAGGCCAGGCCGATCTGCCGGAACTGGAAGGCGGTCTGGTACGCCTGGACGACGAACGTGCGGGTGCCGTTCGCGCCGCCGGTCATGATGAACGGGATCTCGAAGACGCTCAGGCTGCCGGAGATCGCCAGGATGAACGACAGGCTGATGATCCGGCGGATGCCCGGGGCGATGATGTGCCGGAACTGGTGCCACCGGTTGGCGCCGTCGATCTCGGCCGCCTCGTAGATGTCGCCGGGGATGGACTGGATCGCGCCGAGGAAGAGCACGAAGTTGAGCCCGGTGAAGCGCCACACGGACGTGCCCGCGAGGGAGATGTTCGCGATGTCCGGGTCGCCGAGCCACAGCCTGGTGTGCTCGCCCAGCCCGATCATCCGCAGCACGGTGTCGAGCGTGCCGTCGGGCTGGAACAGGTAGAGGAAGACGAAGCCGACCGCGACGCCGTTCAGCAGGTAGGGGAAGAACAGGATGCCCTTGAACAGGTTGCGGAACCGTACGTGGAACGACAGCACCACCGCGAAGTACAGGGCGATCGCGATCTGCGCGAACGAGGCGGCGAAGTAGTAGAGGCTGACCAGGAAGACCCGCCAGTACTGCTCGTCGGTGAACACCCGGACGTAGTTGTCCCAGCCCACCGGGTCCATCGTGACGTCCAGGCCGTCCCACTTGTGGAAGCTGTAGAACAGCATGTTGCCGACCGGCACGTACGTGAACGTCACGAGCAGGATCAACGCCGGCGCGACGTACGCCCAGGGGCTGCGCCAGAGCCGACCGGTCACTTCATGACCTGCGACTGGGCGGCGCCCCACCGCTTGTTGAGCTCGGCGAAGTACGAGTCCTTGTCGCCCTTGGCCGCGCCGCGGGCGATGTCGACGAGCTTCTGGCGGTAGATCTCGCCCTTGAGGTCGATCTCGGACTGCTTGATGATCTCGTCCTCCTTGCCGGCGTTGGTGACGGCCGCCGGCACCTCCATCAGCTCGACGCCGGTGGCGGTGAAGTCCTGCAGCGTCCTGGGCAGCGGCTGGTCGACGGCCGGCGGGATCGCCTGCTGGTCCGCGGCGAAGCCGGACTCGGTGACGAACCAGTCCAGCCAGGCCTTCGCGGTGGCCTTGTTCTTCGAGTTCCTGCTGACCGCGCCCAGCTTGTCGCCGTCGATGGTGGCGTGGAACTTGCCGCCGGTCTGGTAGGGGAACGGCCAGAAGCCGATGTCGTCGGGGTTGGCGTTCGACGCCTTGGCGGCGTCCTGCATCTGCGGTACCGCCCACGAGCCGAGCAGCATGGAGGCGACCTTGCCGGTGGCGAGCAGCGGCTTGGAGCCCTCCCAGTTCGTCGTCAGCGGGTCCTTCTCGCTGAGCTTGGCGTGCACGATGTCGAAGAGCAGGCTGTCCTCGATGAACTGGATCTTGCCGGGCTGCCACGGGCTCGGGTCGGTCGGGAAGGTGTCGTTGATCTTCGGGTCGGCGAGCACGGCCCGGTGGGCGTTCCACTCGCCGAGCGGCCAGGCGTCCTTGTAGTTGGTGTAGTACGGCACGGCGTCGGTCTTGTCGGCGACCGCCTTGAGCCCGGCGAGGAACTCCTCCGGCGTCTTCGGCGGCGCGGTGACCCCGGCCTGGGCCCAGATCCGCTTGTTGATGACGAGGCCCTTGGCGATGCCGCCCAGCGACAGCCCGTACACCTTGCCCTCGTACGCGGCCGGGCCGGTGAACCGGTACTTCGCCTTGAGCTCGGTCTCGGTGCCGAGCGGCTCGAAGAACTGGCCGTACTGGTCGAGGGCGACGGTGTTCGGGATCATCAGCACGTCGCCGTAGTCGCCGCCGCTGAGCTGGGTGGTGACGTCGTTGTCGTAGTTCGTCACGCCCTCGAAGGTGACCTTCGTGCCAGGGTACTTGGCCTCGAACTTCCTGGCGTACTCGGGCAGCTTCGTGTCGACCAGGTCGGTGCGGTTCGTCAGCACCGTGATGGCGCCCTTGACGTCGCCGGAGAAGTCGCCGGTCGTCGCCGTGTCGTCGCTCGCGCCGCCGGTGCAGCCGGTCACGAGGGCGACCGCGGCGGCGGCGCCGATGCCCATGAAAGACCTTCTATTGATCATGCCGATGTCCGTCCTTGCGGGGTGACGAGGGCGGACGTGTCGGCCGCCGTCGGTGAGGCGCCCAGCATCGGTCGGCCGGAACGGGCGTGTCAAGGTTAGATTACTAATTTATTTTTATGCCGGCCCTTGTCAGGACCCGGATGGAAGGCAGGTACGGTATCGCCATGGCACGTCGAGAATCGCCCGCGGCAGGGCCGGGAAGCCGCGCCCTCGTCGTGGACGTCATCCGTTCCGCGGAGACCATCAGCCGGGGCGAGCTCGCCGAGCTGACCGGCCTCACCCAGCCCTCGATCTCCAACATCGTCCGGGAGCTCATCGCGGACGGCATCATCCATGAGATCGGCTCGCTGGACTCCGTGAACGGCCGGCGGCGCAAGCTCATCGCCATCAACCCCGGCAACCGGTTCGGCGTCGGTTTCCACCTCGGCGCGGACTCGGTCACCTGCGTCGCCGTCGACGTGACCGGCGGCGTGGTCGGCCGCGAGGTGGTGCCGCGGCTGCCGGACGAGGCGGTGGTCGCCGACCGGCTGGCCGAGCGGTTCGACGACTTCACCGCCGGCCTGGACCTGCCCCGCGACCGCATCGAGGGCCTCGCCGTGGTCGCGCCCGCGCCCGTACCCGGATCGTCCGGAGCCGGAGCCGAACTGACCGGCGTGCGCGCCGAGCTGGTCGAGCGCATCGGCGTGCCGGTGCTGGTGGAGAACGACGCTGCGGCGGCGGCGCTCGGCGAGTTCTGGAGCCGGCGCGTCTCGCGCGAACAGGCCTTCGGCTGCATCTACCTGTCGTCCGGGATCGGCGCCGGATTCGTCTTCGGCGGCGCGTTGTTCCGCGGGACGAGCTTCGGCGCCGGCGAGCTCGGCCACGTGTCCATCGACTACGACGGACGCCCCTGCCCGTGCGGAAACCTGGGCTGCGTGGAGCAGTACGCCTCCACCCGCGCGACCGTGACCGCGGCCCGCGAGAACCCGGCACTGCGAGCCCGCCTGGCGCTGGACGGCAGCGAGTCCAGCGCCTACGACGCGATCGCCCAGGCCGCCGTCAACGGCGACCCGGCCGCATACGCGGTGCTGACCGAGGCGGCCGACCGGCTGAGCGCCGCCGCCACGTCGGTGGTGAACCTGCTGGACCTCGGCCGTCTCGTCCTCACCGGCCCCGGCGTCGCCCTCGCCGGGTCCATCTTCGCCCGCCGCCTGCGGACCCACCTGGCCCGCACGGCCCACTCCCGGCAGCGGCACAGCGTGTCCGTCGAGCTCTCGGCCCGCCCCCGCGACGCGGCCGGGATCGGCGCCGCGGTGCTGATGGTCCAGGCGGCGGTCGCCCCCGGCCACACCACCCGAGCGATGCGGAGCGAACGGTGACCCAGGCGCCCGGACGGATCGGTCTCGTACTGGCACGGGCCTCCCAGGTCCTCGGCGAGGAGCCGTACTACCACGAGTTCCTCGAAGGACTCGAGCGCGTGCTGACCCCGGCCGGTCTGTCCGTGCTGGTCAAGGTCGTCACCGACCGCGCGGCCGAGAACGCCACCTACGAGCAGTGGGCCGCCCAGCACCGGGTCGGCGGCGTGATCCTGGTCGACCTCAGCCCCGGCGACGACCGGGTCGGCCTCGTCCGCGGTCTCGGCATACCGGCCGTCGTGATCGGCGACCCGTCGACGGCCGCGGGACTGCCGACCGTCTGGACCGACGACGCCGGCTTCGCCCGCGAGGTGGTCCGCTTCCTCGCCGGCCGCGGCCACACCGTGCTGGGCCACGTCAGCGGACCGCTCGCCTTCGCCCACACGCAACTGCGCCGGGGCGGCATCGAGGCCGAGGCTGCGGACCACGGCCTGACCCTGCTCACGGCCGAGGGCGACTACTCCCAGGAGTCGGGCCGCACGGCCACCGAGCAGCTGCTGGCCGCCCGCCCGCAGCGGCCCACCGCCATCGTCTACGACAACGACGTCATGGCCCTGGGCGGCCTGGAGACGCTCAAGGACCGCGACCTCCAGGTCCCGGCCGACGTGTCCGTGGTGGCCTGGGACGACTCCGCCCAGTGCCAGCTCGCGGTCCCGGCGCTGTCGGCGATGAGCCACGACGTCGGCCGCATCGGCGAGCTCGCGGCCGCCGCCGTCCTCGACGCGATGCGCGAGTCCTCGGCCGACACCGTCTACGAAGCCCCCAAGGCCCACATCGTCGTCCGCGACAGCACCCGCTGACCACGCGGCGACGCCGCCACCGCGACGCGGGCCTGCTCGCCGCCGGAGAGGAAGCGGGCGAGCTCCCGGCCCTCGTCCGCGACCGCGGCCCGGTCGCTCCGGGAGAAGCGGCGCAGCGGCGTGACCGCCACAGCTCCTTCCCGGACGGTCCAGGTGGCGGCGACCCGGCCGTCCACGAGCACCACCCGCTCACCGGCGACGGACAGGCCGCGATGCTCGTCGTCCACAATGCGGCTGCGATCGTCGTACCCCAGGATCGCGTTGTCGAACGCCGGCAGGAACCGCACCGGCGCCGGGGTGTCCGGGTCGGGGCGCGGCGCGTCCGGGAGATCCAGCAGCTCCCGGTTGCGGTCGTCCCGGAAGGCGGCCAGCTCGTCCCGCACGGCCCGTACCGCTCCGGAGAGCCCGGCGAGGCCACACCAGGCACGCAGGTCGGCGGTGGTCGCGGGCCCGAACGCCGCGAGGTAGCGCCGTACCAGATCCTCGCCGGTCGTGTCCCCGCCGTCCGCCTCCGGCGGCTCGACCTCCCGGCCCAGCCACAACGTGAGCGGAGCATTCCGTACGCCCCCGCCCGAGCGCCACAGCCCTCTCGGCGGAAGCTGCACCATGGGCACCAGGGCGGCGACGACGGCCTCCCCGAGCGGACGCGGTCCCGGCGCCGGCCACCGTTCGGCGAGCGCACGCCCGATCGCGGCCATCGACCGGGGCTCGCCGTCGGCCATCAGCTCCCGGCCCGCCGCCGCAAGCTCGTCGATGTCGACCGCGGCCAGCTCCTTCCCGTACGCCCCCAGAACCTTCTGACGCAGCGTCGGATCATGCCGCGACCGCCAGGCCAGCGCGTCGTCGGCGGTGACCAGGTGGATCGTGCGCCGCATCAGGTGCGTACGCACCACCCGGCGATCGACGAGCAGCGCGGACAGCGCCGCCGGGTCGAAGGCGTGCAGGCGGGACCAGAGGCCCGCGTACGGCTCCTGCGGCTCCTGGGCCTGCAGGCCGCACAGGTGCGCCACCGCGTCGATGACCGGGATGCCGGCCCGGGCGAGCAGGAGCTGCCGGGCGAGCGTGGCGCGGTTGAGCGCCCGTGTGCTGAGGCGGGTCGTCATGCCCCCAGCCTCGCCGAAATAGCGGCCAGAACCCGACCTCTTCAGCGGCGGGCCTTGGCGGCCGACCCTCGCACCTCGGCGGCGGGATACCGCCGGGCCGACTCGGCCAGCTTGTCGCGAGCCGCACCGATGAGGTCGATGTCGAGGACGTCGGCGAGCCGGACGAGGTAGATCATCACGTCGCCGATCTCGGCCCGGACGCGTGCACCGTCGTCGCTGTGCATGACGGCGGTGGACTGCTCGGCGGTGAGCCACTGCATCTCGGCGAGGAGCTCGCCGACCTCGCCTGCCAGCGCCATGGCCAGGTTCTTGGGCGTGTGGAACTGCTGCCAGTCGCGTTCCACGGCGAAGGCGCGGACCTGGTCGCGGAGGTCGTCGAGGTTCATGCGCTCACCGTTGCACAGGCCGCGGACCGGCTCACGCGGGGGCAGGGTTGACGATGCGCCTCAGCAGGGCCTGAGTGCCCGGGTCCGTCGAGTACAGCACGACGCTGCGCATGGCCCGGGTGAGGAGCACCCGGTACTGGTTGCGGATGCGGACGTCGGCGTGCGGGTTCTTGTTCCGCAGCTGGACGAGCTTGGTGTAGCGGGAGGCGCCCATGTCCACCGCCATACGCCCGGCCGCGTCGTCCCAGACCAGGTCGGGGCCGACGATGACGCCGACGCGGGGGAACTCGAAACCCTGGGCGGTGAAGATGGAACCGACCTGTGCGGACCCGCTCGGCTTGCGGGCCCAGTCGGTGTGCTTCGGGTGTCCGCTGAGGGCCTTGTGCAGGTTCCAGTGCTTCCTCCACTCGCCGATCTCGATATCGAACGGCAGGTCGTGGATGCTGTCGATCTTCGGTCGCTTCCGCCAGTCCCAGCAGAATCCGGCGAGGAGCCGGGCATCGCCGCCGGCCGCGTCGTCGAACACCATCTGCTCGAGATCCTGGGGCGTGCCGGCCACGCTGACGGTGAAGTTCTCCTCGTCGTGCCAGACGACGGGCTCGCCGTCGAGCAGGGCGTCGACCCACGCCTCGTAGGCCTGGGAGCCACCGCTGCGGTGCTGCTCCGTCAGTTCCATGACGTCGAACGAAGCGCCGGTGCGGTCGGCGAGCTCCCGGGCGTGGTCGATGGTGACGAAGTCCTTCGACGTCGACGCCTGGTCCTCGTCGATGAACAGCACGAGGACCTTCGCCGACTTCTTCAGCTCGAAGAGCTGGGTGATGTCGTGCGACTCGAGGTGGTCCTGCCTGACCCGGGAGTTGGCGTGGCCACCGAGGACCGTCCACTGTTCGAGCCGCTGAGCCTCGTCGACGATCAGCAGATCCAGCTTGCGCGGCCGTTCCTCGTAGTCGTGATAGATGCGAGCCGAGGTGATGAGCTGCCCGGCCGGTCCCGCGCCGAGCAGGCTGTTGAAGCCGGCCGACGTCTGTAACGCGCTCCGCAACGAGCCCGAGTTCGTGCTGTAGCTGACCTGGCGGCGGGCATGGGCGTTCGCGCCGAGCAAGTGCATGGCGATCCAGGTCTTGCCCGTCCCCGGACCGCCCTTGACGACGATGACGGCCTGGTCGCGGTCAGCCGACGGGTTCATCGCGGCCGAGACGGCGTTCTGGATCCGGCCGAAGACGTCGTACTGCTCGTCGGTCAGGGGATAGGAGTCGCGGTCCGCGAAGATCCGAGCCGCGGCCTCGAGAAGCTTGGGGCCCTGCTGGTAGGCGGCCCGGGAAAGGTTCTCCCACGCCTGCGCCCCGTCCCGGCCGGGATCGAAGAGCGTCGCGAGCCGCCCGATGAAGCGTTCCCGTCCGGCCGGGTCGCCGCTGAACGTCCCGTCCGCCTGATGACGGCCGGCCGTACGGAGCGTCTCTATGGAATCCTCTGTGGCGTTGTGGAGATAGGCGGCGGCCGCGATGGTGACGGCGTTCTCGTCGTGCATTCCCTGGGTGAAACTGCGGATGAACTGGCTGTAGTCATGGGCCTGGTCATAGGGGTGATGCAGGCCGTGGGCGCGTTCGTAGCCGGCGCCCGTGCCGGTGACGCGCTCGTTCGCCGCATCCCAGCCGGCTTGCTGCCACTGCTTGAGCTCGACCACCAGGTAGACCGGCCGCCCGTCGGGGCCGAATCCCGCGACGACGGCGTCGGCCCGGCTGTTACCCGCCTGGTAGGGCCGGTACTCCACGGCGATCCACAAGCGCTGCAAGCCGGCCTTCGTGAGAATGTCGGCCAGCTCGGGCCAGCTCGCCCGCCACGAGCGGATCTCCGGAGTGTCGCTTCGCCGGCCTGGGAAAAGCCGGTCGGCCACCGCCTCCACCAAAGCGTCGCGGGTGCCGGGCCGGGTGGCGTCATGAAACTCCTGCACCGAGCTCGCCATCCCGAACCGGGCCGCCGCGCGGTATCGCTTTCCGTATCGAGTCGCGGAGCTGTCGGTCACCGCGGAACCATAGAAAAGTGATGAATAGGCGAGGGTCAAGTGGGGCTCAGGCCGTCGTCGTCAGCCGTACGGTGAAGTGGTCCGCCCGGGTGAAGAAGTCGAGGTGGTCGCAGAGCCGCCGGACCAGCCACAAGCCCAGCGGGCGCTGCGTCAGGTCGGCGCGGCCCGCCGTGTAGTAGCCGGCCAGCGGGTCGTCGAAGCCGGGGCCGTGGTCGCGGACCGTGCACAGGATCTTCCGGTCGGCGCACCAGAGCCTGATCTGCACCGGTGGGCGGCCGTGCTGCAGGGCGTTGGTCGCCACCTCGATGACGGCGAAGGTGAAGTCCTCGATGTCCTCCAGCTGCAGCACGCAGCCGGTGAGGGTGTCGTCCAGCCGGCGGCGCAGCAGGTCCAGGTCGGTGACGTCGGCGATCGTGAGGGTCGGTTCGGTGGTTTCCAGCGGGTCGGGCGCCGGCACGGCGAAGCGGCTCAGGTAGTCGCGGGGTTGCAGGTAGTCGGGGTTCGGCCGGCGGGAGTGGGCCGTGATGATGCTCGGGTGGGTGCGCTGGACCGTGCGGAGGGCCTCGTCGGAGAACTGGCGGGTGTTCCAGGGACAGACCGCCTGCACGGGGTAGCCGGCCAGGACGTCGTTGAAGGCGGCCTCGAAGCGGACCCATTCGGCCCAGTGGGACGGGCGGACCGGGAGGCCGACGTCGCCTGCTATGCGTACGCCGCGCGCTCCGGACGCCAGCGCCTCCTCCACTGTGTGCTGGAAGAGGCTCAGAGTGCGCGCCGGTCGCTGGTGGGCATCGCGGGTCACGCGGCCGATGCCGGGTTCGTTGCTGAGCGCCTGGACGATCGGGGTTCCGTTGTGGCCGGCGTCGAACACCAGCGCCGCCTCGCCCTGGGCGAGGCCGCGTCGCAGGAAGGGCACGGTGACGGCGAGCAGGTCGTCGGTCGAGCCGAAGAACAGGACGTCGTGGGCGAAGCCGTCGGAGCACGTGATCATGACTCGCCGCCGGGTGTCGCGGTCCGGACCACGATGTCGAGCCCGAGCAGCTTGATCATCCGTGCCAGGGCCGGGCGCGGGGAGATGAGGATGAGGCGTGCGCCGCGCTCGCGCAGGTGCAGGCTGCTCTGGACCAGGACGCGCCAGCCCGCGGCGCTGATCAGGGCGATGGCGCTGACGTCGAGGTAGAGCGCCGACGGGGTGGCGGCGGCCGCCGTGTGCAGGACCGCTCGCAGCAGTCGCTCGTTCGAGTAGTCGATCTGGCCGGTCAGCACCACCGTCCGGTCGCGGCGCCGCAGGTCGAGGGACTGGTGCAGGGTGCGCGGGTGCCAGGCCGTGAACCTGCGGATCTGCTCGTCGGTCAGCTCCTCCTCCAGGTATGGGCACAGCACGATCGCGGGGTACCTGCCGCACAGGTCGTTCAGGATCCCCTCACAGGCCGCGTACGCCTCGGGGGACAGGGGGACGCCGATGCCGGCGAGGACCCGGACGGAGGGGTACCCGTGCTGCAGGGCGTCGCGTACGGCGAGCGCCAGGGCGCCGGGGCGGCAGTACTGAGTGGACGGCATCGCCTGCAGGTCACCGTGGGCGGTCGCGGCTGTCACGTCCACACCGCGGCGGTCGAGCACCTCGAGCAGGGGCGGGCCGGACCCTTCCGGGTGAACCGGGTAGAAGACCTTCTCCCCGGCCTGCAGGGCGTGACGGACCCAGTCGCCGAGCCACGCGGGGTCCCGGCCGTGCAGCAGCATGAAGTGGTGATCGGTGCCGACACCGGCCATGAGACCAGCGTCTCGCACCCGGGCTGGGACGACAAGGACGAATGGTTCTATCGTCCTTGAAAGGAGTGTCTGCGGGGGCTCACCGGGAAGGTACGCCTCATGATGCGGATGTCCGCCGCCGACGCGTCGGTGCTGGACGAGATCGCGGCGATCGCGGTCATGCCGGGGGACCTCGTCGAGCGGGCGAAGGCCCTGCTGAAGCCGTTGCAGCGGATCACGCCCTGCGACGCCGCCTTCATCACCGCCTTCGACCCCGAGCGCCGCGTGCAGACGCCACTGCTGCGGCACGGCTACACCGCCGCCGTCATGCGGGCCCTGGACGGGCCCCAGCTGACCGACGACGTCGAGCAGGCCGGTCTGCACGGGCCTTCACTACCCGTACGGATGGGGGATCTGCCCGTGCCGGTCGAAACCCTGCCGACGTGGTCCCAGCACCTGTACCCGGCGGGGATCCGCCAGTTCCTGAGCACCGGACTGTTCGCCCGCGACGGCCGGTACCTGGGCGTCGTGGCTACCAACAGCGCGGATCCGCGGCCGGCCACCGAGGCGGCCCGGCTCCTGCTGGCCCGGGCCGCCCCGTGGATCGGGCACGCGGTCGACCCGCTGCGGACGGTCAGCGCCATCGCCCGTCTGGTGGGCGACGCCGTCGCCGGGGTGGCGCTGACCCGGGCCGCGGACATCGTGCCGCTGACCGGGCTGCCCGGTCACCCCCTGCTGGCGCCGGGCTCGCCGGTGGTCCTCGCGGCGGCCGCCCGCACGGCCGGGGGGCATCCGCTCACCACGTTCCTGTGCCCGGACGACGGCGAGGATCCCGGCGGCGGCCTGTTCCGGGTCAGCATGCTGGCCTGCCCGCCCCAGCCTCCCGGACACCTGCGGCGGGTACTGCTGCTGTCGCCGGCACCGTATCCGCACGGGCTGACCCGTCACGAGCTGCAGATCCTCGGCCTGCTGATCGAGGGATGGCCCCTGGCGCGCATCGCCGTCGAGCTCTCGACCGGCGTACGCGTGCTGACCGGTGACGTGGAGCTCATCCTGGCCAAGCTCGGCGCCGCCTCGCGGCACATGGCCGCGGCGCGGGCGCTGCGCCGGGGCGTGTATATCCCGGCCGAGCTGACCCGTTCCGTACGGCGTGAGCAGCGATGACCGCGATCACGCCGCCGGCGCACCAGGTCCTCGACGAGGTCACCGCCATCGGAGGTCATCGCGGTGGCCTGCCGGAACGCGCGGAGGAGCTGCTCGACGTCCTGCACCGGCTCGTACGCTTCGACGCCGGCCGGATAGCCCTGTTCGACGCGCCGCGCCACCGGCAGACGGACCTGGCCATCCGTGGCTACCCGGACCGCGCGCGGCAGTATCTCGCCGGGCCCGGGGCGATTCACGACGCGGAGCTGCTCGGGCTGCACCGGGATCCGCCGCCGATGCGCATCCGGGACCTCCCGCGTCCGGCCGCGGAGTTCCCGATCTGGGCGGAGTACCTGCATCCGGCGGGGTTCCGTGAGGGTGTCCTCGTCCCGCTGGTCACACCGGACGGCCGCTACCTCGGCCTGTTCGCCGCGATGAGCCACGACGCGCGGCCGGTCAGCGACGCCACTTGCGCCCTGCTCGGCCGGCTCAGCCGCCCGATGGCGCACGCCCTCGACCCGATGCGTGCCATCGAGGCTCTCGCCGCCCTGGTCACCGACGCGATCGCCGGCGTCGTCCTCACCGGTTCCGGCGGCACCGTGGCGCTTCCAGGTCTGCCCGGGCACCGGCTGCTGAGGCCGGGCTCACCGATCCTGGCCGAGGCCCGGACCTGTTACGACGACGGGGACACCCGGGCCACGTTCCTCACGCCCACGGGCCCGGCCGCGCCGTCCGGCTATCTCAACGTCACCGTCCTGGCCTGCCCGGACCAGCCACCGCACGAGCTCACCGCCGTGGTGCTGCTGCGCCCCGCCGGGGACCTGCGTCACCTCTGCCACCGCGAGATGACCGTCCTCGGCATGCTGATCAGCGGCTGCGCCATCGGCGATGTCGGCGCCCGCCTGCGCATTCCCGCGCACTCGGTCCGGGTCGCGCTGGAGCAGGCGCGGGCGAAACTCGGCACCAGCAGCAGCGCCGCCGCGGTCATGCGCGCCGCCGACCACGGCCTCTACCTGCCGCCGTCCCTGATCCGGAGCGCGTGACAGCCCAACTCGTACGCAAGTGCGTTCTTGTTCCTGTCGGGAACCCGACTGAGGATCGGTTGCTGTGATGAGCGTCGCAACAACCTCGACGGTGCCGCCGGACCCCACCGGCGCCGCCACCCCGGTCGAGTTCGCCCGCCGCCTGCGCGCCCTCATGGATGCGTGCCGGAGGTCGCTCGACAGTGTCGCACTGCGCAGCCGTGCCGCCGGCACACCCATCTCCCGCGCCACGGTGCACAACCTGGTCACCGCCCGCAGCGTGCCCCGGCGCGACTCGCTGGTGGCCTTCCTGCGCGGCTGCGGGATACCCCCGCGCGAGCAGATCCGGTGGTTGACCGCCTTCGACGCGGTCTATCCGGACCCGCGCCGTGGAGCGGTGCCCCGGCCCGCCGCTGACCGGCGCCGCCGCCACGGTGCCGACGGCGCGGCGGGGTGACCGGGGACGCCGCCCCGGTCACCCCGCCGCCCCCCCCTTCAGGACAGCGCCGTGGGCTCCCCGTAGACGAAGTCGTCCATGACGACCACGTCGCGCGTGGAGGTGTCGGTGTTGGTGCTGCTCAGCGGCGCGTTGCCGGTGGTGATGCGGACCTCGTAGATCTCCGCGTCGGTCTTGACACCCAGGAACGACAGGCTCTTGGACGCCGTCGTGCCCTTGGGTACGGCGTGCCACCAGAGGCGGGCGCCCCAGCGGTCGTACAGCTCGATCTTGGTCGTGTCGGCCTTGTCGACGTCGGTGAAGACGGCGCCGAAGCCCTTCACCGTGGCCGGCGTGTGTGTGCCGGGGCTGAAGAACGTGATGCTCATCTGGTTGGTGCCCACCGGGGTGAAGAGCCGCTGCGGGCTGAACGTCCCGAAGATGCCCGGGTACTGAGTGTTGATGTTGCCGAAGCGGACGGGCGTGTGGGTCGGGTTGTCGGTGTCGGCGCTCACCTGGAACCGGTTGCCGGCAGCCGTGGAGAACACCGCGCCGCGGGGCACGGTGGTGTTGAAGAAGTCGCGGGGCAGCGCGTTCGGCGCCGCCTGGGCGTCCGGCGTACCGTCCCAGTTGATCTCGCGGCGGCCGGCGGGCTGGCTGCCCGGCGTGCTGCCGTTGTCGGGGTTGCCGAGCAGTCCGCGGAAGGCGTCGACGGTCGGCTTCAGCCCCGCGGCGTCGGCGGCGGCGCCGTCGATCCTCGTGAAGGTGGGCGCGGCGGCGGCCGAGGCGGCCGGTGCGGCCGACAGCGGCAGCAGCGTCACCGGTACGGCGGCCGCGGTGACGGCGAGCCGGGTGAGGCGCCGGCGGAGCAGGTTGGTGCGCATCGGTGGTTCTCCCTCGGTCGTGGCGGCCCGTCGTCCGGGCGCCGGGAACGCATTGATGCTGCGGCGCGGCTGCGGGGGCCGGCGCGGGGTGCCGCGGGGGGAAGTGCGGGGGGACGCAGGCCGGCGGCCCGCCGGGTAGCCGACATTCGCCTTGACCGATGTCCCGGCCGGCTCGACGCTGGGGCGGGTGACCGTCGGAACAGCCCCAGCACCACCGCACGCCGCCGTCGCGCCCGCGGGCGGCTCGCCGCTCACCCGCTTCATCGGGCGCGAGGCGGAGATCGCCGCCCTGCTCGCCGCGGCACGCCGGACCCGGTTGCTGAGCCTGGTGGGCCCGGGTGGCAGCGGCAAGACCCGCCTGGCCAGGGTGGTGCGGGACCGGTTCGCCGCGGACGGCGCTCAGCCGGCGTGGTGGGTCTCGCTGGCCCAGCTGGACCGGCCGGCCCTGCTGCTGTCCACCGTGGCCGATGCGGTGCAGGTGGCCGAGGTCCCGGGCCGCTCCCTGGCGGACGCGGTCGCCGCGCACCTGAGCCGGCGGGAGGTCCTGCTCGTGCTCGACAACTGCGAGCACCTCGTCGCGGACTGCGCCGCGCTCGCCGGCGAGCTGCTGCGCGCGTGTCCCGGGCTGCGGATCCTCACCACCAGCCGGGAGCCGCTCGCCGCGGCGGGGGAGACCACCTGGTTGCTGGAGGGGCTGTCCGACAGCCAGGCGGTGCAGCTGTTCACCGACCGGGCCCGCCTGGTGCGGCCGGATTTCGCCGTGACCGACGCCAACGCGGCCGACGTCGCGCGGCTGTGCCGCCGGCTGGACGGCATGCCGCTCGCCCTGGAGCTCGCCGCGGCGCGGCTGCGGGTGCTGCCCCTGCCGAAGATCGTCGCCTGGCTGGACGACGCCGTGTCCCTGCTGGTCGGCTCCGACCGCGACGCCGCACCACGGCAGGCCACGCTGCGGGCCACTCTCGACTGGAGCCTGAAGCTGTTGCCTGCCGCCGAACGCGACCTCTTCGCGCGGCTGTCGGTCTTCCGCGGAGGCTTCAGCCTCGCCGCCGCGGCGGCCGTCGCCGGTGACGACGCCGGTGTCCTGGACACGCTGGAGCTGCTCACCCGGCTCGTCGACAAGTCGCTCGTGCAGGCCCGCACCGACGGCGCCGAGGAGCGCTACCGGTTGCTCGAGGTCGTGCGCCAGTACGCGGCTGAGCACCTCGGCGACCGGGCGGGCACCACCGCCATCCGGCATGCCTGCTTCATGCTCGAGCTGGCCGAACGAGCCGAGCAGGGCCTCGCCGGCGCCGAGCTGCGGCCGTGGCTGGACCGGCTGCACCACGACCGTGGCAACCTGCGGGCCGCGCTGAGCTGGTCGCGGCATCACGACCCGGGTCTGGGCGTACGCCTGGCCGGCGCGCTGGGCCGGTACTGGCGGCTCAGCGGCCAGTACGCCGAGGGACGGCAGTGGCTGGCGGCGGCCGTGTCCGCGATGGAGGAGACGGCCGCCCCGGCGGCGCGCGCCAAGGCCCTCACGGCGCTGGGCACGCTCGAGTTCCTGCAGTGCGAGTACCAGCAGGCCGAGGCGCGTCTGTCCCAGGCCCGGCGGCTCTACACGGCGACCGGCGACGATCGCGGGACCGCGGCGGCGGTGCAGAGCCTGGCCAGCATCGCCCGTGAACAGGGACGGTACGCCGAGGCCCACCGCCACCACGAGGAGGTGCTGGCCATCGGCCGGCGCCGCGGCGACCCCGCCGCGGTGGCACGGGCGATCAAGTCGACGGGTTTCACCGCCTGGCTGGAGGGCGACTACCCGGCCGCGATCGAGGCGTCCACCGACGCGGTACGCCGCTTCCGTGAGCTCGGCGACGACGAGGGACTGGCCGGGGCCCTCGTGGACCTCGCCGCCGGGATGTTCCGCCGCGGCGATGCGGGCGCCGCGCGCACTCTGCTGGAGCAGAGTCTTGCCATCGCCGACCGGCTCGGACTGCGCGAGGGGACCGCCTGGGCGAACGAACAGCTCGGGCTGATCGCGGCGGCCCACGGGGAACGGGCGGAGGCCGTCCGGTTGCTGCGCCACAGCCTCGAGGTCCACCACGAGCTGGGTGACCGGTGGCGCACCGCGAGTGTCCTGGAGGCGCTGGCGGGCCACGCCGACCCGGTCCACGGTGCCCGGCTGCTCGCCGCCGCGGCACGGTTGCGCGAGCTGATCGGCACCCCGCTGCCGCCGTGCGACCGCGCCGGGCAGGAGCGGCGGCAGCAGGCGGTCCGGGCCGCGCTGAGCGCCGACCAGCTGGAGCGCGCGACCACGGACGGCCGCAGCCTCTCGGTCGAGCAGGCCGTCACGGCCGCCCTGGAACCGGAGAGTCCCGCCGCGGTTCCGGCGCCGGGCGAGGTGGTCGTCCGCGCTCTCGGCCGCACCCGGGTCACGGTGACGGGCCGCGAGCTGGGCCCGGAGGACTGGACCTACGCCAAGCCGCGCGAGCTGCTGTTCCACCTGCTGACCCGGCCGGGCACCAAGGCCGAGATCGGCCTCGCGCTCTGGCCCGACGCCTCCGGCGCCGAGCTGCGCAACAGCTTCCACACCTGCCTGAAGATGCTGCGGCGCGCGGTCGGCGACGCGCTGCGGGTCCGGTACGCCGGCGGCATCTACCGGGTCGAGCCGGTGCTGCCACTGCGCTACGACGCCGATGACTTCCGTACGGCGGCAGCAACTGCCCGCGCCCACGGCACCACACCGGCCGCGATCACCGCCCTGACCGAGGCGGCGGACCGCTACCCGGGGGACTTCCTCAGCGACGTGCCTGCCGGTGCGTGGGCCGAGCAGCACCGTGAGGACCTGCGGCGCGAGTACGAGTACGTGCTCCGTACGCTCGGCATCCTGCTCGCCCGGGAGCGCCGCTTCGCGGAAGCCGCGGAGGTCTTCACCCGCCTGGTGGCGCACGACCCGCTGATGGAGGCGGCGCATCGCGGCCTGATGCGCTGCCACGCCGCGCTGGGTGACCGGGGACGGGCTCTGCGCCAGTACGAGCAGCTCGCCGGCCTCCTCGACGAGCAGCTCGGCGCGCTTCCGTCACCGGAGACCGTGGACCTGCACGCCCGGATCGCGAAGAGCTGATCGGCCGACCGCGCGGTCAGACGTCCTCGTGCTGGCCGATGCTGCCCGTCCGCTCGCCGGCGTGGCGGGTCGCGGCGGTGAGCTGTTCGAGCGCGGCCTCCATCGCGCACAGCAGGGCCGGTGGCAGGCCGGCCGCCTCCGCCCGCTGCAGGAGGAGCGCCTGCCGGACCACATAGTCGCGACAGGACTCCATGAGGTCTTCGAGCGCGGCTTCCGGCATGGTGTCACCTTCGGTCGTGATCTGCGGGGATCGTCCTTCCCTGCCCGGGTTCGGCGGCGGCAAACCTCCGCGGACGCGAGCGGTCCGCATATCCCACCCACTCTATGGGAAATATATGTGACCTGGGTCACAAAGTGGCTGACGGGGGCGGAGGCGGGCCCTTACGTTGCTGACATGAACCGGAGCAAGCGTCTCACCCGACGCCGCTTCGTCGACTACCTCCGGGTGTGTACCTGCACCTGTTGAGTCGCCGGGCGAGCACAGCGCACCAACGCCCGACCTCCTTCTCGCATGACGACCGCCGCGAGCCGGCGCGATGAAACCTGCCCCTGCCCGGATGGCGACGCCGCCACCGGGAGCCGATGGCACCTACCCGCAGCAAGGAGCTCCCCATGAAGATGACCAGAGCCGCCGTGGCGGCCGCCCTGGCCGCCACCCTCGCCGCGGCCGCCCTGTCCGGATGCGGCTCGAGTGGCGCCGCCGCCGCCAAGAACGTCAAGGAGCTGCGATATCAGGGCTGGGTCGGCCAGGTGACCCCGCCGGAGCTGGCCGAGGACCTCGGCTACCTCGGCGACGTCAAGCTCAAGTGGATCGGCAACACGATCAGCGGCCCGCAGGACATCCAGGCCGCGACCACCGGCGACATCGACTTCGGCGGCGCCTTCAACGGCGCGATCGTCAAGCTCAAGGCCAACAAGGCGCCGATCACCGCGGTGATCGGCTACTACGGCGCCGACAAGGACACCTACAACGGCTTCTACGTGAAGGCGGACAGTCCGATCAAGACGGCCAAGGACCTCATCGGCAAGAAGATCGGCGTCAACACGCTGGGCGCGCACGCCGAGGCGGTGACCAAGACCTACCTGAGCCGCAACGGCCTCACTCCGGAGCAGATCAAGCAGGTCGAGCTGATCGTGGTGCCGCCGGTCAACACCGAGCAGTCGCTGCGGCAGGGCCAGATCGACGTCGCCTCGCTCAGCGGGCCGCTGCGCGACAAGGCCCTCGAGCGCGGCGGCATCCGCCCGCTCTACTCCGACTTCGAGCTGCTCGGCGCGTTCACCGGCGGCAGCTACGTGCTGCGCAACGACTTCCTGAAGAAGAACCCCGAGACGGTGAAGACGTTCACCACGGGCGTCGCCAAGGCCATCGAATGGTCGCGGACGCAGCCCCGGGACGTGGTGATCGCCCGGTTCCGCGACATCATCGCCAAGCGCGGGCGCAACGAGGACGACACCCAGCTCAAGTTCTGGAAGAGCTACGGGGTGTCCAGCAAGGGCGGCGCCATCACCGACAAGGACTTCAGCACCTGGATCGAGTGGCTGAGCAGCACCGGCGAGATCAAGAGCAAGGACCTCAAGCCCTCCGACCTGTACACCAACGAGTACAACGGGCTCGCCTCGGGCGGTGGCGCGCAGTGAGCGACGCGAAGATCCGCTTCCAGAACGTCGGCAAGGTGTTCCAGGCGCGCGGTACCACGGTCACCGCGCTGCAGGACATCGACCTCGAGGTCCGGGCCGGGGAGTTCCTGGTCATCGTCGGCCCCAGCGGCTGCGGCAAGTCCACCCTGCTCGACCTGCTCGGCGGTCTCACCCGGGTGAGCAGCGGGCGGATCCTCGTCGACGGCACCGAGGTCACCGGCCCGGGCCTGGACCGGGGCGTCGTCTTCCAGCAGTACGCGCTGCTGCCCTGGCGTACGGCGCAGGGCAACGTCGAGTTCGGCCTCGAGGCCAAGCACGTGCCGCGCCGCGAGCGCGCCGGACGGGCCCGCGAGTACCTGGACCTCGTGGGGCTCGCCGGCTTCCACGACCGGTACCCGCACGAGCTCTCCGGCGGCATGAAGCAGCGCGTGGCGATCGCACGCAGCCTCGCCTTCGACCCCGACGTGCTGCTGATGGACGAGCCGTTCGCGGCCCTCGACGCGCAGACCCGCGACGGGCTGCAGGACGAGCTGCTGCGGATCTGGGAGAAGACCGGCAAGACCGTCGTCTTCATCACCCACGGCATCGACGAGGCCGTCTACCTCGGGCAGCGGGTCGCGGTGATGACCTCGCGTCCCGGCCGGATCAAGGAGGTGGTGGACATCCCGCTCACCGCCCGCTCGGCCACCGAGGACCTGCGGTCGGACCCCGAGTTCGCCCACTACCGGCACGTGATCTGGAACCTGCTGCGCGACGAGGTCCACAAGGCCCGCAACGCCGAGCTCGGCCTGGATGAGAAGGAGACGGCCCGTGTCTAGTGTCGTGTTACCCGTGCCGCGTCGTGCGGTCGGGAGGATCGCGCGCGTACCCGTGCTGCGTACCGTCGGCGCGGTCGCGACCCGGACCGTCGCGATCGCCGCGCTGGCCGCGGTATGGGAGGTCTTCCCCCGGCTGGGCATCGTCGACGCGACGTTCCTGCCGCCGCTGTCCGAGGTGCTGGCGGCGTGGTGGCAGCTCGCGCAGTCGGGCGAGCTGTGGAACCACGTGCAGGCCAGCCTGACCCGCTCGCTGGCCGGGTTCGGCCTCGCGATCGTCGCGGCCATCCCGCTCGGCCTGCTCATCGGCTGGTACCGGCCGGTGGCGAACCTGCTCAACCCCCTGCTCGAGGTGTTCCGCAACACCGCGGCGCTGGCGATCCTGCCGGTGTTCGTGCTCATCCTCGGGCTCGGCGAGACGTCGAAGGTGGCGATCATCTTCTACGCCTGCGCCTGGCCCATCCTGCTCAACACGATCAGCGGGGTGCGCACCGTCGACCCCCTGCTGATCAAGTCGGCGCGCTCGCTGGACCTGGGCCCGCTGCGGCTGTTCCAGAAGGTGGTGCTGCCGGCCGCGGTGCCGACCATCTTCACGGGCATCCGGCTGGCCGGCGCGTACTCGATCCTCATCCTCATCGCCGCCGAGATGGTCGGCGCCAAGGCCGGCCTCGGATACCTCATCAACTACGCGCAGTACAACTTCGCCGTGCCCGACATGTACGCCGGGATCATCACGATCTCCGGCATCGGCCTGCTCGTCAACCAGCTGCTCGTGCTCACCGAGCGCCGCTTCTCGACCTGGCGCACCGCCAACTGAAAGGAACACCACCATGACCATCCGCCGCATCGGGGGCCGCATCGGTGCCGAGATCGAAGGCGTCGACCTCTCCCAGCCGATCGACGACGCGCTGAAGCAGGAGCTGAACCAGGCCCTTGTCGAGCACAAGGTGCTGGTGTTCCACGGGCAGGACCTGGACGACGACGCGCACCTGCGCTTCGCCTCCGCGTTCGGGCCGCTGACCACCGCCCACCCGACGGTGCCCTCCGTCGACGGCCAGGCCAACATCCTGCCGGTGCAGGGTGGCGAGGGCGCGCGCGCCAACTCCTGGCACACCGACGTGACGTTCGTCGTCACCCCGCCGAAGGCCACCACGCTACGCAGCCTCGTCGTCCCGCCGTACGGGGGTGACACCCTGTTCGCCAACACCGCGGCCGCGTACGCCGACCTGCCCGAGCACCTGCGCCTGCTCGCCGACCGGCTGTGGGCCGTGCACAGCAACGACCACGACTACGCCGAGCACCCGCAGTTCCGCACGGACGAGGTCGAGGAGTACCACAAGGTCTTCGTGTCCAAGCGCTACCGCACCGCGCACCCGGTGGTGCGCATCCATCCCGAGTCGGGCACGCCCAACCTTTTCATCGGCGGCTTCGCGAGCAGCCTCATAGGGCTGTCCAAGACCGAGTCGCGGGACATCCTGCGGCTGCTGCAGGCGTACGTGACCCGGCCCGAGAACACCCTGCGCCACCGCTGGGCGGTCGGCGACGTCGTCATCTTCGACAACCGCGCCACCCAGCACTACGCCGCCGACGACTACGGCGACCTGCCCCGCAAGCTGCACCGCGTGACCGTCGCCGGGGACATCCCGGTCGGGGCCGACGGCGGCAAGAGCTACCTGCTCGAGGGCGACGACGCGGCCCACTACACCCCGCAGGCGGCCTGATGAGCCGCCCGGGACAGCTGCACCTCAACGCCTTCCTCATGGGCGTCGGTCACCACGAGGCGGCGTGGCGGCTGCCGGAGAGCGACCCGTACGCCGCCGCCGACGTCGAGCACTACAAGAACCTGGCGCGCATCGCCGAGCGCGGCAAGCTCGACTCGCTCTTCCTGGCCGACGGCCCCGTGCTGTGGGACCAGGTGGAACGTCGTCCGTCCGGCGTGCTGGAACCGACCGTCCTGCTCACCGCGCTCGCCGGGGCGACCGAGCGGATCGGCCTCATCGCCACCGCGTCGACCACCTACAACGAGCCGTACAACCTGGCCCGGCGGTTCGCGTCGCTGGACGTCGTCAGCGGCGGCCGGGCCGGCTGGAACATCGTCACCACCGCCGGGCTCGACGCTGCCCGCAACTTCAACCTGGACCATCTGCCCGCGCACCGCGAGCGCTACGAGCGGGCGGCCGAGTTCGTCGACGTGTCCCTGAAGCTGTGGGACTCCTGGGACGACGACGCCGTGGTCGCGGACAAGGAGAGCGGGGTCTGGGGCGACAGCGACAAGATCTACCCACCGGCGTACGAGGGCAGCTACTACCGGGTCGCCGGGGCGCTCAACGTGCCCCGTACCCCGCAGGGCCACCCGCTGCTGGTGCAGGCCGGCTCCTCGGAGAACGGCCGCAACTTCGCCGCCCGCTACGCCGAGGCGGTGTTCACGGCGCACCAGACGCTCGCCGATGCGCAGGAGTTCTACGACGACCTCAAGCGCCGCGCGGCCGAGCACGGCCGGGACCCGGACGGGGTGAAGATCCTGCCCGGCATCGTGCCGCTGATCGGCGCCACCGAGGCCGAGGCCCGCGAGCTCGACGCCGAGCTGAACCGGCTCATCCGGCCCGAGTTCGCCCTGCCCGGCCTCGCCGAGCTGCTCGGCGTCGACGTCGCGGACCTGCGGCTCGACGAGGAGCTGCCGGCGTCCCTGCCGGAGGAGGAGCAGATCGAGGGCGCCAAGAGCCGGCGCACGCTGGTGGTCAACCTCGGCCGCCGGGAGCGGCTCACCGTCCGCCAGATCATCGCCCGGCTCGGCGGCGGCCGCGGGCACCTCACCTTCGCCGGTACGCCCGCCCAGGTCGCGGACGCGCTTCTGCACTGGTACGACGCCGGCGCCGCCGACGGCTTCAACATCATGCCGCCGGTGCTGCCGTCCTCGCTGGAACGCTTCGTCGACGAGGTGGTGCCGATCCTGCAGGAACGCGGCCGGTTCCGCACCGAGTACACCGGGCGTACGCTGCGCGAGCACTACGGGCTGCCGCGCCCGGCGAACCGCAACACGGCCGACCGCAGTCCCGCGGTCCTGCCGTGACACCGCCGCGGGGCAGGGCCGTCCTGGGCGGCCTCTGCCTCGCCACGGCGGCCTACTCGGTCCTGCAGTCCCTGGTGGTGCCCGCGCTCTCCGTCTTCCAGCGGGAGCTGGGCACCACCCCGGCCGGGGGCGCCTGGATCCTGACCGCCTTCCTGCTCAGCGCGGCTGAGTCACTTAGGCGGCTCCGCCGCACTGCACGATGAACCCCGATGTGTCTCCACGCCGCTGCTCGGCCGGCTCGCCGACCTGCACGGCAAACGCCGCGTCCTGCTCGGCGCGCTCGCCGCGATGAGCGCCGGGTCGGCGCTGTCCGCGGCCGCCGACGGGCTCGGGCTGATGGTCGCCGGGCGGGCCGTGCAGGGCCTCGGCGGCGCCGTCTTCCCGCTCTGCTTCGCGCTGATCCGCGACCAGCTGCCGGCGCACCGGCGCCCGCGGGCCTTCGTGGCGGTCTCCACCGTCATGAGCGTGGGCGGAGCGGCCGGCACCGTGGCCGCCGGCCCGATGCTGTCGGTGGTCTCGTCGCGCTGGCTGTTCGGCGTACCGGCGCTGGTCTCGGCGCTGGCCATGATCCCGGTGGCGGCGCTGCTGCCGGCCGGCACCCGGCGCCGCGACGACGGCCGGATCGACTGGTCCGGCGCCGTGCTGCTCGCCACCTGGCTCGGCCTGTTGCTGCTCGCGATCAGCTTCAGCGGCACGTACGGGTGGGCGTCGTCGCAGGTGCTCCTGCCCGGCCTGGCCGTGCCGCCGCTCGCGGCGTACTGGGTGAGCCGGCAGCGCCGCGCCCGGCATCCCCTGGTGGACCTGCGGACGCTCGCGTTGCCGACCGTGCGGGCCACGAACGCGGCCACGCTGTTGCTCGGCTTCGGCATGTTCGGCTCGTGGATGCTGGTGCCGTTGTTGGTCAGCCAGCCGGCGAGCAGCGGGATCGGCTTCGGGCCGGACCCACGGTGGTCGGGCTGATCATGCTGCCGACCGCCCTCGGCACGCTGATGGTGATGCCCGTGCAGAGCCGGATGGTGCGCCGGCACGGTCCTCGGGCCGCGCTGATGGCCGGCACGGCGGTCGCCGGTTCGGCGTACCTGATGCTGGCCGGCCTGCACCGCTCGCTCCCGCAGGTCTGTACGGCGGTGCTGGTGATGGGCGCGGGCGTGGGCCTGGCCTTCGCGGCGGTGGGATCCCTGGTGGTCGAGGCCGTGCCACCGGACCAGACCGGGGTCTCCGCGGCGGTCAACACCGTCATGCGTACGGTCGGGGGCAGCCTCGGCGCCACCGTGGGCGGCACCGTGCTGACGTGGTCGGCCGGCGACTCGGGCCTGCCCGGTCCCGGATCGTACGTGGCGGCGATGGTCCTGTACGCGCTCGCCATGGCCGGCGGGTTGCTGTGCGCCGCCCGCATCCCGAAGCCGTCCGCCGCACCGTCCACGCAGCCGGCGACGGTCAGTGCGCGTGGTGGAAGACCTCGGTGACCGAGAGGGGCATGCGGCCGGGGCCGGTCAGCTCGTAGCCGGTCCGGCTGGCCCACTCCCTGATCGCGTTGTGCAGGTCCCGTGCGGAGCCTTGCGATGCGTCCTGCTTTGCGCCGCGACCGCGGGGCGCGTCCCTTCTTCCGCCGCGACCGCGCGGTGCTTCCTGCTTTCCGCCGCGACCGATGCGGGTCGCGGCGGACAGGTACGGCTGTAACGCCGTGCGCAATCTCCCCGCGTTCTGGTCGGAGAGGTCGATGGTGTAGGTCACGCCGTCGAGGCCGAACTCGACCGTACGGTCGGCCCGGCCGCCGTCGATGTCGTCCGTCAGCACGGTGGTGAGATGCCTGGCCATGCGAGATCTCCTGGAGCCGGCGGGGAGCTGGTCACACGAGCCTGCCGGTGCGGTGAGCGCGACGCCCCCGATGACTTGCCGTGGCGCTCAGAGCGGTGGAACGCTCGTGCTGCGGGCGGAGAATGTTAACGAGTTAACACTCCTGCAAACTGTTCCCGTGGGTCATTTCGATCGCCTTCACATTGGCGGAAATCCGATGAAGGCGGAACCGAGCCTATGAGGGCGTCTCGGGAGTGTCAAGAGCATTGGACACCACAGTGGACACATGACATGTGCTGCTCCAGCACGTTTCCCGGGCAATGCTCGTCCGTCCTCAATAGAATGCATTCGGCAGCGTGACACCGCGTGTGCAATTTGTGGCGCAGTAGACAATTGCGGGTGGCGGCGTGCCGATCCGGCGCGGGGATCGGATCATTACGGGGGCCGTACACTGACCGACGTCAATGACGATCGCCGATGAAGGGATCTCCTCGACGATGGTTCTCCCGCAGGAGCCGGTCTTGATGGCGGTGCACGCCCACCCCGGGCCCGAGTCCACCAACACCGGCGGCACCCTCGCGCACTACGCGCGGCAGGGCGTGCGAGTCGTCCTGGTCACCTGCACCAACGGGGAGTACGGCACCGGTCCGGGAGGCGCCATGCCCGGCCAGGCGGGTCACGATCCCTCGGCGGTCGCCGCCGTACGCCTCGACGAGCTGCGCAACGCCTGCGCGCACCTGGGCGTTCGCGACCTGGAGCCGCTCGGCTACCACGACTCCGGCACGCAGCACCGCGGCGCCGGGGCCTTCAGCGACGTTCCGGTCGGCGTCGTGGCCGGCCGGATCGCCACGCTCTACGAGCGGTACAGGCCCCAGGTGGTCGTGACGTACGACCCGGAGGCGCGCTTCCATCCCGACCACTCCCACACCGCTGCGGCGGCGCACGAGGCGGCGGACGCGACCGGCATCCCGGTCAAGGTGTACGGGATCGCGCTCGGCGCCTCCTACTGGCGGCAGGTGCACGAGGCGGCGGTGCCGACGGCTGAGGCCGAGCATGTGGACGCGAGGATCACCACCACGGTCGACGTGGAGGCCGTCGTGGCCCGCAAGCAGGCCGCCGTCCTGGCGCACGCCAGTCAGATCCGGGACACCTGGATCGAGCGGCTCTACGCCGGGGAACTGCCCGAGGTGCTCGGCCGGGAGACGTACATCCGCACCCGCGACCGCAGCGGGGCGCCGGTACCCGAGGACGACCTGTTCGCGGGCGTCCGGGTGAAGGGGTGACGCGATGAACGGCGCACCTGCCGGTGACACGTCCGGCGTCTGGCTGGCCGGCACCGTCGTGAGGCTGCTGGAGGAGCGGTACGGCCGGGGGCGCGTCCCCTCCGTACGCGTGCTGGCCCGGCACATCCGCGACGCCAACGACGGCGTCTCCATCTCGCACGGCCACATGCACAACATCCTCAGCGGCGACGCCGCGAACATCACGGACCGGACGAGGGCCGTGCTCGCCCGGTTCCTCGGTGTCCCGCCCTCGGCGCTCGTGCCCACGGCCGGCCCGCCGCCGCAGCAGGAGGGCCTGCCGTCCGTGGAGACGCTCGCGATGCGGTTCTCCTCGCTGCGCCCGGAGGAGCTGGCGGCGATCGAGAAGGCCATCCACATGGTCAAGGCCCGGGACGGACAACGCGACCCCGCCGACCGCGGGTGAGCCGGCGATGCCCACGGGGGCGGGAAAGGGAGAGGGCTGTGACGTCCAAGTACACGCGCGCCATCGCCGGACGGCTCGTCGCGCGGCTACCCGAGCTGCCTCAGCCGTGGGACGTCGACGCGCTGTGCCGGGAGCTGGCCCGCACCCGCGGCCGCCCCTTGACGGTGCACGCGGTCTCGCTGCGGGGCCTCCCCTCGGGCCTGTGGTACGCCGACGGCACCCATGACCGGATCATCCACCGCGCCTCGGCCACCGGCTACTACCGCGACCACATCGTCCTGCACGAGATCTGCCACCTGCTCGCCGGCCACGGCAGGCAGCGCACCGGCGAGCAGGACAGCGCGCGCATCTGCGACAGCGTCGAGGAGGAGATCGCCGAGACGTTCGCGTCGATGGTGCTGAAGGCGGCGGGACAGCTGGCTCCGCCGGACCAGAGCGCGACGGAGCGGCGCGCGGAGGAACTGCTCGGGGCCTTCCGTGCGTGAGGTGCCGAGCTGGGTCGAGAGCCTCCGTGGCCTGATCTTCATCGTCGTCTGGACCGTCCTGATCCTGCGCCTGCCGGCCGTCCGCCGACGGGAGCAGCGACCGGCGTGGGTCGTGCTGTTCTGCCTCGCCGCCGGCTCGGTGGCCATCCAGGCCGGCGTAGCACGGTGGATCGACGACACCACCGGTGTGGTCAAGCTCAGCGAGCTGGTCGTCGCCCTGGTCGCGCTGAGCGACTTCGCCGCTGTGTGGTGGTTCGCCCTGCACCTGCACCGGGCCGCTCACCCCGGCTCGACCAGGCCCCACCGGGCGCCGCTGATCGCGGCCGCCGTGATGGCGATCATCGCCGTCGTGCTCTTCCTCGTCACCCCGGAGGCCGACCGGTTCGGCAAGGAGGCCCACGGCTGGTGGATCGCCTACGCCATCGCCTGGATCGGGTACGGGGCGACGACCGCGACCGGCGCCGCGAGCATCTTCTGGCGTACCGCCCGGTCGATGCGCAGCCCGGTCCTGCGGTTCAGCATGCTGGCCCTGGCGCTGGGCGTCGGCGCCGAACTGCCGTACCTGGCCATCCGGGCCGTGCGGTGGTTCGTCCCGGGTACGCCGGCCGAGCTCGCGGTGGCCGGGTTCTGGTTCTCCTTCACGCGGTTCGTGGTGGTCGCCCTGGCCTGTTCGGTCGCGGCGGTGGAACCGATCCGCAGGTCCGTGCTCTACCAATGGCGGCGGCAGCGCCTGTACGGCCTCTGGTTGCTGCTGAGGCGCGCGACGCCGGAGCTCGTGCTGCACGAGCCGCGGTCGCGCCCGGTGGACCTGCTGAGCCCGGGCGACAGCTGGGAGCTGCTCCACCAGCGGGTCGTCGAGATCCGCGACAGCATCACCCACCTGCACGACGGCTGGGCCACGCCCCGGCTGCTGCGGGAGGCCGCGCAGTACGCAGGCCCGGACCGCCTTCTCGCCGTCGCCTGCTGGATCGAGGCGACCCGCCGCGGAGCCCGCGACGGCGCGCCGCGGATCGATCAGGAGCCGGGCCAGGAGCTGCTGCCCGACGTCCGCGCCACCGCGTCGACCATGCGCCGCGAGGTCGGTCAGCTCGTGAGACTGCACCGCCACCTCACGTCCCGGGCCGTGCAGGACTTCGCCGACCGCCAGGAGAGCAGTTCCGCCAGCTCGCTGTCGTAATTCTTCCGCGTGGGCGGATGTCGTTATCTGGACTGAGGGCTGGACCGGTGCCGGAGGCGCTGTCACGGTGGGGGAATTCTGCGACCGCTGGCCGAAAGGCGCTTCAGCGACGCCATTTCCCGTGCTTTACGGAGGTGAAGCCGTGACCATTGACCGACGCCGTCTGCCCTGCATCACGCCGCCCTACATCCTGCAAAGCCTCCTCGAGAGTGACGACGCCGAGATCCGCCGCGCCGCCCTCGCCACCCTCGTGTCCACCGCGCAGCTCCGCGGCCAGCGTGAGGTCCGGTCGCTGCTCGCCGGCGTCGCCGCCGCCCCGGTCAGTGGCCGCCGCACCATCTTCGACTGCCGTACCGGCATCATTCTGCGATTCGCGACGATCGCCCGGACCGAGGGCGACGAGGCGGTCGCCGACGACTCGGTCAATCGCGCGTACGACGGTTTCGGGCTGACCCGGCAATTCCTCAAGGACGTCTTCGAGCGCGATTCCATCGATGGCCGTGGTATGCGTCTGCACGGGTACGTCCACCGCGGCCTGCGCTACAACAACGCATTCTGGGACGGCAGCGAAATGGTGTTCGGCGACGGGGACGGGCGCGTCTTCAGCGACTTCACCGGCTCGCTCGACGTCATCGCGCACGAGCTGGCGCACGGCGTCACCGAGTTCACCTCCGGCTGGGAGTATCACGACCAGACCGGCGCCCTGAACGAGTCCATGTCCGACGTCTTCGGGTCGATGGTCAAGCAGTGGGCGCTCAAGCAGAGTGCGGCCGACGCCGACTGGCTCATCGGGGCCGACGTGTTCACGCCCGGCATCGAGGCCGACGCGCTGCGCTCGCTCAAGGCACCCGGCACCGCCTTCGACAACGAGCTGTTCGGCAAGGACCCGCAGCCCGCACACATGAACGACTTCGTCGAGCTGCCCGACACCGAGGAGGGCGACTTCGGCGGGGTGCACATCAACTCGGGCATCCCCAACAAGGCCTTCCACCTCGTCGCCACGGCGATCGGGGGCAACTCGTGGGACGCCGCCGGGCACATCTGGTACGAGGCACTCAAGGACTCGACGCCCCTGACGCAGTTCGCCGACTTCGCGGCCGCCACGCATCGCAGGGCGGGCGAGCTGTGCGGAGCCGGAAGCGCCGAACAGCAGGCGGTGGCCGACGCGTGGGACGCGGTCGGGGTGGCGGTCAGCGTCCCGGCCGCCGCGCGCGGCAACGGCAACGGGTCCATCGCATCGCTCTCCCAGCAGCTGGAGAGCCTCACCGGCCAGGTGCAGGCGCTCGCCGCCGACGTGCAGGCCCTCGCGGGCAGGCGCTGAGTGCGGGTGTCCCTGCGGGAGCACGGCGGCCTGGCGGCGGCTGTCCACCGGAACACCCCCGCCCGGGTCGCCGACACGACCCTGCTCCCGGCCGGCCAGGCGGCGGAACTGGCCCGGCTGGCGTCCGCCGCGCTCGGCGCGGAGCCCGGACCGCCGGCCGGGCCGGATCCCGCGCGGGACGGCATGAGCTACACGGTCACGATCGAGGACGACACGACCCATGTCCTGACCGGATCCGACACCGGCGCGTCACCACAACTCGCCGAGCTGGTGCGGTTCCTGCAGGAGTACGCACGGTAGGTATCACGGTGCCGCTGTCACGCGTCGTTGCAGCACGAGGAAGGAAGGGAACCCCGTGGCCGCTCCGACGATGACTCCGCCCCTCTTCTCACGGCGTACCGATCAGATCGACGACCGGTGGCCGCGGCCCGCGGCGTGCTGGCTGGTCCGCAACGAGACGCCGCGACCCGTCTGGCTCGAGCACGACGGCCGGGTGCTCAGCCTCGCTCCGCACGAGGAGAGCATCTGGCACGGGCCGGCGCTGCGCGAGGCGTTCCCGCAGCTGACCCGGCTGGAGGAACGCCACCAGGTGACGGTGTGCCGCAAACCGCAGGCGCCCGAGGCCGACCCGCACATCACCGCCGCCGTACGCGCCGGCATGATCGTCGGTGCCTGCTGGCTGGCCGCCTGGTGGCCCCTGCCGCTGTGGTGGTGGCTGCGTCTCGGGGCGGCGCTGGCGATCGGCTTCGGCCTGTGGTTCCTGGCGTTGCTGACCCAGCCGGCGCGCCGGGGACGCAAGCGCAACGCGGCGCTGAGCCGGGCCGCGGGCCGGCAGATGCGCCGCTGGACCTGGTACAACTTCACGATGGTCATGGTCGTGGCCATCGGGATCCTGGTCCCCGCGTTGATCCTCTACCTGGCCACCGACCTGCACGAGGTCGTCACCTTCTGGCCCGACGGCTTCTCGGTCGACGTCTCCCAGCCGCTGATCATCGTCGGCCGGCTGATGCAGCTCACGTTCATCTCGGTGGCGACCCTCATGCCGGCGCTCATGTACTTCCAGTTCGACGCCGAGCGGCTCGGGACCCTGCGGCACCGCTGGATCCAGAACGTGTTCCGCCTCGACCCGACCGTGTTCACGATGGCCGACGTCAAGGCGAAGTACGAACGCCAGCTCGAGGAGGCGTACGGCGGCGACGACGGCCGGGGCCGGCTCACCCGCGGACGCCGCTCGCCGATCATCGTCACCACGATGATCCTGGCCTTCGGCTGGCTGCTGATCATGCTCCGGGCCGGCGACCGGGTCCAGCTGGGGCCGGGCGAGAGCCTGTCGTTCCTCGGGCTGCTGGACCCGGACCAGTCCCTGGTGACCTTCGCGTTCCTGGGCGCGTACTTCTTCGCCCTGAACCTCATCCGGGCCGGATACATGCGCGCCGACCTGCGTCCCAAGACGTACACGACGATCGCCGTCCGCATCCTCGTCGTCGTGGTGCTGGCCTGGCTGATCCAGGCCGTCAGCGACGCCGGCGACAACTCCCAGCCCCTCTTCCTCCTGGCCTTCGCCGCCGGCTTCGTGCCCGACCGCGTGCTGCACCTGGTGTGGGAGAAGGTCCTGCCCCGGATGACCAACCTGCTCAACCTCGACCAGCAGCAGCCGCTCACCGAGATCGAGGGCATCGACCTGTACGAGCGCACCCGGCTCTCCGAGGAGGGCATCACCAACGTCGAGGCCCTGGCCCACCACGACCTGCTGGACCTGTTCTTCAAGACCCGCATCCAGGCGGCCCGCCTCGTCGACTGGGTCGACCAGGCGATCCTGGTGATGTACCTCAACGGCGGCAGCGACGACGACGAGGCACCCCGACAGGCCAACGCGGCCCTCCGCACGGCGCTGCGCACGGTAGGGATCCGCACGGCCAGCGACCTCGTGCAGTTCGTGTGCCGGGGACCGAACGACACCGGCCAGGCGTGCCACCGCCGGGTCGACGAGCTCACCGCGACCCTCACCCCGCTGCTGCCGGACCCCGACGCGGCGACGGTCCGGCAGCGGGTGCAGGTCCTCAGCGAGGCGCTGAACCACAGCGAGTGGATGGGGCGGATCGAGAACTGGCGCCACAGCGACCTCATCGAGGCGGATCCCGAGAAGCGGTGGTACATCGGCGACGACGGGAACCTGCACCGCGGGGATTCCCGCCGTGACGGCCTCCCTCGCCCGTGACCTCCCGAAGCCTCACCGCCGCCGAGCGAGGATCGCCTGCGTCTTCGGGGCGGCGGTGCGCGGCGAGTGGCGTCACGACGTGCAACCGACCGAGGCGTCCCGACCGGCCGCCGGCTCGAGGTGGCCGGGTTCCGAGCTGCGCGCTTCCGGGTTCCCCTCCTTGGGGCGTTGCGGTCGCAGGAGGATCGCGCCGAGGATCGCGGCGGTGACGACGATGCCGGCGGCGACGGCGAAACCGGCGTCATATCCACCGTCCAGGGCCGCCGCGCGGTCCACGCCCTGGGCCAGCAGCTCGTCGCTGCGGAACGCGGCGATCGTCGCGACCACCGCGAGGCCCAGCGCGCCGCCGACCTGCTGCACGGTGTTGTTGACACCGGAGGCAAGCCCCGCATCCTCCGCGCTGACGCCCGACATCGCGATGGTCACCAGCGCGGGGAAGGCGACCCCGCCACCGACGCCCAGGCAGAGCAGCGCCGGCAGGACATCGCCGACATAGTCGCCGCCCACCGGCGCCCGCCCGAACACCACCAGCCCGGCCGCGATGACCACGAGACCGGCCACCGCGACCCGGTGCGCGCCGAAACGGGCGTTGAGCCGGGCCGACGCGCCGACCGACAGCAAGCCGATGGACACGGCCACCGGGAGATACCCCATGCCGATCTGCAACGGCGTGAACCCCAGAACCAGCTGCAGGTAGAGCGCGCCCAGGAACATCTGGGCGAACATGCCCGCCAGCATGAGGCCGAGGACGAGGTTGCCACCCGACAGGCTCCGCGACCGGAAGACCCGCAACGGCAGCAGAGGCGTCGGCGCGGTCGCCTGCCGGATCAGGAACGCGCCGAACAGCACGAGCGCCAGGGCGCCGAGTCCTACCGTACGCAGAGATCCGAGCCCGGTGTCAGGAGCCTTGAGGATCACGTACGAGCCGGTCATGAGCGCGGCGGTGACGAGCACGGCCCCGGCCGCGTCGGCACCACGGCGAGGCCCGCCGACCCGGTCGTCCGCCAGCACCCGCAAGCCGGACACGACGATGAGCACCCCGACGGGGACGTTGACGAAGAAGATCCAGTGCCAGCTCAACGCCTCGGTCAGGACGCCGCCGAGCAGCAGGCCGGCCGCCGCGCCGCCGGAGCCCACGAAGCCGTAGACCCCGATCGCCTTGCCGAGCTCCCGCGGATCGGGGAAGAGGCCGACGATCATGCCGAGGATGACGGCGGAGGTCACGGCACCGCCGACACCCTGCACGAACCGCGCGGCGATCAGCATGCTCCGATCGGTGGCCAGCCCGCACCACAGCGACGCGAGCACGAACACCACGAGCCCGCCGAGAAAGACCCGTCGCCGGCCGACGAGATCACCGAGCCGGCCGGCCAGCAGCAGGAGCCCCCCGAAGGCGATCAGGTAGGCGTTCACCACCCAGGTGAGGCCGGCCGGTGTGAACCCCAGATCCGCCTGGATCGACGGCAGCGCGACGTTCACGATCGTCTGATCCAGGACGATGACGAGGAACCCGGCACACAGGACGACGAGCGCGGCCCATCGCGAGCGCCGGACCGCGAAAGCGGTGCTGGACATGAGGAAGCCTCCAAAAGGATACGACTTGTTACAGCGACCATCATGTGTGACCATTGGCCCGCGCGTAAGGAGGCACATCTATGTCACAGCGGAACATCTGTGTGTCCGGCCAGGCCGCACAGGCCAAGGCCTGCACCGTTCGCGAGGTCCTCGACCGCGTCGGCGGCAAATGGAGCATCGGCGTGATCATCGAAGCCAGCCAGGCCCCGGTGCGCTTCACGGAGCTCGAACGCAAGATCGTCGGCATCAGCCGCCGGATGCTGACCCTGACGCTGCGCAACCTCGAACGCGACGGCCTGCTGACGCGGAAGGTCTACCCGACGGTCCCGCCGAAGGTGGAGTACGCCGCCACCGACATGGCCCGGGAGCTGTACGAAACCCTGGTCACGCTGACGGACTGGGCGGAACGGCACCGCGAGGCGATCGCGCAGTCCCGCAAGGCCTACGACAGCAGCCGGGACGTGGCCACGGCCTGAGTGCCGTTCATCGATGTGGCCGGTGCCGTGGCGGCCGCCCGTGAGCTGCTCCGGGCCGACGGCGGCCGAACGGGCGTTCGTAGTGGGAGTCGAAGTTGTCGCGGACCGGCTCGAGGCCGCGCCGGTCGTCGACGGTCACCGCGACCGGCATCGGTGTCGGGGTCCTGGTGAACCGGGCGGGCGTTCGCTCCGTATGGCTTGGGGCGGGGACGAAGTCTCGCGTATCCGGGGCACAACGATGCGGGAAGGGGTTGATGATGCTGGGCGCGGTCCTGGTACTCACGATCCTGGTGGCGCTCATCGCGGTATCCGCCTGGCCGGCCATCCGGGACTGGCGGCACGAGAAGGCGCGGTCGCCCGAGGCCGACAGCGTTGCCGCCCCGGCCGTGGTGCCTGGTCCGGGGACGCTGGAGGGTGTCCTGGCGCGGCAGCTGATGGACCAGGAGATCAGCAGGCGGCAGTACATGCACGCCATGGAGGCGCTCGCGGAGCGGGACAGGGATCGGCACCCCTTGCCCGACCTGCCGGAAGACTTCCTCTTCTAGGTGCGGTCGTGTCGCGGGCCCGGTGCCGTCAGAGCGCTGCGCGGACGGCTGCTGCGTCCGCGAGGTCGAGAGCTCGCGCCGCCATTGCGGCGGCCTGCTGGGTGTCGGTGTCGCGCACTGCCTGTTTGACCTCCGGAATCATCGGTGGTGCGACGCTCAGCTCCCGCACGCCGAGCCCCGCCAGCAGCGGCACCGCTGTCACGTCTGCGGCCAGCTCGCCGCAGACCGAGACGGACACCCGGTCGCCCGCGCCCCGGCAGACCGCGTCGACCAGCCGGAGAACGCCCGGATCCAGCCCGTCCGCCAGGGAGGCGAGTGCCGGGTTGCCGCGTTCGGCCGCCAGCGCGTACTGCGTCAGGTCGTTGGTGCCGACGCTGAAGAAGTCGACGTGCGGCGCGAAGGTCGCCGCCTTCAGCGCGGCCGCGGGCACCTCCGTCATGATGCCCACTTTCAGGCCGGGAGGAGCGCCGCGCCCGGCCCGCGTCACCGCCTCGTCGAGCATCCGGCGTGCCGCCAGCAGCTCGTCCACCGTGCTCACCATCGGGAACATGACATTCACGGGTACGTCGTGCGCCACGCGGACGATCGCGAGGAGCTGGGCCGCGAGAAGTGACGGGTGGGCCAGGGAGTGCCTGATTCCCCGTACCCCTAGGAAGGGGTTGTCCTCGGCGGCGGCGGGCGCATAGGGCAGCGGTTTGTCGCCCCCGACGTCGAGCGTGCGGATCGTGAGGCGCCGGCGGTCCAGCGCCGTCGCGATCTGGCGGTAGACGGCTTCCTGCTCGTCGACGCCGGGCGCCCGGTCACGGCCGAGGAACAGGAATTCCGTACGGATCAAGCCGGCCAGATCCGCCCCGCACTCAGCCGCGGTGATGGCGTCCGCGACCGACCCGACGTTCGCCCCCACGCCGACGAGCACGCCGTCCCGGGTCTCCGCCGCCTCGGATGCCCGGGACAGGGCCCGCGTGCGGCGGGACGCCTGCGCGGCCGCCCGTTTCCGCAGGGACGCGAGCACCGGCTCCGGCGGTTCCACCCGGACCTCGCCCGTGGCGCCGTCCAGCGCCACCGTCGTGCCCTCGGGGATGGCGAGCAGCGCGGGACCGACGGCGACGACCGCGGGGATGCCACGGGTGCGCGCGAGGATCGCGCCGTGCGACGTAGGACTGCCCGCGGCGAGCAGGATGCCGGCGATCCGCGACGGGTCCAGGCCGGCCGCGTCCGCCGGGGCGAGGTCGGCCGCGATCACCACCCCGTCCGCCGGCACCGTCGTGGCAGCGGCGCCGAGCAGGACACGGAGCACCTGCAGCCGGACGGCGCGGACGTCGCTCGCCCGAGCCTTCAGGTACGGGTCGGGCAGGCCGTCGAACTCCGCTGCGATCCGTGCCGCCGCGTCCGCCCACGCCTGTGGGGCCGGGGAGCCCCGGGCGGTCCGTGACCGTACGTCGTCGAGCAGGTCGGTGTCGTCGAGCAGCAGGAGGTGGGCGTCGAAAATGTCGGCCTCGGGACGGTTCCCGACGGCAGCCCGGGTTCGGTGCAGCTCCTCCCGCACCGTCGAGAGGGCGTCCTCGACGCGACGCCATTCGCGCTCGAACCCCTGCGACGGGTGGCCGGGGATCTCTGGCTCGGCGCTGTCCACATGCCGGGCCGGGCCGATCCCGATGCCCGGCGACGCGGCTCGCCCGCTCAGGCCCGCATCCGGCGACGGAGGTGGTTGACCGGCTGGCGCAGGGACGGGGCCCTCTGCCGGCGCAGGGTGCGTCTCGTCGAACGCTCGGTTTGCCAGGGCGATGACGGCGTCGACGGCTTCGGCGGCCTGGGGGCCGGAGGCGCGTACTTCGATCTGATGTCCCTGCAGGACGCCGAGGGTCGCCACGCGGGAAAGGCTGGCCGCCGGCACCCAGTCCGAGCCGGTGGTGGCGTTGCGGATCTCCGTGGCCGCGTCGAACAACCGGACTTGCGTGACGAGGCGCGCGGCAGGGCGTGCGTGCAGCCCGTGCGCATTGACCACGGCCACCGTTGCCGACGGGCCGCCTTCTGGCGGGCCGGCGGGCGGGCCCGTCGGTTGCGTGGCGCCGGGCGAGTGCGGCGGTCCTGCCGGGCCGAGGTGGGCCTGCTTGCCCGTGAGGGCGGCGGCGGCCTCGACCGCCACCTCCTCGCGGGTCGCTTCGCCCGCCGCGGCGACCGTGGCGGCGATGAGGCCCTCGACCAGGGGCGCGGCCGTCAGTACGACCCTTTCCCGGAGGTCGTCGTCCAGGAGGTCGAGGGCCAGCTCGGCGGAGAGCACCGCGCTGCCGAGGTCCATGAGGACCACCACGCCGTCGCCCTGGTCCGCGGCCGCGATCGCCTCGGTGATGGCGACCGCGTCCGTGCCGAACGTCGTGTCGTCCAGACCGGCAGCCACCTCGAGCGGCACCGGACGGTCCGGGACCATCTCGGCCGCCAGCGTCGCGGCGGCGCGGGCCAGGGCGCGGCTGTGGCTGACGATGACCAGTCCGACCATCCGGTCAGGCCTCCCCGGGCAGTGACGCGGCGGCGGCCGTCAGCAGCAGCGTCGCCGACGTGGCGCCGGGGTCCTGGTGGCCGGCGCTGCGCTCACCGAGGTAGCTGGCCCGGCCCTTGCGGGCGACCAGCGGGATCGTGGCGTCCCGCCCCTCCTCCGCGGCCCGGACCGTGGCCTTCAGGGCTTCGCGCAGCGGTTGCCCGGCGGCGAGAGCGGCGTCCAGCGCGTCCACCGCGGGGGCCAGGGCGTCGACCATGGTCTTGTCGCCCACCTCGGCCTTGCCGCGCATCACCACGCCGTCGAGGCCCGCGCGCAGCACCCTGGCGAAGCCGTGGGCGTCCAGGGCGCCGGCGTCGCCCGCCGCGGTGGCCATGCGCAGGAACGCCGTCCCGTACAGCGGGCCGCTCGCGCCGCCCACCTTGCTGACCAGGGTCATGCCGGTGCGCTTGAGGAGCTCCGCCGGAATGGCGGGCGGCGTCTCGTCGTGTGCCGCGACCACCGCGGTCATGCCGCGGTCCATGTTGGCGCCGTGGTCGGCGTCGCCGATGGCGGCGTCGAGCTCCGTGAGCCGGTCCTTGTGCTCGGAGACGAGGCGGGCGAACTCGCGGATCCACGTCGTCAGCGCAGCGGTGTCCACGGTGTCGGTCATGCTGCCCCCTCTCGTGCGCACCGGGTCATGCCGCTCACACTCCCCAGCGCAGCGCCGGCGTACGCACCGGGGCGTCCCACAGCCGCAGGATGTCGTCGTCCGCTTTCAGCAGCGTGACCGAGCAGCCGGCCATGTCGAGGCTCGTGATGTACGGGCCCACCAGTGAGCGCGCGACGCCGATGCCGTTCTTGCCGAGGATCGTCGCGATCTCGTGGTACATCACGTAGAGCTCGATGAGCGGGCTGGCGCCCATGCCGTTGACGAACGCGATGACCCCGGAGTCGCCGGTGAAGTCGAGGTCCGCGAGGATCGGGCTGACCAGCATCTCGGCGATCTCAGCGGCGGGTGCGATGGGCACGCGGCGGCGCCCGGGCTCGCCGTGGATGCCGATGCCGAGCTCCATCTGACCCTCCGGAAGCTCGAACGTGGGCTTCCCCGCCGCGGGCACGGTGCAGGAGGTGAGGGCGACGCCCATGCTGCGCCCGTTCGCGTTGACCTTGCGGGCGACGTCGGCGACCTCGGCCAGCGGCCGGCCCTGGTCCGCCGCGGCACCGGCGATCTTCTCGAGCAGCACGGTGACGCCCACCCCGCGGCGGCCGGCCGTGTAGAGACTGTCCTGCACGGCCACGTCGTCGTCGGTGACCACCGCCGTGACGGAGACACCGGTCTCGGCCTCGGCCAGCTCCGCCGCCATCTCGAAGTTCATGACGTCGCCGGTGTAGTTCTTCACGATGTGCAGCACCCCTGCACCGCCGTCGACCGCCTTGGTGGCGGCCAGGATCTGGTCCGGCACGGGCGAGGTGAAGATCTCGCCCGCGCAGGCGGCGTCGAGCATGCCGGGGCCGACGAAGCCGGCGTGCAGGGGCTCGTGCCCCGACCCGCCGCCGGAGATCAGCCCCACCTTGCCGCGGACCGGGGCGTCGCCGCGGTAGACGATGTGGTTCTCGTGGTCGACGCGCAGCTCCGGATGGGCGGCGGCGACGCCGCGCAGCGCGTCGGTGACGACGGTGGCCGGGTCGTTGATGAGCTTGTTCATCGGGGCTCCTCACCAATCTGGCTGGAGGGGACGGCCTGCTTCTCACAAGCTACGCCGATCACCGGCGGTCGTCGCCGGGCCTGTGGACAACCCGGCCCTGTGGACAACCCGGGCCGTGGACGAGCCGTTGGGCCGGGTCCCACCTTTCGGCGGGTTGGACGAGTAGGGGCGCTTCCTCCATTGCGCGAACTCTGGAATGACATTCCGCACTTTGTGATCGCGTTGCGAAGGAGTGCGCCGGTGGAGGGTTCTGTCCGACACCTGTCATCGGCATTCCGATCAATAATGCGTGGCCGGAGGTCAGCGGGTGGTGCCGCGGCGGTCCTGTCCATCCGTCCAGGCAGGACTCGTTGTCGCCTGTCGCGGGTGACCAGATACTGGCGGCCGTTCCTATCAATGGGGGGATGATGATCGGAACATGGAAAGGCGGCCGGCTCGCGAATGGCCCGAGGCCGCTGCTCGCCATCACGATCACGACAATGCTGATCACCGGCCTCGCCGTCGCGGATGGTCCGGCGGCCGCTGGCGCCGGCGGGTGGCTGGAGATCCAGAGCCTCGACGGCAGGGGAAACAACACACGGCATTCCGGCTGGGGCAGCAGCGGCCTGCCCTATTCGCGTACGGCCCCTGCCCGGTATGCGGACGGGCTCAGCGCCCAGGTCGGCGGCCCGAACCCGCGCTACCTCAGCAACCGCATCTTCAACGACTCGGTACGCACGGCCGAGGGCGCCACCGTCGGCGTCGACGTGTTCAGCGAGACCCAGGTCAGCCAGTGGGGCTGGGCCTGGGGCCAGTTCCTCGACCACAACATCGCCATGCGCGAGGGCGTGCTGGCGAGTCAGCCGCACGGCGAGGACAGCCCCATCGAGACGGTCCCCGGCGACCCGTACGACCCGGTCCGTAACCAGGTGCCGTTCACCCGGTCGGGCAGCGCGCCCGGCACTGGCGTCACCGGTCCCCGGCAGCAGGTCAACATGCAGAGCTCGTACATCGACGCCGCCGCGGTGTACGGCGGCACGGAGGATCGCCTGGAGTGGCTGCGCGAAGGTCCCGTCGACGGCGACATGTCGAACAACGGCGCGCGCCTGCTGCTGCCTGACGATTACCTACCGGTTCGCGGTAGCCGCGGTGCGCCGGACAGCGCGCCGGAAATGGAGCTCGGCGGGCAGCTGGCCCGCGACTCCAGCCCGGCCGTCGTCGCCGGTGACGGCCGGGCCAACAACAACGCCGTCCTCACCGGTATTCAGACGCTGTTCGCCAGGGAGCACAACCGCATCGTCGGGCAACTGCCGAGCGGCCTGAGCGAGGAGACGAAGTTCCAGATCGCCCGGCGCGTCGTCATCTCCGAGATCCAATACATCACGTACAACGAGTTCCTTCCGGCCATGGGCGTCACGCTGGCCGGCTACCGGCGATACGACCCCACGGTCGACGCGACGGTGAGCAACGAGTTCTCCACCGTCGGATACCGGGCGCACAGCGTGGTGCACAGCAACATCCCGGCCGAGACCAACGCCGACCGCTACACGGCGGACGACATCGAGGCGCTGCGCCGGCAGGGCGTACAGGTCACCCTCAGCCCGGACGGCACGAAGGCGAGCCTGGTGGCGAAGATCAGCCTCGCCCAGTTCAACCCGAATCTGGTACGCCTGTATCAGCTGGGCCCGCTGCTGCAGGGCGTCGGGCTGCTCCCGCAGTACAAGAACGACGAGCAGGTCGACATCCTCCTGCGCGACGTCCTCTGCCCGCCCGCGCCGGGGCAGCCGCCGTGCCTGGTCGACCTCGCCGCCATCGACGTGCAGCGGGGCCGCGACCACGGCATGCCCTCGTACAACGATCTCCGTCGCGCGTACGGTCTGCCGGCCCGCACGTCCTTCGCGGAGATCATCGGGGAGTCGAGCGAGTCGTTCCCCGTCGACCCGTTGCTCACCCCGGGCGACGAGCTGAACGACTACAACAGCCTCGACTACACCAGCATCACGAACCTCTTCGGCAGCGACGTGGGCCCGATCAACGGCCCGGCGGAGGACTTCACCGCGTACACCGCAACCCGGCGCACGCCGCTCGCGGCGCGGTTGAAGGCACTGTACGGATCGGTGGATGCCGTGGACGCCCTGGTCGGCATGATGTCCGAGCCGCACCTGCCGCGCTCGCAGCTCGGGGAGCTCCAGCAGGCGATCTGGACGGACCAGTTCGGGCGACTGCGTGACGGCGACCGGTTCTTCTACGGCGCCCAGCAGCCGGCGCTCGACCGGATCCGCCGGACGTACGGTATCGACTTCCGTCATTCGCTCGGCGACCTGATCGCGGCGAACACCGACATCCCGCGAACGGACCTGGCCGACCACGTGTTCTTCGTGGGTGGGTACCTGCCACCCACCGCGTGCCGGGTCAGCTACCGCGTCACCGAGCAGACCGGCACCGGGTCAGGGACGTTCACCGGCACCATGAAGGTCACCAACACCGGCCGCACGAGGCTCGGCAACTGGATCGTCCGCTACCGGTACGCCGACGGCCAGCAGGTCACCGGGGCGAGCAACGGCGTGGCGGCACAGAACGGCACTGATGTGCAGATCGTCAACTCAAACGCCACCACCGGCATCGCCCCCGGACAGACCCGGACGGTCGCCGTCGCCGGCACCTGGTCCGCGCGGAACCAGCGCCCAGCGGGCTTCAACCTGAACAGCACGCAATGCTCCTGAAGGTCGAGCACGACCGCGGCGACAGCTGAGCGGCGGGCAGCCTGACCGGCTCGTCGCCACGGTGGACAGGCCGCGGTTCCGGGCGGTCGACGATCATCAGGACGCCGGTCGCAGGGCTACGCGCCGCACCAAGCGCCCTGCGAACGGCACCACGCCCAGGCAGGTCGCGCCGATGGCGGTCAGCACCACTCCGGTGCCGCCGGATCCGTCGGCGCCGGCCGTGAGCGCACCCACCGCGGCGAAGACGCCGACCCAGATGGCCGTACCCAGCGCCGACCAGCCGACGAACCGCCCGAACGGCATCCGGACGGTGCCGGCGACGATCGGTACCACCGCGTGGATCACCGCGACGAAGCGGATCGCCACCAGTGCCCCCGCACCGTTGTCCCGCAGGTACGCCTCGGCGCGGTCCCACCGCTGCGCGCCGATGCGGCGGCCCAGCCGGGTCTCGCGCAGCCTCGGGCCGAGCGCGCGGCCCACCGCGTACCCGGTTATCTGGCCCGCCATCGCACCGGCCGTACCGGCAGCGACCGCGAGCGCGAACCCACCCGGGCCGTGCGGCAGTGATCCGGCGAGCATCACCACCGACTCGCCGGGCACGAACAGCCCCAGCAGGAACGTGGTCTCGATGGCGCTGCACAGCGTCGTGAACAGCAGCACCGGCCACTGGTCCAGAGTGGCCAGCCAGGCGACGAAGGAGGACGCGGCGCTCATCAGTTCGGCGATCACACCCTCAGCCTTGTGATCACGGCGGCTCGGCACCATCGGGCCATCCCCGGATACGCCCCTGAGACGACCCCGAGTGGTCCTAGAAGAAGTCGCCGGAGACGGTCAGCCTCCTCCCACCGACGGTCGTCGCGACCACCTCGTACGTGTCGTCACCGGCGTCGCGCCCACCCTTCGCCTGCAGGTACCTGGCGGCGAAGACGTGGGTGCCCTCGGCCAGCTTCTCCCCGGCGGCGAGCGTGAAGCGGTAGACCAGGAAGTCCGGCTGGTGCACGATCGTGCTGTCGATGCGGGTTCCGGTGACGTCGTGGACCGCACCCTGGTCGGTGAGGCCGGCGGTCTGCCGGACGCGCACGGTGACTTCCAATGCGGTGGCCGGCTCGTCCAGCTTGAGGGTGATCTCGCTTCGCGCCGCGCGGTCGCCGTCGGTCACGACGGAGCCGTCCGCCCACAGCGCTCCCGGCTCCGCCCTGCTGCCGCCGGTCTGTGCGGGCGACGAGGGGTTCCGCGACGGTCGCCGGGAATGCTGCGGACTCGCAGAGGCCTCAGGCGTGGGGCTTGTCGGAGGCGCGGTCGTCGGGGTCCGTGACAGGGTGACAACCGGGGGAGCGGCGGGCGTGCCGTGGGTGTCGGCGTCCCTGCTGAAAGCCCAGCGTGCCACGCCGCCGACGCCGATCACAGCTGACACCGCCAGCGCCGCACCGGCGACCCGGGCCAGCTGCCAACGCGGCGTGCGGCGGGTGTCGGTCTGCGCGCGTGAGGCCCGGCCCGCAATGCGCGGCCGAAGCGGGCGGCGGCGCGAGGCCCGCGGCCCACGCCCCAGGTCCAGCTCGGGCGGGGTTTGCGGCCGATGGCCGGAGGCCGGCAGCCCGCGGACGCTCCGGTCCGCGGCGGGGAGGTCGGCAAGCCGTTGCGCCATCCGGTCGAGCATCGCGGCCCGGTCCGGATGATGCTCGGCCGCCGCCCGGCCCAACAGGCCGCGCAGATCGTCGTCGTTCACCGCGTCGCCCTCCTTCCGCTGGAACGCGTCGCCCGGCAGGGGAGGGGCACCTGCGGACAGCCGATGGTCATCGCGCCGCCTCCCAACCGTCGAACCGGGACGCCTCGTGGGGCCCGAGCAGCTCCGCCAGCTGCCGCGCACCCCGGGAGGTCTGGCTCTTCACCGCACCTACCGAGATGCCGAGGACCTGCGCCACCTCCCGCTCGGACAGATCGAACGCGTAACGCAGCACCACGCACACCCGGCGCCGGTGCGGCAGGCGACGCAGCGCGCTGCGGACGTCGAGGACCGCCGGCACGTCGGGGTCCGGCGAGCCTCGGGTGCCGGCCAGCAGGTTCAGGCCGAGCAGGCCGCGTCGTTCGCGGACCCGGCGGCGGACCCAGTGGCGGGTCAGGTTGGTGACGATGCCGCGGGCGTACGCGACCGGATCGTCGGCCGTCTGGACCCGGGACCAGTGCCGCCACACCTCCGTCAGGGCGTCCGCCGCCAGGTCGTCGGCGACCGCGGCCTCGCCGGTGAGCAGACAGGCCAGGCGGGACAGCTCGACGTGATGCCGTTCGAAGAACGCGTGGAAGGCCGCGGCGTCGTCCGACATGCTCGCCTCCCGTCTCCGGCTATGACCGCCGAACGGGGGCGGCGGTCCGCAACACGGTAGTTCCCGGCCGCGGCGCCGGCTTCCTCGGCAGTGGCCCGCACGGTGGTCCAGGTGTAGCCGCGATGACGCTAGAGGGGCCCCGCGGAGCCGGGCAAGCCGGGTAAGCGGAGGCTGTGGAAAGCGCGGGCAAGCGGCGGCTGTGGAAGCTGCCGGCAGCGCGGCGGCATGGCCTGGCGCCTAGGTTCCTAGGATGCCGAAGAGAGCGCGACCGGGCAGACACCCGGCCGCGCATGAGAGCCGTCGATCAGGCCGGACGGCGGATCGCCCGCACGCCCGCCACCACCAGCGGCGCGAACAGCGACGTGAACACCAGCCCGTACGCCACCGTCAGGCTGACCGGCACCGTCATCATGCCGACGAAGGCCGCCACGTACATCGCCGGCGCCCACCAGCCGAGCACGCCCGCCCGTGCCAGTCCGACGTACACCAGCAGCAGGCCGAGGAAGCCGATCATGTTGGTGCCACGCCACAGGCTCAGCAGCCCGCTGGCATCCACCGTGTCGGAGATGCGGACCGCGACGTCCATCGGGACCGTACGGCCGATCACCATCCGCCACCAGTCGTCCTTCACCGCCCCCGAGATGTTGAGCATCGTGAGGACCGCGCCCAGCGTGCCCAGCAGGGTCAGGATCCGGCCCTTCGTGCCGCGGACCAGCAACGGGACGACCAGCAGGCCGACGCCGGTGAGCAGGTTTCCGTAGTGCAGCAGGATCGCGGACGTCTCGGTGAGCGTCGTGTCGCGGGCCAGGGAGCTGATGTAGTCGGCGGTGCCCGGCCCGTTCTGCGGCGGGCAGGTCAGCATGCCCGCGAGGTAGAGGGCCGGGCCGGCGATGAGCGCACCTCCGGCGAGCCGGTACAGCGTGCGACGGGTACGGGCCGACGGTTCGGTCGAGGCGGTCGGTGCGGTCGGGGCCGAGACGGTCAGGGTGCTCACGGTGGTGCTCCGTTCGGTGCGGTCGTTGGTCACGCCGACCACCCTGCCGATCCGGGTGCCCGCGGCGCGTCCGTCGTCGCGTACCGTCTCCGGCCTGCCGTTTCCCCCGGATGGTGGACGACCCCGCAGGGCGTGGGTCCGTCGTTCGGCGGACTCCGGGCGGCTACCGCGTCCGTACGATCGGCAAGCGTGACCTTTGATCCGCGTGCGGTGCCGCTCGTTCTGGGACCCGTCGTCGGTGCCCTGGCGGTGGCCGAGGCGAACCTCGACGCCGCCTTCGCGGCCCGCCCGGAGGCGATCTGGGGGCCGGGGCTGCTGCTCGGCGCCGGTATCGTCCTGGCCGCCTGGTTTCCGCTGGCCGGCACCCTGCTGGCGGTTGCCTGCTTCCCGCTGGGCCTGCTGGTCGGCGCGGACGACATCGGCGGCGCGGGGCTGATCGGGCTCATCGGCGTGGTCGCCTGGGCCGGGTGGCGTCTGCCGCCGCGCCGCTCGGTGCCGGCGTTGCTCGCCGCGATCCTCGCCGGTGCGCTGACGTCGCTGCTCGCCGGCCAGTCGGTGTGGGAGGCGATCTTCCAGCCGGCCATCCTGCTGCCCGGCTGGGCGCTGGGCCGGCTGAGCCGCACCAACGGCGAACGGGCCGCCGAGCTGACCCGCCTGGCCGCCGCCCTCGACGCCGAACGCGAGCGCAGCGCGCACGCCGCCGTGGTCTCGGAACGTACCCGCATCGCCCGGGAGGTGCACGACGCGGTGGCGCACTCCGTGAGCGTGATGACGTTGCAGCTCGGCGCGCTGCGGCGGCAGATCGACAACCCGCAGCACCGCGAGCTGGTGCACGGCCTGGAACGCCTCGGCCGGCAGTCGGTGGAGGAGATGCGCGGCCTGGTCGGCATCCTGCGCGACCGGGAGAGCGCCGGCCCGCCGGCGCCGGAGCCGTCGCTGGCCCGGGCGGGCGACCTGGTGAGCGAGGTGCAGGCGGCGGGTCTTCCGGTACGCCTGGAGGTGCGGGGCGAACGCGGCGACGTGCCCCGTCTGCTCGACGCGTCGGCGTACCGGGTGCTGCAGGAGGCGCTGACGAACGTGCTGCGCCACAACGGGCCGGCGCCGACCAGCGTCACCATCGACTACGCCCGCGAACGGGTCGCGCTCAGCATCGTGAACGAGGCCGCCGCGGCGCCGCCGGCGGCTCCGGTGCCGGGCGGGCACGGCCTGGTCGGCATGCGGGAGAGGGTGTCGCTCTTCCGGGGAACGTTGCGCGCCGGTCCGGAGCCTGGCGGCGGTTTCGCGGTACGGGCAAGCTTCCCGCTCGAGGTGGCGCGGTGATCCGGGTGGCGCTCGTCGACGACGAGGCGATGATCCGCGTCGGGCTGCGGATGGTGCTCAGCGGCGAGGACGACATCGAGGTGGTCGGCGAGGCGTCCGACGGCGACGAGGCGGAGGCGCTGGTTGCCCGCGTACGCCCGGACGTCGTCCTGATGGACGTCCGCATGCCCCGGATGGACGGTATCACCGCGGCCCGCCGCATCTGCGCCGACCACCCGGAGAGCAAGGTGGTCATCCTCACCACCTTCGACGAGGACGCCCACGTGGAAGCGGCCCTCCGCGCCGGCGTCAGCGGCTTCCTCCTGAAGGTGGCGCCGCCGGAGGACCTCGTCGACGCGGTCCGCACGGTCGCCGCCGGCCGCGGTCTGCTGGACCCCGCGGTGACGCTCCGCGTGATCGCCGCCTTCGCCGGCCGGCCGGACCCCGAAGAGCAGGACCAGGCCTCGCCGGCGGCCGCCGTGCTGGACCAGCTCACCCCGCGCGAGCTCGACGTGCTCCGGCTGCTCGCCGAGGGACTCACCAACGCCGAGATCGCCGCGCGGATGTACCTGGGCGAGGCGACCGTGAAGACCCACCTGTCCCGGATCCTCATGAAGCTCGGGCTGCGCACGCGCGTGCAGGCCGTCGTCTTCGCGTACCGGAACGGTCTGGTCCGCGGCTGACCGCTCACTGCCCGGAGGCGGCGACGGAGCTCTCGATGTCGAGGCGGACGGCCGTCAGCGCCCGTGGCGGGCGGCCGGCGAAGGGCAGCAGGTACGCCCTATGACACGGGATCGCCTCGAAGGTGCGCTCCCCGCAGTGGATGCGCAGGAACCAGCGACCGGCCGCCTCGTCCGTCTCGAGCGCGGTGATGTCCTCGTACGGGATGCGGTAGCTGCTGCTGATCCAGTGCTGAGTGACGCCACGGTCGTCGACGACCGTCCGGATCCGCCAGTTGAGCAGAAGAAAGGCGACGAAGCCCAGCAGCAGCGTGACGCCGACGACCGTCTTCACGATGGGCTCGAAGGCCGCGTTCCGGACCGCGTACGCCACCAGCGACGGCACGATCGCAGCCGCGCCGACCGCCAGACAGCTGGTCAGGACGAGCCACGGCACGTGCCGGTAGACGCGGGGTTCACTGTCCATGGCGTTCAGGTCACCAGCGTGAAGTTCGGGATTCTGGGCTCCCGCTGGTCGCGGGGGAGGTGAATGTCCTGGACCGTAGCGCCCTCGGGAAGGGGTGCGCGTGAGATGCCGATTCCTCGCAGGCAGTTGTCGCACCAGAAATGACCGTAGCCGATGCCTCGTTCACGATCGCCGGTGAAGACCAGCCGCAGGCTCTGGTGCCCGCAATGAGGGCATGCGACATGAGGATCGTGAGGTATGGCGTCGTAGACGTCACTGTAAGCCACCAGCCAGTCGTCGTAGGTGGCCATCATCTCCTCCTCGGCTCCGGCCGCACCGGCTGATTGTTCCACCAGTTCTCCTCGTGCGCGTACGCACGGTCCTCCCACTCATCGAACTCGCGATCGGTGGTCGGAAACGGCTTACCCGCAGCGAGCTCGTCGCGGTGAAATCGCTCGTGAGCGATCGTCCTCGCGAGATCCTCCTCGCTTCGGAAGCCGGTGGGGAACAGGACGATGCTGCCGTCGGGATTGGTCCGTCCGCACACTCCGCGGATTCGCTTGTCGCCGAGCGTGATGTGCAGGTCCGTGATGTCTATGCCGTACTTGGTCGCGATGGATCGCACCGAGTCAAGGGTGAAGAACTGAACCGGGCCTGCACCCCGCTTCTTGACGCGATGAAGAGCCGGCTCCTCCGGCCCCCGGCGGAGGCGGCCCAGCAGCTCCTTGAGTGCCTTGATGGCTGCATGCATCTTGCCGGCCAGCCCTCGTAACCGCTCGAGGCTCGCCAGCAGACCTCTGAGCCACTTCGCGATTCTCGCGCCCCACGACGCGCATAAGGTGCTCACTTGCTCGACGACCAGCGGCGTGGCGACCCCCAGTGAGAAGACTTCCTCCGCGGCGTACGTGATCAAACGGGACACGAGTACCGCGATCGCGTCCCGCACCATCATCCGTACGCCGGCTACGACGAGGCCGGCGCCCTCAGTGATTGCCGCCATGGTCTCTGCAGCACGGGCCAGGCTGTTCACGGCGTCCCGCTGCTGACCGCTCCAGGCTCGGTAAGCGTCAGCGGCGCGGCCGGTCCAGTCGACTGTGCTCCACCGCGCCGCCCGGTCCAGTTCGTCGGCGCGGTCCTGCAACGCCGAGGCGACGTTCCGCCATGTCTGCACATGGCCGGAGATCTGGCCCGGGTCGCCGGCAAGCCAGTCCAGCGCCTCCGACAGGGGTTTGACATGCTCGATGATCCAGCCGACGCCGTATTGCAGCAAGGATCCGACAGGGTCGGAGACGAAGGCTAGTGCGTCGAGCCCCGCAGAGACGCCGCCGATGGCGGTATCGATCCAGCTGCCGCCCTCGACGCCCGCCATGATCGCCTCGATGTCTTCAGCGATCCAAACGCCTGCCCAGGGGTCGACCGGGCCGGTGACTTCACCTGCAACCAGGGGATTCGTGTCGGCCATGGATTCACCGGATGCCGCGCAGACGGTGGGCAGCACCGGCGTCGATAGCGCTGTATCCGTCAGCGACCGCTCGGAGCGCTTCCGCCGTCTCGTGCGCGGATCCAGCAGCTGTCGTCATGCCGTCGATCATCGAGTCTTGAAGGGCGTTCAGCAGGACCGGAACCAGTTGGCACAGCTGCCCGTAAGCGTTGGCGTCGGTTTGGACCGCCTCGCCTGCTTGCAAGGCCAGGGTGAGCCCGTCGCCGATGTGGTCCACTTCATCGGCATGCATCCTGAGCGCCGCCGGATCGACCTGGAATTCACTGGCATCGCTGCTATTCACGTGGCTCCTCCGGGTCCGGGGGATTGCCCAAACGAGCCCGCATGCCGGCCATCAGGGCTCGGCGGGTGTCGCCTTCTGTCCCGATAGTTCGTGCAGTCACGTCATCGAATTGCCGTAAAAGGTCAGCCTGAGCAGCGCGGATTGTCTCGACGATCCGCCGGGCGGTTTGTTCTGCGGGCGCCCGCCGGATTCCCTCGTCCAGGTGCAGGGCTTCCAGGTGTCCTTCCGCTCCGACTGCGACCTCGATGAGACCGTCAGCGCTGCGGGAGGTGGCGGACAAGCGCGCTGCTTGTCGGGAAAGGAGGCTTGCCTGCTCGGCGCGCTCCTCTAGCTTCCGCTCCCAGTCATCGATGCGCCTCAGTGCCGCAGCTGTCGGCTCGTCGTCGAACATCGCTGACTCCCTCTTGACGCAGGCGCCTCAGCCTAGCGATGTTTGTCCATGTCCATGTCCGTGCTCGAAGGCGAGACTGTCAGGTGTGGTGGTGGCCGGCCGGGAGGGTGCGGGGCACGCTCGCCTCCGTGCCCGGCTCCACGATCACGAACTGGCCCATCATCCCCTTGTCCTCGTGCCGCAGGATGTGACAGTGGTACATGTACGGCGATGCTGGATCGGCATACCGGCCGAACTGGACCGCCAGCCGCACCTTCGCCTTCTTCGGGATGAAGACCGTGTCCTTGGGGCCGGCCTGCCATGCCGGCGGCGGGGTGCCGTTGATGTCGAGGATGCGGAATGCGACCTCGTGGATGTGGAAGTTGTGGGCGAACGTCGTGTTGTCGATCTCCCAGATCTCGAGGGCGCCGGCCGGGACGACCTCGTCGATGCGGGTGAGGTCCATGTCCTTGTCGTTGATCTCCGAGCCGGTGAGGACGAACCGGCGTACCCGGGTGCCGGCCGGCGGGGCCGCGGTGGCCGCGCCGTCCAGGTGGGCCGGTAGGGCCGGGGAGCGTTTCAGTTCGGCGGCTGCCTCGAGTCGCAGCAGCGTGAAGTCTTCCTCCTCGATGTCGTTGGCGGACTTCGAGTCCTCGCCCCGGCTGTCCATGATCGCCGTCTCTCCCGGGGTGAAGCGGACCACGATCTCGGCGCGTTCGCCCGGGCTGATCTTGACCCGGTCGACGGGTACGGGGTGAGCCAGGTGACCGCCGTCCGTGCCGATGACGTCGAAGCGGCGACCGTCGGTGAAGCCCACGCGGTAGACGCGGGCGTTGGAGGCGTTGAGCAGGCGGAACCGGACGAGGCCGGTGCGGACGGCGAACGCCGGTTGCCGGGCGCCGTTCACCAGGACGGTGTCGCCGAGCAGGCCGTAGGTGCCGCCGTCGACCCGGCCGGTGGAGAGTTCGCCGTCGTCGTCGAAGGTCCTGTCCTGGATGATCAGGGGTATGTCGTCGACGCCGTACTCGGCGGGCAGGTGGGGGCCGTGCGGGTCGTCGACGAGGAAGAGCCCGGCCAGTCCTCGGTAGACGTGCATGGCCGTCTTCTCGTGCAGGTGCGGGTGGAACCATGCGGTCGTGGCGGGCTGGTCGACGGTCCACTCCGGGGTCCAGGTGGCGCCCGGCTCGATCATCTGATGCGGGCCGCCGTCCATCCTGGCCGGCAGGTGCATGCCGTGCCAGTGCAGGGTGGTGGCCTCGGGGAGGCGGTTGGTGACGTGCATGCGGACCCGGTCGCCGCGGGTGGCGCGTACGGTCGGTCCGAGGTAGGCGCCGTTGATGCCCCAGGTGCCGGTGCTGCCGCCGGTTTGCAGTGTCAGCGCGTACCGTTTGACGCCGCCGGCTTCGATCTCGGGCTCGGCCAGCGGTGGGATGCGCAGCCGTCCGGCGCTGCCGGACGGCGCCGGCTTCGGTGCGGACGGTGACGAGCAGGCGCCGGCGGTGAGGCCGAAGCCGGCGAGGACGGCCAGGGAAAGGACTCTTCTTCGCTCCACGACGGCCAGCCTGGCAGCCGCCCGGCCGGCGGCGGATCCGGCGTTTCCCTTAAGGCCGTCTGATACATGCTGTCGCGATTGCGCCAGCTCCCTGGCCGGTGCGCGGGTACGCGACGAGACTGCCGCCATAACCCATCCACTGATCGTCACCGGGCTCTTCGCCCGGAGCGGAGCGGGCAGGCACGTATCGGGGGCTACCCGACCTGCTGCGGGCGACGGCGACGATCAGCCGGCGGCACTCAGCGGCAGCGGCGACCCGCCCTTGATCTCCTGCAGCCGCAGGAGCGTGGTGAGCCTCTGCGCACCCTTGATCGACAGCTGGGTGAGCACGTGCTGCAGCTCGGCCACGTCCCGCGCGACCACCAACAGCATGACGTCGATCTCCCCGGCCACCCAGTCGGCGGCGATCACCTGCGGAAGCGCCTGCAACGCCTGCTCGAACGACCGGCTGGCCCGCGGCTCGTGCCGGGCGAGCGTCGCCGACACGTACACCTGCAGCGGGAATCCGGCCTGGGCCGCGTCGAGCCGCGCGCCGATGCGCCGGATGACACCGGACTTCTTCAGCCGCCGTACCCGATTGAGGGTCGCGGCCGGCGACAGGCCCACCAGCCGGGCCAGGTCCAGGTTCGAGCGGTCGGCATCCACCTGCAGCTCGTGGAGCAACTGGACGTCGATTTCATCAAGTCGGACCGCCATATGACCAAATATAGTTTCGTCCTCGGGCCGGTGAAACGAATCCTCAGCCGTCCCGCGGACGATCGGTCGCATGCGTTCCCGCCACCTCACCCTCGCCGCCCTCGCCGCCGCCGGCCTGCTCTGGGGCACCACCGTGCCCCTGACAAAAGTCGCGCTCGCCGGCATGAGTCCCGGATGGCTGACGGTCCTGCGGTTCCTCGTCGCGGCCCTACCCCTGGCCTACCTGGCCCGCCGCCGGCTCCGGGAGGCGATGTCGGCCCGCACGGTCCTTTGGGGCGCGCTCGGCTACGGGATCGTGATCGTCGTGCAGAACATGGGCATCGCCCGGACCAGCGTCAGCCACTCCGCGCTGATCGTGGGCGCGACCCCGGTCCTGACCGCCCTCTTGAGCTTCGCCACCGGCCGCTCCCGCATCGGCACCCCCGCCTGGGGCGGCCTGGCCGTCTCCGCCCTCGGCATCGGCGTCATCGCGTCCCACGGCGGCGGCGAGGCCACCCTCGCAGGCGACGCACTGGTCGGGGCGTCGGCCCTGCTGTCGGCGGCGTTCCTGCTCATCCAGCCGGCCCTGCTGACGAACCGCAGCATCACCGCGGTCACCACCATCCAGTTCGCCGCGGGCGCCGCGGCGGCCCTGCCCTTCGCGCTGCTCTCCGAGGCGCCGGCCGGCCCCGCGCCCGGCAGCTTGCCACTGCTGGCCACGGTGGGCCTCGCGGTGGGTGGCACGCTCCTGCCGTTCACGTTGTTCGCGTACGGTCAGGCCCGCACCTCCCCCGAAGCGGCGGCATCCTTCCTGAACCTCGAACCGATCGTGGGCACGGCCCTGGGCGTGGCAGCCTTCGGCGACGCGGTCACGACGACGCAGCTGGCCGGCGGCCTCACGGCGATCGCGGGAATCGGGCTGGCCTCGGCATCCCTGAACCGCCCGAAACCCCGGCCCGAGAAAGCCTCCACCGTGGTGGGGCCGTCAGTTCTTCCAGCCGAACGTGAGGGTGCTGGCCACCGCGTCGAAGACGTCGTCGAACACCGACGCGAGGGCTGTGTTCGGGGTCAGGAAGGACAGCGTTCCGACGCTGTCCGTGCCGGGCACCGGCACGTGAAAATCGCTTCGGTACGCCGTCAGCACGCCCTCGCCGCCGCCGTCGCGGATCGTGAGGGGGCCGCTCGCGCGGATCGCCGGGCCGGAGGGGAGCGTCACCGTCTCCGCCGCGTCGCCCAGGTTGCGGCGTACGTCGTCGAGGGAGCTGACCGGCGGTGACATGCTCAGCATCGCGTGCGCCGTGACGATCAGGGGGTCGTGCGTGCCGGCGACCGGGACCACGTCGGCGTAGAAGCCGACGACCACGACGTAGGCCTCGGTGGTGCGGCGGCGGAGCTCGGCCGCGGGTGGGGCGAGGCGGGCGACCATCGTCTCCTCGGTGATGAGGTCGTGCCCGGCCCATCGGGCGGCCACGGCGTGCCGGAGCTCGGTGGTGACGTCGTCGGCGCGCGGGTCCAGCTCCACCCAGTCCTGCGGTAGCCGCAGGCTCACGGATGCGGGTGGGGAAGAACTCATCGGCTCACCTTTGCTGCGGTCGGCCGTCTCGGAGAGCCGGTCCGGATTCGATGAAGCCGTGGTGAGTCTCCCGCGACGGCGAATGGTCGGGAATCCTCACCCTTGTCCATGGCGGATGGTCTGACAATCACTCGTCCGGTTGTCTAGGGTGGCCGGTTTGCCGGGGACGGCCGCGGACCGGTGACGGTTACGGCCCGGACGGGTGCACCGGGCGCTGGGGACTGTCGGGAATGGGACAGGCGAGCCAGGTGCCGAACTCTTCCGGTGTACGCACGCCGTGGTCCAGGACGGCGGTGTAGATGTCGGTGCCGCCGACCTCGTCCGGGTAGCGGGCAGGCGGTGCCACACGTCCTTGATCCGCAGGACGGCGTCGCGCTGGTCGGCGGTGATCGAGTCGCGCAGCCTTTCGTGCCAGGCCGTCAGGTTGGCGTGCGGGTCGTGCAGCCAGACGGTGAGCCCAGGACCATCAGGTCGAGGTCGCGCCAGCACATCAGGCCGGAGACGTGGCTGCCGGTGAGCAGCAAACGGCATGCTCGCGATTGGACGAAGCGGCCCCCCGTCCGTTAAGTTGAACTCACGCCGTTGCGAGTTCTTCCCCCGTGGAATTCGCAGCGGCGTCCTACTTTCCGCCGGCGATCCCTCAGTGGCAGCGGCCGGTACCGGTGTCGGTGAACGAGCCGCCCCGCACCGGCAGGAAGTCCCAGCGGAACCAGCCCGGTCGCAACGTCAGCCGCACCACGCCGTAGGTGGTGTTGTTGCGGCGCTCGCTGTTCGCCGCCGTACGCCCGAAGGGGTAGCGTTCCGCGCCGCCGGTGCCCGCCACGATCTCCCGGATGCCCCGCGCGTCGTCCCGGCGCCCGGCCGGTGTCTGCGGGGCGAACCGTTCGTAGACGTGGTTGTGCCCGGCCATGAGGAGCTCGACGCCCGCGTCGTAGAGGGCCTGGACGAGGGGGCGGGTCTCGGTCGCGGGCGGGTGGGTGGCCGCCGACGTGAACAGCGGATGGTGCACCATCGCCACCGTGCACGCCGCGCTGCTCTTCGCCAGGTCCGCGCGCAGCCAGCGCTCCTGCGGGGAGCCCTTGGCGCAGCCGCCCGGCACCGCCGAGCACACCGTGTTCAGCACGACGACGTGCCAGGCGCCGGCCTCGTACGAGTAATAGCCTCTACCGCGCGGCCCGGCGGCCGCGCCGAAGTAGTCGAAGTAGGGCCTGGCGCCCGTGCTGTGGTACTCGTGGTTGCCGACGACGGGACGGGTCCGGGCCTTGACCCGCCCCCACGTCGGCCCGTAGCAGCGGGCGAAGTTCGTACGGCTGCCGTCGGGATAGGCGTTGTCACCCAGGGTGAAGACCGTCCCCGGGAACCGCTGGAGCAACGCCAGCGTGCCGGTGTCCCCGGTGCTGTCGCAGCTGGCGATGTCCCCGGCGCCGATGAGCACGGCCGGAGCGACGGCCGCGTGTTCGGCCTGCGCGGAGGTCGTCATCGCGCCGGCAGCAGGAGGCGGCACTGCGCTGGTGGCGGAGGACGGCGGTGAGCCGGTGGGGGAAGACGGCGTCGCCCCGGCGGAGGGCGACGGCGCGGGGGTGGGGGCGCTCGCCGAGCAGGCGGCGAGCGTCACCACGAGCAGGGCCGTGGCCGGCCGGCTGATCCACACCTGCGCTGGCTTCCCGCCGGCCACCTGCTCAAACCACATGTCACACGACCGCGCGCGACGCACGCCGGACCAGGTCTCGGGCCCAGCGCATCCGGCGTACGGCGGTGTCGGGGTGTTCGCCGAACTCGTACGCCATCCCGGCGGCGCACCCGGCCGGCCCGTTGCGGCGCAGCAGCGTCTCGACGGCGTCGTCGACGGCCTCGGCGCTGAGGGGGTCCGACGTCTGCAGGTGCGAGACGAACACCGCCTCCGCCCGGACCGTCTCATCAGGATTCTGGTGCATGGCGATAGCTCCGTACTCAGGGGATTTGTGCGCTGGTGGCACAACGTCCTGACGACACCCGGCAATCCGACCTGAAGGGTGACTGCGCGCACAGAGGCTCACGATTTGTGTCGTACCCGCCTGCCATGCTGTCGCGGTGGTCGTCGTCTTCGATGCAGAGCTGTGGACCTGGGATGCCCGCCGGGACGACAGCTGGACGTTCGTGAGCCTGCCCGTGGCGGAGTCGGAGACGATCCGGGAGATCACGGCGGGGGTGCAGCGCGGCTTCGGCTCGCTGCGCGTGCGAGTGCGGATAGGCGCCACCACCTGGACGACCTCGATCTTCCCCGACAAGGGCCGCGAGGCGTACGTGCTGCCGGTCAAGAAGGCCGTCCGCCGCGCGCAGCGCCTCGAGCCGGGTGACACGGCGACGGTGGAGGTGGAGCTGCTCGATGTCTGACGGGAGGGAAAATCAACCTTATGGATCTACCGCCGCCATAGGTGGTCATGACTAGTCTCCGAAGGCCGCCCGCGACGGGCGGCGTAGTGGAGAGGCTAGGGATGAGAAAACTCCTGGCGGCTACCGCCGCCGTGGCGATGGGGCTGGCGGTCGGTGGCGGCGTGATCCCGTCGACGGCCCAGGCTCAGGCGAGGACCGGTTCCGGCTACACCCCGGCGCCGATCGCGTGGGGTGCCTGTGCCAGTGCTGCCCTGCAGGCTCGTGGGGCTCAGTGCGGTCTGCTGACCGTACCGTTGGACTATGCGCGGCCCGGCGGCACCAAGATCAAGATTGCCGTGTCCCGGATCAAGCACACCTCGGCCGAGGCCGACTACCAGGGCGTCATGCTCACCAACCCGGGCGGGCCGGGCGGTTCCGGGCTGACCCTGTCGGTGCTCGGTGAGTACGTGCCCGGCGGCGTGGGCGGCGACTACGACTGGATCGGGTTCGACCCGCGCGGCGTCGGGTCCAGCCAGCCGGCGCTGAGCTGCGACGTCGAGTACGCCGGCTACAACCGGCCGTTCTACGTGCCGGTGAGCAAGTCGCTCGAGCGGGCCTGGCTGACGAAGACGGCGACGTACGCGAAGGCGTGCGACCGGGCCGGCGGCGCGCTGCTCGACCACGTCAAGACCACCGACACGATCGCCGACATGGAGAGCATCCGCAAGGCGCTCGGCGCGAAGCAGATCAACTTCTACGGCTTCTCGTACGGCACCTACCTCGGCCAGGTCTACGCGACCCTGCACCCGGGCAAGGTGCGCCGGATGGTGCTCGACGGCAACGTCGACCCGCGGCGGGTCTGGTACGACGCGAACCTCGACCAGGACGTCGCGTTCGACAAGAACATGGACGTCTACTTCGCGTGGGTGGCGAAGTACGACGAGGTCTACCACCTGGGCACCTCGGCCAAGGCGGTGAAGGCGAAGTACTACGCGACCCTGCAGAAGCTGCGCAAGGCGCCGGCCGGCGGGCTCATCGGCCCCGACGAGTGGAACGACATCTTCGTGTCGGCCGGCTACTACGTGTTCGGCTGGGAGGAGGTCGCCGAGGCGTTCGCCGCCTGGGTCAACGAGGGCGACGCCGCCGGGCTGAAGGGCCTCTACGCCGCGCCGGGCGAGCCGGGCGCGGACAACGGGTACGCCATGTACCTCGCGACCCAGTGCACCGACGTGAAGTGGCCCAAGAGCTGGGCGAAGTGGAAGCGGGACAACTGGCGCACGTACGCGAAGGCGCCGTTCATCACCTGGAACAACGCCTGGTACAACGCGCCGTGCCGCACCTGGGGCGGCAAGGTCGGCAAGCCGGTCACGGTGAACGGCAAGAAGGCCCCGGCGATCCTGCTCATCAGCGAGACCGAGGACGCGGCGACGCCGTATTCGGGCAGCCTCGAGGTGCGCAAGCGCTTCCCGCGCTCGGTGCTGCTGGAGGGCGTCGGCGGCACCACCCACGCCGGTTCGCTCAACGGCGTGGCGTGCACCGACGACGTGATCGCCGCGTACCTGGACACCGGTGCCCTGCCGAAGCGGGTGCACGGCAACCGTTCCGACAAGCAGTGCGAGCCGGTGCCGGTGCCGGACCCGACGGCCGCCGCGGCCAAGAGCCTCAGCGCGGCCGGCGGTGCGAACCGGGCCCCGCTGCGGGACCTGGTCCGGATCCGCTGACCCCTGCGAGGTGACGGCCCGGGAGCTGCGGCTCCCGGGCCGTTGCGCGTGTGGGTCCGGCGACCAGAAGCCCTGTTCTCGTCACCAGGTCACGGGCATGGCCCGCAGGCCGCGGACCAGCAGGCCGGACTTCCATGGCAGGTCCTTCTCGTCGACCGCCAGCCGCAGCCCGGGCAGCCGGGTGAGCAGGGTGTGCAGTGCCACCTGGAGCTCCATCCGGGCCAGCTGGGCGCCGAGGCAGTGGTGCACGCCGTGGCCGAAGCCCATGTGCGGGTTGGACTCGCGGGCGAAGTCGAGCTCCTCCGGGTCGGTGAAGACGGCGTCGTCGCGGTTGGCCGCGGACAGGGAGCCGAGCACCGGCTCGCCGGCCTTGACGAGGACGCCGCTGAGCTCGACGTCCTCGACGGCGTAGCGGGCGAACACCGACGACACGCCCAGCGGCACGTAGCGCAGCAGCTCCTCGACCGCGGCCGGCACGAGCTCGGGGTCGGCGCGCAGCTCCGCCAGCTTCGCCGGGTTGGTCAGCAGCACGTACACGAAGTTGGGGATCTGGGTGACCGTGGTCTCGTGGCCGGCGGCGAGCAGGCCGGCCGCGAGCTCGACCATCTCCTGCTCGGTGAGGCGGTCGTTGTCGTCGTCGCGGGCCTGCACGAGGGCGCCGATGAGGTCGTCGGTCGGGGTGACGCGGCGCTGGGCGATCAGGCCCGCCATGTACGCGTGCAGGTTGCCGATGTACTCCTCGATCTGCTGCGGGCTGAGCGAGGTGGTCGAGACGATCGCCTCCGACCAGGTGCGGAACAGGTCCTGGTCGGTGTGCGGTACGCCGAGCAGCCGGCAGATCACCCGTACCGGAAGCGGGGTGGCGAAATGGTCCACCAGGTCGGCCGGGGGCGTCATCGCGTCGACGAGCTCGTTCGCGATGGCGGTGGTGGCCGGGCGTAGCTCCTCGACCCGGCGGGCGGTGAAGGCTTTGGCGACGAGGCGGCGCAGCCGGCTGTGGTCCGGGGGGTCCATGGCCAGCATGCCGCCGCCGATCTGCTGGGGCGTGGTGCGGGGCTCGTCGCGGCCGACGCTTGCGGCCCGGCTGAACCGGGGGTCGCCGAGCACGGTGCGGACGTCCTGGTAGCGGGTTGCCAGCCAGGCGTCCTCGCCGAACGGCAGGCGTACCCGGGTCACGGGTTCGGTGCGCCGCAGCCGGGCGTAGAGCGGGTCGAGGTGGAGCCGGTCGGGCTCGCTGAACGGGTACGGGCGGGTGTCTGTCACCGCGTGCTCCTGCCATCGAGGACTGTGAGCGACGTTCCAGACACGGATCGTAGTATTGAGGGCGGTCGATCGTCCATGCCGGACGGTGGCGGATCAGCGGGCCTGCACCGACTCCCGGCGGGCAAGCGCCTCCGCGGCGGTGTGCAGCAGCTGGTTCACCGCGGCGTCGGCATGGGCGGGAGGGGCCGGGACCGGCTCCGGGTCCAGGCAGCGCTCCAGGAGCAGCTCGACCAGCGCCGCCCGGTGCACGATCTCGTCGGCGGTGATCGCCCCGGGCAGGACCCGGATCTCGATCGTGTCCCGCATCGGCGTGTCGGTCAGCAGCTGGGTCAGGTTGACGTCGAAGAACTTCGTCAGGCCGCCGCGCTCCGCCGCCTCGCACAGCTGCTCGTACGACGGGGCGCCGTCGACGGCCCGCACCAGGGGCTCCGGGAGCGGGGCGAGCCGCCGGCAGGCCGGGTTCGTCTGCAGCAGCGCCCGCAGCGGCTCCCGCCAGTGCGCGAACAGCCGCACCACGTTGGCCAGCGCGTGCGGCTCACGAAACGGCGCGCCGTCGAGGTGCAGGTGCACGGCCGCCTCACGCGGCACGGTGAAGCCCAGCTCACGGGCCGGGCCGAGCAGCTCCTCCAGCGCCTCGCCGTGGCCGGCGGTCAGCGGGGGAGTGACGATCTCGCACGGGCGTTCCCGCTCACCGCCCTGCGGCGCGGCCAGGGCGATCGTCGCGCCCGCGGCGTCGGCCAGCTGGTAGATGCCGCCGTGCCGGTCCACCCGCGCGGCCCAGAGCTGCGCGGTCGCGTCGAGGGCGGCCCCGATCGTGCCGCCCGGGTCGCTGTGCAGGGCGAGCAGGCGGAGCAGCCGGGAGTCGTCGGTGAGGATGCGGAACCAGCCGGGGGGCGGGGGCGTCCGCGGATCGAGGCCGGCGAGCAGGGTGACGTCGTCGACCAGGGTGCACAGGAGGGTGCCGTCGTCACGGCGTACCTCGAAACCCTGGGTCAGGTGCAGGAACCGCCCCAGGCCCGGGACCAGGGACGGCTCGCTGTCGTGATGCCACACCGGGTGGACCCGGCCGCCGTACCGGTCGGCCAGGTCGCGCGCGAGGGTCTGCCGGCTGAGGCCTGGCGGGGCCATCAGCTCGATCTCGAACCCGGTACGCCGGTGCAGCGGGGCGGTCACGGCTGGATCGGCAGGGTCTCGCCGGCCAGCAGCTTCTTGCCGCCCAGGATCTTCGCGTCGTACGCGGTGGGCTTCTTCCAGAGCTTGGCCAGCTCGACCGCGTCGTCGTAGTCGTAGCCCGCCTCGAAGAAGGCGTTCACCTGCTGGTCCTCCTTCGACGAGGGGACGTCCGGGGCGTCCGGCGCGCTGCCGGGCTTGATCGGCAGCTTCTTGCCGGCCAGCAGCTTCTTGCCCGCCGCCGCCTTGACGGCCCCGATGTCGTTCTTGCTCATCTTCCAGAGCTTGGCCAGCTGCACCGCGTCGTCGTAGTCGTAGCCCGCGTTGAAGTAGGCGTCGTACTGCTTCTGCAGCTTCTCCTCCGCCGGCGACAGCGACGGGCTCTCCACCGGCGCCGACGGCTTGACCGCCGGCGGCGCGGCGGACGGCAGGGCCGGGGCGGCGGCCGGGGCCACCATGTTCCCCGAGCTGTTCGAGGGCTGTCCGGGCAGCAGACCCGGCAGCGTGATCACCCCGGCGATGAGCCCGGCACCGAGGACGGCGCCGCCGGCGGCCTGGGCACCCCACCGGCGTCGCTGGTAGCTGCGGGACAGCTCCTTGACCCGGGCGTAGACGGCTGCCGAATCGGGAGCCAGATGTTCATGTGTCTCGAAGGCTTCGCGAAGCCTCTCTCCGTTGTCGATCACGACGTCTCCTCGGCGTGGATCATGGTGTGTCGCTCCGACGTCAGCCGGAGGGTCTTCAGCGCCCTCGACGCGTGGCTGCGCACGGTCGCCGGCGAGCAGCCGATCAGATCGGCGATCGCCTGGTCGTCCAGCTGCTCGTAGTAGCGCAGCACGAGCACGGCCCGCTGCTTGCGGCCCAGCGTGGCCAGCCGTCTCCACAGCTCGTCGGCCTCCACGACGTCCTGGGCGTGGTCGCCCACCCCGCCCCGGGCGTCGTCGAGGTCCACCAGCCGCTCGCCCACGGCGTGCACGTTGCGCGCCGCCCAGCTGCGCCGCCAGGACAGGTACTCGTTGAGCACCATCCGGCGGACGTACGCCTCGGGCGAGTCGGCGTCGCTGATCTTGCGCCACCGGACGTGCGCGCGGGCGAGCACCTCCTGGACGACGTCCTGCGCGAGCTCACGGTCGCCGGTGAGGACGACCGCGTACCGCAGCAGGCTCGGAAGCCGGGCCATCGCGAATTGCTCGAAGGTCACATCGTCTAGGACGCCGCTCGCGCGCGAGATGTTCAACGGTGATCCGGAGAATCTTCCGCACCGGGCAGTATCCTGCGCCGAAATGCGACGGGGAGGACGGATCGTGCACGGACAACAACCCTGTGCCAGCCGCCGCTGTCGCTGGTTCTGCTGCTGTGCATCTGCGGCGGCGGCATCCTGGCGGCGATGACCGGCGACTTCCGCACCGCGCTCAGCGTGCGGGCGGGCCTGAGCTGCTGAGGGCCGGCGCGAACCAGCACTCCGGCATGCTGGGCGCGGGGTGCGTGGGGAGCACGACCGCCTCGGCGGGAACGAAGCCCCAGCCGTCCCACGCCTCGGTGCCGGGCTCGCTGCGGTCACCGCGCGTGTAGTACCAGACGGCGGAGCTTCCCGGCGGGGTGGTCCAGCAGGTGAACCAGCTCTGCTCGGTCTCCATCACGGCGATCTTCCGCGATCCGCCCGGTTCGTCGTAGAGCGCGACCCCTGCGACGTTCGGGCAGACATAGTCGGTACGCCAGACGTGCCCGGATCGCCGCGCGTCGACATGGCGTACCCCGGCCCGGGCCTCGCACGAGCCCGGCGCCGCGCCGGCCTCGCTCGCGGCCGAGGAGGGCCGCGACGCGAGGAGGTCACTGGCCTGCCCGTCGCGAGCGAGAGCGACCACGACGGCGGCGGTGACGCCGCCCATCGCGAGGAACACGGCCGGCGTCAGCCATCGGCGCCGGGACGGCCGGGGAGCTTCCAGCGGGACGTCGTCGGCCGGCGCCGCGTCGCTCTGCTGCTCGGCGGTGGCGTTGAGCCACAACCGGCGCAGCTCGGCGATCTCGGTCGCGCTCGCACCGCACTCGCGGGCCCACAGCTCGACGATGCTGAACCGGGCCGGGACGACCTCGCCCGAGGTGTAGCGGTGCAACGCCGACTTGCTGGTGGCGAGCCGCTTCGCCAGCGCCTCGAAGCTGCGCCCCTGCCGGCTCTTCAGTTCGCGCAGCGCAGACGCCAGGGCATGCGCGGACTCCGACCTCTCCATCATCTCCCCCGTAGGACGGCTGCCCACAGCGTAGAGCGTCCCGCTGCGCCGGGAAATCCCTGGTGGACACGGCGTTCCATCCCTTCCCGTCCCGCCTGCCTTCCATCGGCGCAGCCGGCCCCCCAAGCTGTCCGTGGCTCGCATCCGAGCTGCTTTCCCCGATCCACGATGGAGGAAGACGTGCCTGTAGGCACCCCTAGACGAGCCATCGCCGCATGTGGACTGGCGCTCGCCGGCGTCCTGGCGGCATTGACGACGCCCGGGACCGCGCATGCCGCGGGTCCGCGTCCCCTGTTCCAGTTGCCGTTCACCTGCGGGCAGCAGTGGAACGGGAGCACCCGCGCCGACCACAAGCCCAACTCGAGCAGCCTGGACCTGATGAAGGTCGGCGGCGGCAGCAACAACCAGCCGATCCTCGCCGCGGCCGGTGGCCGGGTGGTCAAGGCCGCCTACGACGACGGCGGTGGCTGGCACGTCCGCATCGACCACGGTGGCGGCTGGCAGACGCGATACCTGCACATGATCGAGGCCCCGTCGGTCTCGTTGAACCAGACGGTCACCCAGGGGCAGCTGATCGGCCACGTCGGCAGCACCGGCGACAGCGGCGCGCCGCACCTGCACTTCGAGCAGATGCAGGACGGCACCACGGTCCGCTCCGCGTTCGACGGTCAGCTCGTCACCGTCGACATCGGCCGGGACCAGGTGCTCACCAGCCGCAACTGCGGTGCGCCGCCCGCGGACCAGTCGCCGACGTCGTCCTCGTCGGTGCTGCACAACCCCGCCAACGGCAACATCGAGGTCTACTTCAACTCCGGTGGCCGGCTGTTCGAGCAGTACTGGAACCCGGCCGCCGGCTGGTCCGGGCGCACCGAACTGGGCGACGCGATCAGCGGTGCCCCGACGGCGCTGCGCAACCCGCACAACGGCAACATCGAGGTCTACTACAACTCCGGCGGGCAACTGCACGAGCGGTACTGGAGTGCCACGGCCGGCTGGTCCGGCGTGGTCAACCTGGGCGGTTCGCTCACCGGGCATCCCGTGGCGGTCGTGAACCCGCACAACCACAACGTCCAGGTGCACTACAACTCGGGTGGACAGCTGGGGGAGAACTACTGGAACCCGTCGACGGGCTGGTCGGGTGACCACGGTCTGGGCGGCAGCGTCTCCGGCAGCCCCGCGGTGATCGTCAACCCGAACAACTCCAACGTGGAGGTGTACTACAACTCCGGTGGCCGGCTCGCGGAGCGGTACTGGAACCCGGCGGCCGGCTGGTCCGGCGAGGTCGCGCTGGGCGGGTCCGTGAGCGGCGACCCGGCCGTGGTCGTGAACCCGCACAACCACAACGTCCAGGTGCACTACAACTCGGGCGGGCAGCTGGGGGAGAACTACTGGAACCCGTCGACGGGCTGGTCGGGTGACCACGCTCTGGGCGGCACCGTCTCCGGCACTCCCGCGGCGGTCGTGAACCCCACGAACGACAACGTGGAGGTGTACTACAACTCCGGTGGCCGGGTGGCGGAGCAGTACTGGAACCCGGCGGCCGGATGGTCCGGTCAGCGTGACCTCGGGGGCACGATCGACGGCGACCCGGCGGTGATCGTGAACCCGCACAACCACAACGTGCAGGTGCACTACACCACCGGCGGGCAGCTGGCGGAGAACTACTGGAACCCGGCCGACGGGTGGTCCGGCCACCACACGGTCGGGTGACGGCACCGGAGGGCTCCGCCGCCTCGGGGGTGGGCGGGGCCCTCCGGCGCGGGGTGGGATATCACTTTCGGTGATTGCTCCGTGACGCCGTGACCCCTCGCGTATTGCCTGGTCACGTTGGTAGCATGCCGCCGTTCTCGGGCCACCAGTGGAGGTCTCCGGTGTCGGAAAATCGGATGAAGGATCGTGTGAGAGTGATGTTCAACGGGACTTCCCCGGAAGGTGCGACCTCGGAGCACGCGCTGATCTCCCCGGCCGGCGGCGTGCCCTCGAACCAGGCGCTGCAGGTGCTCACCATGGCGCAGCGCACCGCCGAGGACCACCTCGCGAAGGCCCAGCAGCAGGCCGACAAGATCCGCACCGACGCGCTGGCCGCCGCCGAGGAGATCGGGCGCGAGGCGCAGATGCACGCCCACAACGTGCGGCGCGAGGCCGAGCAGGTGCTCTTCGACGCCCGGGCCGCGGCCGAGCAGACCGCCCGGGAGGCCCAGGCCCGCACCGAGGAGGCCCAGCGCACCGCCGCGAAGGTGGTCCTCGAGGCCCGCGGCGAGGCCGGCCGGATCACCGCGGACGCGCAGGCGAACGCCGACCAGCTGCGGCTCGCCGCCCAGCAGCGCTACGACGACGTGGTCGGCAGCCTCGGCGCCCGCCGCGAGGCGCTGCAGCAGCAGATCGAGGCGCTCGAGAAGTTCGACCGGGAGTACCGCGCCCGCCTCACCTCCTTCATGCAGAACCAGCTCCGGGCGCTGTGGGTGGACCAGCCGCAGGTGACCGCCGAGCTGCCGGACGTGCCCGCACCGGCCGTCGCGGCGGACCCCGAGGCCCAGGCCGACCCGGACGAGGCCGCCGACGAGCCGGACGACGACGCCACGGAGGAGGAGGTCACGCCGCGGCACGGCGCTCACGCGTCACGCGACGAATAGACCCGCTCACCCCCGACATAGGTGAGCGCGACGCGGGTCTCGCCGATCGCCTCCGGCGGACCGGCGAACGGGTTCCGGTCCAGCACAACCAGATCGGCCCGGTGCCCGGCTGTCAGGCTTCCCGAGTCGTCCAGGTGGTTCGCGTACGCCGACCCGCTCGTGTACGCCCGCAGCGCCGTCGCCAGGTCCAGCCGCTGCCCCGGCAGGAACGGCGGCCGGTCCTGACCCGGCAGCACCCGGTTCACGGCGACATGCACCGCCGCCAGCGGATCGGGGCTGCTGACCGGCCAGTCGCTCCCGGCCGCCAGCCGCGCGCCGGCACGCCACAGGTCGCCGAACGGGTACTGCCGCCCGGCGAGGGCCGGGTCGAGGAACGGCACGGTCAGGTCGTCCATCTGCGGCTCATGGACCGCCCACAGCGCCTGCAGGTTCGCCGTGGCGCCCAGCCGGGCGAAGCGCGGGACGTCGACGGGGTCGACCACCTGGAGATGGGCCAGGTGTGGGCGGGTGTCGCGAAAGCCGTTCGCGTCGCGGGCGGCCGCCACCGCGTCGAGCGCCTCCCGCACGGCCCGGTCGCCGAGCGCGTGGAAGTGCACCTGGAACCCGAGGGCGTCGAGCTCGGTGACGTAGTCGCGCAGCGCCCGCGGATCGATGAACGACAGGCCGGTGTTGGCGGTGGGCCGCCCGCAGGCGTCGCGGTAGGGGACGGTCATGGCGGCCGTGAAGTTCTCCGCGACGCCATCCAGCATCAGTTTCACCGTGTGACACCGCAGGGGCCCCGTCGTGAACCTCTCCCGGCGCTCGACCAGCTCGGGGATCTGCTCGGCACCCCGGTCACGGTCCCACCACAGCGCCCCGGCGACCCGGGAGAGCAGCGAGCCGTCGGACGCGGCGGCCAGGTACGCGTCGGACACGTCGGGATAGCCGTTGCTCGCGCACAGCATCGCGTCCTGCCACGCGGTCACCCCGAGCGAGTGCAGCAGCCGCTGGGCCCGGTGCAGGCCCGCCAGCCGGTCGGTGGCGGTCACGGCCGGCACCAGGGCGGCGACCAGCGCCATCGCGCCCTCCTGCAGCCCGCCGGCCGGCTCCCCGCCCGGCTCCCGGTCGATCCGCCCGTCGGCGGGATCCGGGGTGCCGGCGGTGATCCCCGCCAGCTCCAGCGCCCGGCTGTTGACCCACGCGCCGTGGTGGTCACGGTTCATCAGCAACGCCGGACGGCCCTGCGTGACGCCGTCGAGAAGACCTTTTCCGGGTACGCCGCCGGGAAAGCTCTCCATCGACCACCCGCCGCCGACGATCCACGGCGCGTGCGGATGGGCGGCCGCGTACGCGCTGATCCGCCGCAGGTACTCGGCCGGGTCGGTGGTGCCGGTCAGGTCGCACTGCCCCAGCTCCACCCCGCCCAGCACGGCGTGGACGTGGGCGTCCTGGAAGCCCGGCACCAGCAGCCGCCCGGCGAGGTCCACCACCGCCGTACCGGGGCGGGCGAGGGCGCGTACCTCGTCGTGGCCGGTCGCGACGATCCGCCCGCCCCGCACGAGCAGGGCGCCGGCGTCCGTGCCGAACACCGGCCCGCCGGTGAACAGCAAGTCCACGTCAGGCCGTCACCCGGTACACCCGCCAGCCGTCCGGCGCCGGACGGCCGCGCCAGGTCGCCAGGGCCATCGCGGACGGCCCGAACAGCGGCTCGGGAAGGTCGTCCGGGTCGCACCACGTCCAGGCGTCGAAGGCCTGCGGCTCCACCAGCCGCGGCGACATGCCGGGCCACTCGGCCACCGCCGCGGCCGTGATCCCGCTGCCTTCGGTACGCACACCGACGGCGAAGACGGCGGGCTCCGTACCCCCGATCCCGGTCTCCTCCTCGGCCTCCCGGGCCGCGGCGGCCTCCCAGGTCTCCCCGGCCTCGACGTGGCCCCCGGGCAGGCTCCAGCTCGGCGTCTCACCGGCCGTGATGCGATGCCCGAGCAGCACCCTCCCCTCGGGCCCGACGAGGATGAGTCCCACTCCGGTGACCGGTCTTCCGTTGCTCCCCATCGCACGAGAATGCCACGCCCCGTGCTTGACCTGGACCGCTACCTCGACGCCGGCGGCACCTTCATCGACACGGCGGACTGCTACGAATGGCGGTCGCGGCCGGGCAGCCGGGCGGGGAGAGCGAGGAGCTGCTCGGCCGCTGGCTGCGCGTGGGCGGACCCCCTCGACGCCGCGGGAACGTGAGCCGCGCCGCACAAGCGGCCGGAATGGGCGGCGCCGCCGGTGGGTTCGCGCAGGTATGACGACGATCGGTTTCATCGGTAGCGGAAACATCGGCGGCACCGTCGCACGGCTGGCCGTCGCGGCCGGGTACGACGTGGTGCTCAGCAACTCGCGCGGGCCCGAGACCCTCAAGGCGCTGGCCGAGGAACTCGGCGAGCACGCCCGGGCCGGGCGGCCCGCCGACGCGGCGGACGGGGACATCGTGGTGGTGTCGGTGCCGTTCAAGGCGTACCGCGACGTGCCGGCCGAGCCGCTGGCCGGCAAGGTGGTCATCGACACGAACAACTACTACCCGCAGCGGGACGGGCAGTTCGCCGAGCTTGACGAGGCCTCGGTGACCAGCAGCGAGCTGCTGCAGCGGCATCTCGGCGGCGCCCGGGTCGTCAAGGCCTTCAACAACATCTACTTCCGCCACCTCGCATCGCTGGCCCGCCCGGCGGGAGCGGCCGACCGCAGCGCGCTGACCATCGCGGGTGACGACGCGGCGGCGAAGGAGGCGGTGGGCGCGTTCCTGCACGCCATCGGCTACGACACCGTGGACGCCGGGGCGCTGGCCGAGGGGTGGCGTCTGCAGCCCGGCGCACCGGCGTACGGTGCGCCGTACGGCAGCTTCGAGGACCCGGCGGGAAACCCGGCTCCGGCCGCGGCGGTGCGGGAGGCGGTCGCGGCGGCGCGGCGGTGAACCCGTCGTCCGCAGGCATCGACCACCGTGGACGGAGTCGCTACGGTGGTCCGGTGAGCAGCGAGCGGGCGCAGATCGACGAGACCGTGCCGCATTCCGCGCGGGTGTGGAACTACTGGCTCGGCGGCAAGGACAACTTCCAGGCCGACCGCCAGGTCGGCGACGAGTTCGCCCGCTTCTATCCGGACATCGAGGTGGTGGCGCGCAGCTCGCGGGCGTTCCTCACCCGGGCCGTCACCTATCTCGTGGCGGAGCAGGGGATCCGGCAGCTGCTCGACATCGGCACCGGCCTGCCGACCGTGGACAACACCCACCAGGTCGCGCAGGCCGCCGCGCCGGACGCCCGGATCGTCTACGTCGACAACGACCCGATGGTCCTGGCATACGCGCGGGCGCTGCTGACCGGCACGCCGCAGGGCGTCACCGAGTACATCGACGCCGACCTGCGCGACCCCGGCACCATCCTGGAGCTCGCCGGGCGCAGCACCCTGGATCTCGGCCGGCCGGTGGGGCTGATCCTGATGAACATCCTCGGGCACGTGCCGGACCTCGGGGAGGCGGCCTCGATCGTGCGGCGGCTGCTCGCCGGGCTGCCGTCCGGCAGCTACCTGGTCACGGCCGACGGCACCAACGTGATCGACGGGCCGGCGTTCGAGGACGCGATCGCGGTGTGGAACGCCAACGCGCCGCTCTCCTACCACCTGCGGTCGCCGGAGCAGCTGTCCACGTTCCTGACCGGGCTGGAGGTCGTCGAGCCGGGGCTGGTGCCGTGCTCGCGCTGGCGTCCGGCTGCCGGTGCGACCCCGGAGGACCTGCGCGAGGTCGACGAGTACGGGGCCGTCGCGCGTAAGCCGTAGACATGGCGGAGGCGCAGCTGCTGTCGGCGTACGCCGGGCATTGGACCGGTGCGGGCACCGGCGTGACCGTCATCCTTCCGCCGCCGGGCACCGTCGCTTCCGGCGAGGTGCGCGGCGGCGCGCCGGCGACCCGGGAGTTCGCGCTGCTCGACCCGGCCCGGCTCGTCGACCGGGTGGACGCCGTGGTGCTGTCGGGCGGGTCGGCATTCGGGCTGGCCGCGGCCGACGGGGTCATGGGGGTGTTGCGAGAGCGGGGTGCCGGGTTTCCGACGCCGGCGGGGCCGGTGCCCATCGTGGTCGGTATGTCGATCTTCGACGCATCGGTGCGGACCGGCCCGCCGGATGCCGCCGCCGGGCGGGCGGCCGCGCTGGCCGCGTGGTCCGGGGAGCCGTTCGGCACGGGCCGCGTCGGCGCCGGCGCCGGGGCGTCCACCGGCAAGTGGCGGCAGCGGCTCGACCCGGGCGGCCTCGGTCTCGCCCAGCGCCCGGCCGGGCCGGTGGAGGTCGCGGCGGTGGTCGCCGTCAACGCCTGGGGTGACGTCCTGGCCGCCGACGGAAGTCCCCTGTTCGGCGGGGCACAGGTGACGGCGACGGAGCCGCCGTTCGGCATCGCCAACACGACCGTGGCGGTGGTGCTGACGAACGCCAGGCTGTCCAAGAGCGACTGCTTCCTGCTCGCGCAGAGCGGCCACACCGGGTTCGCCAAGGCCCTCCACCCGGCGCATTCCCGCTTCGACGGCGACGCGGTGGTCGCGCTCGCCACCGGGGAGATCGCCGATGTCGATCTCGACCTGCTCCGCGCCGCCGCCGCCGACACGGTGGCGCAGGCGATCCGGTCGGCGGTGACCGGGTAGCGGGCCCATGGAGCCGAGGACTCCGCTCGGTTACGATTCCACGGCGGACAGTGCCGCGCCGACCGCCGGTGCCGAGGCGGCTGGCCGCTGGGGGGCGCCGTGAACGTGGAGGACCGATTCCCGCCCGTGCTGGCCGACGCCGAGGCAGCCTCGGCGCAGGGCCAGGCGTCGTTCCTCCGGTTCACCCTCGCCGGGCTGGTGCTGGCCTGCATCGCCGCCGTCGGGGGTGCGGTGGACGTGAGCGCCACGGTCGGCGGCAAGCGCCTCGATCTCGGTGCGCTGGTGGCCGCGCTGGCCTTCGCCGCGGCCATCGGCGTCGCGACGTACGCGCTGAGCACCAAGCCGCAGCAGCGCTGGTACGAGGGCCGCGCCGCCGCCGAGTCCGTCAAGACCCTGGCGTGGCAGTACAGCGTCGCCGGTGGGGCGTTCCGCCACGACGCGTCGGTGAACGCCGAGGACCTGCTCGCCGCCCGGCTCGTCGACATCATGCGCGAGATGCGGTCGGTGGTGACGCGGTCCGGCACCGGGCAGATCACCGACGCCATGGCCCGGCTGCGCGACGAGCCGTTGGAGCGGCGCCGCAAGCGGTACCTCAGCGAGCGGGTGGACTCGCAGATCGCCTGGTACGCCGGCAAGGCGGCCTTCAACGAGGCACGGGTGCGCGTCTGGTTCGCCGTGGTGATCGTGGCCCAGTCGGTGGGCCTGGTGGCGGGCGCTCTCAAGGCGTTCGACGTGGTGGACGTCGACGTGCTGGGCATCCTCGCCGCGGTGGCCGCCAGCGCCGCCGCCTGGCTGCAGACCAAGGACCATCAGAACCTGGCCCAGTCGTACGCGGTGACCGCCCGGGAGCTGCAGATCATCCGTACCCGTGCGGAGCGCATGCTCGGTGCAGGCCCGACCGAGGACGAGTGGGCGGACTTCGTGGAGGAGTCCGAGCGGGCGATCTCCCGCGAGCACACGTTGTGGCTGGCGCGCCGCGAGAGCGTGTGACGGCACCCCACGCGGGGGTGGTCGCGTGGGGTGCCGCCGGTCCCGAGGGGGCGGATCGGGACGTCTCAGGAGAAGCGGGCGGCGATCCAGGAGGTGACGCAGTCCACCGACTCGAACACCGCGCCGTCGTGCGTCGCTCCTTCGAGGGGGACGAAGGTGACCGGCTGGTCGTACTGCGCGAGCTGGTCGAGCAGCGGGCCGGCGGTGATGTCGTACGGGACCGCGTCGTCGGCGGTGCCCTGCACGATGAGGATGGGCGCGCCCGGGGCCGTCGTCGCGGGGTTGCCGTACTGCGCGAGCTTGGTGAGGACGGCCGGGGCGACGACCCCGCCCGGCACCAGCTGCTCGGCGGTCAGCGGCGCGTACGCGTCCAGGATCTCGTTGAGGCAGCCGTTCTGCAGCACCGAGGAGCGCTGCTTCGCGGACGGGGTCAGGTAGGCGTTGGGGTTGAAGGTCGGCTCGACGGCGTTGATGCCGTGCAGGGCCATGACCAGGTACCCCTGCCCGGGCGTGCCCGGGATGTACGGCGCGATGAGGTCGAGGTTGGAGACCGGCGCGATGGCGGCCACGCCCTTGAGCACCAGGGCGCCGTCGTACGAGGCCGCGAGCTGGGCGGCGAAGAGTGCGCCCTGGCCGCCCTGGGAGTGACCGTCCACGGCGTACTGGGTGGACAGGGCGCCGTCGAGGCTGCGGGCCGCCTTGACGCTGTCGATGATCGCGCGGCCCTCGCTGGCGCCCACCAGGTACGGGTGGGCCTCGGGCGTGCCCAGCCCGGGGTAGTCGGGGGCGGTGACCGTCCAGCCCTTCTTGAGCAGCGCGGCGATCGCGGCGCGCGCCTCGGGCCAGAACACTGCCTGGCTCGCCGAGGGTGCGCACTTGTCGGCCAGTCCGGTCGTGCCGTGGCTCCAGGCGACGGTCCGGTTGGTCTTGCCGCTCTTCGGGGTGATGACCAGGCCCGAGGCGACGGTGGAGGCGCCTGAGACCGTGGTGGTGAGGTACTGGATGCGCTTGCCGGTGGCGAGCGGGCTGAGCTCGGGCGGCAGCGTGGCGGTGGTGGCGGAGACGACGGTTCCGGGGGAGAGCAGCGCGTTCGCGGGGCTGCCGGTCACCACCACGACGCCGAGGACAGCGAGGGCGGTGGCCTGGAAAGTGGCGGCCAGTCTGACGGCGAGTCGCCGCCGGGGCGCACTGGTCATGGAGGTGGTTCCTTCCGGGCGGTGGGGTGGTGCTGGCATGGTGAACAACCGCCCGGCACGGCCCGCGGTCGTGGGGTACCGCGGGCGCGGGGCAGCCGGGCGGGACTGCGGTGGGAGGTGAAGAGGCTCAGGCCAGGTGGTCGGAGATCCGGCGCAGCGCGGTGATGGTCTCGCGGTCGCGGATCGGGTCGTCCTCGGTGGGCCAGGCGCTGCACTTGACGATCACCACGTCGGCGGCCGGGTCGACGAACAGGTACTGCCCGTGGACGCCGAGGCCGGTGAAGGCGTGGAAGCAGCTCTCGCCGAGGGTCCACCACTGGTTGGCGTACCCGTAGTGGTCGTAGCCGCTGGGGCCCAGGGCGCCGACGGCGAGGTGGGGAAGGTCGGCGCCGCGGCTGCGGCGGACCCAGTCGGTGGGGACGACCTGGCGGCCGGCGACGACGCCGTCGTTGACCATGAGCAGGCCGACGCGGGCGAGGTCGCGGGCGGTCGCGTTGAAGGCTCCGGCGCCGATGGCCGTTCGTGGCTGGGAGCGGGTCAGTCCGTAGTACGCGTCGCGCTCGGCGCCGATGCGGGTCCAGAGCCGCTCGGACGCGTACGCCGCCAGGGTCCGGCCGGTGGCGGCCTCGAGCACCCAGCCGAGCACCTGGGCGTCGAAGGTGGAGTAGTTGAAGCGCTCGCCGATCGCGGCGGTACGCGGCGCCGAGCGGATGATCGCGGCCACGTCGCCGCCGCCGATCACCGCCCGCTCGAACTGGCGGATGAAGCTGTCGGTGCCGTCCCAGGTCTCCAGGTCGCCGACGCCGCTGGTCATGTCGAGCAGGTCGGCCAGGGTGGTGCCCTCGTACGCGGTGCCCAGGAAGTCCGGGCGGTAGTCGGTCACCTGGTCCTTGACGCTGCCGACGGCGCCGTCGGCGAGCGCGATGCCGAGCAGGATCGAGGTGACCGACTTGGACAGCGAGAACAGCTGCATGCGGGTACGCGGCCCGGCGAAGGCGCCGGGGTAGCTCTCGTGCACGATCGCCCCGTGGTGCAGCACCACGAACGCCGTGGTGAAGGTGCGCCGGTGCAGGTCGGTGAGGGTGTGGTCGGCGTCGTCGAAGCGGTAGGTGAGGTCGAGGGGCAGGTGCGCGGCGGGCAGCGGCCGGGCGGCCGGGCCGCGGGCGACGCGCTCGGTCGGGATCAACCAGTTCATGTGGGTGAACGTGAACTCGTTGAACGGGCGGCGCATGATCACGTCGCTCTGGCGTTCCCACCAGGACGGTGTCCCGGCCGGGTCGAGGACCGGCTGCTGCGTCGTGCTCGTCATGTCATTCCCCGCTGTCGTCGATGGTGCGGTCGGCAGGACGCGCTCTGTGCGAGACGCTTCGGAAGTGTTCACGCAGCGTTCGGCCGGTGGGTTCAGCGACGGGTTCGAGGTAGCTGTTGAGGATGCCGAGGACGGCCATGCCGACCAGGTTGTCGGCGATCTCGTCGCCGACGATCCCGGCGGCCGGGTCGCCCAGGTGGTGCAGGGCGAAGCCTTCGGTGACCGCGGCCAGCATGTACGCGAGCTGGTCGAGGGTCACGCCGGGGCGCAGCTGGAAGCCGCGGGAGGCGAAAGTGGACTCGTAGATCTTCTTCCACGGCTCCAGAGCGCCGGCGTAGTTGTTGGCGATCGCGTCGTGGATGCCGTCGTTGCGGTCGGCGGTGGCCACCATGATCAGTTGCAGCCGGAACAGCGGCATCCGGCAGATCGCCTGCAGCTCGTGGAAGGTGGCCCGGTCGATGGCGTCGACGAAGCTCTCCTCGTCGTCCAGCCAGCCCCGGGTCTCGACCTCCGCGTCGTACTGCGGGTCGTAGTTCATGGCGTGGAAAAGGAACGTCAGCAGGTCGTTGAGGTAGTCGTCGTGGCTGGCCCAGGTGGCGCGGTAGGGCCCGTCGCCCTTCTGTCGCAGGAAGGGCGGCTCCAGGCTTTCCATCTCCCGCGACAGCGCGCGTTCGGTGAGGAACCGCAGGCCCGACCAGTACTGCTTGCGGCCGTCGGCGGCCGGTGGGCCGTCCCAGGCGCCGAGATTCTGCTCCACCAGGTTGGCGCCGGCCTTCAAGTACGACGCGACCTTCGGCGAGTTGACCAGCGCAGCACGGGTCGCCTCCCGGACCCCCTTGACACGCGTCACAATGCCGGAGAAGTCCTGGTTGTACGGGAATGGCAGATCCTCTTTGCCGGGCGTCATGATGCGATTCTTCGTCCGATTCCCCGGCGGGGACAAGTGCGCGGGTGCGTAGTACTCGGAGGCTAGGCCTCGGCTTTTGTCGATATCGGCCCTTATAACTTTATGTAGCCGATCAGTAACGCAATGAAATTGTTAAGCCACGCGTTGCACCTGCCGGATGTGTTCTCGTTCCGAGTGGTCCGCGACGAGCGGTCCCACGTCGAGGATGAGGGCGATCTCGCCGCTGCCCAGGATCGTCGAGCCGCTGATGCACTTGAGGTGGCTGAACAGGACCCCCAGGGGTTTGATCACGGTCTGCAGCTCGCCCAGGAGGGCGTCCACGACCAGCCCGGTCCGCTGCCCCGACTGTTCCACGATGACCACACTCTGCCGGCGCGCCGGCTCGCCGGGTATGTCGAAGATCTCGCGGAGCCGGATGAACGGCAGCACCTCGCCTCGCAGATTCATGCAGTCGCGCCCCAGCGGGCCGGCCGGCAGTTCCACGATCTCCGTCACCCGGTCCAGCGGGACGATGAAGGACGACGGGCCCACACCCACCAGGAAACCGTCGATGATGGCCAGGGTCAGCGGCAGCCTGATGCGGATCGTGGTCCCCAGGCCGCGGGTGGTGTCCACCTCGATGCTGCCGCGCAGGGCGGTGACGTTGCGGCGCACGACGTCCATGCCCACGCCGCGCCCCGACAGATTGGAGACCGTCTCCGCGGTGGAGAAGCCCGGCTCGAAGATGAGGTCGTACACCTCCTGGTCGCTCAGCACCGCGTCGGCCGAGACCACCCCGCGTTCCACCGCCTTGGCCAGGATCCGGTCCCGGTCCAGGCCACGGCCGTCGTCGCTGACCTCGATGACGATGCTTCCGGCGTCGTGGTAGGCGTTCAGCCGCAACGTGCCCTGTGTCGACTTGCCCTGCCGGCGTCGTTCGGCCGGTGTCCCGATGCCGTGGTCCAGGGAGTTGCGCACCAGGTGCAGCAGCGGATCGCTGATCCGCTCCACCAGGGCCTTGTCCATCTCGGCGTCGCCACCGGTGATCACCAGCGACACCTCCTTGCCCAGCTCCAGGCACACGTCGCGGACCACCCGCTCGAAGCGGCGCAGCGTGGTGCCGATCGGGACCATCCGCAGCGCGAGGGCGCTGTGGCGTACCTCGTCGACCAGGCGCATCAATTCGCCCTGCGCCTCGCCGCCGGCCCCCGAGCCCAGCCCGGTGCTCGACTGGGCGATGACCAGCTCGCCGACGAGGTCGATCAGCCGGTCGAGGCGCGCCGCGTCGATCCGGATCGTCTGGGTGTCCTGCGAGCGCGTCTCGGCCGTCTTGCGCTGCCGGTTCAGCGCCGCGTCCACGATCGGCCGCGGCACGATGCCGTGCTCGACGAGGATCTCGCCGATGGGCACCGGCTGGGTGCCCTTGCGGACGGCCTGCTCCTTCTGGATGCGCAGCGCTTCGTCCATCTCCAGCTCGGTGACCGCACCGCTGTTGATCAGCACGTCGCCGAGCCGGTCGCTCTCCGGCATCGCGCGGATGGCCCGCACGTACGTGTCGAGATGCTCCTCGGCCGGCACGATCCGGATGTCGCTGTCCTCGCGGACGAACTCGAAGACCGCCTCGATGTCGGCCTTGGCGGCACCGGTCGTCAGCCTGACCTCGAAGGCCAGGTAGCAGGTCTCGGGGTCCATCTCGTCGGCGGGCGGCAGCCCGTCGGCGTCCACGGTCACCCCGGTCACGGTGCCGATCGTGCCCAGGTAACGCAGGAAGGACAGCGGGTCCATGCCATTGCGCAGCGAGTCCGGGCCGAAGCGGAGGCGCAGCTGCCAGGCCCGCTCCGGTGCGGTCGACTCGCCGGCCGTGGCACCGCGCTCGGCGGCGGGTGCGTCCGGACCATCCACCAGGTACGGCTGCAGCTCCGTGAGCAGCATGGCACCCAGGGCCTCGTCCGCGGCGTCGACATCCAGGCGCCCCCCGGCGACCGTCTCGATCACCGCGGCTATGTGGTCGGCGCACGGCAGCAACGCGCTGACCAGGCCCGGGGACACCTCCAGCTCGCCCTCGCGCACGAAGCCCAGCACCGTCTCCACGACGTGGGTGAACTGCACCAGATGATGCAGCCCGAAGAGCCCGGAGGAGCCCTTGAGCGTGTGGGCGGCGCGGAACACGGTGTTGACGGTCTCCGCGGCCGAGGGGTGCGTCTCCAGCTCGAGCAGCCCCTCCTCGAGCTGCTGCACCAGGTCGCGGGCCTCGGTGACGAACGTGTCGAGCGCCTCGCGCATGTCGTCGTCTGCGGACATCACCCCTCCTCGGCGGTGGCCAGCCCGGCCATGGCGAGCACCTCGGCGACGCTTCCGCCGGCGGCGCCGATCTCGAACGGCAGTTCGAGGCGCTGGGCCTCCCGGCGTACCAGGAGCAGCACCTGCAGGCCCGCGGTGTCGATCTCCTCCACGCCGGACATGTCGACCCGGAGCCCGTCGTTGCCGGGCAACGCGCTGAGCAGCCGGTCCTTGTGTGCCGCGGCGGTCATGATGGTCAGCTCCCCGTCCAGGGTGATGCGGCGTGGATCCCGGGCGGTCATGGCGCGATCAGCTTCGCCACTGCATTGAGCATCTGCTCCGGCTGGAACGGCTTGGTCACCCAGGCCTTGGCCCCGGCGGCCTGCGCCTGCCGCTTCTTCTCCTCCTGCGACTCGGTGGTCAGCATGATGATCGGAGTGAACTTGTACGCCGGCAGTTTGCGCGCCTCGGACACGAACGTGATCCCGTCCATGTTGGGCATGTTGACGTCGGAGATGATGAGGTGGATGCGCTGGCCGTTCAGCTTGGTCAGCGCGTCCTTGCCGTCCACCCCGGCGATGACGTCATAGCCCGCGCCCTTGAGCGCGATGCTGACGACCTGCCGGACCGAGGCCGAGTCGTCCACGATGAGTATGGTCTTGGCCATCGTCTCCCCTAGAAGAACGTGATTTCGGATTCGGACGGCGCCGTGCTCGTCGTCCCGGACCGGTGAGCCTCGAGTTCCTCGGCCATGGTGTAGTTCGCTGCCAGGGCGTCGAGCAGGACCTGGGGGTCCAGCTGCCGGCCCTGCCCGGCCCCCTCGCTCGCCTCGGCGACGACCTCGGGAAACTGGTCGATGCTCGTCCGCAGGTGCTCCAGGACCTGCCCGACCCGGTCCTGGAACTGCAGGTTCACCAGCGACTGACCGATGTCCGACCGGATGCCGACAGCGGCCTGCTCCAGCTCCGCGGACGAGCTCTGCAGCCCGGCCAGCACCGTCCGGAGGTCCTCCAGCACCGCCTGCACCTCGTCGTTGGCGTGCGCGACCGCCTCGTCCTCGCGCCCGGCGCTGCGGTGCGCGCTCTCGATCACGGCCCCGATCGCGGCGGCCACCCCGTCCACCTTCGCCGAGATGCGCTCGCTGGTGCTGTGCGACCGTTCCGCGAGGTCGCGGACCTCCAGGGCGACCACGCCGAAGGCCGCGCCCGCCGCACCCACCCGGGCCGCCTCGATGGCCGCGTTGAGGGCGAGCAGGTTGGTCTGCGCGGCGATCCGGGTCACCTCGCCGGTCATCTGCCGGAGCTCGTCGTTGAGGCTCAGCAGGGTCTGCAGCTCCTCCAGCGCCGCCCGCTTGGCGGTCAGGGCCTGGTCGAGCGTCCCCACCACGTCGCCGAGGCGTTCCCGGCTGCGCTCGAAGGCCGCCGCGTTCGCGTCGTGCAGCGCTCCGGACGAGGAGGTGAGCACGGAGTCCAGGTTCTCCACGATGCCGGCGAACTTCTCCGTCAGCCCGCCGATCGCCGACTCCATCTGGCTGCGGGAAGAGTCGATCTGGGCCGACCAGACCGGCGCGACGGCGCTGGCGAACTCCGTCATTCCGGCCATCGGATCGACGGCCGCCGTACCGCCGGTGGGTTGGGAGCGCTTGCCGCGCCATTGCGCGTACCCGTAACCGGCCGCTATGCCGGCCAACAGGGCCACGAGGATGCCGATCAGCTCAGCCATGGTGGTGGATCACCTCCGCGATCGAGCCCAGCGGGCTCTCCCGGTCGACAGCACCGAGCGCGACGGCCTCGCGGGGCATGCCGTGCACGACGCAAGTGGCTTCGTCCTGGGCGACGGTGAACGCGCCCGCCCGGCGCATCTCCAGCAGGCCACGGGCGCCGTCGTCGCCCATGCCGGTCATGATCACGCCCACGGCGTTGCGCCCGGCCACCTTCGCCACCGAGCGGAACAGCACGTCGACGGAGGGGCAGTGCCGGTTGACCGGCGGCCCGTCGAACACCCGCACCCGGTACGTGTCCGGACGGCGCAGCTCCATGTGCCGCCCGCCCGGTGCCACGAGCACCTGCCCCGGCAGGACCGGGTCGCCGTCGCGGGCCTCGCGGACCCGGACCCGGCACATGGCGTCGAGCCGCTCGGCGAACGCGGCGGTGAACTTCGCCGGCATGTGCTGCACCAGCACCACGCCCGGGCAGCCGGGGGCGAGGCGGGGCAGGACGACCTCGAGTGCCTGAGTGCCGCCGGTGGAGGTGCCCATCGCCACTATCCGGTCCGTGTCCCGCACCACCGGCGTGGTCGCGGTGCGGCTCGCGGGCGGCGCGGCCGTGTACGCCGGGACCGCGGCCGGCCGGCGCAACCGGCTCGCGTTGGTGGCGGCAGCCGCCCGGACCGCGGCGACGATGTCGGCCGACTCGTCCTCCAGGAACTTCTTGAGCCCCGACTCCGGCTTGGCGATCACCGCGGCGGCACCGGCGGCCAGCGCCTCCAGGGTCGTCTCGGCACCGCGGCGGGTCAGGGTCGAGCAGATCACGACCGGGGTGGGCCGCAGGTCCATGATCTTCTTGAGGAAGGTCAGGCCGTCCATCCGGGGCATCTCGATGTCCAGCACGACGACGTCCGGCCACTCGCGGTTCATGTGCTCCATGGCGAACACCGGATCGGACACCGTCCCGATGACCTCGATGTCCGCGCTGGCCCGCAGGCGGGTGGCGAGGACCTGCCGCACCACCGCCGAGTCGTCGACGATGAGCACTTTGATCCGCCCCGTACGCGCGCTCATGCGCTGACCTGATCGTCGAAGAGCTGCAGGCTGCGCAGCCAGACATGGCCGGTGTTCAGGTCGAAGACGATCCGCCGCGAGCCGTGGCCGCCCACCTGGCAGGCGTCGACCCGGAAGCCGTTGCGGGCCAGCAGGTCCAGGGCGGCACCGGCGTTGCGCCCGGCGACGCCGGTGAGCGGGCCGGCGATGTGCGGGAACTGGTCCGCCCCGCCGAACACCTTGACCTCGTACTCGCCCGGGTGGGTGCCGTGCCGGTCCACTTCGCGGCGGAACAGTGCCACAGCGTCGTCGGCGAAGCGGCCGTCGAGGCCGGCGCCCTCGGCGCCCGCCTGCCGCGACGGCAGCAGGTAGTGGCACATCCCCCCGATGCGCCGCTGCGGGTGCCACACGGTGATGGCGACGCAGGAGCCCAGCAGGGTGTGCAGGCGCGTGCCGGCGGCGGCGAAGCGGAAGTCGCCGGGGTTGAGGAACACGTCGATGGTCTCCGTCATGGCGCGCCCCTGTCGAGGCGGTAGATCGACGGCTCCACCATGCGCAGGTCCGAGGGGATGGAGTTGAGCGACTCCGAACTGCCGATGATCAGGTAGCCGCCCGGCTGCAGGACGTCCTGCATGCGGTCGACGAGGTCCCGCTTCGTCGGCAGGTCGAAGTAGATCATCACGTTGCGCAGGAATATCACGTCGAAGTGGCCCAGCCGGCGGAAGTCCTCCATGAGATTGACGCAGTGGAACTGCACGCGCTCGCGCAGTTCCCGGCAGATGGTCAGCAGGCCCGCGTACTCCTCGCGGCCCCGCAGGCAGTACCGGCGCAGGAGCTGCTGCGGGATCTTCTCGGCCGCCGCCAGCGGGTAGAGCGCCTTGCGCGCCGTCTCGACCACCCGCGTCGAGATGTCGCTGCCGAAGATCTCCCACGGCGACGACGGCAGCGCCTCCGCCAGGACCATCGCGGCCGTGTACGCCTCCTCGCCGGTGGAGCTCGCCGCGCTCCACATCCGGAACCTCCGGTCCGGCCGCCGTCCGGGCACGATGACCCGGCTGAGGAACTCGAAGTGGCGCGGCTCGCGGAAGAAGAACGTCTCGTTGGTGGTCAGCAGGTTGATCATGTGGTGCAGCTCGATCTCGTCCCGGCCGTCGCCGAGCAGGGCGAGATACTCGCCGTACCCGCTCAGGCCGAGCTCGCGGACCCGCCGGTCCAGCCGGCCCGCCACCAGCATCTCCTTGCCGGGCGCCAGCGCGATCCCGGTGTGCTCGCGGAGCAGTCCGGTGACGTGGCGGAACTGCTCGTCGCTGAGCTGCCGGGTCGCCGCGAACGGCAGCATCACCGCGGCTCGGGGCCGGGGGACGTGCCCGCCTCATCGCCGGGTGGCCGGCTCTGGGCGATGTCGCCGAGGCTCACCATGTCACTGATGGACAGGACCCGGCTGACGTCGAGCACGATGAGGAAGTCGTCGTCGCGCCGCGCCATGCCGCTGATGTAGTCCGCCCGGACGCCCGCGCCGAAGGCCGGGGCCGGCTCCATGTCGCCCTCGTCCAGGGTCACCACCTTGTTGACCGCATCCACCAGGACGCCGATGTCCTGGCCGTTCTGGTCCGGCTTGGACCCGGCCGCGTCCCGTTCGTCGTCGGCGACTGCCGTCTCGCGAATGTGGACGATGACGATCGTCGTCCGGCGCTGCACCGTGGTGCTGCCGCGCCCGAAGCGGATCGCCAGGTCGATCACCGGCACAGCCCGGCCGCGCAGATTGATCACTCCGCGGATGAAGTCGGGCATCATCGGCACCACGGTCAAGGTCCGGTACTCGAGGATCTCCTTGACGTGGAAGATGTCGAGCGCAAACGACTCGCCGTTCAGGGTGAAGGTCAGATAGCGGCCCGACTCGGTCGCGGCGCCGGTGCGCAAGCCGCCCGCCGCCGTCATGGAACTGCTGGTCACGCCGGTTCCTCCCGCCTGGTGCGCGCTCGCTTTCCGGTGTCCATTCGACCAGATTCGCCACGGCTTCGGGGGGCGTCAGCCACTTGCGCCGTCTGCTACCGTACGTCCTTTTTAAGGCGTCCCGTCGCATTCTGGAATGCATTTCCGAAAGGGCTTCCGAATTGCAATTCTCGCGACCTTTGCGTCGATAAGCTGATCCCGTCATGCCGGCGGCCCAGCGCGGTCGCGAGCGGCTCGGCGGGGGAACAGAAAGGGCCTGGACATGACGGAGACGGTGAGTGGGCGCCGCCATCGGAGCGGATTCTCGTTCCGGGATCTGCCGATCGCCTGGAAGCTGCGAACCCTGGCCGTGCTGGTCTGCGGCCTGCTGCTGGCGGTCGGCCTGGTCGGCATGGTGCAGCTCGGCAGCGCGCAGGACCGGCTGAGCCAGCTCTACAACACCAACCTGCACGACGTCCGCCTCCTCGGTGAGGTCTCCAGTCAGTACAAAGAGATCCGCCTGGACTCGCGCGCGATGGCGATGGCCGATGTGGGCGAGGCCTCCGACAAGGCGGAGGTCGTCCTCGACGCGGCGGTCGCCAAGCTCGAGGAGGTCTGGAGCGACTACCTCGACGGCTCACAGACCACTCCGGAGGAGCAGACCTTCCAGAACGCGTGGAACTCCTACAAGCAGGTCCTGGAGGACAAGCTCAAGCCGCCTGCTGCCAGCAACGACGTCAAGGAGTTCAACCGGATCGTCGCCACCGAGGTGGCCCCGAAGGCGCAGGCGATCGAGACGGCGCTGAGCTCCCTCATCAACCAGCAGAACAATGCGGCCAAAGCCATGCTCGACAAGTCCGCGGACGCCTACAAGACCTCCCGGATGCTGCTGATCATCCTGATCGTCGTCGCTCTACTGGTGACCTTCACCGTGGTGCAGATGATCACGCGGGCGGTCGCGAAACCCCTGCGGGAGACCGTCGACGTGCTCACCGGCCTCGCCCAGGGCCGCCTCGACGACCGGCTCGAGGTCCGCAGCCGGGACGAGGTCGGGCGCATGGGCACCGCGCTCAACAGTGCGATGACCCGGCTGGCCGAGACGGTCGGCACGGTGGTCGACTCGGCCGCCCAGCTCAACATGGCCGCCAACCAGATCAGTGGTGCCTCGCAGAGCCTGTCGCAGGCCGCGACGGAGCAGGCCGCCAGCGTGGAGGAGACCACCACGAGCATCCAGGAGATGACCGCCGGTATCGCGCAGAACAGCGAGAACGCGATCGCCACCGAGGGCATCGCCGCGACCGCGGCCGCCGAGGCTCAGGAGGGCGGGGACGCGGTGCAGAAGACTGTGGCGGCCATGAAGGAGATCACCAGCAAGATCGGCATCATCGACGACATCGCCTTCCAGACGAACATGCTGGCCCTCAACGCCACCATCGAGGCCGCCCGGGCCGGCGAGCACGGCAAGGGGTTCGCGGTCGTCGCCACCGAGGTCGGCAAGCTCGCCGAGCGCAGCCAGGTCGCCGCGCAGGAGATCAGCCAGCTGGCCGCGGGCAGCGTGCAGACCGCCGAGCGGGCCGGCGAGCTGCTCAACACCATAATCCCGAGCATCGTGCGAACCTCGGACCTGGTCCAGGAGATCGCCGCGGCGAGCGGAGAGCAGTCGACCGGGGTACGCCAGGTCAACGTCGCGATGACCCAGATCGGCAAGGTCACCGAGCAGACCGCCTCGTCGAGCGAGGAGCTGGCGGCCACCGCGGAGCAGATGTCGGCGCAGACCGCCCAGCTCAAGCAGATGATGGACTTCTTCGTCACCGGCGCGAGTTCCCGGCAGGTCGTGACCGGGACGGTGCAGCCTCCCGCGCGAGGCGGCTGGCCGAACGACGGATACCCGGCCTCCCGCCGCGACACCGCAACGTTCAACGAGAACACGTCGGCGACGAGTCAGCGCCGTGAGGTGGCCGTACCGGATCTCGAGAGCAAGTTCGAACGGTTCTGAGCGGAGTCGCGCCCGTCGGGTATAACCGGGCACATGCAGAGTGAAGCACTCCTGGGCCTGCTCGATGAACTGCCCGGCACGCAGGTGTCGGCGGCGGGTGGCGTCGTGACGGTCCACGTGCCCGCCATCGGCGACTCGGTCCGCCTGGCGGTCCGCGACGTGCTCAGCGTGGCCCAGGTCGTCGTGCCGACCGGGGACCCGGGCGTCGAGATCGGCGTACGGCGGGGGCACGAGGAGCTGCCACTGATCGTGATGAGCGACAACGTGGCCTTCATGCCCGCGTACGCGGCCGACATGCTGGTGCCGGGCGCGGAGGTGCGGGTGCCGGCCACGCCGGACCTGATCGCGTATTCGGAGATGCATCGCGACGTGCGCGCCCTGGGCCGCGCCATCGATGACGAGGACGTCGAGCTGGACGACGACATCCTCGCCGGCACCCTGCTGATCCACCGCTGCTTCCTCGCCGGAGCCGTCCGGGTCGGACTCTGGCCGGTACGGGTGGCGGCATGGTGGGAGTACACCTGGGCGCGGGTGGGGGACCGGCTGCCGCTGGGGCCGTTCCGCCCGGACCCCGCGTGGGACCGGCTGATGGCCGACGTGACCGAGGCGCGCCGCCGCACCGCCCAGCCCGCCGCCGTTCAGGAGTGAGCCGCCCGGCCATCGCCTGAGAGGGGTGCGCGGGGTCGCTAGCGTCGTCGCCATGACCGTGGGACGTCTGCGCGTCGCGGTGCGGACAGCCGATCCGCTCCACCGTGCCGGGCTGGTGGCGTTGCTGCACGGCGCCCGGCAGTTCGCCGTGCTCGGCGAGGACGACGGCCGGCCCGACGTGCTGGTGGTGGCCACGTCGTCGAACACCGAGCTCGGCATGCTGCTGAGCCGGGCCGCGCGCGAGGTGGACGTACCCGTCGTGCTCGTCGCCGACGACCTGTCGCCGGACGACCTGCTCTCCCTCGTGCGCTTTCACGTCCGGTCCGTCGTGCCGCGCCGGGTGGTCAGCGCCGGCGCGCTCCTGCGCTGCGTCACCGCGGTGGCGGTGGGCGGTGCGGTCCTGCCGCCGGACCTGCTCGGCGGACTGTTGCAGGAGGTCGACCGGCTGCACCGCGACCTGCGCGGCACCGCACCGGCCGGGGCGAGCGGGCTCACCGAACGTGAGCTCGAGATCCTGCGGCTGGTGGCGGACGGTTCCGACACCGGCGAGATCGCCGAGCGGCTCGGCTACTCGACCCGGACGGTCAAGAACATCATGTACGGCATCACCCAGCGCCTGAACCTGCGCAACCGGACCCATGCGGTGGCGTACGCGGTGCGTGCCGGCCTCATCTGAGCCTGCCAGTTGTAAGTTGTCTTCAACGTTCATGGGAGGTGCGGCACGATGACGGCGGAGCGCAGCCGGTCGAGCGGACGGCCGACGCTGGATCAGGTCGCCTCCCTGGCCGGGGTGGGCCGGGGCACGGTGTCCCGGGTCGTCAACGGCTCGGCGCAGGTCAGCCCGCAGGCGAAGGCCGCCGTCGAAAACGCGATCGCCGAGCTGGGGTACGTGCCCAACCGCGCCGCCCGCACCCTGGTCACCCAGCGCACGGACTCGGTCGCGCTGGTCATCTTCGAGTCCGGCGAGCGGTTCTTCGGCGAGCCGTTCTTCGGCCGGATCGTGCAGGCCATCTCCTCCGGGCTGGTCGAGCGGGGCCTGCAGATGGTGCTGATGATCGCTCAGGACCCGCAGGAGCGGCAGCGGCTCGAGGGCTATCTGACCCGGCAGCACGTCGACGGGGTGCTGCTGCTGTCCCTGCACGGCGCCGACACGTTGCCGGCCCAGCTCGAGCAGCGCGGCGTGGCCACGGTCCGGGCCGGTCGCCCGACCAACCCCGAGCCGGGGTGCTATGTGGACGCCGACAACCGGGGCGGCGCGCGGGACGCTGTCGCCTACCTGCGCAGCCTGGGGCGCCGGCGGATCGCCACGATCACCGGGCCGCTCGACATGGCCGCGGGCATCGCCCGCCTGGAGGGCTTCCGGGACGTGGTCGGCGCGGGCCCGATCGCCCAGGGTGACTTCAGCGAGGAGAGCGGCGCGGCCGCGATGGACTGGCTGCTCGACCGGCACCCGGACGTCGACGCCGTCTTCGCCGCCTCGGACATGATGGCCGCGGGCGCCATGCGGGTGATCCGCGAGCGCGGTCGGCGGGTGCCGGACGACGTGGCGATGATCGGCTTCGACGACTCGGTGATCGCCCGGCACACCGATCCGCCGCTGACCAGCGTGCACCAGCCCATCGAGGCGATGGGCCAGGAGATGGTCCGGCTGCTGCTGGCCAAGATCGACGGCCCCGATCCGGGGAACTGCGAGAAGGTGCTGAGCACCAGGCTGGTGCTGCGTCGCTCCGCGTGACGTCCTGTTGTCAACACGTCATCACCGAGAGTTACCGCCGAAAGCCTTGCACCGGTCCTGAAACTGTCTTGAGCCTGCGATGAGGCACGCGGGCGAATCTGGATGCACGAACCCGGGGCGGCAAGTCGCCCGGGCCGGCAGAAGGAACTGATATGTGGGCTAGCGGGGTTAAGACGTACGCGGTGGTGGCGGCGGTTGTCGGCGGCATCGCGGTGAGCTCGGGGGCCATGTGGCAGGCGTCGAACGCGGCCTTCACGGCGCAGACCGACAACGGCGCCAACAGCTGGGCCGCCGGTACGGTCACGCTCGGCGACGACGACTCCGGTTCCGCCATGTTCGCCGCGACGAACATCCGGCCCGGGTCGGTCGGTGAGCGCTGCATCAAGCTCACCTACAACGGCAGCCTGTCCACCTCGGTGAAGCTGTACGGCACGGCGGTCTCCGGGGCGCTGAGCCCGTACATCGACCTGGTGGTCGAGGAGGGTACGGGCGGTACCTTCGGCAGCTGCACCGGCTTCGTCGCCTCCGCGACGGACTACACCGGCACGCTCGCCGCGTTCGGCAGCGGCAAGACCGACTTCGCCTCCGGCGTGGGCTCGTTCGCGCCCACCGGTGCCGGCCAGACGAAGACCTACCGCATCGCGTACACGGTCAACACGGGCACGCCGGACAGCGCCCAGGGCGCCGCGGCGAACGCCACCTTCACCTGGGAAGCGCGCTGACCGTGAGCACGGCGACCGAGGCACTCCGGGGCCCGCGGGCCTGGTCCCTGCCGCTCGTGCGGTTGGTGGCGATCGGTGTGCTGGCTGCCGCGGCGGCGATCGTCGCCTGGTCGGCCCTGCCGATGGTCTGGGGCTGGCGGCCCACGGTCATCGTCAGCGGCTCGATGAGCCCGTCGGTGCACCGCGGCGACATCGTGGTCAGCTCGCCGCCGACGGCCGACTGGCAGCCCGCCGTCGGCCAGGTGGTGACGGTGCCGTACCCGGGGCACGCCGGGCAGACGCTCACCCACCGCATCGCCGGCTTCGACGAGCGTGGCCTGCTGATCACCCGCGGTGACGCGAACGGCAGCGACGACAGCTTCCGGACCCCGCCGGCGCAGGTGCGCGGCGTGGGCCGGCTGCTCGTCCCGCGGATCGGCCTGGCCACCCTGAAGCTGCGCGAGGGACACCCGTGGCTGTTCATCGCCCAGAGCGTGGCCGTGCTCGCCGCGGTCGGCCTGGCATCGCGGTTGCCCGCGGCGCCGGTGGAGACGCCGGCCCCGGCCGCGGCGCCGGTGCCCGCCTCGGGCCCGAAGGAAAGCGCGCCAGAGCCTGCCCCGGAGTCTGTCTCGGCGGCGAAGGAGAGCGCGCCGGAGCCTGCCCCGGAGTCTGTTCCGGCGGCGAAGGAGAGCGCGCCGGAGCTCGTTCCGGCTGCGAAGGTGAGTGCGCCTGTGGAGACGCCCAAGCCCACCGTGCCCGCGAAGGGCGGAGCGGACCAGCCCGCCGCGTCGCTGCGGCGCGAGCCGAGCCGCCAGAGCACCCCGCGGCGCCGCCAGAAGACCCGTGGCCGGGCCGCCTCCCGGCCCCGCGCCACCGGTCCGCGGAGCCGGTGACGCCGAAAGCTTGAGTTCGGCGTACCGCTGCCGACTTACCCGGGGGGAGGATGGTGATGGCTGGACGAGACGCCCGCGCGGCGCGCCACCGCTTCATGCGGGCGGGCGCCGCTCTGCTGGCGTTGCTGTGCCTCGGCGGCTTCGCCCTGATGCCGTCCAGCTCGGCCGCGTTCACCGCCATTGCCGGAGGACCCGCGTCCTCGTTCACCGCGCGCGCCACCTTCGGCCTCAGCCAGACCGCCGGCTGCTTCAGCGACAACGGCACCGGCGGCTGCACGACGGCCGCCGGCATCACCGACGACACCAGCGTCGTCGTCAGCCCGGACGGCAAGCACGTCTACGTCGGGTCGGTGGCCAAGGGGGCTGTGTCCGCGTACACCCGCAACGCCACCACGGGAGCCCTGACGCAGCTGACGAGTCCGACCGGCTGTTACAGCAACGCCTCGGTGCCCGGTTGCACGACCGTCCTCGGCGTCATGGGTGCCCTGTTCGACCTGACAGTCAGCCCGGACGGCAAGCACCTGTACGCGGTGGGCTACAGCACCCACACGATCGCCGCCTTCTCCCGCAACGCCACCACGGGCGCGCTGACCCCCCTCGCGAGTCCCAACAAGTGCCTGTACGACAACAGCCTCAGCTCGCCGCCCAGCGGCTGCGCGTCCGCCTACAAGATCATGGGTGCCGACGGCATCGCGATCAGCCCCGACGGCGCCTATGTCTACGTCGTCTCGGTCCAGTCGAACTCGCTCACCGTCTTCTCCCGCAACGCGACCACCGGGGTGCTCACCCAGCTGAGTGGCACGGCCGGCTGCTACACCAACTCGACCACCTCCGGCTGCACGACCGCAAGCGGGCTGGGGTCACCGTTCGCCGTGCGGACCTCCCCGGACGGCACGAGCGTGTACGTGGCGAGCAACCTCAGCAACGCGGTCGCGGTCTTCCAGCGCAACATGACCACGGGCGTCCTGTCCCAGCCGGCCCCCCCGAACTCGTGCGTCTACAACAACGGCAGCACCGCGATCCCGAACTGCACGGCGGTGCGGGGTCTCTCCGGCGCGTACAACGTCGGCATCGCGCCCGACGGTGCCACCGTGTACGCCGTCGGCAACGCCGGCAACGCCGTGGCTTCCTTCACCCGCAACACCACCACCGGCGTCCTCACCCAGGTGGCCGCACCCAACGCCTGCATCTACCACAACAGCAGCACCGCGATCACCGGATGCACCGCCGCCAGGGCCATCTCGTCCCCGACCAGCATCACGTTCAGCCCCGACGGCATGTTCGCCTTCGTGGCTGCCTCGGTCAGCCAAGGTGTCGCGGTCTTCCGGCACAACAGCAGCACCGGCGTACTGACCCAGCTGTCGACCACGAGCGGCTGTATAGCCCTCTCCTCGACTACCGGATGCACCACCGGCGTGGGCCTGGGCACCGCCACGGGCATCGCCGTCAGCCCGGACGGCCGCGACGTGTACGCCGTGGGCGGAGGCGGCAGCCGCGGTTACATCGCCGTCCTCAACTTCACGCACTAGATCCCGGCGGCCCGGCCCAGGTCGTCGAGGCGTGACTGCAGGACGGCCGCCCGGTCCTCGGCGAGGCTGCCCTCGTCGGTGCGGGCCCGTACCTTGCGCCGCAGGTCGTCGAGGCGGGTCCCGACGTCGGCGGCCCGCGGGCTGTCGAGCGTGTCGAGCAGGTTGTTCAGGTCCGTGGCGACGTCCGGGCGGATCTGACCCGCGGTGCGCCCGTCGTCGACCGCCGCGCGGACCCGCTGGACCGCGTCGTCGAAGCCGATCCGTGCCCGGGCGGGCCGGGCGCTGGTGGGCCGCGGCGGCGACGGCGCGACGGACGGCGTGGCGGTGACGGTGGCCGGCGGGGGAGCCAGGACCGGCGGTGCGTCCCGTACGGACGGGCCGATGAGCACGACCGTGCCCGCCGCGGTCGCCAGCACCGCCGCGATCCCGGCCGAGACGGCGACCCGCCACCGGCCGGAGTGCCGCGGCGGTGCCGGCTCGTCGGTCGTCGCGGCCAGGCGGTCGCTCACCTCCTCGGCGCTGGGCCGCCGCCCGGGCTCGTCGAGCAGGCAGTCGGTGACCAGCACCCGGAAGGGCGCCGGCAGCCCGGGCCGCAGCGGGGTGGGGCCGTGCGCGCGGGCTGTCGCCAGCTCCTCCCACGTGTCCACCGGGTACGGCGGGTCGCCGGTGACCATCTCGAAGAGCAGCACGCCGAGCCCGTACACGTCGGTGGCGGGTTCCGCCGGCTTGCCGTCGAGGCGCTCCGGGGCCACGTACGCCGGCGTACCGAAGGTGATGCCGCTCTCGTCGTCGTCCGGCTCGCCGGTGAGGGCGCTGATGCCGAAGTCGAGGATCTTGACGCCCGCCGGTGTGAGCATCACGTTGCCGGGCTTGATGTCGCGGTGCACCACCCCGCTGGCGTGCGCCGCGGCGAGCGCGTCGGCGACGTCCCGGCCGATGCGCGCCGCGTCCGGCCAGGCCAGGGGCGCCCGTTCGACCCGGGCGGCGAGGGTCTCGCCGGTGAGCAGCTCCATGACCACGAACGGGGCCACCGACCCGTCGGGGCGGACCGCGCCGTTGTAGTCGTGGACGACCGCGATGCCCGGATGCGCCGGGCGGGCCGCCATCCGGGCCTCCCTCCAGGCCAGGTGCAGCGCCTCGGCGCTGGTGGCGGTGCGGCCGGTGGGCAGCTTGAGGGCGACCGGCCGGTCGAGCAGCTCGTCCGCGGCGCGCCAGATGTCCGCCATGCCGCCGGACTCCAGGAGGGTGACGAGGCGGTAACGCGAGGCGAGCAGATCGCCGGCGGCCGGCCAGTCATCGGTCACCTGAGGAACAGTCACCCACACCGTACGGGGGTGTCAACCGCAGGCCTCCCGGACCTGATGACACGATGCGATCATGCGCCCGCACCCGGCGATCTTCGTCCCTCCGCTGCGGCACCCCGGCGGCCCGTGGAGCGAGCGCCGCTGCGACCAGGTCGTCACCCCGGCGGTACGCGCGGCGCTGTGGAGCTTCCTCCGCGGCACCGCGCACTTGCTGCACCCCGGCGCGGCCACGCCCGACGAACCGGCCAGGCTGTCCGGCCTCAACGACGGCCGGGGCGCGCCCGTGAAGGTCGGCATGCTGGGCACCGACACCGGTGGCGTCTGCCTCGTCCTCGCCGCGCGCCGCCCCGGGGCGCCCCCGCCGCCCGGCCGCCCGTGGCGGTACGGGCTCGGCGCGGAGGGCGTACGCGCGGACGCCGCCGTGATCTCCGGAGTGGAACCGGCGGCACCGGCGGACGTGGCGCCGCTGCTCGCCGAGGGGCCGTCCCCGCAGGCCCGGCCGTGGCTCGTGGTCCGGGCCGTGGTCCGTGAGCGTGCCGGGACGCTCGCCGTGGATCCGGGCGACGGCGTCCTGCGGCCGGTCCTGACCTTCTCGGCGCTGCGCCTCACCAGGCGCCGGCCGGCCGGGGAGCGGCCCGCCCGCTGCCCCGACTGCGGCGGAACCCGGATCCGCCGCTACTCGTCCTTCGACCTGTGCCCCGACTGCGCCTGGTCGGCGCAGCCCCGCTGAGACACCGGTGCGGAGAACGCTCAGTCCCGTCGCGCTCCGGCCGATGGGCAGGCATGCCCATGCTGCGCCGACTCGCCCTGCTGGCCACCGTCGTGCTCGCGCTGACCGGCCTCGCGGTCCCCGCCCGCGCCGCCGCGTCCGGCTACTGCCTCCCGTCGGGCGGACCGGCCTGCCAGGTCTGGACCGGCAGGGTGGTCCGGGTCGGCGACGGGGACACCGTGCTGGTCGACATCACCGGCGACGGCGCGAACAACCCGCGCTGGATCCGGCTCATCAACGCCCAGGCGATGGAGATGACGGTCTACTCGACGATCCCGGCCCGCCGCCGCGGCGAGTGCCACGCCCTCGCCGCCGCCGCCCGCTTCGAGCGGCTGGTCAAGGCCGGGGGCGGCGTGGTCCGGCTGACGGCGCAGCACGCGTCGAGCTCCAGCAAGAACCGGCCGCTGCGCTCCGTCCAGGTACGGATCAACGGCGTCTGGCACGACGTCGGCCTCGACCTGATCCGCCACGGCCTCGCGCTGTGGCAGCCGTTCAAGGGCGAGTGGGCCTCCAACGCGTCCTACCGGGTGGCCCAGGCGCGGGCCGCGCAGGAGGGGCTCAACCTGTTCGACACCGACTCGTGCGGCAGCGGCCCGTTCCAGAGCGCGGCCATCTCGACCTTCGTCAACTACGACGCCGACGGCCTCGACGACCAGAACCTCAACGGCGAATGGGTACGCGTCGACAACGCCTCCCCGTACCAGGTCGCGATCGGCGGCTGGTGGATCCGCGACTCCGGCCTGCGCCGCTACGTCTTCCCGGCGGGCACTGTGGTCCCCGCCGGCGGCTCGGTCTTCCTGCACGTCGGCAAGGGCAAGGACACGGCGACCCACAAGTACTGGGGCCTGACCGCGCCGGTGTTCGACAACCCGACCGACGACCAGCAGGCGCTGGGCGACGGCGCGTACCTCTTCGACCCGCGCGGTGACATGCGCGCCTGGATGCAGTACCCGTGAAGCGGAACACTGCGTGAACGGCGACCGGCTACGCGCCGCTGCCGCTGCCGCCGCCGCTGAGAGCCGAGGTCACCGCCGCCGTGGCGGATCTGCGCTGACCTCCCACTAGGCTGCTGGCGACGGGACGCACGGGATACGCAGCAAGGGGGCACCATGGTCGCCGGCGAGCGGGAGCGGCTTCCGGGGTCCGCCGTGGAGGTGGCCCGTCTGCCCAGGGGCCGTCACGACCTGCCGCGCGAGTTCGTCTCGCGGACCCAGCGGGACAGGCTGATCGACGCGATGGCGCGGGTGGTGGCCGAGAAAGGGTACGCGAACGCGTCCCTGACCGAGGTGTGCGCCGCGGCGGGCGTGTCGACGCGCGCCTTCTACGAGCACTTCACCGACAAGGAGGCATGCCTGCTCGCCGCCTTCGACCTGGGCGTCGAGCTGATGCAGAAGACGGTCGCGGAGGCCTTCGCCCGGCCCGCGAGCTGGCCGCAGCGCATCCACTGCGGGCTCGACACACTGCTGCGGCTGCTGGCCGCCGAGCCGGCGTTCGCGGTGCTCGCGGTGGTGGAGGTGCTGGCCGCCGGGCCGCGGGCGCGGGAACGCCGGCGGATCCTGCTGGAGAGCTATGGCGGGTTCTTCGCCGAGGTACCCCAGCGCCCCGGCGGGCCCGTCGTTCCCGCCGGGGTCGTGGAGGCCGTCATCGCCGGCGTCTACGGGGTCATCTTCGACCTGGTCTCGACCGGCCGGGTGGCGGAGCTTCCGGACCGCCTGCCCGACCTGACCTACTTCGTCCTGGTGCCGTTCCTGGGTCCGGCCGTCGCGGCCCGGGTCGCTGCCTCCGGCTGAAGGGCGCCTACCCCTCAGGCGGCGGCGCGACGGTGCCGTCGGTGACGGTGATCTGCTGGGTCGCGTCCGTGGTGTCACTGATCGCGTACCGGGCCCGGAAGGTCGCCGTGGTGGCGCCGGTGGGGCAGGTGAGGCCGCCGGTCACCCGGATCGGCAGGCTCACGCCGGCGGAGAAGTCCAGCACCGGCGCGCTGGTGTCGGTGCCGTCGATCCACGGCCCGCTCAGCGTGGCCGGGCCTTCGGGGGCCACCGTCACCGTGCAGGAGGCGAGGCCGGAGATGGTGGTGATTACGCCCGCGGTGGGGATGGTCATCGTGCCGGTGGAGCCGGCCGGGTCGTACTGCAGGGCGATGGTCCACTCGCCGTTGGTGTTGTTCGACGCCGTGCGGGCGGTCGTGAACAGCACGTTGGTCGGGCAGTTGCCGCCGTTGTTGCTGAACGTGGCCGGGGTCAGCGTGGACACCACCGGGCCGTCGGGGCTCGTGTTGGCGGGCTCGGCCGGCACCTGACCGGTATTGCCCGACTGGTTGCAGGTCACTGTCGTATTGCCCACCACGAACGTGGCGGTGGTGCCGCTCACCAGCGAGGCGGCGTACGCGTGCCCGGCCGGCCCCACGGTGGTGCCGGGTGCGAGCGCCAGGGCGGGAACGGCGGGCAGCACGCCGAGGCCGAGGCCGAGGGCGGCGACGACGCCCGTACGGCGAAGGTGTCGCATCGTTTCTCCTTAGAAGCACTCGTCCTTGCCCCAGTGCAGGGCCAGCTTGAGGTTGCGCAGGTTGAACTCGCCCGCCGAGGTGGCCCAGGCGACCTGCTTGAGGTCGGTGATCGTGACCTTGTCGGCCTGCTGGCTGAAGAAGCCCTCGCGGCGCTGCGCCTTCTCGCCCGGGTCGTTGTCCGGGCCCTTGTCCAGCGTGGACGCGTCGCGGCCGATCTCGATGGTCTCGAACTTGGCGTTGCCGTCGAGCTGCGACATGTCGACGACCATGTTCTTGGCGGTCACCGGCTGGGCGCCGGTTCCGGCGTGGATCACCAGGCTGACCGAACCGAAGTCGCCGAGGTCGGTGACGACCGACTGGCACAGGTTCTTCAGGGTGGCGGTCTTCATCGCCGAGACCGCGACCGGCTCGGGCTTCTGCGACTGCGGATCGCTGCCCGGCTCGATGCGGGCGTCCACCGTGCCGTACTGGATGAAGCCCGTGGCCACGAGCTCGTCGGCGCTGACCTTGAACTGCTGGCCCGAGACGACGAACGTCGCCGCCAGCGCGCCGTGCGAGATCAGCGACACCACGCCGGCGGTGGCGACGGTGCTGAGCGCCATCACCACGCCGAATCGGCGCCAGCTGGTACGGCCCGGGGTTGTGGAGCGGGGATCGGTCACCGTCGGGACTCCTGTCCGCGAATGGATCCAGAAAAGGTGGTTTTTCCAATGGGACGGACGGTAGCCCCGCTCCGGAAGCACCGTCAAGACATGAATCAGCTTCGATGACCGGCGGCCGGCGGTGCCGGCCAGGACCGCAGCGCCCACCACCAGCGGACGGTGTCGAGCACGGTCAGGCGCTCGCCGAGCCCGGTCAGCTCCTGCAGGCGGCGCAGCCTGTACCGCACCGTGTTCGGGTGCAGGTGCAGCGCCTCGGCGGTGCGGTCCAGCCGCTGGCCCTCGTCCAGATAGGCCAATGCCGTCGACACCAGGTCGTGGTGGAACTCGTCGCCCGGGTTCAGGGCGCCCAGCAGGCTCCGGGACAGGAAGCCGGCGAGCATCGGCTGGGCCGCGAGTGCCGTCTCGCCGGCCACATCGACGACGTCGTGCATCCCCGTGAGCGCGTCGCCGGCCGCTGCCGCCAGGGCCGTCAGGCACAGGGCGTACGCGGCCGGCGCCTGCTCGAGGGGGACCGGCGGACAGGTCACCACCAGGGCGGCGGGATCCGGCGGTGCCGACGGCAGCCGCGGCGTGAGCCCCGCGAGCAGCCCGGCCACCGGAGCCATGACGCCGCCACACCGGGCGAATCCCTGCTCGAGGCGGCGGACCCGCGCGGGATCGGCGGCATCGGACACCAGGCAGTGATAGCTCCCGCCGGCGCGCAGACCGAACCGGCCCGGATCCGGGGCGGTGCCGTCGTCCTCGCCGAGCAGCAACCGGCGCAGCAGGCCGATCCGCGCGTCCCGGTAGTCGCGGCCCAGCTCCCGCTCGGCGGCCCGGTACCCGGTCACGACGTGCCGCTCCAGCCGGGTGCCGTAGCGGTCCAGCTCGAGCAGCGCCTGCAGCATCACCTCGGTCGCGATGCCGCAGCTGCGGCCCCGCTCGATCGCGATCTCCAGGATCCGGCTGCGGCCCGCGTGCAGCCCGGACAGCAGCGCCGCCACCGGTACGCCCAGCGCCGCCCGTTCGGCACCGAAGCGCGCCGCCGCACCGAAGTCCGGCTCGCCGTCGCCGGTGAAGGCCGCGAACCCGGCGGCGAGCAGGGCGGTCACGTGCCGCCGGCTTTCCGACCAGGGCATCCGGGCGATGCCGGGGGACTCGCAGCGGGCGGCGCGCACCACGTCGTCGACGAGCTGCACGTCCGCGGCGAGGTCGGCCACCAGGGCGGTCAGGGCGTCCTCGCGCGATTGTGGGCGGTGCACAACGGGCGGCTGCGGCATTGGTTCCCGTCCTCTACCGGCGCGAGGCGATTCATTGTTCCCTATGCGTTACCGCAAAGTAACATCGCGAGGCGTCCGGCGGAACCGCCCAGCCGCGCCCCGCCCGTCGCCGCAGGAGGCGTCCGTGCGCGCTGGATCCGTACCGAAGGCCCTGGTAGCCCTGATCATCGCGGTCGTACCGGCGGTGCCCGCGCAGGCCGCGGCGCCGGCGCTCAAGGAGGTCATGTTCGTCGGTAACAATTGGGAGGGCACCGTCGACGTGATCGCCTCGCGCGGCGACTTCGCCAAGCTGGGCCGGATCAACGTCGTGCCGGACAAGAGCGAGCGGCTCTGGGAGATCTACCTCAACCCGGTCAAGCTCGCGTTCTACCTCGGCGTGCAGCTCGGTCCCGGCGAGGGCCACGACCAGCTCGTCGACGACATGTACACCACTCCGGACGGCAGCGCGCTGGTCGTCTCGCGGCCCAGCTTCGCCGACGTGGTCTCGATCGACCTGGCCACCGGGGCGGTCCGCTGGCGGTTCCCGGTCTCCGGCTTCCGCTCCGACCACATGGCGGTGTCGCCCGACGGCCGGGCGGTCGCGGTCTCCGCGTCCACCTCGAACACCGTGCACGTGCTCGACATCGTCACCGGCCGGCAGCTGGGCTCCTTCACCGCCGGCGACAAGCCGCACGAGAACGTCTACACCGATGGCGGCCGCTACCTGTGGAACATGTCGATCGGCGAGGTCAACACGTCGCTCGACGACCCCTCCGCCGACTGGACCAAGGGCGACCGGCACATCACGATCGCGGACACCCGGACCTTCCAGACGGTACGGGAGATCGACATGCGTCCCCGCCTCGACGCGTTCGGCCGCTCCGACCTGTCCGACGCGGTCCGCCCGGCCGTCTTCACCCCCGACGAGAAGAAGCTGTACTTCCAGGTCTCCTTCTTCAACGGACTGGTCGAGTACGACGTGCCGAGCGACCGGGTCACCCGCGTCAAGGAGCTGCCCAAGAACCCCGCCACCAGCGAGGACCGCACCACCTGGGTGAACGACTCGCGGCACCACGGGCTCTCGATCAGCCCGGACGGCGGCAAGCTCTGCGTGGCCGGCACCATGGACGACTACGCCACGATCGTGGACCGGGCGACGCTGGCCCAGGGTGAGCTGGTCCCCGCGAACAAGCCGTACTGGGCGACGGTCAGCGGGGACGGTCTGGACTGCGTGATCTCCGAGTCGGGCGCCGACCAGGTGACGGCGATCAGCTTCGCGACCGGCAGGCGGGTCGCGACGGTCCCGGTGGGTGACCACCCCCAGCGGGTACGCGTGGGGCACATCCCCACCACCTGGACGCCGCCCCGCGCCTCTTGATCTTCCACATCGATGTCCCGCCCGGTGCATTCGTGATGTGCTGGACCCATGAGCGACGAACGGGTGACCAACTGGGCGGGCAACATCGTCTTCGGCGCGCGCCGGCTGCACCGGCCGGCCTCCGTCGAACAGGTGCAGGAGCTGGTGGCCGCCGGGAACCCCGTCAAGGTGCTGGGCAGCGGGCACTCCTTCAACCGGATGGCGGACACCGGCGGTGACCTTCTCTCACTGACCGGGCTGCCGCGCATCGTCGAGGTCGCGGAGGACCGCAGGACGGTCCGGGTCGACGGCGGCATCCGCTACGGCGAGCTCTTCGCCCGGCTGGACGCGGAAGGGCTGGCCCTGCACAACACGGCGTCGCTCCCGCACATCTCGGTGGCGGGCGCCATCGCGACAGCGACGCACGGCTCCGGTGGCCGCCACGCCAACCTCGCCACCGCGGTCTCCGGCATCGAGCTGGTCCGCGGCGACGGTGAACTGGTCACCCTGCGCCGCGACACCGACGGCGACGTCTTCGCCGGGGCGGTCGTGCACCTCGGCGCCCTCGGCGTGATCACCGCGCTGACCCTGGACGTCGAGCCCACGTACGAGATCCGCCAGTACGTCTTCGACGACGTCCCCCGCGCGTCGCTGGAGGCGCACCTGCCGGAGATGCTCGCCGACGGCTACAGCGTCAGCCTCTTCACGAACTGGACCAGCCCCGACCCGAACATGGCCTGGCTCAAGCGCAAGGACCCGGTGCCGGCCGGCGACTGGTACGGCGCCCGCCGCGCCGACGGCCCCCGCCACCCGGTGCCCGGCATGCCCGCCCTGAACAGCACCGACCAGTCGGGGGAGCCGGGGCCGTGGCACACCCGGCTGCCCCACTTCCGGATGGAGTTCACCCCGAGCAGTGGCGAGGAGCTGCAGTCCGAGTACCACGTCGCCCGCGAGCGCGCCCTGGAGGCCGTCGACGCGGTGCAGGCGATCGGCGCGGACGTGGCCGCGGTCCTGCAGATCTGCGAGCTGCGGACGATCGCCGCCGACGACCTGTGGCTGAGCCCCAACTACCGCCGCGACACCTTCGCCCTGCATTTCACCTGGATCGCCGACACCGAGGCGGTCCTGCCGGTGGTGGCGAAGCTGGAACAGGCGCTGGCCCCGCTCGACCCCCGCCCGCACTGGGGCAAGGTTTACACCGTCCCCTCGGAGACGATCCGCGACCAGTACGACCGCTTCAGCGACTTCGTCGCGCTGGCCGACGCGTACGACCCCCGAGGGATCTTCCGTAATGCCTGGTTGGACGACCTGCTCGGGGACCGGCGGTAGGTGTTCGTCCGGTCGCGGATGACCGATCCGCCGAGGGGTGCGGGCCGATCATTGTCGTGTTCGGACCGGTGATCCCTGACGGTCCGCCGCCGGGCAGCCTAGGCTGGACCGCATCATGCATTCTCTGGATGTTCCCGCCGTCATGACGACCGCAGTGCGCTGGGAGGCCGGCCGCGCCGCCGTCGTCGAGGTGAGCGGCGACCTCGACGACCATGCCACGCCCCGGCTCCGGGCCCTCCTGGACGAGGTGTCCCGGCATCGGCCGGCGCGCATCTCGGTCGACCTCGATGCGGTCACGTTCTTCTGCTCGGCGGCCGCGGCGGAGCTGGTCGCCAGCCGCAGCCGCTTTCCGTGCGACGTGAGCGTCGTGCGCCCTCCCGCGCCGGCGCGCCGCGTCATGGCGATCCTGGGCCTCGGCCCGGACCTGCAGGCCGTCGACGGCTGAGCCAGACCGCGGTGTCCGGCGGCAGGTGACCGTCCCCGGTGAGCGGTCCGCTCGCCAGCATTACGTCCCCGGCCGGAAGCGGCACGGGCCGGCCGCCCATGGCGACAGCGACGGCCAGACCCTTTCCGCGTACGGCGAGCAGCAGGTCACCGTCGTGCACGGCCCACTCGACGGCATCGTCCGCCCCCAGCCCGTCGGCGAGCCATCGCCGCCGCAGGGCCAGCGCCGCCCGGCAGAGTGCCAGGGTTTCGGGCTCGGCCTCGGTCGCGTGCTCACCCCACCCGCGCGGAACCGGAAGCCACGGCGGCGCGGACCCGGCGGGCGAGAAGCCGAAGGCGCCGGCGGGGTCCCGGTGCCACGGCAGCGGCACCCGGCACCCGTCCCGGCTGATCCCGCTGCGGGCCCACGCCGGGTCCTGCCGCGCCGAGGACGGCACCGCCACCTCGGGCAGGCCGAGCTCCTGTCCCTGGTAGACATAGGCGGCGCCGGGCAGGCCGAGGATGGTGAGCAGGGCGGCGCGGGCGCGTGCCGCATTGCCGTACCGGGTCGGCGTACGTACCACGTCGTGGTTCTCCACCACCCAGGTGACGTCGCCGTGAGCGAGCAGCCGGCTGCCGATGTCGCGCCAGCGCCGGGCATCCCACGGTGCGGTGACGAAGGCGAAGGCGAACGCCTGGTGCAGCTCGTCGGGGCGGACGTACCGAGCGGCCCGTTCCGGGTCGAGGTTGACCTCGCCGATGAGCGCCCGCGGCGGGTCGTACGAGTCGGCTAGCACCCGCCACCGCCGGTATACGTCGTGCACCTCGTCCTGGTCGCAGGCGAGCGGGTTGCCCCGCAGCCGCATCGGCGCGACGGTGTGCGGGTCGGGCAGATCCGGCAGCCCCTGCGCCTTGACCAGCCCGTGCGCAACGTCGATACGCAGCCCGTCGACGCCACGGTCGAACCAGAACCGCAGGACATCGTCGAAGAACTCGGCCGTGCGGGGGTTCCGCCAGTTCCAGTCGGGCTGCTCCGGCGCGTACTGATGCAGATACCACTGGCCGGGCCGCCCGCCGGCTTCCGTGACCCGGGTCCAGGCCGGGCCCCCGAACACACTGGGCCAGTTGTTGGGCGGCTCGTCCCCGCCCGGCCCGCGGCCGTCGGCGAAGTGGAACCGGGCGCGCTCGGCGCTGCCCGGCCCGGCCGCGAGCGCGGCGCGGAACAGCGGATGCTCGGCCGAGCAATGGTTCGGCACCACGTCGACGATGACCCGCAGACCCCGCGCGTGCGCCTCGGCGAGCAACGCGTCGAACGCGGCGAGGTCACCGAACAGCGGGTCGACGTCGCGGTAGTCGCTGACGTCGTACCCGTGATCGGCCTGGGGTGAGCGCTGGAACGGCGTCAGCCAGACGGCGTCCGCGCCCAGCCCGGCGACGTACCCCAGCCGGGCGGTGATGCCGGCCAGGTCGCCGACCCCGTCGCCGTCGGAGTCGGCGAACGAGCGCGGGTAGATCTGGTACACCACGGCGTCGCGCCACCAGCTGTCCATGCTGATAAAACTGCCATGTGGCCCGGATCTACGTGTCCTCGACGTTCCGTGACCTCCAGGACGAGCGGGAGGGCGTCTACCGGGCGTTGCGCGAGCTGGGGCACGACGTCACGGCGATGGAGGACTATGTCGCCGCGGACGAGCGGCCGGTGGACAAGTGCCTGCGCGACGTCGCCGACTCCGACGTCTACGTGGGCCTCTTCGCCTGGCGCTACGGGTACGTGCCGGGTGACGACGATCCGGCCGGACTCTCCATCACCGAGCGGGAGTACCTGCAGGCCGGTGTCTCGGCGATCCCGCGCCTGATCTTCCTGCTCCGGGAGGACGCGCCCTGGCCGCCGCCCCTGATGGACTCACGAACCGGCGACAACGGCAGAGGGGACCGGATCACCGCCCTGCGCGAGCGGCTGGCTCGCCGGCACGTGGTCGGCCTGTTCGGGTCGGTCGAGGAGCTCTCGCGTCAGGTCGCCTCCGCCGTCACCCGTCATCTCGCCGGCCACCACGAGGTGCCGCTCGTCCTCGACTCGGATCCGCCGCGGCGGCGCTTCCGGGCGCACATGCGAACGCAGAACGCGGCGATGTCCGAGCGCCAGGTCCACTCCCGTTACGTCGAGCTGGACGTGCTCCGCGAGGAACGGGACCGCGACGGCTTCCAGCAACGTCTGACCGGTCCGCTGGCGGTGACCGCCCCGGGCCCGGGCCTCTTCGTGCTGGCCGGCCCGCACGGCAGCGGCAAGACCACATCGATGCTGCACGAGGCGGCCTTCCCCGGGCACGGCCGCCGGCCCCACGCTGTACGTCTCGCTGGCGGGAGTCGTCCACGGCGATGCGGACACGCTGCTGGAGCTGGCGGCGGAGCAGAACCGCGTCCACAGCGGGAGCCTGCTGCGCTCGTGGCGCCGGGGCGGTGACCGGCTCCGGCTGCTGATCGACGACGTCGCTCCCGCGCCGGGGGACACGCTCGGACCCGCGCTCACCGAGCTCGCCCAGGCCCGGCCCGCCGACGCCACCGTGGTGGTCGCGGCCGCCGAGTCGACGGAAGGGGAGCACCTCGCCCTGCTGCCGTCGGCTCAGCGCCTCGACCTCCTCCCGCTGAGCCCGGATGCGGTGGGCCGGCTCCTCGACGGATATGGGCGCGACGACCTCCGCGCGGCCGTCGACCGCTGGGCGCCGAGGGAACCGCTGCTGCTCGCGTTGCTGAGCCGGCCGGACCTGCTGGCGGCGTGGGCGCAGACGCCCCGGCGACGCGAGGTCGAGCGGCCCTCCCTCGCCACCGTCCTCGGCCCTGACCTGCGCCGGCGGCTGAGTGAGGCCGCTTCGGTGTTCGACCACCAGCGGGTCGTCGTTCCGGTGCTCGGCCGGCTGGCGTACGAGCTGCTCCGGAACCGCCGGACGGCGGTCGAGATGGACGATGACCTGCTGACTGACCTGAGCCGAGAGCTCGACCGGATCGCGCGCCTGCACCACCGCCGGCGCAACGTCCTGCCGGCCGACTGGACCGCGGAGACGTTCCTCAGGCTGGCCGCCCGGTCCAGCGTCGTGGACCTCACCACCGCGGAGGACGGCACCGAGCATGTGGGCTTCCGCCGGGGCCGCTACGCCGACTGGTTCGCCGCGCAGTGGGCGACCGGGCACGCCGACCCTGACGTCGCGCTGCGGAACCTGGTGGCGGCGGGTGCGGAACGCGCGGTCGTGCAGATCGTGGACGCCGGTGGCGAACACGACAGCTACGTCGACGCGGTGGCCGGCTGGGACGCGGACATGGCCGTACGGGTCTGGCTGGCGAGTCGCAACCGCAGGCCCTCGGCGACGGTGCAGAAGGACTTCGACAGCCGCGTCGCCGCCCTCCGGAGTCGCTCCCCGGCGCCCGGCCAGTCGTTCGACGCCCGCGCAGCGCCACGCGACCGGCTTCGAGCCCTGGACGGCTCGACGCCGATCAGCGTGCTGCTCGACGCCGCGCAGGACGCTGACCCCCTGGTACGCGGTGCCGCCGAGTATCTGCTCCTGCACAGCGGAACGGGCACTCACCCGCCGTACCTGTTCGGCGCGAACGGGAGGATGGCGATCAGCGTCCATGGTGCCGGCCGCCTCGTCGTCGGCGGACATCCGCTCATGGTCGTCCCCGCCGGCGTCACCGCCTCCGTGGCGCTGAGTGTGCGGCAGCAGGACGTGGACCCGTTCGCGTCCCCCGACGCCGTCGCCTACTTCGTTCCCCCGCCGGCGACGGCTGTGGCGGCGAGCCTGCTCACCGGCGGCGCGGGCGGGGACTGGCTGCAGGCGGCGGCCACGCTCTACATTGCGGCCCTGACCAGTCGCGAGGTCGCCGTCCTGGCCGGCACCTCGGACCTCGGTACGAGGGCCGACGCCAGGGCGACGGACTGCGCCGCCCTGGCCGCGGTGATGGCGGCCGATCTCGGTCTGGCCATGCCGGGCCTGCCGCCCGTGCCCGCCACGGACGCGGACGCCGCCTGGGACGGATACGGCAGGCTGCGCCGCACTTTCGTCCCGCGGGCGCCAGGGGCCGGCTCACGGCGTACGCGGTCACGCGGCGAGTCCCGGCTGGACGCCAGTCAGAGCGTGGACGACGTCGTCGGCAGTACGTTCACGCTCAGCTCACCGCACCTGACCGTCCAGTCTCGCCACGGAGACGGTTACTACCCGGCCGACAGGGGATCGCTGACGGCCGCCACCTCGGTGGGCCGCGTCCTCGGCGGGAGCTTCTCCGCCGTGGACATCGACATCCTGCAGGGAGGAGAGACGCCGCTCCCGATCAGCCTCCGGGTGCGTGCCGCCGTGTCCGTCCGGCAGGTGGCCGCCGGGCGATGTTTCGGCATCCGGGTCGGCCGGATCGCCGGCCGGCACCCGAACGCCGAGTTCAGCTGCTCGATGTCGATCGACTCGCTGTCGGGCCACGGCTCGGTGGGCGGTGTCGTCATCGGCACGGAGCCGTGGTGACGGCTGCGCCTCAGGAGCTCGCCGGCTTGGGCTCGGCGCGCTGCCAGCGGGGGGCGGGCCGGTTCGCCGGGTCGATCTTCCTGCGCGGCGGGCGGACCGAGGCCGGGCCGCGGTTGGGCAGCGACAGCCGGAAGACCTTCGCCCACGCCGAGGCGACCTGCTTCGGCATCGGGCCGGTGACGTACTTGAGGTCGTACTTCTCGAACAGGGCCCGGACCTTGGGAGCAATCTCCGCGTAGCGGTTGCTCGGCAGGTCGGGGAAGAGGTGGTGCTCGATCTGGTGCGACAGGTTGCCGGTCATGATGTGCATCAGCTTGCTGCCGCTGATGTTCGCCGAGCCGAGCATCTGGCGCAGGTACCACTCGCCGCGGGTCTCGCCCTCGATGGAGGTGCGCTCGAAGGTCTCCACCCCGTTGGGGAAGTGGCCGCACATGATGACCGAGTGGCTCCACAGGTTGCGGATGATGTTGGCCGTCGCGTTGGCCGCCATGGTGTGCAGGAACGACGGGCCGGACAGCGCCGGGTGCACCACGTAGTCCTTGAGCATCTGCTTGCCGATCTTGCGGCGGACCTCTTTGAGCCGGGCCTTGAACTCCGGCGAGCGCCGGCGCTTCTTGGTCTTGAGGTTGCGGCCGAGCTCGAGGTCGTACGCGGCGATGCCGTACTCGAAGAAGACGGCGTTGATGAAGTTCCACAGCGGCTGGCCGAGGTAGACCGGGTGCCAGGGCTGGTCCTCGTCGACGCGCATGATGCCGTACCCGAGGTCGTTGTCCTTACCGACCACGTTGGTGTACGTGTGGTGCAGCTCGTTGTGCGAGTGCTGCCACTGCTTGGCCGGCGTGGCGCTGTCCCACTCCCAGGTGGTGGAGTGGATCTTCGGGTCGCGCATCCAGTCCCACTGCCCGTGCAGGATGTTGTGGCCGATCTCCATGTTCTCGAGGATCTTGGCGACCGACAGGCCGGCCGTGCCCAGCAGCCAGGCCGGCGGGAACAGCGAGAACAGCAGCACCGCGCGGCTGCCGATCTCCAGGCGCCGCTGCACCGCGATCACCCGCCGGATGTACGCGGCGTCGCTAGCGCCCCGGCTCTCCACCACCTCGTCGCGGATCGCGTCCAGCTCGACGCCGATCGCCTCGATGTCCTCGGGCGTGAGGTGGGCGATCGGGTTGGCGTTCTTGCGCTGCAGAGTGGTCACGGTGGTACCTCTTAGTGTTCGATGCGGCAGGGGCCGGCGGCGGCGTTGATGCAGGTCTGGACGAGGATGGAGTCGCCCGGCTCGGCGACGGTCAGCGTGCCGTCGCGCAGGTCGCGCACCGCGCCCTCACGCAGCGGCAGCACGCACTTGAAGCAGATGCCCATGCGGCAGCCGGAGGGCATCAGCACCCCCGCGGCCTCGCCGGCCTCCAGCAGCGGTTCCGCGGCGCCGGCCTCGACGGTCTTTCCGGTACGGGTGAAGGCGACGCTCCCGCCCCCGGCGCCGTCGGCGACCACCGTGGGCCGGAACCGCTCGGTCCGCAGCCGTTCCCGGGCGCCGGCCTGCTCCCAGTGCTCCTCGAGGTCGTCGAGCAGCTCGTTGGGCCCACAGGCCCAGGTCTCGCGCTCGAACAGGTCGGGCACCAGCTCGTCGAGGTCGGCCGGCTTGATCCGGCCGTCGGTGCGGGTGTGCCGCTCGACGAGGCGGATCCGTCCCTGCGTGGCCAGCGCCCGCAGGTCCGCGCCGAACACCACGTCCTCAGCGGTACGCGCGGAGTGCACCACCACCACGTCGGTCAGCTGCGGGTGGCTGCGGAGAATGCCCATCACCGGGGTGATGCCGCTGCCGGCCGTCACGAACAGTGCCTTCGCCGGAACGGCCGGGGGCAGCGTGAACTCGCCCGCCGGCACGTCCAGGTGCAGGATCATGCCGCGCTTCGCGTGCCGGACGAGGTGCGTGCTGACCACGCCGCCGGGGATCGCGTTGACGGTCACGGTGAACCGCTCGTCGCCGCGCCGGGGTGCGCTGGTCACCGAGTACGAGCGCCAGAGCCGTACGCCGTCGACGTCGACGCCCAGCCGGACGTACTGCCCGGGCACGTGCGGACGCCAGTTGCGTCCGGGCCGCAGGGTCAGCGTGACGCTGTTCGCGGTCTCGGGACGGACCGCGACGATCTTGGCGCGCAGCACCGAGGCGTTGCGCAGCGGGGCGACCTGATCGAGGTAGTCAGCCGGGACGAGCGGGGTCGTGATCAGCTCGACGACCCGCCACGCCCCGGACCGCAGCGTCCGTGTCACAGCCATGTCTTAAGCGTGCTGTGTCCGGGGAACGAATGCCTGACCTGCCGAAGTGAAATGCTGGGGAGTTATTGTTCGCTGGAGACAAGAAGATGCGATCAAACCTGGAGCCGGGATGGACGAGACGCTGCCCGACGTACGCGACTTCCGGCTCTCGAGGGACCTGGTCGCACCCCTTCGGCACGGGCTGCCCGACGTCGCCGTGCAGACGATCACGGCCATCACCGCGGAGGTCCCTGCGTACACGAAGGCGTTCGCCGGCGAGCTGGGCGTCAAGATCGAGCGGGCGGTGCAGGCGGCCCTCGGCACGTTCCTGAACCTGGTCTCCCGGGCGCCCGGCTCCGACTCACGCGCCCCGCTGGCCCCAGCCCTCGAGGCAGCGTACGCCCTGGGCCGCGGCGAGGCGCGCTCCGGCCGGAGCCTCGACGCGCTGCTCGCGGCGTACCGGGTGGGTGCCCGGGTGTCGTGGCGTGAGCTCGCCGCGATCAGTGTCGCCGCGGGGCAGCCCGCGTCCACCATCGCCCACTTCGCCGAGCTGGTGTTCGCGTACATCGACGAGCTGTCCGCGGCGAGCGTCGCCGGGCACGCCGACGAGCTGGCCTCCTCCGGACGGGCCCGCCGGCGCCACCTCGAACTGCTGGCCCAGGCCCTGGCCGCCGGCGAGTCCGCCCACGCCGTGATCGCCGCGGCGGAACGCGCGGAATGGGCGCCGCCGCAGACCCTGACCGCGGTGCTCGTGCCGGAGCGCGCCGCCCGTCCGGTCGCCGACCTGCTCGACCCGCGCACCCTGCTGGTCGCCGAGGCGGGCCCCGACCAGCCGGAGACGTCGGTGCTGCTGGTCCCGGACGCGCACGGCCCGTCCCGCGCCCACCTGCTGCGCCTGCTGGCCGGCCGTTCCGCGATCGCCGGACCCGCCCGGCCGTGGCTGAACGCTCGCGAGTCGCTCGCCCGGGCGGTGCGGGTGTCCCGGCTCGGCGTACGGCCCGTGGGCACCGCCGCCGTCGACACCGACGACCACCTGCTGACGCTTGTCGTGACCGCGGACTGCCAGGCGCTGGCCGACCTGCGCGAGCGCGCCCTGGCGCCGCTGGCCGGGGAGCGGGAGGCCACCGCGGCGAAGCTGGTGGAGACGCTGCGCAGCTGGCTGCTGCACCAGGGCCGGCGCGAGGACGTGGCGGCGGAGCTGTTCGTGCACCCGCAGACGGTCCGCTACCGCATGTCGCGCCTCCGGGAGCTGTACGGCGACCGCCTCCGCGACCCGCAGTGGCTGCTCCAGCTCGCCGTCGCCCTCGCCGTTCCCCCGGACATCGAAAATCATCACTAGCGCGCGCGTCGTGTCCGGTCTAGTTTGATCTCGTTGAGTTGTGTTCGGGATCGGGGAGTTTCATGGAGCGACGACGACTGTTCCAGGTGGGTGCGGCCGGCCTCGCCGCCGGGGCGTTGACGCCTGGAGCGCCGGTGGCCGCCGCGCCCCCGCGTGTGCCGGCCGAGGCGTTCCGCCCGCCCGCCGTGCCGCTGGCCGTGCGTTCGCCGTACCTGAGCACCTGGCTCGCCGCCGACAACCTGCCCGGCAGCTGGCCCACCTTCTGGACCGGCCGGGTGACCGCCATGACCGGGCTCGCCGTCATCGACGGCGAGCCGCTGCTGTTCCTGGGATCACCGGCGTCGCCGGGGCCGAACCCCTTCCCCGCCATGCGCCAGACGTCGCTGACGGTCACCGCGACCAGGTCGGAGTTCGTGCTCGAGCAGCGCGGCGTCGAGCTGACGGTGACGTTCCTGTCCCCGGTGACCCCGGGCGACCTGCGGCGGCAGTCCCAGCCGTTGAGCTACCTGAGCGTGACCGCCCGCAGCACCGACGGTGCGCCGCATCGCGTCGCGGTCTACGTCGACGTGTCGGGCGAGTGGGCCTCCGGCGACGCGCACCGCCCGATCACCTGGGAGCAGCGCGAACACGGCGGCGTGGTCAGCCTCAGCTTCGGGCAGAGCGAGCCGCGGGTGCTGGGCGAGACCGGTGACAGCGCCGAGTGGGGGACCGTCGTGCTCTCCAGCCCCACACGCCCCGGCCTGACCTGGCAGATCGGTCCCGACGCCGAGGTACGCGCCCACGCCGGTGCCCTCTCCGGCACCGTCGACCAGCAGAACCCGCGACCGATCGACGACCGGTGGCCCGTCTTCGCGTACAGCCTGGACCTGGGAACCGTCGGGCGGTCGCGCACGGCGCCCTTCGTGCTCGGCATCGGGCACGTCCGCGAGCCGGTGGTCAGCTACCTCGGCGAGCAGCTGCCTCCCCTGTGGAAGAAGTACTGGCGGGGCTGGCCCGAGATGGTCGCCGAGTTCCACGCCGACTTCACCGCGGCCGTCACCCGCTGCGCACGCCTCGACGCGAAGATCGAACGGGATGCGACCCGGGCCGGCGGAGCGAAGTACGCCGCCCTGTGCGCGCTCGCCTTCCGGCAGGCGTACGCGGCCACCGACCTGGCCGTCAAGGACGGCGAACCGTGGGCGTTCCTGAAGGAGATCTCCAGCAACGGCAACATGCAGACGGTCGACGTGACCTACCCCGCCATGCCGGTCTTCCTGTACGCCGACCCGCAGTACCTCGGCCTGCTCCTGGCGCCGGTCCTCGACTACACGGAGAAGCGCGGCTACCCGCACGAGTTCGCGCCCCACGACCTCGGCACCCACTACCCGAACGCCGACGGCCACCTCTCCGGCACGGGCGAGGAGGACATGCCCGTCGAGGAGTCCGCCAACATGCTCATCATGGCCGCCGCCTACCTGGCCCGGATCCCGGCGGGGGAGCGGCGGGCGTACGCGACCCGCCACTACCCGATTTTCCAGCGGTGGGCCGACTACCTGGTCGAGCACGCCCTGGACCCCGACCTGCAGAACCAGACGGACGACTTCACCGGCTTCATCGCGCACAGCGTCAACCTCGCCCTGAAGGGCATCGTCGGGCTCGGCGCCATGAGCAGGATCGCCGGGTACGCCGGACGCACCACCACCTACCTCGCGACCGCCCGGCATGACATCGCCGAGTGGGAGCGGATGGCGACCGACCCCTCGGGCCGGCACCTGAAGCTCGCGTACGACCAGGACGGCACGTGGAGCCTGAAGTACAACGGCTACGCCGACGCCCTCCTCGGCCTCGGCCTGGTCCCGCCGTCCGTGGCAGCCCGCGAGGCCTCCTGGTACCTGACCCGCGCGGCCACCGACGGCGTGCCGCTCGACGTGCGGCACTCGTACACGAAAGCCGACTGGGAGATGTGGACGGCGGCCTGGCTCAAGGACCACGACGAGATCCGCGACCTGCTCGTCGACGGCCTGTACCGCTTCGCGACCACGACCGGCCAGCGGGTCCCGATGACCGACTGGTACGACGTGGTGACCGGTCGGCAGCAGGGCTTCCAGGCCCGCCCGGTGGTGGGAGGCTTCTTCGCCCTCCTCACGGTGTGAACCCGCGACGTTGCGCCGTCCTGCCAGGATGACGGGCCGTGAGCGTGATCGCGCGGTTCCTCGGCAAGCCCGGTGCGGACGAACCCGGAACCCGGAACCGTCCCGCCTGGCTCAAGATCGTCCGAGGCCTTGCCGGCACGGCAGTCGCGCTGTTCATCGTGGCGCCGTCGCTGGTCGTCCTGCTCGAGGTCTGGCTGATCCTGCGCGGCCAGTTCCGCAGCGCCGACTTCTTCATCCCATGGCTGATCGCCGTCGACCTGGGGTCGGTCCTGACCGAACCCGTCCGCGACTTCCTCACCGCCCACGCCGCGGGCCTGCCCGTCTCCGGCCGGGCGCTCTGGCGCGGCTGGGAGCTCATCGGGGTCCTCGCGCTGACCGCCGGGTTCACGGGTGCCCTCTGGGCCCGGACCACCCGGATCGTGGTGGGCCTGAGCACCGTCGCAACGGCCTGCAGCGGCAGCTCGGGCAGCCTCCGCGAGCTGATCCTGGGCCTCGCCGCGGCATGGCTGGCAGTCGAGGCGCTGCTGGTGTACCGGCGCAGCGACCGGTTCCGCCGGGCGGTTAGGAAGGCGACGCGGCCACAGCCGCCGCCCTTGGCGGACGATCGCCTCGAGATCACCGTTTTTCCTGATCATCGGCCTGACCGGTAGGACCCCGACCGCAGCAGATCGAACACTCCTCCGGAGCAAATCGAACACGAAGTCTGCCGCAGATCGAAAGGAAAACCTGCCGCAGATCGAAAGTCTAGCGGGTTATGATGGGCTTGTGCCCGTCGCTCGGTTGGTTCCTCGTCACGCCGCAGCCCAGGTGAACGCTGCGCTGGCCGACACCCGCGTCGTTCTGATCAGCGGAGCACGGCAAGCCGGTAAGAGCACCCTTGTGCGCGTGGTCGCGGGCGATCGGCTGGTCGAGCGGCGTGATCTCGACCGGGCACAGGACAGAGCCGCGGCCCTCGCGGATCCCGTCGGTTTCGTCGACTCCTCGGAGCTGTTGGTGATCGACGAGATTCAGCGCGCTCCCGAGCTGCTGCTGGCCATCAAAGCCGCTGTCGACGAAGATCCGCGCCCGGGTCGCTATCTGCTCACCGGCTCCTCGCGGCTCTTCGGGATGGTTGCCGCCCCCGACGCTCTTCCCGGCAGGATGGAGACCGTCGAGCTCTGGCCCTTCTCTCAGGGCGAGATGGACGGCGAGCCGGACGGGTTCATCGACGCCATCTTCAGAATCGGGCCGAACCTGCGGCACGAGTCAACGGTGACCCGGGCCGACTATGCCGCCAGGATCGTGCGCGGCGGCCTTCCCGAAGCTGCTGCCCGTGACGACGCTCGGCGCCGCCAGCGTTTCCTCGACGCATATGTGCAGGCGCTCATCGACCGTGACGTCAGGCAGCTGTCCGACATCCAGCGCAAGGGCGAGCTTCGCAAACTCGTACGGCTGCTCGCCGCCCGATCCGCAACCGTCATCGCCGCCAACTCCCTTGAGTCGGCGCTCGCATTGAGCCGCCCCACCATCGCGCGATATCTGCAGGCGCTGGAGGAGATGTACCTGGTCAAGCGGATTCCAGGGTGGTCTCGCAACCTGGGCACCCGAGCGACGGCCGCGCCGAAGCTGGTATTCGTCGACTCCGGGATTGCCGCGAACGAGATTGCGGTCGATGCGAGGACCTTGCTGCGTCCCGGCGCACCGTTCGGGCCGCTGCTCGAGTCCTTCGTCGTCTCCGAGCTGACCCGCCAGCTCACCTGGTCCGAGCAGTCCGCCGAACTGTCCCACTACCGCGACCGCAGCAGGTTCGAGGTCGACGCGGTGCTGGAGAGCAGATCCGGCCAGGTCGTCGGCATCGAGGTGAAGGCGGCCTCGACCGTGGGACCCGACGACTTCCGTGGGCTGCGCCGGCTGGCCGACCGTCTCGGCGACGACTTCATCGCCGGGGTCGTTCTGTACACCGGCACCTCCACGCTGCCGTTCGGTGACAAGCTGCGCGCCATGCCGGTCAGTGCATTGTGGCAGGTTCCCGCGCCGGGGTGACTGCACCGTTTGCGCTCGGCGTCGGGGTGGATCGATAAGGGTAGCCTTACCGGCATGCCGAACAGATCAGCCCGGACCGGTGTCGTGACCCGGGTGGAACAGCTCACCCCGCACATGGTGCGCATCGTCGTGGGCGGTGACGGTCTGCGGGAGGTGCAGGCGGGGGAGTTCACCGACCACTACGTCAAGGTGCTCTTCCCGCAGCCGGGCGTGACCTATCCCGAGCCGTTCGACATGGGGCTGATCCGCGAGACGATGCCGCGGGCCTCGTGGCCGGTCGTGCGGACGTACACGGTGCGGCGCTGGCTGCCCGACGTTCCCGAGCTCTGGCTGGACTTCGTGGTGCACAGCGACGAGGGCGTCGCCGGGCCGTGGGCGGCGTCGGCGCGCCCGGGTGACCCGGTGCGGTTCATGGGGCCCGGCGGGGGTTACGCGCCGGACCCGGCCGCGGAGTGGCATCTGCTGGCGGGGGACGAGAGTGCGTTGCCGGCCATCGCCGCGGCGCTCGAGCGTATGCCCGCGGACGCGCGCGTGCACGCGTTCGTCGAGGTGGCCGATGCGGCCGAGGAGCAGAAGCTGGACGGGGACGTCACCTGGTTGCATCGCGGCGGGCGGCCGGTCGGGGAGGCGCTGGTCGCGGCCGTTCGCGAGCTCGAATGGCCGGCCGGGAACGTGCAGGCGTTCGTCCACGGTGAGGCGACCTTCGTCAAGGAGCTGCGGCGGTTGCTGCGGGTGGAGAAGCAGATCCCGATGGCTCAGCTGTCGATCTCCGGCTACTGGCGCCGGGGGTTGAACGAGGACGGCTGGCAGTCGACCAAGCGCGAATGGAACCAGCAGGTCGAGGCCGAGCAGGGGCAGTAGGCGCCGGGACCCGCAAGATCTTGCGTCCGATCATTCGCGCTCGCCCGAAGATGTCCGGTGTGTTTCCTGCCTGATTCCATGTAATGGCATGACGGGTCTTGCAAGCTCTTGCATAGGTCTTCCGTCGGGGGTTAGCGTGCGTCGTTCCCGCCGATAGGAAGGCCTCGATGTGCAGATCTCGCGGGTGAGCAGGCTGCTGCTCGCCGTCCTCCTCGTGCTCGGCGCGTGGGTTCCCGCGCCCGCCCAGGCCGCGCCGCCCGCGGCGGACTGGGGCTTCGACCGGCCCGGCAGCGCCACCGCCAACGAGCAGTTCTACTTCGTACTGCCGGACCGCTTCGCCAACGGCGACGCCCGCAACGATCGCGGTGGCCTCTCCGGCGACCGCCTCTCCACCGGCTACGACCCGGCCGACAAGGGCTTCTACCACGGCGGGGACCTCAGGGGCGTCATCGACCGTCTGGACTACATCCAGGGCCTCGGTACGACCGCGATCTGGCTGGCGCCGGTCTTCAAGAACAAGCCGGTGCAGGGCAGCGGCACCGACATCTCGGCCGGCTACCACGGCTACTGGATCACCGACTTCACGCAGGTCGACCCGCATTTCGGCAGCAACGCCGACCTCAAGCGCCTGGTCAAGCTCGCGCACCGGCGCGGCATGAAGATCTACCTCGACATCATCGTCAACCACACCGCGGACGTCATCAAGTACGCCGAGGACAAGTACGCGTACGTCGACAAGACCGCGAAGCCGTACAGGGACGCACAGGGGCGCACGTTCGAGGACCGCAACTATGCCGACGGCAGCCGCGCCTTCCCGGCCGTGAACACCAAGTCGTTCCCGTACACGCCGGTTCTCGCCGCGAAGGACAGGAACGCCAAGGTCCCGGCGTGGCTGAACGACCCGACGATGTACCACAACCGCGGCGACTCCACGTTCGTCGGCGAGAACAGCGAGTACGGCGACTTCTTCGGCCTCGACGACCTCTGGACCGAGCGCCCCGAGGTGGTCCGCGGCATGACGAAGATCTACGCGGACTGGATCTCCGGCACCGGCATCGACGGCTACCGGCTGGACACCGTCAAGCACTCCAACCTGGACTTCTGGCCGCAGTTCTCGGCCGGCATCGAGGCCGCCGCGAGGAACGCCGGCAAGCCCGGGTTCTTCATGTTCGGCGAGGTCTACAGCGCCGACCAGGAGATCGAGTCCACGTACGTGCGCCGCGGCGGGCTGCCCGCCACCCTCGACTTCTCCTTCCAGGCCGCGGCCAAGACCTTCACCGCCGACGGCGGCTCCGCCAAGGCCCTGGCCGACCTGTACGCCAAGGACGATCTGTACACCACCGACGACACCTCGGCGAACCGACTGCCGACCTTCCTCGGCAACCACGACATGGGCCGCATCGGCTCCTTCGTCGCCGCCGCCGAGAAGGACCCCGCCGCCCAGCTGCGGCGCGACCAGCTCGCCCACGAGCTGATGTTCCTCACCCGCGGCCAGCCGGTGGTCTACTCCGGCGACGAGCAGGGCTTCACCGGCCCCGGCGGCGACAAGGACGCCCGCCAGGACATGTTCGCCAGCAGGACGCCGGACTACCTCGACGACGACCTGATCGGCACCGACCGCACCCACGCCCAGGCCAACTACGAGACGCGGCACCCGATCTACCGGACCATCGCCACGCTGGGCGCGCTGCGCAAGGCCCACCCGGCCCTGCGCGACGGCGACCAGGTCACCCGGTACGCGTCCGACGGCCCCGGCATCTTCGCCGCTTCCCGCATCGACCGTGCCAAGCGGCAGGAGTACGTGATCGCGGTCAACAACGCGACCACCGCGCAGACCGTCACCATCGACACGTGGACGCCGAGCTCACCGTTCCAGGGCATCTACGGCGGCGGCGCGGCGACCGCCACCGGCGCCGACGGCAAGCTCACCCTGACCGTCCCGGCCCTGTCGTCGGTCGCGTACCGCGCCGGCCGGACGATCCCCGCGCCTGCCGCGGCACCGACCGTGCAGATCACCGCGCCCGGGTCCGGGGCGTTCGTGCCTGCGCGTACGGAGCTGACCGCCTCGGTGACGGGCGACCCGCTGGCCACCGTCGCGTTCCAGGCGAAGGTCGGCGACGGCCGGTGGCGGACGCTCGGCACCGCCGACACCCCGCCGTACCGGATCTACCACGACCTGACCGGGCTGGCCGGCGCGACACCGGTGACGTACCGGGCCACCGTGCGTGACAGCAGGGGGCGTACCGCCACCACGACCAGCGGCATCAAGGTCGGCACGCCCGTCGTCACGTCCGGGCCGGACTACGCGGTCGTGCACTACCAGCGGCCGGACGGTGACTACGACGACTGGGGCCTGTACGCCTTCGGCGACATCGACGAGTCGGCCCAGACGACGTGGCCGCAGGGGCAGCCGTTCGCCGGCGTGGACGCGTACGGTCGCTTCGCCTGGGTGAAACTCAAGCCCGGCGCCAAGAACGTGGGCTTCATCGTGGTGGACAAGAACGGCACCAAGGACGTGGCGGCCGACCGTTTCCTGGACCCGACGGCCAACCCCGAGGTCTGGCTGAAGCAGGGCGATCCCGCGGTCGGCACCGAGCGACCGCCGGTACAGCAGGACGAGAACACGGCGGTCATCCACTACCGCCGCGCCGACGGCGACTACAGCGGCTGGGGCCTGCACGTGTGGGACGGCGCGGCGAACCCGACCGACTGGTCCGCGCCGCTGGCGCCCGCCGCGACCGACGCGTTCGGCGTGACGTTCAAGGTGCCGCTCAAGGCCGGGGCCACCGGGCTGAACTACATCATCCACAAGGGCGACACCAAGGACCTGCCCGACGACCAGCGGCTCGACGTCGCCTCGGCAGGGCGTGAGGTGTGGCTGCTGGCCGGCGTACCTGATCGGCTGTTGCCCGTGGTCCGCAAGGCCGGCGGCGGAACCGTGGACCTGACCAAGTCCGCCGCGGTGTGGCTGGACCGCTCGACCATCGCGTGGAAGACCGGCACCGGCAGCACGCTCGAGCCGGTCGGCGCGGGCACCGACGGGCGGGTCTACGACCTGGTCTGGGCGCCCGGCGGCGGCCTCGACCCGGCCTCGCCCGAGCACAGCATCCGGCTGCGCGCCCAGCGCAACGGCCTCACCGAGGTGCAGCGGCAGAAGTTCCCGCACCTGTGGCAGTACGGCGCCTTCACGCTGCCGCGCGGCACCGACGTCCGCGAGATCCTCCGCGGGCAGGTCGCGGTCACCGAACGCGACGCGCAGGGCAAGCTGCTCTCGGCCACCGGAGTGCAGACGGCAGGCGTGCTCGACGACGTCTACGCCGCCGCCACGACCGCGAAGCTCGGCCCGGTCTTCGACGGCGGCCGGCCCCGGCTCGCGGTGTGGGCACCGACCGCGCAGTCGGTGCAGCTCGAGCTCTTCGACACCCCGGCCGCCACCGCCCGGGTCGTACCGATGGCACGGAACTCCCACACGGGCGTCTGGGCGGTGACCGGTCCGCGCGACTGGAAGGGCAGGTACTACCGCTACCGCGTGACCGCGTGGCAGCCGGCCGCCCGCAAGGTCGTCACGGCGAGCGTCACCGACCCGTACTCGCTCGCGCTGTCGGCCAACTCCACGCACAGCCTGATCGCCGACCTGAGCGACCCGGCGCTGACCCCCGCGGGCTGGAACCGCCTGCACAAGCCGGCACCCGGGAAGATCGAGATCTCGGAGCTGTCGGTCCGCGACTTCTCCGAGCAGGGCACGTACGCGGCGTTCACCGACGCGAACTCGCCCGGGATGAAACACCTCAGGCAGCTCGCCCGGGCCGGTACCACCCACGTGCACCTGCTGCCGGTCTTCGACTTCGCCACCATCCCGGAGAAGCGCGCCGACCAGAAGCAGCCCGCCTGCGACCTGGCCGCCCTCCCGCCGGACTCCGCCGAGCAGCAGAAATGCGTCGCGGCGGTGGCCGCCGAGGACGGCTACAACTGGGGGTACGACCCGTTGCACTACACGACCCCGGAAGGCGGCTACGCGACGAACCCCGAGGGCGCCGCCCGCACCAAGGAGTTCCGGCAGATGGTCGCCGCGCTCAACGGCACCGGCCTGCGCGTGGTCATGGACGTCGTCTACAACCACACCTCGGCCGCCGGCACCGACCCGCACTCGATCCTCGACCAGATCGTGCCGGGCTACTACCAGCGGCTGCTCGAGGACGGTACCGTCGCGAACTCCACCTGCTGCGCCAACACCGCGACCGAGAACGCGATGATGGGCAAGCTCGTCGTCGACTCGGTCGTCACGTGGGCGAAGGCGTACAAGATCGACGGTTTCCGCTTCGACCTGATGGGCCATCACCCCAAGGCGAACATCCAGGCCGTCCGGGCCGCCCTCGACAAGCTCACCCTCGCCCGCGACGGCGTCGACGGCAAGAAGATCTACGTGTACGGCGAGGGCTGGGACTTCGGCGAGGTGGCCGGCAACGCGCGCTTCGTCCAGGCGACGCAGCGGAACATGGCCGGCACGGGCATCGGCACCTTCAACGACCGCCTGCGCGACGCCGTCCGAGGCGGGGGCCCGTTCGACGACGACCCGCGCGTGCAGGGCTTCGCGTCAGGCCTGTTCACGGCCCCCAACGGCGACCCCGTCAACGGCACGGCCGACGAGCAGAAGGCCCGGCTGCTGCATTACCAGGACCTCATCAAGGTCGGCCTCAGCGGCAACCTCGCGCAGTACTCGTTCACCGCTTCGGACGGCACGGTGAAGACGGGAGCCGAGATCGACTACAACGGCTCCCCGGCCGGGTACAACGCCCGCCCGATCGAGGCGATCACGTACGTGGATGCTCACGACAACGAGATCCTGTACGACGCTCTCGCGTACAAGCTGCCGCAGTCGACCTCGGCCACCGACCGTGCCCGCATGCAATCCCTGGCGCTGGCCACGACGGCGCTCGGCCAGGGCGTCGGCTTCGTCACCGCGGGTAGCGAGCGGCTGCGCTCCAAGTCCCTGGATCGCAACTCGTTCAACTCCGGCGACTGGTTCAACCGCATCGAATGGGACTGCACCAAGGGCAACGGCTTCGGCCGCGGCCTTCCCCCGGCCGCCGACAACGAGGCCAAATGGCCGTACGCGAAACCGCTCCTGGCCGACCCCGCCCTGAAGCCGGACTGCGCGGCGATCGGCCTGGCCGACGCCACCTACCGCGAGCTGCTGACGATCCGCCGGTCGACGCCGGTCTTCGGCCTGCCCACCGCGGCCGAGGTGCAGAAGCGGCTCTCGTTCCCGGCGGCCGGAGCCGCAACGCCCGGTGTCATCACCATGAAGCTGGACGGGCGCGGCCTCGACAAGCGCTGGAAGTCGGTCACCGTGGTGTTCAACGCCACCCCGGCAGCCGCCAGGCAGACGGTCACCGCGCTGCGAGGAGCGAAGGTGGCGCTGCACCCGGTCCAGCGTACGGCGGCGGACCCGGCGCTGCGGACGGCGTCGTTCGCGTCCGCGACCGGTACGTTCACCGTCCCGGCACGATCGGTCGCGGTGTTCGTCCAGAGCTGACGCCACGGCACAGCGGCACCCCGGGGCCGATGGGACCGGGGTGCCGCTGTGTTCACGCCGTCGCGTAGCAGATCTGATGCAGCATCCACAGCGACTGGCGAGCCCTCACCCAGTTCGGCCAGTCGACATCCGGCCACCCCGACGCCGCCTGCAGCCGTTCGAACCGGTTGCGGAGAAGGTCCACCTGCTCGAGGCGTGCGGGGCTCAGGTCGCCCGGTGCCTCCAGGACGGACCGCGCGAGACGGACGACGTCCTCTTCGGCATGGGCACTGCGCTCCTGGTTCCTCAGCAGGAACCCGAGCGTGAAGACGGCAGCCCGGCGCGAGTCGCCGTACCAGCAGGCCGGCCTGCTCGGATTGAGCTCGGACGGACGCGTGCTACGCCGTCCCGCCCGCTTGGCGGCCTGCCTGCGGGCGGCGTAGGCATCCAGCTCCTTCAGCCACACCGCGCGGCTCGTCGCCAGCGCGTCCACGGCCCGGAGCAGGGCATACTCGTCACGGCGCAGCGGTCCGGCAAGGTGCTCCAGATACGCGAACGTCGCCAGGTAACCGATCGGTCGATAGAGCTGAACGCAACCCGCCAACGCGTTGACCCGGCGCCCATAGGGCAGCGAACGGTCCCTCACCTTGCGCGCGTACGTCCCGAAACTCACAGGCCAAGGCTATGCGCGCCGTCCACCCCATCATGATCGTTGGACGCGGTAGCAACCCGAAGGTCAACGCCGAGGAGTAGAACCAGAGATGTTCCCGCGCCGCACCATTCACCTCACCGTCTCTGCCGCAACCCTCACCGCAGCCCTCGGGTACGCCGTCCCAGCCGCGGCATCGGTGCGCTACGACGCCGAAACCAAGTCCGGTTACGCCGACGCCGCCGACGTCCGGAAGGCGTTCGGCTGGAGCGACCACACTTTGGCGGCACGCGCTGCGGACCTTGCCTTCAGCCACGACTTCTGGACGAACGACACGTACTCGGTCTCCTGCGGCAAGGGCTCCTTCCGCATCGAGCACCAGAGCGAGTTCGGCCGGTTCGAGCTGACCGACCGCGTGGTCCGCGAGCCGCGCCGGGGTGGGTCGACCGGCTACGGCGAAAGCTCCCGGACGGCCGGTTTCCGCATCACCGGCCCGTACGCGGGCATCTCCGGCACCTCCCTGCCGCCGGCCGTCGGCCAGTCCTGCCCGGAGCCCCGGGGGCCGAGGGTCACCCGGGCCGAGCTGGTGTCCACGACCTCCGGCTGGTCGCTCACCGTCAGCTTCGGCGACGTGAGCCGGATCCTGCGATCCGGCCGCTGACCCGGTCCGGCGTCGGTCATCCCGCCGGGATGAGCCGGGTGCGTCGGCGTCCTCATACGCTGCGGACTGCGTAACGGCACATCAGGCACAGCGTGGTGGAGAGGGGTGGCGTCCATGGCGAAGAAGAGCACCAAGAAGAAGGACAAGAAGGGCAAGGCGAAGAAGAAGTAGGTCGGAGGTTCGCTTCCACTCTGGTCAGCGTTCCAGGGTGGAAGCGACCCGACGGAGGCCTCATCGACCCTGCCGACGCTGCGGGCGGCCGTGGTCAGGGCCGCTCGGGTCGGAAGATCTCCTCGATGGTCAGGCCGAACACGTCGGCGATGGTGAACGCCAGGGGCAGGCTGGGGTCGTACCGTTCGGTCTCGATGGCGTTGATGGCCTGCCGGGAGACCTGGCAGCGGTCGGCCAGGTCCGCCTGGCTCCACCGGCGTGCGGCGCGCAGCTCGCGGAGTCGGTTCTTCATCAGCGGTGCAGGCGGGTGCGGAGGTCGGCGATCGTCAGCCACAAGCCGATCCCGCCGATGAGCAGGAGCTGGGCGAGCTGGTGCAGCTCGATGACCCCCGCGGCGTCGAGCAGGGTGGCGACCTGCAGTCCGATGAGGACGACGGCGAACGCGATCGCCATGCTCTCCAGCTGGATCTTGCGGAGGTACTCGTCCGCGCGCCGGAACGCACGGAGCAGCACCCATGCCACGGCCAGGGAGAACACGGTGGTCGTCGCGATCCACCAGCCCTTCTGGACGGCGCTCTGATCGGGGTTGCCGCCCAGGGCCAGCGCCACCACGCCCAGCGTGACCACGGGTAGGCCGTCGACGAAGACCGCGCGGCGGGCCGCGCGGGTGGATCGGTCGGGAGATGCCGTGTCTGCCATGGTCCGAAAGTAAAGCGTGCCTTCCATCATGTCAAGCTTCCTTGACTCGGTGGAAGGTGAACCTTACATTCGGCCGCATGCTTACCAAGAGCTCGCTGACCCGACGATCACTGCTGGGCGCAGCCGCCTCCGCGCTCGCATCCGTTCCCCTCGCCACCGCGGCGCCCGCGAGGCCACGACGTGCCAGGGCTGCGCCGCTGCAGCTCACCCTGCCCGGCCCGACCGGTCCGCATCCGCTCGGTACGGTCGCGTGGCACCTCGTCGACCGGTCCCGTGCCGATCCGTGGCAGCCCTCGCGCCCCCGCGAGCTCATGGTCCAGCTGTGGTACCCGGCGCACCGAACCCACGACCACCCGGTCGCGCCGTGGATGTCACCTGCCGCCGTACCGTTCTTCGAGCGGGAGCAGGGCATTCCGGCCGGCGCGCTGCTGCTGCCGGCCACGCACGCTCACGCGGCCGCACCGGTGGACCGGGGCCGGCGGGGGAGACCGGTCGTCCTCTACTCGCCGGGCCTGCGCAGCGACCGCAGTCTCGGCACCGTCCTGATCGAGGAGCTGGCCAGCCGGGGTTACGTCGTCGTCGCCATCGACCACACCTACGACGCCGACCTGGTCGAGTTCCCCGGCGGGCGCGTGGAGACCTTCGCCGTCGCCGGTGACATCGACGACGCCCTGATCGCCAAGGCCCTGGCCGTGCGGACCGCCGACACCCGCTTCGTCCTGGACCAGCTCACCGCGCTCAATGCCGGGCGGCGCCGGCTGCCCGTCACCTTCGCCGGCGCGTGCGACCTGTCCCGGATCGGCATGGTCGGCCACTCGCTCGGGGGCGCGACGGCCGCCGCGGCGATCCGCGCCGACCGGCGCCTGCGGGCCGGCGCCGACCTGGACGGCAGCCTGCTGCCGCCACTCACCGCGGGCACCGACCGGCCCTTCCTGCTGTTCGGCAGCGATCCCGGCCCGGGTCCGAACGACCCGAGCTGGGACCGGTTCTGGGCCACCCAGTACGGCTGGAAGCGCGAGCTCGCCCTCACGGGTTCCACCCACATCTCCTTCACGGACCTCGAAACGCTGATGCCCCAGGCGGCGCCGGCTCTCGGGTTGACCCCCGACCGGCTGACGCAGGCGATCGGTTCCCTCGACCCGCACCGCGCCATCCGTGCCCAGCGGGCTTACCTGCGAGCGTTCTTCGACCTTCACCTTCGCGGGCTCGACCACCATCTGCTCGACCGGCCTTCACCTCACTGCCCGCAGGTCCGGTTCCTCCGGTAGAGCATGCGACGACCGCGGTCAGTGGGGGCCCTGACCGCGGTCGTCGTGTTCGGGGTTCTGTTACTTGGCGGCTTTCGCGGCGGCCTTGGCGGCGGCGGCGTCGGCCTTCTCCTGGGCCTTGTCGGCCTTGGCGGCGGCGGCGTCGGCCTTGACCT
>NZ_JBFAPM010000021.1:0-133181 GCF_040676695.1 Actinoplanes sp. NPDC049548
AAGCCATCCGCTGCCTCAAACGCTACGTCGCCCGCGAGCTCTACCCACTGCTGCACCAACCCCTCGACAATCCATAGGGGCATCCCCGGTATCCGGCCGTCCGGCCCACTTGCGAGACGAAACCTGGACTCCGTCTCGGCGACGCCATGACCGGCAGGACAGGCCCTACGCTGCATCTCGTGGACCTGACGACCGAAGAAGCCCTGGCCGTACGGATGCGCAGCCTGCTGCTGACCCCGGAGAAGCGGTGCGGCAGCGTCGCCGAGATCGTCGAGTGGTTCGGCGCGATGCAGGCCCAGGACATGGCCAGCGGCCTGTGGTCGCTGGGCGTACGCCTGCCGGGCTCGGCCCTCGGTGACGTCGAGGCGGCCCTCGAGCGCCGGGAGGCGATCCGCACCTGGCCGATGCGCGGCACGGTGCACCTGGTCCCGCCCGCCGACGCGCACTGGATGCTCGAGCTCATGGGTGTGCGCGCCCTCGCCGGCGCCGCGAAGCGCCGCGAGACCATCGGCCTGTCCGAGCAGACGGCGGACCGCGGGGTCGAGGTCCTCGCCGAGGCCCTCGCCGGCGGCAAGCGCCTGACCCGCGCCGAGTGCCTGGCCGCGCTCGCTGCCGGGGGAGTCGAGCTCAGCGGCCAGATGGGCTACCACCTCCTCTGGTACGCGAGCCAGCGCGGCGTCACGTGCATCGCCCCGCACCTGGGCAAGGAGCAGACGTTCGTGCTGCTCGACGAGTGGGTGCCGGAGCCGCGCCGCCCGTCGCGCGAGGAGGCGCTCGGCCTCATCGCGCTGCGCTACTTCCGCAGCCACGGCCCGGCCACCGCGCAGGATCTCGCCCGCTGGACCGGCCTCACCCTCACCGACACCAGGGCCGGCATCGCGGTGGCCGGCGAGGCGCTGACCACCGTGCGCGTCGACGGCACCGACATGCTGGTGGACCCGGCGGCCCTCGACCCGGCCCCGGCCATCCGCGACGACTGGGCCGCGTTGCCCGGTTTCGACGAGTACATGCTGGGCTACAAGGACCGCACGCTGATGGTCGACAAGGAGCACCTCGACGCGATCGTCCCCGGCGGCAACGGCGTCTTCCAGGCCACTCTGGTCGAACGAGGTCGCACCGTCGCGACGTGGAAGCGGACCCTCGGTAAGAAGGCGGTCAATGTGGACGTGTCTCCGCTGACGCCCCTGACCCGGGCCGCTCGATCCCGCGCGGAGGCGGCACTCGAGCCCTTCGCCTGGTTCGTGGGTCTTCCGCTGCGGGTGCGCTGGCCCTCAACGGCATGACCTGACCGATGCCGCCTTCAGCAGCCCTTGAAGCGCTTGTCGGCGGACCACCCGGTGTTCGCCCAGGCTTGGGGATCCGGGGGAGTGAAACCGGGGAACCGCTTGGCCAGCGCGTCCAGGAGCCACTTCGTGAAGCGAGCGGCCCCCTGCGGGCATGTGTGGACGCCATCGGAGCTGCGGTCGGCCTTGCCGTTGCGGTGCTGCTGGTAGCTGTCGCCCCATACCTCGCCGGCGTCGAGGAGGTGAGCCTTCCCTGAGGAGCCCTCTGCGACGGTCCGGGCGGCGGCGGGCGCACGGTCGAGGTCGCTCTTGTGGGGCTTGTAGAAGTCGTCGGGTTTGATGGGCGGCATGGTGACGAAGACCAGTTCCGCCCCGGCGCGGGTGACCGTGCTCAGCAACCTGCGGTAGGCGCTCTCCTGCTCATCCCGCGAGCCCCAGTCATAGGTGGTGATCTGGTAGACGACCAGCGACGGCTTGGCAGCGGTGATCTCCTTGGGCAGCGTCTTCCACTGCTCGTCGGAGAACGGTCCGACGACGTTACCGCCGCCGTCGGCGGCGAGGGACTGGAAAGGAACGTCGGCGGCTGCGAACGCGGCGCCGAGGGGTGGCGCTTCCCCCGCGGCCACCGAGTCGCCGAGGAGCAGCACCTTGGACATCCCCGGGCTTGCCGCTGCGGCGGCCGGCCGCGAGCCGGCGGGCGCGTCCGTGGACTGGCCGGAGCAGGCGGTGGTCAGCAGGAGCAGGCCGCAAAGGCCGAGGGCGAGACTCGATGTCTTGGTCATGGCGACAACGGTTGCGCCCCTGTGTCCCGGTATCTGCGCCGTTGTGTCGCAGCCGTGTCGCAGGATCACCCCGATCTTCGGGCGTGCCGGTCGGCGTTCTGCACACTGGTTCGGTGGTGAAGATCCTGCTCGTCGAAGACGATCCACTGGTCCGGCGTGGGCTCCAACTCGCGCTGTGCCGACACGGCCACGATGTGTGCACCGCCGAGACGGGGGAGGAGGGCCTACGGCATGTGCAGGCCTCCATGCCGGACCTGGTGGTGCTCGATCTGATGCTGCCGGACCTCGACGGTCTGCAGGTGTGCTCCCGCATCCGGTCGATCTGCGAGGTACCGGTGATCATGCTCACCGCCCGTGGCGACGACCTCGACGTCGTCAGCGGTCTGGCGGCCGGCGCCGACGACTACGTCATCAAGCCCGCGCAGCCCAGCGTGCTTGATGCCCGGATCCGCGCGGTACTGCGCCGCAGCACCAGCGCCCCTGACGGCGTGCGGGTACACGGTCATCTGCAGATCGACACCACGGCCCTGACGGTGTCGCGGCAGGGCGAGCCGGTGCCGCTGACCCCGACCGAGCTGCGGCTGCTGCTGACCCTGTCCCGTGCTCCCGGACGGGTGTTCAGCCGCCAGCAGTTGCTGGAAGAGGTGTGGGAGCACGATTACCTCGGGGATTCCCGGCTGGTCGACAACTGTGTGCAGCGCCTCCGGGCGAAAATCGAGACCAGTCCGGCGAACCCTGAGTACGTGCAGACGGTGCGCGGATTCGGCTATCGGTTCGGCCCGGTATGACCAGGGCGCTGGTGCCCCGTGGACTCCGCGCCCGGCTGCTCGTGGCGTTCGTGCTGGTGACCGTGCTCGGGGCAGCCGCAGCGGCCTGGTCGAGCGCCGAATCGGCGGGCCGCGCGCTGGTCACCACGACCCAGCGGCAGCTCACCGACACCGTCGCCGGCCAGATCAGTGCGATCACTCCCCAGCTGAGCTATCCACCCGACCAGCGAACACTCGATCGGCTGCGTACCGCCGTCGGCGCGGGCACCGAGGTCACCTACGGCACTCTCCGGTCCGGGGACGGCGCCGAGACCGGCCTGGTCACCGGCGCGCTGCGTGCTGCCGTACGGACCGGCCACCGGATCGTCGCGCAGCGGATCATCGCCCACGGCAGACCATGGCTGCTCATCGGCACACCCGTCATGATCACCGGGCCGGACGGCGGCCGCGTCGCATCCGGCATCGAGGTTTACGCCGTGCGCGATCTCACCGGTGTCGAGCAGCAGGTCGACGGGCTCACCCGGTCTGCGGTCCGCACGGCGGCGCTGGCCCTGCCGCTGGCGGTGCTGCTGGCGCTGTTGGCAGCGGGCAGTGTGCTGCGCCCCGTACGCACGCTCCGCGACACCGCACGCCGGCTGGCCGCCGGTGATCTCGACGCGAGATCGGCGCCCCGGGGAGCCGACGAACTGGCCGACCTGACCCGCACGATCAACCGGATGGCCGAGTCGATGCAGCGGATGCAGGCCGATGCGAAGAGGTTCGCCGGCGACGCCTCGCACGAGCTGCGCACCCCGTTGAGCACGCTGACGGCGGTGATGGAGGTGCTGGCGGCGGCGACCGGCGGCATGGACGCGGACGCGCGCGAGTCCGCGCAGCTGGCGATCACCGAGACCCATCGGCTGGTCCGGCTCGCGGAGGATCTGATGGAGGTGTCCCGGTTCGACGCCGGTACCGCCCAACTCCGGCTGGAGGACGCGGACCTGCGCTCCGCCGTGGGGGACTGCCTGCGGGCGCGGGGCTGGCTGGAGCGGGTCGAGCTGGTGGCACCGTACGAGATCCGGGTGCGGCTGGACCGGCGCAGGCTGGACGTCATCGTGGCCAATCTCGCCGGCAACGCCCTGCGGCACGGCGAACCTCCGGTACGCGTGGGCGTCTCAGCCGATCGGAAGCAGGTGTGGATCGAGGTGACCGACAGCGGGCCGGGCCTGCCCGAGCACCTGCTGCCCCGGGTCTTCGACCGCTTCTTCAAGTCGGACTCGGCCCGGACCCGCACCCCGGGCAGCGGACTCGGGCTGGCGATCGCGAGGGAGAACGCCCGCCTCCACGGCGGCGACCTCACCGCGGACAACGTCGTCGGCGGCGGAGCTCGCTTCGTGCTCCGGCTGCCGCGGAACCTGGAGGACGAATGAGACGAATCTGGTCGGCGGCGTTGCCGGCGTTGCTGGTGTTGCCGGCAGCGGGCTGCGGCGTCGAGCCGTCCGGCGTCACCGACATGCGTGACGCTCCCACGGGACTGGCGTCCGGGCCGACGTTGTACCTGGTCGACGACGACGGACGGCTTCGAGCCGAGCGGCGCACGGCCGACAGCCTGGGCACGATCCCCGAGGCGGTGTCATTGCTGTTGTCGCTGTCGAAGAAGCCCGGCGACCAGATCGCGATCCCGGACGACGGGCCCACCACCGTCTTCGTGAACGCCGCGCCCGACCTGATCCAGCTGAGGGTTCCCTTGGCCACCTACGAGGTGACCGCGCTCGGCATCGATCAGATCGTCTGCACGGCGCTGGGCGTGTGGGTGCAGAGCGGCGGCTCGAGGACCACTCAGGTCCAGCTGGAGTTCACCGTGGCCGACCCGGAGACGGAGTCGGACAAGCGCCGGACCTGCCCGCTGATCGGATGATCAGCCCAGCTGGGTGACGTCGATGGTGACCGGAGCCGGTTCGGGCGCGACCAGCCACAGCACCGCGATCGCGATGGTGACCGCCGTGAACGCCAGCAAGCCGCTGCGTCCCCGGGCCCAGGCGGCACGAAACCGGATCGGGTCCTCCACCAGGTATTTCGACAACGCGGCCAGACCGATCGACGCCGCCCACACGGTCAGGGTCCAGGCCACCCCGTGGAGTCCGGTCCGTTCCTGGGACAGCAGCACGATGACCGGCCAGTGCCACAGGTACAGGCTGTAGGAGATCACCCCCAGCCACCGCAGCGGCCGTGCGGCGAGCGCTCCGGCGATCCACGTGTGCGGCGCCTGCGTACACAGCCCCACCAGCAGCGCGGAGGCCGCGGAATGCAGGAAAAGGCCACCGGTGAACAGCCACGCCGACCGCTCTCCGTCGACGAGTATCCACGCCATGCCGAGCCCGGCCACCAATGACGCCAGCATGGCACCCGCGCACCGGCCGACCGCACGGTGCAACGCGTCGCGCACCGGCCGGGTGGCGACCAGAGCACCCAGCAACAGCGAGAACGCCCGGGTGTCGGTGCCGGTGTAGACCCGCGTCGGGTCCGCGGCGTCGACGAGCGCGATCATCACCATCAGGGAGACCGCCGAGGCCCCGAGCGCCCCCACGGCGACCCGGCGCTCGACCCGCTGCCCCCGCCAGGCGAGGACCGCCACCACCACCGGCCACACGAGGTAGAACTGCTCCTCGACGGCGATGCTCCACAAGTGCCCGAACACCCGGCCCGGACCGAACCGGTCCCAGTAGCCGGCCGACTCGGCGAGCAGATGCCAGTTGACGAGGTTGGCCTGAACCCACGGACCGTCGGACAGCGTCGTTCGTACGATGTCCGGCGGCCCCACCGCCAGAACCAGCAGCGACACGCCGACCACCATGACGGCGAGGGCCGGAAGCAGCCGCCGGATGCGCCTGCCCCAGAAGCCCGCCAGCGAGACGGAGCCTGTCGCTGCGACCTCCCGGAGCAGAAGATCGGTGATCAGGTAGCCGGACAGGGCGAGGAACAGGTCGACCCCGAGGAACCCGCCGGCCATCAGACCGGTATGGAACGACAGGACCCCGGCGATCGCTACCCCGCGCAACCCGTCCAGGGCCGCCACGTGGTGCCTCGGCCCTAAACCGTGTTCGACAGCGTTCATGCCGCTGACTCTGGCGAGCCCACGTCCGGATCCCGTCCCGGTGATGTCGCAGATCGGTCCCATGCCGCGCCCGCCTCGGCTTTTGTTAACAACCCTTGATAATTAAGTTCACGAACGTCAAGATGTGGTGAACCAGTCCTGGTCATCGATGTGTCAGGAGCCGCCATGAGAAAACGACGTACCGTGTTCGCGCTGGTCGCCGGCGCCGCGATGACCCTGACGACGGCGGTGGTGCTCGCTCCCGCCGGCATGGCCGCCGTCTCCGGCGGCCCGGTGCCGGCCGCGGCCGTCGCCTGCACCGCGCCGACCTGGGCCGAGGGCAACACCTACACCGCGGGCACGCAGGTGACCTACAACGGTCACCTCTACTCGGCGCTGGTCACCCACACCGCCTACCCGGGAGCCAACTGGAACCCCGCCGCGACGCCGTCGCTCTGGCGTGACCTGGGCGCGTGCACCGGCGGTCCGACCACGCCGCCGACCACCCCGCCCACGACGCCGCCGACCACCCCGCCGACCACGCCGCCCACCACGCCTCCGACGACGCCGCCCACGGGCACCACCTGTGCCGTGAAGTCGAAGCCGGCCGGCAAGGTCCTCGTCGGCTACTGGGAGAACTGGGACGGCGCGGCCAACGGCGTACACCCGGGCCTGGGCTGGGTCCCGATCACCGACAGCCGCCTCAAGCAGCACGGCTACAACGTCATCAACGCCGCGTTCCCGGTGATCCGCTCCGACGGCACGGTGCTGTGGGAGGACGGCATGGACGCGGGCGTCAAGGTGTCCACCCCCGCCGAGATGTGCCAGGCCAAGGCGGACGGTGCCACCCTGCTCATGTCCATCGGCGGCGCGGCGGCCGGCATCGACCTGAGCTCCAGCGCCGTGGCCGACCGGTTCGTGGCGACGATCGTGCCGATCCTCAAGCGGTACAACTTCGACGGCATCGACATCGACATCGAGACCGGCCTCACCGGCAGCGGCACCGTCAGCACCCTGTCGACGTCCCAGTCCAACCTCATCCGCATCATCGACGGCGTGCTCGCCCAGATGCCGTCCAACTTCGGCCTGACGATGGCCCCGGAGACCGCGTACGTCACCGGCGGCAGCGTCACGTACGGCTCGATCTGGGGCTCCTACCTGCCCATCATCAAGAAGTACGTCGACAACGGCCGCCTCTGGTGGCTGAACATGCAGTACTACAACGGCAGCATGTACGGCTGCTCCGGCGACTCCTACTCGGCGGGCACGGTCCAGGGCTTCGTCACCCAGACGCAGTGCCTCAACAACGGCCTCACGATCCAGGGCACGACGATCCGCGTGCCGTACGACAAGCAGGTGCCGGGCCTTCCCGCCCAGCCGGGAGCGGGCGGCGGCTACATGAGCCCGTCGCTGGTCTCCCAGGCCTGGAGCGGCCTCAACGGCAACCTGAAGGGCTTGATGACCTGGTCGGCCAACTGGGACGGCTCCCGGGGCTGGACCTTCGGCGACAACGTAAAGGCACTGGAAGGTCGCTGACACCCTGCTCCACCACGGCCCGCCGCACCTCGTGCGGCGGGCCGTGCTGTGATTCTCGCCCCGCTTCCGCTCGGTCCTTGACGGTGAAATAATTGCTTAGTCAACGATGTTGTGCGGGGCGGTCCGGGACCGATGGTCCCGACAGAGAAGCTCAGGAGCGGGTCATGCAGTTCGGGATCTTCACCGTCGGCGACGTCACGCCCGACCCCACGACCGGGCGGGTGCCGACCGAGCACGAGCGGATCACGGCGATGGTGACGATCGCCAAGAAGGCGGAGGAGGTGGGCCTCGACGTCTTCGCGACCGGCGAGCACCACAACGAGCCCTTCGTGCCGTCCTCGCCCACGACCATGCTCGGATTCATCGCCGCGCAGACCGAGAAGCTGCTGCTCAGCACGTCCACCACGCTGATCACGACCAACGACCCGGTCAAGATCGCCGAGGACTACGCGATGCTGCAGCATCTCTCCGGCGGGCGGGTGGACCTGATGATGGGGCGGGGCAACACCGGTCCCGTCTATCCGTGGTTCGGCAAGGACATCCGGGCCGGCATCCCGCTCGCGGTCGAGAACTACGCCCTGCTGCACCGGCTGTGGCGCGAGCACGTGGTCGACTGGAAGGGCAAGTACCGCACGCCGCTGCAGTCCTTCACCTCGACCCCGCGCCCGCTCGACGGCATCCCGCCGTTCGTCTGGCACGGATCGATCCGGAGCCCCGAGATCGCCGAGCAGGCAGCCTTCTACGGCGACGGATTCTTCGCCAACCACATCTTCTGGCCGGCCTCGCACACCCAGCGGATGGTCGGGCTGTACCGCGAGCGCTTCGCCCACTACGGCCACGGCGACCCCGACCAGGCCATCGTCGGCCTCGGCGGGCAGGTCTTCCTGCGCCGCAACAGCCAGGACGCGGTGCGGGAGTTCCGGCCGTACTTCGACAACGCCCCGGTCTACGGCCACGGCCCGTCGCTGGAGGACTTCAGCCGGGAGACGCCGCTCACGGTCGGCAGTCCCCAGCAGGTCATCGACCGTACGCTGGGCTTCCGCGACTACGTCGGCGACTACCAGCGGCAGCTCTTCCTAGTCGACCACGCCGGCCTGCCGCTGAAGACGGTGCTGGAGCAGCTGGACCTGCTCGGCGAGGAGGTCGTGCCGGTGCTGCGCAAGGAGTTCGCCGCGCTCAAGCCGGCGCACGTGCCCGAGGCCCCGACGCACGCGTCGCTGCTGGCCGCCCGTTCCGCCGCCGCCGAGGAGGCCCTCGCATGAAGCACCGCTCGCTCGTGGTCGTGACTGCCGGCCTGAGCCAACCGTCGTCCACCCGCCTGCTCGCGGACCGGCTGTCCGCGGCGGCGGAGGACCGGGCCGCGGGGCTCGGCGTCGCGCTGACCGTACGGGTCGTCGAGCTGCGCGACGTGGCGCACGACCTGATGAACCACATGCTCACCGGCTTCCCGCCCGCGGCGTTGCGTGAGGTGCTGGACGCCGTGGCGGCGGCGGACGGCCTGATCGCCGTGACACCCGTCTTCAACGCGTCGTACAGCGGGCTGTTCAAGTCGTTCTTCGATGTGGTCGACAAGGACGCGCTGGCCGGCAAGCCGGTGGTGGTCGCCGCCACGGGTGGCACGGCTCGGCACTCGCTGGTGCTGGAGCACGCGTTGCGGCCGCTGTTCGCGTACCTTCGGGCGGCCGTCATGCCGACGGCGGTCTTCGCGGCGTCGGAGGACTGGGGCGGCGACGAGGCGGAGGGCCAGTTGGGCGGCCGCATCGACCGGGCCGGGCGCGAGCTCGCCCGGGAGCTGGAGGCGCGCGAGCCCGCCGAGGTCGCGGACCCGTTCGCGCTGACCGCCTCGTTCGAGGAGCTCCTCGCCGGGTAGAAAGAACGAAACCGACAGGGGGCGTCATGGCGGAGATCGTGCTCATCCGGCACGGGCAGACCGAGTGGAGTGCGGCCGGCAAGCACACCTCGTACACGGATCTGGAGCTGACCGGGGCGGGCGAGCAGCAGGCCCGCGAGGCCGGGAAGCGCCTGCAGGGCCGGACCTTCGCGGCGGTGATCTCCAGTCCCCGGCGGCGGGCCCTGCGCACCGCGGAGCTCGCCGGGCTGAGCGTCACCGAGATCACCGAGGACCTCGCCGAATGGAACTACGGCGAGTACGAGGGCATCACGTCGGCGGTCATACGGGAGAGCCGGCCCTCCTGGTGGCTGTGGACGGACGGCTGCCCGGGCGGCGAGTCGCCGGAGCAGGTGGGGGAACGCCTCGACCGGGTGCTGGACCGGGCCCGCGCCCACCTCGACCAGGGTGATGTGGCCCTCATCGCCCACGGGCACAGCCTGCGGGTGGCCGGGGCCCGCTGGATCGGGCTGCCGACCAGCGGCGGCGGCCTGCTGAGGCTGGACACCGCGACGCTGTCGACGCTGGGCTTCGAGCACGGCCGGCCGGTCATCGACACCTGGAATGCCGCCGCCATAGAAGTGTGACGATCGGTACATGTGACGCGCACGTAACAGGTCGTCCTTTTTCGGCGACTAGCGTCCGGCGGCATGAATCTGCGGACCACCGCGATCGCGGCCCTGCTCGCCGTCGTCACGGGCATGGCCATCGGCTCTCCGGCGAATGCGGAACCGGCCCGTCCCGCGACGCCGGTTCCTGCCGCCGAGCCGGGGCAGCCGGCGCCGGGGTGGTCGGACGCCCGCCGCGGCGGCGAGCGGCTGCTGACCTGGCGCGCATCCGCCAAGCTGCCGATGGGCGACGCGACGGTCGAGTTCTACGCCGGTGACCGGCTCCTGGGCCGGCCGCGAGGCGCCGCCGACCTGCGGACGTTCACCCTCGAGGTGGGGGACACGCGAGCGGTCGACCTGTCCACACTGCAGGTGCGAGCAGGGGGCCGGCGACTCGACGGTGCCCCGGCCGCGCCACGCCCGGCCTTGAAGGTCACGCGTAAGGCCGCACCGGCGGCGCCGGTGTCCGAGGATCCCGGCGTCCCCGGCCCCTATCCGACCGTCACGGGCGAGTACACCCTCGAACCCGTGACCCTGCCCGGGTTTCCGCAGCCGGTGGAGATGCAGGGCGTCGTCGCCGGCCCCAAGGGCGCACCGGGCGAACGGCCTCTGGTGCTGCTTCTGCACGGCAGGCACTTCACCTGCTTCGCGGGCGCCGACGCCGGGAAGATCAGCGGGGAGTGGCCGTGCCCGGCCGGATCCGAGCCGGTGCCGAGTCACCGCGGCTTCCCCGAGCTGCAAAGGTTGCTCGCCTCCCAGGGCTACGTCACCGTCAGCATCTCCGCCAACGGGGTCAACGCCCAGGACGGCCTGGCCGACGACGGTGGCGCCCAGGCCCGCTCGTCCCTGATCCGGCTGCATCTGGCCCGCTGGGCGCAGTGGGCGGGTGCCCAGCGCTCCTCGGCCCCCGAGATCGTCCGCTCGGTCCCGCCGGCCGACCTGTCGCAGGTGCTGCTGGCCGGTCACTCCCGCGGCGCCGACGGCGTCAACCGGGCGGCGCTCGACAGCCTCAGCCCACCGCCGGCGGACCGGGACGGGTACCACGGCGCCGTGCGCTGGACCGTACGCGGGACGGTGCTCCTGGCGCCGACCCTGCGCGGCCACAACCCGGTGCCGGACCTGCCCTCGGTGACCGTGCTGCCCGGCTGTGACGGCGATGTGGCGGACCTGCAGGGTCAGATGGCGGTGGACGCCACCCGGGGCGTCAGCAGGGGCCGAGCGCTGCACTCGGCGCTGTACGTCGTCGGAGCGAACCACAACTTCTTCAACACCGAGTGGACGCCCGGCCAGGCCGAGGCCCCGGCCTTCGACGACGCCAGCTCGATGGATTCGGCCTGCCGGACCGGCTCGGCGCCCGGCCGGCTGACCGCCGCCACCCAGCAGCGGGTGGCCGCCACCTACCTGTCCGCGGCCGCTCGCTTGTTCATCACCGGGGACGACGCCGTGCGAGGCCTGCTCGACGGGTCGGGGCTGCGCGCCCCGTCGGCCGACCCGGCGCGGGTGCTGCACCACGCCCTGGGCGGGAACCGGACGCCGGTCCTGCTGCCGACCGCGACCACCCCGGTGAGCGGCGCCCGGCTGTGCGCCGAGGTCACCCCGGACCCGGCCGCCGTCTGCCTGCCGCCCGGCCGCTACAACCCGCCGTCGCCGCACTTCGTGCAGTTCGCCGGCGGCACCGATCCGGACCGCTACGCCGTCGCCCTGACCTGGTCGCGCGCCGGCGAGCCGGTCACGATGCGCCCGCCGGCCCCGGTCTCGGTCCGGGACGCCACGGACCTGGCGCTGCGGCTCATCGTCGCGCCGAACCTGGTGGGCGCCCGGATGGACGTCGCGGTCACCGACGCCGCCGGCCACCGGGCGAGCCTCGGCGAGGTCACCGCCGACGGCCTGCCCAGCTCCGGGCTCACCACCGCGCACTGGGCCCAGGAGGTCCGCGTACCGCTGAGCGCCGCGGCGCGCGCCGGCGTGGACCTGGACGCGATCGCCGAGCTGGAGCTGGTGCCGCGCAGCGCGTCCGGGCAAGCCTGGCTGATCGACGCGTGGGGCTGGCGGGCGGGGACGCCGCTGCCCGGGCCTGTCGCGCTGCCCCGGGTCGACGTCGGCCACGTCACCGTGGACGAGGGCGACGGCGGCGCGCGGACCGTGCGCATCCCGGTCACCGTGACCGGCGGCGGCGCGGGCGAGGTGACCGCGTTCCTCAGCGACTCCGGCACGTCCGCGACGACGGCCACCCGGATCGCCGTGGCCGCGGGCAGCACCACCGTCGACGTGCCGATCACGGTCGACGGCAATGCACGGTACGGGTACGACCACGGCTACGGCCTGCGCGTCCGGGCCCTGCGCGGAGTCGTCGTCGGCGCCTACGACGGCGGCCTGCTGGTCCGCGACGACGACCCGGTCCCCGCCGTCACGGCGTCGCCACCGGTCCGGGCTTCTGAGGGCGAGCCCCTGCGGTGGCGTCTCGCACTGTCGTCGCCGGCCGACTGTCCGATCAGCATCGGCTACTCCGCCGAGGCACCCGCCGGCGGCAGCGAGGTGTCCACCGCCGACGTGGAGCCCGGCTGGCTGTTCGACCTGACCGGGCAGCAACCGGCGCCGGCGCGGCCGCTGTCCGACACCGGCCTGCGCGCGTCACTGGTGGTGCCGGCCGGAGCCGACGGGGTGGACCTGGTGGTGCCCACGGTCGCGGACGACGCCGCCGAGCCCGAGCGGACCGTACGCTTCACGACGACCTACTCGGGGCTCGACGCGGCCGTCTACCTGCCCGGCCCGGAGGTGAGCGGCACCCTCACCGACCGGCCGTGACCCAGCGCTGGTTGGCGGTGCCGGCGCAGTCCCACAGCTGCAGGGCCGCGCCGTTGGCCCGGTTGGCGTCCGTGACGTCGACGCACCGGCCGGACGAGGCGTTCACGAGGGTGCCGGTGGGAGACAGGCCGAACCGCTGCACCGGGTTGCCGTTGCAGGTGACGAGCTGGATCGGCGTGCCGTTGCCGAGCGCACCGCCGGCGGGGTCCATGCACTTGCCCAGGGCGCGCAGCGTGCCGTCGGCGGTGAACGTCCACTTCTGAGGGCTCTGTCCGGTACAGGTCCAGAGCTGCAGCCGGGTGCCGTCGGCGGTGTTGCCGGCCGGGAGGTCGACGCAGCGCCGGCTGAGCGCCGACCGCAAGGAGACGGTGCCCGCCGGTGCGGACGCCGACGCCGGCGCGGATGCCGGGGCCGTCGCGGACGCCGATGCCGATGCCGAGGCCGAGGGCGCCGGCGCGGTGGTCGGTGCCGCCGTCGTCGCCGAAGGGGACGGGGTTGCCTCGCCGGTGTACTCGTACGCCCGCACGTAGTCGATCAACAGCTGCCGCGGGAAGGTCGTACTCGCGTCCGGGTCGCCGGGCCAGGAACCGCCGACCGCGAGGTTGAGCAGCAGCGAGAACGGGTGGTCGAAGACCCACGTGTTGGCGCCGATGGAGGCCGGCGTGGCGCGGTGGTACTCGACGCCGTCGACCTGCCAGACGATGAGGTTCGGAGTCCAGTCCACCGAGAACACGTGGAAGGCGTCGGAGACCGGCGCGCTCAGCACCTTGGACGACTGGATGCCGCCGGCCCCGGAGTAGCCCGGGCCGTGGATCGTGCCGTAGACCGTGTTCGGGGCCGGCGCGCCGACGTGCTCGAGGATGTCGATCTCTCCCGAGCCGGGCCAGCCCGCCGTGTCCAGGTTGTCGCCGAGCATCCAGAACGCCGGCCAGATGCCCTGCCCGCCGGGCACCTTGATGCGCGCCTCGAACCGGCCGTACGCCTGGGTGAACTTTCCGGCGGTGATCAGCCGGGCCGACGTGTACTGGCAGGTGCCGTACCAGCACTGGTACCCGCCGGGGTTCTCCTTGCGGGCGGTGATGACCATGTTGCCGGTGCCGTCATGGGCGGCGTTGCTGGTGCTGGTCGTGTACCACTGCCGCTCCTTGTTGGCCGCGCCCGGCTCGCCCGTCTCCATCGTCCACTTCGTCGCGTCGGCGGGGGTGCCGGCCGGCGCGTTGAACTCGTCCTGCCAGGTGAGCCGGGTGGTGGCCGCGCCGGCCGAGTCGTGGCGGGACGCGGCGTACAGGCTGCCGCCGAGGGCCGCCGCGACGGCGAGTGTCGCCACGAGGATCCGGGAGCTGCGCATGGGGATGCCTTTCCGGGGGGACGGAAAACTGGAAGCGCTTCCAGACATGACGGCCGATCTTGCGGGACTGCCCGGATCCCGTCAAGCCGGCGCCTTAACAGAACCTGTGGTGGTCCTGAAGTCCGACGGATCGCCTCAGGCGGACGCGCGCCCGGTGAGCTCCGGGTCGGTGCAGGACCTCAGGGGATCATCCAGCCCAGCACCGGAGTGCCCTGCAGAGTCACCAGGACGCACATGACCAGCAGCAACGCCAGGCTCCAGCCCACCACCCGGCGGAAGATGTCGCCCTCGCGGCCCGCCATGCCGACCGCGGACGCCGCGATCGCCAGGTTCTGCGGGCTGATCATCTTGCCGAGGACGCCGCCCGAGGAGTTCGCCGCCGCCAGCAGGAGGGGGTCGAGGCCGGCCCGCTCGGCGGTCTGCACCTGCAGCGCCCCGAACAGGGCGTTGGCCGAGGTGTCGGAGCCCGTCACCGCCACGCCGATCCAGCCCAGGATCGACGACAGCACCACGAAGAAGCCGCCGGCGGCGGCGAGGAACTCACCCAGGGTGTTGGTCTGGCCGGACTGGTTCAACACGTACGCGAGAGCCAGCACCGCCATCACCGTCACGATCGCGTGGCGCAGCTCGACGTATGTGGCGACGTAGGCGCGCAGGGCCCGCCCCGGCCGGATCCGCAGCACCAGTGCCGTCAGGATGCCCGCCAGGATCATCAGCGTCCCGGCCGCGGGCAGCCAGCCCAGGGTGAAGGTCGTCGACGCCAGCGGCTTGCCGTTCGCGGCGAACACGTGCAGGCCCGGCCATCCGAAGGCGACGGTCCACGGCTCCTTCGCCAGCGCCGCCTTGACCGGGCCGAGGTTCGCGACCGAGAAGATGACGATGATGATCAGGTACGGGGCGTACGCGCGTACCACCTCGGCCGTGGTGTCGCGCCGCTCGGCGGTGACGACGGAGGAGCCGCCGGAGGGGGCGGTTTCCCGGTCCGGTGCAGCGGAGGTGGTGTGCAGGTCCGGGGACTCCACCGGGCGCCAGAACCGCAGGAGCACCATCACCGCGGCCGCGGCGAGCAGTGCGGCGATGATGTCCGTGAGGGGGACCGAGACGTAGTTCGAGGCCAGGAACTGGCCCACCGCGAAGACCGCCCCCGCGACGAGCGCCGCCGGCCAGGTCTGCCGCACCCCGCGACGGCCGTCGATCACCGCGACGAGCACGAGCGGCACGACCACCGCCAGCAGGGGCGTCTGCCGGCCCACCATGGCGCCGAGGGTCTCGGTGGTCAGCCGCGGGTCGTCGCTGGCACCGGACGTCACCGTTCCCAGCGTGACGATCGGCGTGGCGAGCGCGCCGAACGCGACCGGCGCGGTGTTGGCGATCAGCGCCACCGAGGCCGCGCGCAAGGGCGGGAAGCCGAGCGCCATCAGCATCACCACGGTGACCGCGACCGGGGTGCCGAAGCCGGCCAGCGCCTCCAGCAGCGCCCCGAAGCAGAACGCCACGATGATCGCCTGGATGCGCATGTCCGGGCTGACCCGTTCCATCGAGCGGCGCAGCACGTCGAAGTGTCCGCTCACGACGGTGAGGTTGTAGACCCAGATGGCGTTGATGACGATCCAGAGGATGGGGAAGAACCCGAACGCCGCGCCCTCGGTCGCCGAGAGCAGGGCCTGACCGACGGGCATCGAGTAGATCGCGACCGCCACCACGAGCGCCACGGCGAGGGAGATCAGACCAGCGAGCCACGCCCGCATCCGGACCGCGCCGAGCAGGACGAAGAGGGTCAGCAGGGGCATCACCGCGAACAGCGCCGACAGTGCCACCGAGTCGCCGACCGGGTCCGTCACGATCGTGAACCGATCCGCCATGGCCGCCATCCAGGATCGTCGATTGTGTGACCCAAGTTACGGCGAAACGGTGACCTCCGCCAGCGCTGCGTGAAGGTCCCCGCCCCGGGCGAATGCGCGGCGCTGCCGGGCGGCGCCCGTACCCTCGGCGCGGACGCGGTCCAGCTGCTCGGCCACGATCCCGGTGTCGCCGAGGCGGTGCAGGGCCGGGGTCACCAGCTCGACCAGGTCGCCGACGAGCTCCCAGGCCGGCCACGCCACCCCCGTCCGCGCGTCCAGCAGGGTGCCGTCGAGGCCGGTGTGCGCGGCGTTCCAGTGCGCGGCCTCGAGAAGGTGGTCGGGGATGCGCGGCTCCGGCCCGTCCGCCTCCACGACGGTCACCACCAGGGCGCGGATCAGGCCGGCCAGCAGCACGGCGTCGTCGGCGGTGGGGCACACGTCGGCCACCCGGATCTCCACCGTCGGGTAGGTGGCCGACGGGCGGGCGTACCAGAGGATCATGCTCTCGTCGAGCATCGCGCCCGAGGAGACCAGGGCCGTCACGGTGCGGTCCCAGTCCTCCGCGGAGGCGAAGTGCGGGGTGGGCCCGAGGGCGGGCCAGCGCTTCAGCTGGATCGAGCGCCAGCTCGCGTGGCCGGTGTCGGCGCCCGCGTAGAACGGCGAGTTGACCGTGAGGGCCTGCAGCACCGGCAGCCACGGGCGCAGGCGGTTGCTCACCCGGACGGCGGTCTCCCGGTCCGGCACGCCGACGTGGACGTGGCACCCGCAGACCGCGGCGTCATACGCGATGGGCCCGTAGTGCCGGGCGATGGCGTGGAAGCGCGGGTTCTCGGTCGGGTCGCGGACCGGCTCGGCGACCGGGGTCGCGCCGATCGCGGCCAGCCGGGCGCCCGCCTCCTCCGCAGCCTCGGCCGCCGCCCGGCGCAGGCCGGTCAGCTGCCCGGCGAGCTCCGGCAGGCCGGTGCAGACGGGGCTGACCATCTCCAGCATGCTGTGCCGGAACTCCAGCCGGCTCTGGGCGCGTACCTCGTCCGGCAGCGCGGCGAGGACCTTCTCCACCACGGGCGCGTTGTGGCCCGTGCCGGGGTCGAGGAGCAGGAACTCCTCCTCGACCCCGAGGGTGAGCGCCGCGGTCATCCGCGGGTGGCGGTGAGGACCACGACGGCGATGCGCTCGGCGTGCGCGTACGCCTCGCCGTCGAGCTCCTCGCCGTACACGTCGGGGTCGACCTCACGATAGGTCCACGTCAGGTCGGTGTCCGCGAGGCGCTTCTCGGCGGCGGCGCGCAGCGGGTCGTGGCCGTCGACGATGCCCGTACCGCTGAACAGCACCAGCGAACCGCCCGGTGCGAGCCGCTCGGCCGCCGCGTCGAGGATGGCCAGGGACAGGCCGTGCCCCTCGGGGCCGCCGCCGTCGCGGTACGCCCGCCCGGCCGGGTCGATCATGAAGGGCGGGTTGGAGACGATCAGGTCGAAGTCGCCGTCCACGCCGGAGAGCAGGTCACTGTGGCAGGGTCGCACGCCGGTGGTGCCGGCCAGCGCGGTGTTGACCTCGGTGAAGCGCAGCGCGGCGTCGTTGATGTCCACCGCGAGCACCTCGGCGCCCGGGGCGCGCTTCGCCACGGTGATGGCGCCGGCGCCCGTGCCGCAGCCGATGTCGACCGCGCGGCGCACCGGCCGGTCGCGGCCCTCGACGTGCGCGGCCGCGGCGTCGGCCATCCGGTACGTGTCCGGGCCGAAGAACACGGAGTCCGCGGCCGTCGTCGGGAAGGCGGAGTGCACGAAGAGCTCGCCGTCGTACGTGGAGAACCGCACCCGGCTGCGCCAGTGGTCACCGCCGCGGTCCAGCATCCCGGCCTCGTCCAGAAGCTCGACGATGCGCGCAGGCAGCGTGCCCGGCTCGAACGGCCGGCTCCAGCCGAGGACGTCGCGCAGGCTGCGGGCCAGCGCGTTCTCCGGCCGGGCGTTGACCCGTGCGTGCGTGGCGGGGGTGACCGTGGTGAACGAGTACCCCAGGTCCTTGAGTGCCGTGCCCAGCTCGCGGAGCGCGGTCACGGCGGTCGTCCTCGTGATCATGCGCGGGTGGGTGCCCACGTGGGGGCGGGATAATCCCTCAGTCCAGCGGAAGGGAGGCGCGGATGTCGCCGAGGCCGCGGGCGATCAGGAGCTCGCCGTCGCGGGCATCGGTGGCCACCATGACGCGCGCCGACTCGCCGGGCGCCACCGTGACCGCGGCCCAGCCGGTCAGGCGAACCGGCTCGTCCCGGTCGGCGGGCTGGTGGTAGACCTGGACCACCTCGCGGCTCTCCCGGTCGCCGACGTTTGTCACCGTCACGCCCACGCCGGGGGAGTCGCCGCCGATCACGCGCGCGTCTGCGTACTCCCACCGGCCGTAGCCGAGGCCGTGACCCAGCCAGTAGGCCGGCTCGGGTTTCCGGCCGTCGAGGTGCGCGCGGGCGGCCGGGAACGGCCTCGGCGGGTGCCTGCCGTCGTCCGCCGGGAATGTCGTCGTCAGGCGCCCGGCCGGTTCGACGGTGCCGAGGAGCGCGGCAGCGACGTCGTGCCCGGCCCCGGGCCCCGGCGGGCCGGTCCAGAGGACCGCGTCGACCCGGTCGCGCCACGGCATGAACACCGGCGTGGCCGCGCGGACCACGACCACCGTGTGCCGCGCCGCCCCGGCCACCGCGTCGACGAGGGCGTTCTGAGTTCCGGGCAGGTGCAGCGCCCGCTCGTCGGCCGCCTCCTCCTCGGGCCCGACGAGGATGACCGTCACGTCCGCCAGGGCAGCGGCGCGCACGGCGTCGTCGATGGCCTCGACGGTCTCGCGGGACGCCTCGTGGCGGGCCGGCCCGAGGCCGTCGGCCAGGGTGAGCCGCTCGCCGAGGTGCGCCTGGACCGGGTCGCCTCCCATCGCGAAGGTCTCGACGGAGTGCCGGCCGATCAGCGCCACCGTGGCTGACGGGTCCAGGGGTAGCACGCCCCCCTCGTTGCGCAGCACCGTCATGTCGCAGGCCCAGGCGGCGGCGGGGGCCACGACCTGGTCGGAAGCTGTCGTCATCGGGCCTCCCGCCTCACTGACACGTGTAACTTGATCGTGTCAGTACCGTAGTCAGCGGCGAGCGCCCACGGCAAGACCGCCGGAAGAGGTCAGCGGCATGAACGACGCCACACCGCGCCGTGTCACCAGCGCCGACGTGGCCCGGGTCGCGGGCGTGTCCCGCGCGACGGTGAGCTACGTCCTCAACAACACCCCGCATCAGACCATCTCGGCGGGCACCCGCGCCCGCGTCCTGGACGCCGCGGCGGGGCTCGGCTACGCGCCCTCCGCCGCCGCTCGGACCCTGCGTACCGGCCGGTCCGACGTCGTGCTGTGCCTGCTGCCGGACTGGCCCATCGGCAGCGAGGTCGGCGCCCTGCTCGGGCACCTCTCCGCCGAGCTGGCCCGGGCCGGGCTGACGTTCCTGGCCCATCCCGGCACCCGGCCCGGGCACCCGGTCGGGCCGCTGTGGCGCGCCATCAGCCCCGCCGCGGTCCTGGCCTTCAGCGGCTTCCCGGCAGCCGAGCGGGACGCCATGCGCGCGGCCGGGGTTGCGCCCGTGGTCGCGCCGCTCAGCCGGCCGGGGCCGGGCACCGCGGGTCCCCAGCAGCGGGTCGGGGCCCTGCAGGTGGCCCATCTGGCGGCGGCGGGACACACCCGGGTCGGGTATGCGTACCCGGACGACGACCGTGTCCGCGTCTTCGCCGACCCGCGCCTGGAAGGGGTCCGCGTGCGGTGCGCCGAACTGGGCCTGGGGCTGCCGGAGGTCCGCACTGTGCCCCTGGAGCCGGAGCCGGCGGCCACGGCCGTCCGGGGATGGCGCGCCTCCGGCGTGACCGCGGTGTGCGCGTACAACGACGAGGTCGCACTGGCGGTGCTGGCCGGGCTGCGGCGGCTGAGCCCGGGGGCGCCGGGGCGGCTCGCGGTCATCGGAGTCGACGACATCCCGGTGGCCCGCCTGGCCGAGCCCGCCCTGACCACGGTGACCACCGACCAGGCGGCGCTGGCGGCCCACCTGGCGACGGCGGTCCTCGCCGCGGTCCACGGCGAGCCGGATCCGGAGCTGGACCTGGCCGCGGCGATCCACGTCGTGCCCCGCGACTCCGCCTGAGCGCCGGTCACTCCCGCCACGGCCAGCGCCCGGGGTCGCCGAGCCCGCCGGCCGCCGCGAACGCCCCCGCCACCTGGTCCCGGTCCGCGCCGGCCGCCAGCGTCGCCAGCAGCAGCATCCGGGCCTTCCACGGATCCAGCAGACCGGCCGGGACGAGCCCGCGGCCCAGCAGGTCGCGCTCGGAGCCGGGATAGGCGTACGTGGCGGACAGCACCGGCCCGGCGAGCGTGCGCGACGCCAGCACGATCGGGATGCGGGCGATCGCCTCGGCGAGCGGCTCGACCCACCATCGGGGCAGGTGGCCGGCCCCGAACGCGGCGACGACCAGCCCGTCCGCGTCGCCCGGGACCGCGGGTGCGTCCTCGCCGAACGTCGCGACGATCACCGGTACGCGCGGCACCCGCTTTCCGCGGGGCACCACGAACCGCCGGGACGGCGGCGAGACGAAGTGCGCGGTCCCCTCCACCAGGTAGCCGACCGGCCCGCCCGCCGCCGACTCGAAGGCCGCCACCCGGCCCGAGTGCGCCTTGCGGACGCGTGCCGCCGCGTGGACCTCGTCGGCGAAGGCCACGAGGACACCACGCCCGCGGGCGGCCGGACTGGCGGCGACGGTGAGCGCCGCCAGCAGGTTCGCCGGCCCGTCGGCGCCGGCCAGCGCCGGGTTGCGCATCGCGCCCGTGACGACCACCGGCTGCGGGCCGTCGTGCAGCAGGTCCAGCAGGTACGCGCATTCCTCCAAGGTGTCCGTGCCCTGCGTGACGACTATTCCGTCCGCGCCGGCCGCCAGCCGGTCGGCGATCGTGCGGGACAGCGCGACCACGTCCTCGAGGCGCAGCGACGAGCTGGGCTCGTTCTGGACGTCAACCAGGGCGAGGTCCAGCCCGAGCGCCGCCAGGCCCGGGACGGCGGCGGTGAGGTCCTCAGTGGTCAGCGCCGGCTCGACGCCTCCACCCGGAACCGGGGTCATCGCGATCGTGCCGCCCATCCCGCACACCATGATCCGCGTCATGACCGCGACTTTACGTGCGCGGGCGAGGGGAGATTGCCAACAGACGCACAGGTACGGCACAAGCCGGGCTCAGCCTCGGGGCGAAGAGTAGGCGACGAGGAGATCGACCGATGGGGGAGTCCGACATGCTTGTGCAGCTGAACCGCAGCGACCAGAACCGGGCGTTCGCCCCGAACTCGACCGCCGTGCCGGTGCCCGGGCTCGACCGGCAGCGCGCGGACCCGGTCGTCGTGGTGCTCGGCCATCCGGGACGTGTCGCCGCGCTGAGGTCGCATCTGCCCTCCGGCTGGTCGGTGCGGTTCGCCTCCGGGCCCAGTGACGTCCGCGCCGACGAGATCGTGCTGATCAGCGGCGCCCGGGTGGACGACGTCCGGGCCGTGCGGGCGGCGGTCGCGTCGCGGACCCGGGTGGTGGCCCTGGTCGACGAGGACACCCGGGCCGATCTCGTCGCGGGCGTGCTGACCGCGGGAGCGGACGTCTGCGTCCGTGGTGGCCAGCCGGCGATCCTCGCCAGTCACCTGGTCGCGTGCCGTCGGCGGCAGCTGGCCGACCGGTGGATGAACCTGGAGTCCGCGCTGCCGGCACCGTGACTGCTTAATGATTGACACATGCGCAGGCATTGATGCATTCCTGAGAACTTCCTTAGGCTGAGGCCCTCGATGGCTCTCACCGGGGGGAGACGGCCGTGGACTCCGGCGCGCGGCCCGCGGCGACCGCCCTGTTCGGCAGGGGGCCGCTGCTCGCCGCTGCCGAGGCGCGGCTCGCCGCCGGTGGTGGTGTGGCACTGCACGGGCCTGAGGGGATCGGCAAGACGGCGGTGCTCGACGCCCTGGCCGCCACGGCTGCCGCGCGGGGAGAGCTCGTCGTGCGCTTGCGGCCCGCGGCGGCAGAGCGCCTCCTCCCGTACGCGGGGATCGCCGACCTTGTGGCGCAGATGCCGCCGGACGCCCTCGCCGCCCTGCCTCCGGCGCACCGCGCGGCCCTGTCGGTGCTGCGCCGGGGTGCGGCACCGCGGGCGGGTGCACCTGCCCTGGCCCGCCGCCTGGTGCTGCCCGGCCTGCTGGCGCACTGCGTCCGGTCCCGGCCCGTGCTACTGGTCCTCGACGACGCGCAGTGGCTCGACGCGGAGTCCGCCGAGCTGATCAGCTTCGCCATGCGCCGCCGTCCCGGCCCGCGGGTACGGGTCGTGGCCGCGCAGCGCTTCCCCGGCGAGGGGAGCCGGCACCGGGCGACCCGGCTCTGTCCCGCCCCGGTGGCGGAGCTTGCGGTCCCGCCGCTCGCGGCCGGTGACCTGACCGCCCTGCTCGAGGCCCGCGGGCTGTCCTGCCGCGCGGCCGCCCGCCTGCACGAGGCCAGCGGCGGGAACCCGTTCCTCGCCCTCGCCCTCGGCGCCGTCGAGCCCGGTCCGGTGTGGCGGCCCGCCCCGCTGCCCGAACCGGTACGCGCCCTGCTGCGCCGCCGTCTCGCCGCCCTGCCACCCGCCGTCACCGCCACCCTGCTGGTCACGGCGCTGGCCACCGAGCCGACCGTGACGGTGCTGGTCCGGGCGGGGCACGAGGATGCCGATCGGGACCTGCGCGCCGCCGCCGAGGCCGGCCTCGTGGAGCTCGACGGCGAGGCCGTCCGGTTCACGCCGCCTGCGCTGGCCGCGGTGCTCGCCGAGGACGCCGGGGCGGCGCGGCGGGCCGGGGTGCACGACGCGCTCGCCAACGCGGCGCTGGACGAGACGGTGGCGGTCCGGCACCGGGCGCTGCGCAGCGGCCGTCCCGACGCCGACGTGGCCCGCGACCTGGTCGACGCCGCGGCTCAGGCGCACCGGCGCGGCGCCGGGCGGACCGCCGCCGAGCTGTACCTGCTCGCCGCCGACCGCTGCCCGCGCAGCCTGGCGGCGCGGCGCTTCGACTGGCTGGTCACCGCGGCCGGCACCGCCGCGACGGCCGGGGTGCCCGCGGTCGCCGGGCGCGCCGCCGAGGCCGTCCTGGCCGCCGCCGACGCCCCGCCGGCGCACCGGGTGCGGGCCCGGCTCGTGCTGCTGGACCTGGCCGGTCAGGGGCTGGCCGGGATGGGGGAGATGTTCGCCGGCGCGCTCAACGACGCCGGTGCCGACCCGGCCCTGCTCGCGCCGGTCCGGCTGCGGCAGACGTGGGCGGCGATGATCGGCGGGGACGCGGACGCCGCCGCGGCCTGCGCCGCCGAGTCGGCCGGGGCCGCGCGGACGGCCGGGGACCGGACCACCGAGGCGATGGCCCTGAGCGCGCTCGCCCAGGTGCAGCGGTTGCGCGGTGAGCCGCAGTGGGCCGGTACGTTGCGCCGGGCGCTCGCCCTGCCCGCGCCGCAGGTGCCCGGCTGGCTGCACCTGAGCCCGCGCTACCTGGCGGCGCGGTTCGCGATGATGGACGACCGGCTGGACGAGGCGCGCGCCGAGCTGCTGGTCCTGCTCGCCGTCGCCGAGCACGACCGCACCGGCGAGGCGCTGGTCGAGGTGCTGCGCAGCCTCTCCGAGGTGGCAACCCGTGCCGGCCGGTGCCGCGATGCCCTGCGCTACGCCCACCGCGCCGTGACCGCCGCCCGCGACGCCGGCCTGAGTCCCGGCCCGACCTGGTACACGGCGGCCGTGGCGGAGCTGGCCGGGGGCAGCCTCGACGCCGCCCGCGGGTACGCCGACCGCGGCGTCCGCGCCTCCGAGCAGGAGGGCGACAGCCTCTACCTGCGCCGCAGCCTGCACGCCCTCGGCCAGGCCCAGCTGCGCGCCGGCGAAACCCGCGCCGGGGTGGCGACCCTGCGCAGGCTGCGCGACCTCGAGGGCGGTGCGGCGGACCCGATGATCGTGCGCTGGCAGGGCGACCTGGCCGGCGGCCTGGCGGCGCTCGGCGAGCACGACGAGGCCGCCGCGGTGCTCGCGGAGGCGCGCTGCGGCGCCGAGCGGCTGGGCGTCACCCCGGGTCTCGACGGCTACCTCGACCGAGCCAGCGCGATCGTGCTGTCCGAGCAGGGGCGGGCCGACGCGGCGGTGGTGCTGTCCGCCACGTCCGCGCAGCACTTCGCCGAGCTGCACCAGCCGCTCGAACAGGCGCAGGCGCTTCTGGTGCAGGGCGGGGCGGAGCGGCGACGGCGCCGGTACGCGGCCGCCCGCGTCGCCCTCGGTGCGGCTCTGGCCCTGTTCGTCGCGGCGGACGCGAAGCCGTGGACCGAGCAGGCCGAGCGGGCGCTGGCGCGTACCGAAGGACCGGCCGCGCCCCCGTCCGACCTGGGCCTGACCTCCACCGAGGCGCGCATCGCCGCGCTCGTGCGCGACGGCGCCAGCAACCGGGAGATCGCCGGCCGGTTGTTCCTCAGCGTCAAGACCGTCGAGGCCACGCTGACGCGGGTCTACCGCAAGCTCGGGGTGCGGTCCCGCACCCAGCTCTCCCAGAAGCTGCCGACAAGGGTTTTCCCTGATTCGGTGACCGCCGTCGATGCATAGCGTCACTGCTCAACAGCCTGGTGCCCCCGACCCCCGGGACACCGTGCCCAGGCCTCGCCCTGACCGGGTCGAGAGAAGGAGTACGAGCGTGCGACGGAGAAAACTCATTCCGGCCGCGGCGGCCCTCGCCGCCGGGGCCGCGCTGACCCTGGCCGCGACGCCGGCCTCGGCGCAACCTCAGGCCCCCAGCCCCGCACCCGCCCCCGCCGCGCTGGCCGCCTCCGCGGCCGACCGGCTCGTCGGCAGCGCCGGCACCGCGTCGCTGCTGCGCCGCGCCGACGGCGACACGCTCAAGCGCACCGGCGTCGTGCAGGGCACGCGCGGGCTGCAGTACGTGACCTACGCCCGGATCTTCAAGGGCCTGCCCGTGGTCGGCGGCGACGTCGTGGTGACCACGGACGCGGGCGGCACGGTGAAGGACACCGCGGTCGCGCAGACCGCCCCGATCGCCGTCGGCACCACCGCCGGCGTCACCCCGGCGCAGGCCGCGGCCACCGCGCGTACCCGGCTGGCCAAGGTGGACTCCGCCGCCACGCCCGAGCTGAAGGTGCTCGCCTGGGGCACGCCGAAGCTGGCGTACGAGGCCGTGGTCGAGGGGCGTACGGCGCAGGGCCGGCCGAGCAACCTGCACGTGTTCGTCGACGCGCAGACCGGCAAGGTGATCGACCAGGTCGACTACGTCCGCGAGGGCACCGGCAACGGCTACTACTACGGCAACGTCACGATCAACACGTCCGGTTCCGGGTCGTCGTACTCGATGACCGACTCGACGCGTCCCGGGCTCAAGTGCGGCGGGCAGAACGGCTCGGCGTACACGGGCACCGACGACGTCTGGGGCAACGGCTCGGGGACGAACCTGGAGACCGCCTGCGTCGACGCGCTGTGGGGCGCCCAGCGCGAGATCGACATGCTGGGTGCCTGGTTCAACCGCAACGGCATCCAGGGCAACGGGAACAACCCGCCGATCCGGGTCGGCCTGAACGACGTGAACGCGTACTGGAACGGCTCGTACGTGAACTTCGGCCACAACCAGGCCAACACCCGCCAGGCCACGCCGATCGACGTGGTGGGGCACGAGCTCGGCCACGCCGTCTTCCAGTACACCCCGGGTGGCGCCGGTAGCGGCAACGAGAACGGCGGCATCAACGAGTCCACCGGCGACATCTTCGGTGCGCTGACCGAGGCGTACGCCAACAGCCCGCTCGACCCGCCGGACTACAGCGTCGGCGAGGAGGTGGACCTGGTCGGTGACGGCCCGATCCGCTACATGTACAACCCGTCGCTGGCCGGCGACCCGAACTGCTGGTCCACGTCCATCCCGTCGACCGAGGTGCACGCCGCGGCGGGTCCGCTGAACCACTGGTTCTACCTGGTCGCCGAGGGCTCGGCGCCGAGCAACGGCCAGCCCGCCAGCCCGACCTGCAACTCGTCGTCCGTGTCCGGCATCTCCATCCGCAAGGCCGGCGAGATCTACTACAACGCGCTCCAGGCCAAGACCTCGACCTGGCGGTACGCCAACATCCGTACGGCGACCCTGAACGCGGCGAAGAACCTGTACCCGACCAGCTGCACCGAGTTCAACACGGTGAAGGCGGCGTGGAACGCGATCAGCGTCCCGGCGCAGACCGGTGAGGCCACCTGCACGGGCAACCCGGGCAACGACTTCTCGATCTCCGCCTCGCCGGCCTCGGGCAGCGTCGCCGCGGGCTCGTCGGCCACCACCACGATCGCCACCGCCACCACGTCCGGTTCGGCGCAGACGGTCGCCCTCAGCGCCTCGGGCCTGCCCAGCGGCGCGACCGCGACCTTCAGCCCGGCGTCGGTGACCTCCGGGTCGTCGTCCACGTTGACGATCTCGACCAGCGCGTCGACGCCCTCGGGCACCTACACGGTGACCGTGACGGGCACCGGCTCGGCCACGCACACCGCCACCTACACGCTGACCGTGACCGGCGGCCCCGGCGGCAGCTGCACCGGCACCAACGGCACCGACGTGTCCATCCCCGACGCCGGCTCGGCGGTGACCAGCACGATCACCATCAGCGGCTGCGGTCGCAGCGCCTCGGCGACGTCCACGGTGGCCGTGAACATCGTCCACACGTACCGCGGTGACCTGGTCGTCGACCTCGTCGCACCGGACGGCTCGTCCTACCGGCTGAAGAACAGCAGCGCCACGGACAGCGCGGACAACGTCAACACCACCTACACCGTCAACCTCTCGAGCGAGGCGGGCGACGGTGCCTGGAAGCTGCAGGTCCGCGACGTGTACAGCGCGGACACCGGCTACATCAACACCTGGACGCTGACGCTCTGATTTTTTGCTCCGCTGTGGTGTAAAACACCGAGGGCGTCTGACCAGGCATTTGTCGACGGAGAGTGACCCGGGCTACAGCATTACGGTGGCCCGGGTCACTTCTTGATCGAATGTTTTACCTGGTGGATTTGTTGCAGTAGTCCGGAGCCAGCAACCTGGTAGGGGAGAGCGATCACGCTCTCGCCATCACTTTCCGTAAGGAGACGGACGATGCCCCTGAAGAACCGGGTCAAGGACGCCCGCGTCAACCTGACGAACCGCCGCATCCAGCGGCGCGCCCGCCGCCGGCTGAGCGCGGAGCTCGCGGCCTTCCAGACCCCGGCCGAGCGCGCCGAGCTCGACCTCATCCTCGGCCGGCACGACGAGGCCGAGACCGAGCAGATCCGCGAGATCCTCAACCAGCAGGACTACGAGCGGCAGCGCACGCGCATCGTCGTGGGCGGTTATCGCGCCTGACGGGTCCACCCTCAAACCGAACGGCCCCGGCAACGTCGCCGGGGCCGTTCTGTGTCCACGTGGTCAGTTCTCGGCGCGGTCCTCCAGTGGTGCGTGGGCGCGCAGGCTGCCGGCGTGAGCCTTGGCGGTCGGGTCGCGGCGGGTCTTCGCCAGGCTCGCCACGGTGGTGATCACCAGGATGACCAGGATGACGCCGAGCGAGACCGGCGTGCTGATCTGCGGCGCGTCGTGCCAGACGTCCTCGTGCAGCCAGTGCAGCACGAGCTTGGCGCCGATGAAGGCGAGGATCAGCGACAGCCCGGTGGACAGGTAGACGAGCCGGTCGAGCAGCCCCTTGACCAGGAAGAACAGCGCTCGCAGGCCCAGCAGGGCGAAGGCGTTGGCGACGAAGACGATGTACGCCTCCTCGGTGACGCCGAAGACCGCCGGGATGGAGTCGAGCGCGAAGAGCAGGTCGGTGCTGCCGATGGCGATCAGCGTGATGAACAGCGGGGTGGCCATTCGGCGGCCGCCGATGCGGGTGAAGAGCTTGCCGCCGGCGTACTCGTCGGTGACCGGGAACAGTCGCTTGCTGGCCTTGACCAGGGCGTTGTCGTCGACGCTGGGGTCCTCGTCGCGGTGCCGGAAGAGCTGCACCGCGGTGTAGATCAGCAGCAGGCCGAAGATCAGGAACATGAAGGAGAAGAGCGACAGCAGCGTCGCGCCGAGCGCGATGAAGATGACGCGCAGCACCAGCGCGATGATGATGCCGAAGGTCAGCACCTCCTGCTGGTACTTCTCCGGCACCGCGAAGGTGCTCATGATGATCACGAAGACGAAGAGGTTGTCGACGGACAGGCTCTTCTCGACGATGTATCCGGCGAAGTACTCGGTGCCGTAGTCCCAGCCGGCGACCTGGGCGAACACGACACCGAAGGCGAGCGCGACGGCTATGTAGAAGACCGACCAGGCGGTGGCTTCACGGAACCCGACGGCGTGCGGGCGCAGCACGCCGAGGGTCAGGTCGAGGGCGAGCAGGGCGACGATGACCGCGATGGTCAGCGTCCAGCCGAGCGCGGTGACCTCCAGCATCAGGGAGAAACCTCCGAGTGTCGTGGTGGGATGTCTCCAGAATCCCTGGTCACGCTGGGAGGATCCTGAAAACGCCCTGCTAGGCGACCTGGAAGGAGCGCTTCGCCAGCCCCATCCAGAAGCCGTCGATCGGCTGCTCGGGGCTCTGCTCCGGATCGCCGGACGCGCCCAGGGTCAGGAACATCGGGGCGAAGTGCTCGATCGTGGGGTGCGCGTACGGCATGCCGGGTGCCCGGGTGCGGAAGTCGGCCAGCTCGTCGACGGCGCCGCGGGCGAGCGTCTCGGCGGCCCAGGCGTCGAACTCGCGCGACCAGCCCGGGGCGGCCGCGTCGGTGCGGAAGTCGCGCAGGAACGGCAGTCCGTGGGTGGTGAAGCCGGAGCCGATGATCAGTACGCCTTCGTCGCGCAGCGGGGCCAGGCGCCGCCCCAGGTCCAGCAGCCGGTCGGGCTCGAGGGTCGGCAGCGACATCTGCAGCACCGGGATGTCGGCGTCCGGGTACATGACGGTCAGCGGGACGTACGCGCCGTGGTCGAGGCCGCGCCGGGTCCGGGCGACGTGCTCGGTGTCGGGCATGAGCTTCTCGATGCGGTCGGCGAGCCCGGGCGCGCCGGGTGCCCGGTACTGCACCTCGTAGTAGTGCCGGGCGAAGCCGCCGAAGTCGTAGACCAGCGGCACGGTCTCGGTGGCGCCGAGCATGAGCGGCGCCGACTCCCAGTGCGCCGAGGCGACCAGGATCGCCGTGGGCCGGGGCAGCCCGGCGGCGAGGTCCTTGAGCTGCGCCACCCAGGCCGGGTCGTCGACCAGGGGCGGGGCGCCGTGGCTGAGGAACAGCGCGGGCATGGTGCTCATGATGACCTCCGTTGACGCTTCAACTACCTGCCTCCACGGTACGGCCATTTTGTTGAGACGTCAACTAAATGTCAGCCGGCCCTCCCAGCCGCCGAGGATGGGTCCGGGGTCGGCGTCCAGCACGTCGGCGAGCAGCATGGCGTAGACGTCGCGGAAGTCGGTGGTGTGGCGCAGGTCGCCGTCGTCGAGGTCGGTGAGGCTCGGCGGTTCGGCGTACAGGCCGCCCGGGATGCCGTCGCCGAGCAGCAGGACCGAGGAGGCGGTGCCGTGGTCCGTGCCCTCCGAGGCGTTGGCCCGTACCCGGCGGCCGAACTCCGAGTAGACCGCGACCACCACGCCGTGGCCGGCCATCCGCTCGGCGAACGCGGCGAGCGGCTTGTCCAGGCTCGCCAGAATCGACTCCTGGGCGCTCTTCTCGTCGGCGTGGAAGTCGAAGCCGCCCAGGGACACCGAGTAGACCCGGGTCGCGGAGCCCGCCTCGATGCAGCGGGTGACCAGGGCGAGCTGCTGGTCCAGCGGCGGGGCCTGCCCGCCGGTCGCGGTCGCCGGCTCGTCGGCGTCGCCCTCGTCGTCCTCGACCGTCCCGGCCATCAGGTCCCGCACCTTGACCAGGTCGGCGAAGCAGGCGGCGGCCCGGGCCCGGCCGGTGGACTCGCCCGGCGCCGGGGTGCCGAAACCGGCCAGGACCGTGCCGTCCACGCCCTGCGGCAGCGTCAGCGCACCACCCGGCACGGTGGCTCCCGCGCTCGTGGCGCCCGCCAGCAGCGGCGGCAGGACCGGCTCGAACGAGACGGCGAGGCGGGGGTCGCCGCCGGCGGTGTCGAGCCAGCGCCCCAGCCAGCCGGTGTTCTCCGGACGGTCCGGGTTCGCCGTCTGCCAGATGTCCATCGAGCGGAAGTGGCTGCGATCCGGACGCGGATAGCCCACGCCCCGGACGATCGCCAGGCGGTCCTCGCCCCACAGCCGGTGCAGCCCGGCGAGGCCGGGATTGAGCCCGAACCCGTCCTCGAGGTCCAGGACCTGGTCGTGGCCGTACGCCATCGACGGACGGTTGGCGGCGTAGGCCGGGTCGGCGTACGGGATGACGGTGTTGAGCCCGTCGTTGCCGCCGTAGAGCGTGACCAGGACGAGGATCCGCCCGGTGGGCCCGTCACCGCGGAAGCCCAGGATGTCGCCGAGGCCGTAGGCGGTGCCGCCGGCCACGAGCGCGCCCGCCGCGACGACACCGCTGGCGGTCAGGAACCGGCGCCTGGTGATCGTGTCCATTCGCATCTCCTCAGTGGACGGTGTATTCGGGGCTGGCCAGCCCGAGGGCGAGCAGGCGGCGCGGCTCGCCGGTGGCGGCGCTCAGCACGGCCCGGGTCCGGTCGCTCCAGGCGTCCACGACCAGCAGGCGGGCGAGCGCCTCGGTCCGGTCGCCGCGTGCCGCCGCCGCCAACGTCTCGACGGCTTCCGGGGCGAGGACCGTCAGGGCCTGGCCGTACCGGAGCCGGGCCTGGGCCGACGAGGTGGTCAGCCAGGGCGTGCCGACGGGCCAGCCGCCCACGCTCGGTGGCCGGAACGGGACCTGTCCCAGCGCGCGCAGGCCACCCAGGATCGGCCCGCGCTTGTTCTGTGGCAGGGCCCCGAGGTCCACGCCCAGCTGCCGGACCGCACCGGTCATCCACTCCACCGGCTGCTTGACCAGCGCGCCGTTGGCCGCGGTGAACGCTTCCGCGGTGACCAGCGACCGCAGCATCCCTGTTGTGGTGCGTTCCGCGCTCAGCCGTGCGGTGGTGGCCGCGTCCGGGGTGGCCGGCGAGCCGTAGCGGTTCCACAGCCGCCGGGCCAGGAAGGGCAGGTGGGCGGGGTGCTGCACGAGCAGGTCGGCGTACGAGTCGATGTCGAACGCCCCGCTGCGTCCCAGCAGGGTGACCGGGGCGGGATCGTGGCGTGCGGCGACGAAGGTGGCGGTGGCGGTCGTCCGGTCGGCCCGCCAGCCGGTGAGGACCCGGGCCCCCGCCTTGACGTCGTCCTCGGTGTAGGCGCCCACCCCGAGGGTGAACAGCTCCATCACCTCGCGGGCGAGGTTCTCGTTCGGCGCCTTGCGGGTGTTGCGCTGCCCGTCGAGCCAGATGATCAGTGCGGGGTCGCGCAGCATGGCGCGGACGAGCGGCCCGGTGCCGCCTCCGCCGTACCGTCGCAGGGTCTGCTGCTGGCCGAGCATCAGCGCCGCCGAGCGCACCTTGCGGACCGATGTGGCCCAGTGCCCGTGCCAGAAGAAGGTGAGCTTCTCCGCCGCGCCCGGTTCCGAGGCCATCCGGGTGAGCCACCACCACGCCGCGTCGGTGGCCTGCCGGCGGGCCTCCTGGCGGCCCTCCTTGCCGGGCCGGAACGGGCCGGCCTCCGGCACGGTCGCCGGCCGCCCGATCGGTGCGAGCACCCGCTCGAGGGTCGCGCCGGCGCCCGCCGCCACGGCCGCGTCGACCTCCGCCGCGGTCGGGCCGAACGTCAGGCGGCGGAGCAGATGGGAAACCTCGCTGCGGTCCGTCATGCCGGGAACGCTAGACACGCCGTGTAAGCGATCAGTAAAGGTGCTATTCGATCCCCGTCAAGCTTGTCCCGCATGACGTCCTGGTTAATTCCGTCCACTGTGTTGTCCGCGTCGTGGCAGCTCACGGCGGGTGCCGTCAATGCATTCCGAATTTGCCCACTCTGGACATTGCGCCCGGATGGCGCGCGCTGGCAAGCTACGCGGTGTTGCGCGTACGCCGCTCACCGTAGTGGTCCGCGGATACTGCGCCCTGCTCCGACCCGTACCCCTCGACTGCCGGCGACCGCGACCGGCGGTCATGCCGTCATGCCCAAAGGATTGATTCCGTGTCGTCATCGCAGCTCCCGCTCGCCGATGACCTGTACCTCGCCGCGCACGACTCGCCCCGCGGCCGCTGCGTGCTGACCCCCGCCACGCTCGGCCTCGGGCTCGCCGCGGCCCTGCTCGCCGAGCTCGTCCTGTGGCGCCGCCTCGATCTGCGCGACGACCACGTCGTCGTGATCGACGACGAGCCGACCCCGGACCCGGCCACCGCCGCCGTCCTCGGTCAGCTGCTGCGCGAACCGCACCACCGGCGGATCCGCGACTGGATCTCGTTCCTCGCCACCGGCGTCGCCACCGACCTGGTCGAGCGCCGTCTCGCCCGGGCCGGCCTGGTGCACCGCAAGGAGAAGCGTGGCCTGCTCGGCGTCAAGGTGCGCTTCGTACCCGTCGACTCGTCCACGGCCGGCTGGCCGGGCACCCGGATCCGCATCTCCGCGACCCGGGGCGAGCTGCTGGACACCTCCGACCTGGTGCTGACCGGGCTGGTGCTCGCCACCGGCCTCGACCAGCACGTCCTCGTCACGCTCGAGGCCGCCGAGCGCGACCACCTGTTCGACCAGCTGCGCCGGCGGCTGCCGGCCATGCTCCAGCACCTCGTCGGCCACGCAGAGGCCGCCGTGGGCGACGCCGTGATGGCCCGCCGGGCCTGACCACCCCTCCCTCCCCGCTTGGAGACGCCCGTGTCCACAACCACCACCCCCGCCAGAACCAGCCAGCTCTCGACCGCCCTCGCCCGGGACCGCCTCGGCGTGGCCGCGGTCGTCTTCTTCGTCATGTCGGCCGCCGCCCCGCTCACCGTCGTCGCCGGCGTCGTCCCGACGGGCCTCGCCGTCACCGGCCTCACCGCCATCTCGATCGCCTTCCTGGCGGTCGCCGTCGTGCTCGCCGTCTTCGCCGTCGGCTACGTCGCCATGGCCCGGCACATCGCCAACGCCGGCGCGTTCTACGCGTACATCGCGCAGGGGCTCGGCCGGCCCCTCGGCGTCGGCGCGGCGTGGGTGGCGCTGCTGGCCTACAACAGCTTCCAGCTGGCCTCGTACGGAGGATTCGGCGCGATCGCCTCCCCGCTGTTCGCCGACTGGTTCGGCATCGACGTGCAGTGGTGGGTCATCGCCCTCGTCGCCTGGGCGCTGGTGGCGGTCCTGGGCGTCCGCGACGTCGCGGTCAACGGCAAGGTCCTCGCCACCCTGCTGGTCGCCGAGATCGTGCTCGTGGTCGTCTTCAGCTTCGCCGACCTGGCCGCACCCACCTTCGAGGCCTCGTCCGCGCCGCTCAACCCGGGCAGCCTGGCCGGGGCGGGCGCCGGAGCCCTGCTGGTCATGGCGATCACCGGTTTCGTCGGCTTCGAGCAGTCCGTGGTCTTCAGCGAGGAGTCGCGCGACCCGCGGCGGACCGTGCCCCGGGCCACCTACATCGCGGTCGCGCTGATCGCCGTCCTCTACGGGTTCTCCACCTGGGCGATGATCTCGGCGTCCGGCGGACAGGCGGTCGAGCGGGCCGGCGCCGAGGGGCCCGAACTGTTCTTCAACCTCGCCTCCGACCGGCTCGGGAGCACCGCGATCCACCTCGGGCACGCCCTGTTCCTGACGTCGCTGATCGCGGCCATGATCTCGTTCCACAACATCATCGCCCGCTACACGTTCTCCCTCGGGCGCGAGGGGGTGCTGCCGCGGGCGTTCGGGCGTACGGTGCCGGGCACGGGCGCACCCAAGAACGGCCCGCTCGCGCAGTCGGCGCTCGGCCTGGTCGCGATCCTCGGGTACGCGATCATGGGCTGGGACCCGCTGGTGCAGCTCTTCTTCTGGGGCGGCACGACGGGTGGCATCGGCGTCCTGCTGCTCATCACGGTCACGTCGGTGGCGGTCATCGGCTACTTCGCCCGGCACCCGCAGGGCGAGGACAGGTGGCACCGCTTCGGCGCCCCGGCGATCGGTACGGTGCTCCTGCTCGTGATGACGTACCTGGCCCTGACGAACATCGCGACCCTCTTCGGCGTCGAACCGGGCTCCGACCCGACGTGGGTGGTGCCGCTCGCGTACGCGCTGCTCGCCGTGGCCGGAGTGGCGTGGGCGCTGATCCTGCGCAGCATCCGGCCCGCGATCTACCAGGGCATCGGCCTCGGCGCCCGCAGCGCCGCCACCTTCTCGTTCGCGGAGGCCACCAAGTGACGCCGATCCGGTCCGCCACCGCCGCCGAGATCCCGGCCGTGGGCCGGCTGATCGCGTACTCGTTCGACCACCTCCCGCAGAACCACTCGCTCGTTCCGGACGAGGGCGAACGCCTGACGGTGATGAGCGACTTCTTCGCCTTCCTGTCCGAGGACGGCAAGGCCGACGTCATCGAGGGGCCGCACGGCGACCTGGTGGCCGCCGCGGTGTGGTTCGACCGGACGCGCGAACTGCCGGAGATCCCCGCGTACGAGGAGAGGATGGCCGCCCTCGCGGGCCGCTGGCTGCCGCACTTCCAGGCGCTCGACGAACTGTTCGAGAAGCACCACCCGCAGGAGCCGCACTGGCACCTGGCGTTCCTGGCGGTGCATCCGCAGCATCAGCGCGCCGGGCTCGGCAGCGCGCTGATGCAGCACACGCACGACCGGATCGACGTGCCGGCCTATCTCGAGGCGACGAACGAGGACAACATCCGCCTGTATGAGCGGCACGGCTACACGCGGATGTCACCGTTCGACATCCGGCTCCCCGACGACACGCCGTTCTTCCGGATGTGGCGTCCCTGACGGCTAGGACGGCGCCGTGCCGCAGAGGCGGCGGAGCATCGACTCCAGGGCCACCTTGTCGTCGTCATCGACCGGCACGGTCGTGACGAGCGGCTCGGCGCCGTCCAGCGCGACCCGCACCGGGAACTCGAACGGCTTCTTGACGTCGGCGAAGGCGTGCGCGTCGCAACGCTGCGGGTCGGCCAGGAAGGGAACTTCGGCGTGCGGCGTCACGGTGACGTCGGCGAGCGGTACGCCCTTCGCCATCGTGAACCGGTACAGGACGTTGCCCTCGAGCTCGGTCACCTGGATCGAGCCGGACGCCGCAGCGGTGCGGTCCACGACGAGGCTGCCGTGGATCCCGTCGCGGCCGAGCTGCCCCCAGGGGCCGAACCGCAGACTGACGCTCTGCCGGACGCGTTCCGTGGCGCAGTCGATGGCGAGCAGCTTGGCCAGCAGCGGGTTGGGGTAGGGCAGCGCCACGGTGATGCGCTGTGAGCGTGCGGAGCCCTCCGGGTGGGCGACGACGACCACCCGGGACGGCGCCGTGTCCTGCCGGCAGCCGCCGGTGCCGAACGGTACGGGGATGTCGACGCGAAGCCCACCGGCGGGCAGCAGCGTGTTGGTGTCGACGCCGGCCTCGCCCTCGAACGCGGGCAGGTCAGGTTCGACGCGGGACACCCAGACCGGCACCGGGCCGTCGTTGTGCAACGCGATGGCGAGCTCGCGCTTCACCTCGTTGTTGCGCCATTGCTCGGCGGTGGCGTGCAGGCGTACCGGTGGATCCTCGGGGCTCTCCGCGCCGCCACAGGCCTGGATCGTCCCGGCGAGCCCGGCGACGGCCAGGATCAGCGCCCATCTCCACCGTCGCATGCCAGGTCCTTACATCGATGTTCTTGACTGCCCTGGGTGCGTCACCCAGACTCGTGCCATGCGTAAGCCTATGGCCGCAGCGATGCTACTGGCTGTTCTGGCAGGTCCGCTCGCCTCGCCGGGCGCGGCGGACGCCGGGCGGCGGTACGAGTGCGACACCCCGTCGGTCTCCCGCCTCCAGCAATGGCTGGCGAGCGGCGAGGGCGCCACCGTCCCGGCGACCGGCAGCCTGCTCGTGCCCGTCGGCCGCCACCAGTACGCCGCCGAGGTGACATTCCTCGGCGCCGAATGGCACGTGGCCGTCGTCTGGCTCGCGAACGAGTTCGAGGCGCAGGTCGACCTCTCCCGGTCGCGCGGCTTCTGGCTCACCTACAGCGCGACCGAGGACCTGTACGTGCAGCTGCGCCCGGCGTCGCACTGGAGCGGCGGGGCGCAGTGGCTCACGCCGGTGCCCTCGACGCACGGCCGCATGGTCACCCGGTTCTTCAGCCTCCGGCCGGGCGCGTGGACGTCGCTGCCGGAGCTGGGCGCTCCGGCGCACCCCTTCGACGTCGCCGTCCAGGAGGCCCGCGGCCTGGTCTTCGTCGGCAAGACGGCGAACGAGCTCGACTTCCGCGGGCTGCGCATCCACGGCTACGTCCCGCCCTGCCTGTGACGAAGTGCGACGATGGGCTGATGCGGGACACCAGTGGGCCGAGGCGGGGTGTCGCCCTGCACGGGCTCGCCGCGGCCGTCTTCACCTTGTTGGCGCTCTCCGGCGTGGGGGAGCTGACCGGGCAGGCGCGCGGGCTGGCCGTGCCGTCGGTGATCACGGGTGCGGCCGGAGCGCTCGGTGCTCTCGCGCTGACCTGGCTCCTCCTGCGACAGCAGGCCGGCGTACGCGCGCAGCGGGCGGTCCGGTTGTCGATGGCTGTGGCCGCCGTCGCCGCGATGGGTGCCGGCGTGGTGTTCGCCCCGGACGGCCTGGACCGGGGCTTCGTCATCAGCGTCAGTGCGGTCCTGGCGGGGGCGCTGGCGTTGTTCGCCCTCCTCTGCGGGTCCCCTCAGCCCGCCGACAGGTTGAGCTCGAAGCTGTAGCGGCTCGCCCGGTAGACGTGCGAGCCGTACTCCAGTGCGCGGCCGCTGACGTCCCAGGCCGTACGCGTCATCGTCAGCAGCGACGCGCCCCGTTTCTCCTGGAGGATCCGGGCCTCGCCGGCCGCCGCGGAGCGGGCGCCGATGATCTGGGTCGCTATGCGGGGCTGGTAGCCCGCCCGGCGCAGCAGCTCGTAGAGGCCGTGGGCGGCGAGGTCGGCGGCCTCGAGGCGGATCAGGTCGAGCGGGATGGCGTTGTGCATGAGCGCGAGCGGCTCGCCGCCCGCGTACCGCAGGCGCTCGATCCAGGTGACCTCGGTGCCGGGCGGTAGCTCCAGCGCCTCGGCGACCTCCGCGGGGGCCGGGATGACCTTGAGGGCGAGAACCTCGGTCCGGGGCTTGCGGTCGGAGCTCACCAGGTCGTCGTAGAGGCTGGACAGCTCGACCGGGCGCCGGACCTTGGGGTGCACCACCTGGGTGCCCACACCGCGCTTGCGGACGAGCATGCCGCGCTCGACCAGATACTGGATCGCGCGGCGGGTCGTGGGGCGGGAGACGCCGAGGCGCTCGGCGAGGTCGACCTCGTTCTCGATGCGGGCGCCGACGCCGATCTCGCCGGCCTCGATGAGCTCCTGCAGGCGGCTCGCGACCTGGAAGTACAGGGGCACGGGGCTGGTCCGGTCCACCTCGACGGGGCGGACCGGGCTGCGTGGGGCGGAGAGATCGTTCGGCACGGGACCCCCGGAGTTTTTCAGTTTGTCAGGACAAAGTATTGACGTGGAAGCACTCACGTTATTACATCGAAACCAGTCGTGCTAGCCCGAGCGGCACGAAGATCCCCCGGCCAAGCACCCCGCCGCCACCCAGTTCAACGCGCCGTATCCCGCACGGCATCGCCGGCGCCACCATGCGCCCGCACGTCCGGCCGCACGCTCCGACTGCTCTTCGCAAGGGGGACGCATGCCCGCAGACGAGGTACTGACGATGGGACGTATCGGCGTCGACCTGTACCCACAACAGATCGGCGTCTCGCTGCGCGAGGTCCGTACGTTCGAGAAGTTCCTCGGTGGCAGCCCGACCAACGTCGCCGTCGCCGCGGCCCGATATGGACGCCGCAGCGCCGTCATCACGCGGACCGGGGAGGACCCGTTCGGGGAGTGGATCCACGACGCGCTGCGCGGGTTCGGAGTGGACGATCGCTACGTCAGCGTGGTCCCGGGCCCGCCCACACCCGTCACCTTCTGTGAGATCTTCCCGCCCGACGACTTCCCGCTCTACTTCTACCGCTACCCCAAGGCGCCGGACCTCGAGATCGCCGAGTCCGAGCTGGACCTCGACGCGGTGCGTACCGCGGAGATCTTCTGGGTGACCGGCACGGGCCTGTGCCAGGAGCCGTCGCGGACGGCGACGCTGACCGCGCTGCGCGAGCGCGGCAGGGCCGGCATCACGGTGCTCGACCTCGACTACCGGGCGATGTTCTGGGAGTCGCGCGAGGAGGCGCGGCGCTGGATCCAGGAAGCCCTTCCGTACGCGACAGTGGCGGTCGGCAACCTCGACGAGTGCTTCACCGCCGTGGGGGTGCGTGAACCGCGCAAGGCCGCCGCGGCGTTGCACGACATGGGTGTCGAGCTGGCCGTGGTCAAGCAGGGGCCGGAAGGGGTGCTGGCCTCGCGCGCGGGCGAGGAGGTGCAGGCCCCGCCGATACCCGTCGACGTGGTCAACGGGCTGGGCGCCGGGGACGCGTTCGGCGGCGCGCTCTGCCACGGGCTGCTCGCGGGCTGGGAGCTGGCCGAGATCATGCGCTTCTGCAACGCCGCGGGCGCGATCGTCGCGTCCCGGCTGGCCTGCGCCGACGCCATGCCGACCGAGGACGAGGTCCGCGAGCTGCTCGCCCTCCGGAGCCGGCCGTGACCGATCTGCACGACATCGTCGCGGCCCGCGTCGACCGCCCGTACGCGATCGCCTCGGCCGCCAAGCGCCGCCGCAAGCCGCCGTCCTGGCGCGGGGAGCACGGCCGCCTGATGGTCATCGCCGCCGACCACCCCGCCCGTGGCGCGCTGCGCGCCGGCGACGACCCGCTGGCCATGGGCAACCGTGCCGACCTGCTGCGGCGCATCTGCACCGCACTGGAACGCCCCGGCGTCAACGGCGTGCTCGGCACCCCGGACATCCTCGAGGACCTGCTGCTGCTCGGCGCGCTCGACGACAAGGTGGTCATCGGGTCGATGAACCGCGGTGGGCTCGCCGGGACCAGCTTCGAGATCGACGACCGGTTCACCGCGTACGACGCCGCGAGCATCGGGGCGGCCGGCTTCGACGGTGGCAAGATGCTGCTGCGCATCGACCCCGCCGACGCCGGCACGGTGAGCACCTTGGAGGGCTGCGCCCGGGCCGTGGGGGAGCTGGCCGGGCGCAAGCTGATGGCGATGGTCGAGCCGTTCATCTCGCACCGCGTCGACGGGCGGGTCCGCAACGAGCTCAGCGCCGAGGCGATGATCCGGGCGATGACGGTGGCCGCCGGGCTCGGCACCACGTCGGCGTACACGTGGCTCAAGGTCCCGGTCGTCGACGAGATGGAGCGGGTGATGGCGGCGACCACGCTGCCCGCCCTCATCCTCGGCGGCGAGGTGGCGTCCGACGCGGATGCCGCGTACCAGCAGTGGGGCAAGGCCCTCGCCCTGCCGACCGTGCAGGGCCTGGTGATCGGGCGCAGCCTGCTCTACCCGCCCGGCGGGGACGTGGCGGGCGCGGTCGACCGGGCGGTGAGCCTGCTGTGAACCGTCTGCTGCGCCGCGGCCAGACCGCGGTCACACCGTTCGAGCTCGTCGTCACGCCGCAGAACGCGGGCTGGGGCTACAGCGGCCTGCGCGTGCTCGACATGAGCATCGGCCAGCGGGTCAGCTTCGCCACCGGCGACCACGAGATGATCGTCCTGCCGCTCTCCGGCGGCTGCGACGTCACCTGCGACGACGAGCGGATCACGCTGACCGGGCGGCGGTCGGTGTTCTCCCGGGTCACCGACTTCGCGTACGTGCCGGCCGGGTCCTCCGTCACCATCCGCGCGGGTAACGGGGGCCGGTTCGCCCTGCCGTCCGCGCGGACGACCCGGCGGCTGCCGTTCCGCTACGGCCCGGCCGAGTCCGTGCCGGTGGAGCTGCGCGGCGCCGGGCAGGCCAGCCGCCAGGTGAACAACTTCTGCACCCCGGAGTCGTTCGAGGCGGACCGGATCATCGCCGTCGAGGTGCTGACCCCGGGCGGCAACTGGTCGTCGTACCCGCCGCACAAGCACGACGAGGCGGGCGCGGAGGAGACCGCCCTCGAGGAGATCTACTACTTCGAGGTCGCCGGTTCGCCGACGGGTGCGCCGGGGGCCGGCTATCAGCGGGTGTACGGCCACCCGGGGCACGACATCGACGTGTGTGCCGAGGTGCGCAGCGGCGACGTCGTGCTGATCCCGTACGGCTGGCACGGCCCTTCCATGGCCGCCCCCGGCTACGACCTCTACTACCTCAACGTCATGGCCGGGGCGGGGGAGCGCAAGTGGCTCTTCTCCGACGACCCGGCGCACGCCTGGGTCCGCGGCTCGTGGAGCCACCAGCAGATGGATCCCCGGCTCCCGCTGACCTCCACCACGGAGAGGAGACGACCGTGAGGCTCACCGTCGCCCAGGCCGTCGTGCGGTTCCTGGCCAGCCAGTGGACCGAGCGCGACGGCGTCGAGCAGCGCGCGATCGCGGGCACGTTCGGCATCTTCGGGCACGGCAACGTCGCCGGGGTCGGGCAGGCGCTGCTGCAGGCCCAGCGTACGGGTGAGGCCGACATGCCGTACCACCTCGCCCGCAACGAGCAGGCCATGGTGCACGCCGCGGCCGGCTACGCGAAGATGAAGAACCGCCTCTCCGCGATGGCCTGCACCGCCTCCATCGGCCCCGGCTCGACCAACATGCTCACCGGCGCCGCGCTGGCCACGGTGAACCGCCTCCCGGTCCTGCTGCTGCCCAGCGACGTCTTCGCCACCCGGGCGGCCGCGCCGGTGCTGCAGGAGCTGGAGGACCCGCGGTCCTACGACGTATCGGTCAACGACGCGTTCCGTCCGCTGTCGCGCTTCTTCGACCGGGTGTGGCGGCCCGAGCAGCTGCCGGGTGCCCTGCTGGCCGCCATGCGGGTGCTGTTCGACCCGGCCGAGACCGGCGCGGTCACCCTGTGCCTGCCGCAGGACGTGCAGGCCGAGGCCCACGACTTCCCGGACGCCCTGTTCGCCAGGCGCGTCTGGCACGTCGCCCGCCCGGTGCCGGAGCCCGCCGCTCTGGCCCGGGCGGCCGAGGTGATCCGCAGCGCCGAGCGTCCATTGATCATCGCGGGCGGCGGCGTGGTGTACGCGGAGGCCTCGGCCGAGCTGGACGCGCTCGCGCGGGCCACCGGCATCCCGGTCGCCGACACCCACGCCGGGAAGGGGGCGCTGAGCTGGGACCACCCGAACTCCGTCGGCGGCGTCGGGTCGACCGGCACCCCGGTCGCCAACCGGCTCGCCCGCGAGGCCGACGTGGTGATCGGCGTGGGCACCCGCTACAGCGACTTCACCACCGCCTCCCGGACGGCGTTCGCCAACCCGGACGTGCGGTTCGTGAACCTCAACGTCGCCGCCTTCGACGCCCACAAGGAGTCCGCCACCGCCGTCGTGGCCGACGCCCGGGAAGGGCTGGGCGCCCTGGCCGCGGTGCTGCGGGGCAAGCGCTTCGAGCTCGGGTACGCCGAGGACGTGGCGGCGTGGCAGGCGCGGGTGGACGAGGCGTACCACCTCGGGCACGGGCCGCTGCCCGCCCAGAGCGAGGTCATCGGCGCGGTCAACGACGCCTGCGGTGAGCGCGACGTGGTCGTGCAGGCCGCCGGGAGCATGCCCGGGGACCTGCAGCTGCTCTGGCGGGCCCGCGACCCGAAGCAGTACCACGTCGAGTACGGCTACTCGTGCATGGGCTTCGAGATCGCCGGCGCCCTCGGCATCAAGATGGCCGACCCGAGCCGCGAGGTGTACGCGCTGGTCGGCGACGGCTCGTACCTGATGATGGCGCAGGAGATCGTCACCGCCGTCGCCGACGGCATCAAGCTGGTCATCGTCCTCGTGCAGAACCACGGCTTCGCCTCGATCGGCGCGCTGTCGGAGTCGCTCGGCTCGCAGCGCTTCGGGACGAGCTACCGCTACCGGGGCGCGGACGACGACTACGACGGCGGCCATCTGCCCGTCGACCTCGCGGCCAACGCCGAGAGCCTGGGCGCGGCGGTCATCCGCTGCCGCACGGTGGCCGACCTGACCGAAGCACTCAAGCAGGCCCGCGACGCCGACCGGCTCACCGTGGTGCACATCGAGACCGACCCGCTCTCGCCGGTCCCGTCGTCCGAGTCGTGGTGGGACGTGCCCGTCTCCGAGGTGTCCACCCTCGACAGCACCCGCGCCGCCCGCGCCGACTACGAGGCCGCCAAGCGCGGCCAGCGCCTGTACCTCTAGAAGGGACCACCGAGTTGTCAACCATCGAACACTGGATCGGCGGCCGCCTCACGACGGGCACCGCCACCCGCCGTGGCGCGGTGTTCAACCCCGCGACCGGCCGGCAGCAGCACGAGGTGGTGCTGGCCGAGCCCGCCGACGTCGATGCGGCGGTGGCGGCGGCGACCAGCGCGTTCGCCTCCTGGAGCCAGGCGTCGCTCAGCGCCCGTACCAAAATCATGTTCAACTTCCGGGAGCTGGTGAACGCGCACGTCAAGGAGCTCGCCGAGATCGTCTCGGACGAGCACGGCAAGGTGCTCAGCGACGCGGCCGGCGAGGTGCAGCGCGGCCTCGAGGTCGTCGAGTTCGCGTGCGGCATCCCGCAGCTGCTCAAAGGCGAGTACTCGGACCAGGCCTCCACCGGCGTGGACGTGTTCAGCTTCCGCGAGCCGCTCGGCGTCTGCGCCGGCATCACCCCGTTCAACTTCCCGGTGATGGTGCCGATGTGGATGTACCCGGTGGCCATCGCCTGCGGCAACACCTTCGTGCTCAAGCCCAGCGAGCGGGACCCGTCCGCATCGAACTTCATCGCCGACCTGTGGCGCCGGGCCGGGCTGCCCGAAGGCGTCTTCAACGTCGTGCACGGTGACAAGGTGGCCGTCGACGCGCTGCTCGAGCACCCGGACGTCGCCGCGGTGTCCTTTGTGGGCTCCACGCCGATCGCCCGCTACATCCACCAGAAGGCGTCGGCGACCGGCAAGCGGGTGCAGGCCCTCGGTGGCGCCAAGAACCACGCCATCATCCTGCCCGACGCCGACCTCGAGTACGCCGCCAACCACCTCGCCGCGGCCGCGTTCGGCTCGGCCGGCGAGCGCTGCATGGCCATCTCGGCCGCGGTGGCGGTCGGCGGTGCCGGCGACGCGCTGCGCGACATCATGGCCCGCAAGGCCGGCGAGGTCGTGGTCGGCCCGGGTCGGGACCCGAAGAGCGACATGGGCCCGGTCGTCACGGCGGCGGCCAAGGAACGCATCGAGACTCTGATCGGTACGGGCGAACAGCAGGGCGCGGACCTGCTCGTCGACGGCCGCGGGCTGAAGGTCCCGGGCTACGAGGACGGCTTCTTCGTCGGCCCGACCGTCATCGACCGCGTCGAGACCGGCATGGACGTCTACACCGAGGAGATCTTCGGCCCGGTGCTGTCCGTGGTGCGCTCGGACAGCATCGACGCCGCGATCGACCTGATCAACGCCAACCCCTACGGCAACGGTACGGCCATCTTCACGGCGAGCGGCGAGGCGGCCCGGCGGTTCCAGCGCGGGGTGAACGTCGGGATGATCGGCATCAACGTGCCCATCCCCGTACCGATGGCCTACTACTCCTTCGGCGGCTGGAAGGACTCGCTCTTCGGCGACAAGCACATCCACGGCCCCGAGGGCGTCTCGTTCTACACCCGCGGCAAGGTCGTCACCTCCCGGTGGCCGCACGTCGAGGCCGCGCACGGCGCCTCCATGCACTTCCCCACGGCGAGCTGAGGAGACCCGATGGCATCCGCGATCCGGCAGCTGCGGCTCGGCAGCTGCCCCGACTCCTGGGGCGTCTGGTTCGCCGACGACCCGAAGCAGACCCCGTGGGACCGGTTCCTCGACGAGCTCTCCGGGGCCGGGTACCGGTGGCTCGAGCTGGGGCCGTACGGATATCTGCCGACCGACCCGGCGCAGCTGCGTGACGAGCTCGCCAAGCGGGACCTGACCTGTGCCGGCGGCACCGTGGCCGGCGTCGGCGGCCCGCACAAGGACTTCGAGGCCGTGGTGGCGGAGACGCGCAAGGTCGCCGGGCTGACCCGGGCGCTCGGCGCGGAGAACCTCATCTTCGTGCCGGTGCCCGGCTACCGCGACGACGTCACCGGCGCCTACCACGAGCCCGCCGAGCTGAGCCCGGAGCGCTGGCAGGAGCTGGTCGCCAACAGCAACACCCTCGGCCGGATCCTCGCCGAGGAGTACGGGCTCAGGATGCGGTTCCACCCGCACGCCGACTACCACGTCGAGACGCAGGCGCAGACCGAGCGCTTCCTGGCCGACACCGACCCGCGGTACGTCTCGCTCTGCCTCGACACCGGCCACCTCGCCTACCGCGGTGCCGACGTCCCGGCGATCATCCGCAAGTTCCCGGACCGGATCGGCTACGTGCACATCAAGCAGATGGACCCTGCCGTCGCCGCCCGGGCCGTGGCCGACGACCTGCCGTTCGGCCAGGCCGTCGCGCAGGGGGCCAGCGTCGAGCCGCCGGCCGGGGAACCGGACGTCCCATCGGTCGTCGAGGCGCTCCAGGAGCTGGACGCCGACCTCTTCGTCGTCGTCGAGCAGGACATGTACCCGGTCGACTTCGACGTACCGCTGCCCATCGCCACGCGGACGCGGACCTACCTGAATTCCGTTCTCACGATCCCGCAAGGAGAAGCCTCATGACGACGACTCGATCCCGCGGCGCACGGCTCGTCGCACTCGCCGCGGCAGTGGCCCTGAGCGCCACCGCGTGCAGCGGCGGCGGCCGGGAGCAGACCGACGACACCACGAGCGGCGGTGGCAACGCGGCGGGCAGCTCCGGCTACACGATCGCGTTCATCACGCACGAGACGCCGGGCGACACCTTCTGGGACAAGATCAAGGCGGGGGCCCAGCAGGCCGCCAAGGACGAGGGGGTCACCCTCAAGTACTCCAACGACCCGGACGCCTCGAAGCAGGCCGTGCTGATCCAGAACGCGGTCGACTCGAAGGTCAGCGGCATCGCCACCACCCTCGTCACGCCCAACGCCCTGGCCGGTGCGGTGAAGTCCGCCACCGACGCGAAGATCCCGGTGGTCGGCTTCAACTCCGGCATCGACCAGTACAAGCAGCTGGGCGCGCTGATGTACTTCGGCTCGGACGAGAACCTCGCCGGGCAGACGGCCGGGCAGCGCATCGCCCAGGCCGGCGGGAAGCACCCGCTCTGCGTGATCCAGCAGGCCGGTTCCGTCGCGCTCGAGGCGCGCTGCGCCGGCGTGAAGAGCGCCGTGCCCGGCACCGAGAACATCCAGGTCAACGGCGCCGACGACGCCGCGGTCACCTCCACCCTGCAGGCCAAGCTGTCGCAGGACAAGTCGATCGACTACATCGTGACGCTCGGCGCGCCGCAGGCCATCGACTCGATCAAGGCGATCGACGCCTCGGGCAGCAAGGCGAAGCTGGCCACCTTCGACCTCAACCAGGAGGCGGCCCAGGACATCCAGGACGGCAAGATCGAGTTCTCCATCGACCAGCAGCCGTACGTCCAGGGCTACATGGCCGTCACGTCGCTCTACCTCTACCTGAAGAACGGCAACGACATCGGTGGCGGCAAGGCCGTGCTCACCGGCCCGTCCTTCGTGGACAAGAACAACATCGCCACGATCCTGCCCTATACCAAGAACAACACACGGTGAGGAGCAGTCATGAGCCACAGCGTGCAGGCCGCGCCCGCCCGCAAGGCGCCGTCTGAACCCTCCAACCGGGTCACCCTCGGCCTGTCCAACCGTCTCCTGGCGCGTCCCGAGGTGGGCGCCCTGGTCGCGGCGATCATCATCTTCATCTTCTTCCTCGCCGTGGCACCGGCCTTCCGGTCCGCCGAGTCGTTCTTCACCGTGCTCTACCAGTCGTCCACCATCGGCATCGTCGCCGTCGGCGTCGGCATGCTGATGATCGGCGGCGAGTTCGACCTGTCCGCGGGCGTCATCACCACGACCGCCGGCCTGGTCAACTCCATGTTCTGCTGGTACTTCGGAATCAACCTGTGGATCGGCGCGATCCTGTCGCTCGCGTTCTGCCTCGGCATCGGCTTCGTCAACGGCTACCTGGTGATGAAGACCGGCATCCCGAGCTTCCTCATCACCCTGGGCACCTTCTTCGTTCTGCAGGGCGCCAACCTCGGCGTGACCAAGCTCGTCACCGGTTCGGTCTCCAGCTCGGACATCAGCCAGATCGACGGCTTCGACTCGCTCGGCAAGATCTTCGCCTCCAGCTTCAAGATCGGTTCGGTGACCGTGTGGATCACCGTGGTGTGGTGGATCCTCTTCGTGGCCCTGGCCGCCTGGATCCTGCAGCGGACCCGGACCGGGAACTGGATCTTCGCCGTCGGCGGCGCCCCCGACAGCGCGCGCGCCGTCGGTGTGCCGGTGGTCAAGACGAAGATCGGCCTGTTCATGACCGTGTCGTTCCTCGGCTGGTTCGTCGGCATGCACACCCTCTACCGCTTCAACACGCTGCAGGCCGGCAACGGCGTCGGCAACGAGTTCCTCTACATCATCGCCGCGGTCGTCGGCGGCACCCTGCTCACCGGCGGCTTCGGCAACGCGATCGGCGTCGCCATCGGCGCCTTCATCTTCGGCATGACGAGCCTCGGCATCGTCTACGCCGGCTGGGACCCCAACTGGTTCCGGGCCTTCCTCGGCGTCATGCTCCTGCTCGCCGTGCTGGTCAACCTCTACATCAAGCGGATGTCGACCGCCCGGAAGGTGGGCTGAACCATGACCGACACCCTCGCGACCCACGCCGACAGCCGGCTGCAGAAGGGCGAGCCGCTCATCGAGATGGCCGGCGTCGGCAAGTCCTACGGCGCCATCCGCGCCCTGCGCGACATCGGCCTGCGCGTCAACGCCGGCGAGGTCACCTGCGTGCTCGGCGACAACGGCGCCGGCAAGTCCACCCTGATCAAGATCATGTCCGGGCTGCACCCGCACAACGAGGGCACGCTCAAGGTCGACGGCAAGGAGCTGACCTTCTCGTCCCCCCGCGAGGCCCTGGACCACGGCATCGCGACCGTGTACCAGGACCTGGCGGTGGTGCCGCTCATGGAGGTCTGGCGCAACTTCTTCCTCGGCTCCGAGCTCACCGCGAGCCGGGTCCCGCTGTCCGGCCTGAAGATCAAGGACATGAAGCGGATCGCCGACGAGGAACTGCGCAAGATGGGCATCGTCGTCAAGAACATCAACCAGCCCATCGGCACCCTCTCCGGCGGCCAGCGGCAGTGCGTCGCCATCGCCCGCGCCGTCTACTTCGGCGCCCGCGTCCTCATCCTCGACGAGCCGACCGCCGCGCTGGGCGTCAAGCAGTCCGGCGTGGTCCTCAAGTACGTCGCCGCCGCCCGCGACGCCGGGCTGGGCGTCGTCTTCATCACCCACAACCCGCACCACGCGTACCTGGTCGGCGACCACTTCGTCATCCTCAAGCTCGGCGGCACCGTGCTCGACAAGACCCGCAAGGAGGTCTCGCTCGACGAGCTGACCGCGCAGATGGCCGGCGGCGACGAGCTGGCCGAGCTCTCCCACGAACTGGGGCGATGATGCTGAAGGTAGGAGTCGTCGGCACAGGCATGATCGGGCAGGACCACATCCGGAGGATGACCACGGTGCTGGCCGGCGTGGAGGTCACCGCCGTCACGGACGTGGACGTGGACACCGCCAAGAGGGTGGCCGAGGGGCTGCCCGGCGCTGTGGTGCACGGCAGCGGCGAGGACCTCATCGCCGACCCGGGCGTCGAAGCGGTCGTCGTCTGCTCGTGGGGACCCACCCACGAGCAGTACGTCCTCGCCTCGATCGCCGCCGGCAAGCAGGTCTTCTGCGAGAAGCCGCTGGCCACCACCGAGGAGGCCTGCCGGCGCATCGTCGAGGCCGAAGCCGCCGCCGGCAGGCGGCTGGTCCAGGTCGGCTACATGCGACGGTACGACGAGGCGTACCGCGCGCTGAAGGCGGTGGTCGACAGCGGCCGGATCGGGACGCCGCTGATGATGCACTGCGCCCACCGCAACGCGTCGGTGCCCCCGCACTACGCGGCGGACATGGCGATCACCGACACCGCCGTCCACGAGATCGACATGGTGCGCTGGATGTTCGGCGAGGAGATCGCGGCGGCCCGGGTGCTCGTACCCCGCAAGAGCCGCAACGGCGGCGACCTGCAGGACCCGCTGCTGTTGATCCTGGAGACGGCGGGCGGCGCGATCGTCGACGTGGAGCTCTCGGTGAACATCCGCTACGGCTACGACATCCGCGGCGAGGTGGTGGGCGAGGACGGCACCGCGGCCCTCGGCGAGCTGAGCCCGGTCGCCGTCCGAGCCGCCCAGCAGCTCACCACGCCGGTACCCGCGGACTGGCGGGAACGGTTCATCCGGGCCTACGACATCGAGATCCAGGAGTGGATCGACTCCATCGCCGGCGGCGGCAGCCCGGTCGGACCCAGCGCCTGGGACGGCTACGCGGCCGCGGTGGTGTCCGACGCGGGCGTGGCGGCCCTGCGCGACGGCACCCGGGTCGAGGTGGCGCTCATGGACCGCCCCGCCCTCTACGAGGTGACCCGATGAAGATCGCGCTGGACCCGTACATGCTCCGCAAGGTCCCGCTGCTGGAGCTGCCCCGCCGCGTCGCCGAGCTGGGCTACCACCACATCGAGCTGTCACCCCGGGACGACTTCCTGCCGTTCTTCCTCCACCCACGGGTCGACGACGCGACCGTGGCGGCGTTCAAGCGCTCGCTGGCCGAGGCGGAGGTCGAGGTCGCGTCGGTGCTGCCGCTCTACAAGTGGTCCGGCCCCGACGAGGACGAACGCCAGGCGGCCGTCCGCTACTGGAAACGCGCCATCCAGGTCACGGTCGACCTCGGCGTCACCGTGATGAACTCCGAGTTCAACGGCCGGCCCGAGGCGGCGCCCGCCAGCGAGGCCCAGTTCTGGCGCTCCCTCGAGGAGCTCCTGCCCATCTTCGAACGGGAAGGGGTGCGGCTCGTCCTCGAACCCCACCCGGACGACTTCGTCGAGGACGGCATCGAGGGCGTCAACCTGGTCCGCGGCATCAACTCGGACCTGGTGTCGTTCCTCTACTGCGCCCCGCACACCTTCCACCAGGGCGGCGACCTGGCGGCCGTGATGCGCCACGCGGGGCCGCTGCTGACCCAGGTGCACATCGCGGACTCCTTCGACCACCGCGGGTCGTCGGGCCTGCGCTACATCGTCAACCCACCGGGGTCGGCGGCGCGGGTGCACCAGCACCTCGACATCGGGCAGGGGGAGGTCGACTGGGACCTGTTCTTCCGTACGTTGCACGAGGTCTCGTTCGACGGGATCGCCACGGTGTGCGTCTTCGCGTGGGAGGAGCGGGCGGAGGACAGCTGCCGTCACAACCTGACGCAGGTCCAGCAGTACGTGGAGAAGTACTTCCGCTGAGGAGTGCTTCCGCTGAGGAGCCGGGAGCCCGGGCGTCAACGATGCCGCCCGGCTCTCTCCCGCGCCCGGCGCCGGACTCCTCCGGCCGACCGTGGCTCCACCGATCATCTGATTGATGACCATGAGTGTGATGACAGGCTGGGAGTGAAGCCTAACCTCGCAGGTCATCGGGAGTTCCCATGAACGTCCGTACTCACTCCCGCCGGTCGTGGGTCGCCGGCACAGGCACGGCCCTGCTCCTCGCCGCTCTGCTCAGCGTCACCTCGGCCCCGGCCGCCTATGCCGACGGCGTCGTCGTACCGGGCAACAACAGCTGCGCCGACCTCGTCAGCGGCGCTCGCGAGTTCAAGATCGAAGATCCCGCCTCCGGCAATTACACCGACGGCACGCTGACCGTCGCGTTGACCGTGCACCCCCTCGCTGCCGACGTACCGGACCACCCCGGCAACCAGACGGGTAACGAGGTGTTCGACTTCGCCGCCACCGGCGCCGTCGTGGTCGCCGTAGCGGTCAAGGGCGGACCCAACACCAACTTCTACGACTACCGCCCCGCAGGCACGGCCGCCGACGACCTCCTGCACGCGCCCCTCAACCCCGCCAACAACAAGTTCCCGGACCTCAGCCACATCTCCTTCTGCTACGTCCCCAAGGCCAAGCCGAAGATCAGCACCACGGTGTCCAACCCTGAGATCACCATCGGCGGGTCCGTCACCGACACGGCGCAGCTCACCGCCGGCAACACCCCGACCGGCACCATCACCTTCCGGGTGTACGGCCCCGACGACGCCACCTGCTCGGGCACCCCGGCGGCCGGCTACTCCGTCGCCGTCAACGGCAACGGGGCGTACCCGTCGCCGGCGTTCACGCCCGGCGCGGTGGGCACGTACCGCTGGATCGCGACGTACAGCGGGGACTGGCGCAACGAAGCGGTGTCCGGCGCCTGCAACGACCCCGGTGAACAGGCCGTGGTCAAGAAGGCGAAACCCCGGCTCACCACCGTTCCGGACGTGCTCCCCAACGACACCGCCACCATCGCGGGCCTCGTCGGCCCGGCCGGCGGCACCGTCACGTTCGCGCTGTACGGCAACGCGACCTGCACCGGATCGCCGATCTATGTGCAGCCGGCCCAGCCCGTGAACGCCAACGGCTCGTACCACACGACCAACACCACGGTTCGCGTCAGCAGCGACACGACCATCGGATGGATCGTGCAGTACAGCGGCGACGCCAGGAACGAGGCGGCGGCGAGTGCCTGCTCCGACGAGCAGGTGAAACTGGACTTCACCCCGATCGCCACGCCCTGAAAGAGTTCACCGCCCGGCGGGGTGGGCAACTTCAGGCTGCCGCTCCCGCCGGACGGTTCCCACGGTCAGCCGAGCAACTCCGGCCGGTGCCACTGCTCGCCCCGCACATGGTGTGCCAGGAAAGCGAGCACCGTCGCGTACCAGATTCTGGCGTTTCCGGGTTTGAGGATCCAATGATTCTCGTCGGGGAAGTACAGGAACTTGTGACGGCTCGACCCGTCCTCCTCCTTCGACCGTGACAGCAGGTCCCACCAGAGCCGCAGCGCCTCACCGATCGGCACCCGATAGTCCTTGTCGCCGTGGATCACGAGCATCGGCGTGCTGACGGCATCGGCGGCCCGATGCGGCGAATACGACTCGAGCCGCTCCCGCGTCATCTCCCGCGCCCAGAAGAAGGGCGCGTCGGTGGTGGCCATCATCTGGTCCAGCGCCCACAACGACGCATGCGTGACGATCGCAGCGAACCGATCGGTGCGCCCGGCGATCCAGTTGGCCATGTACCCGCCGAACGAACCACCCATCGCAGCGGTCCGCTCGCCGTCGACATCGGAACGTGTGATGGCGGCGTCCGTGATCGCCATCAGGTCGGTGTAGGGGGCGTCACCCCACGCTCCCCAGCCGCGGCGGAGGAAGTCGTGACCGTAGCCGGTGGAGAGGGCGGGGTCGGGGAGCAGCACCGCGTACCCGTGGGCGACGGCGATCCAGGGGTTCCAGCGCCAGGACCAGGCGTTCCAGGAGGCCACCGGGCCTCCGTGGATCCACAGCAGCAGGGGCGCGGGTGCGTCGGCGTCGGCGCTGTGCGGCAACGCGAGCCAGGCGCGAAGGGCGGTGCCGTCGGCGGCGGTCGCGGTCACTTCCTCGAGCCTGCCTGGTACGCGGATCGCCTCGGCTGGACCGCGCAGGGGCTCGAGAGTGCCCTCGGCGTTCTCGTCGGCACTCTTGTTGGCGTTCCCGTCGGCGAGAAGCGGTGTCGCGGTGGCGTGGCCGATGGGGTGGAGGCGCACCCGGACCGGCGCCGGGGGACTGTCGACGGTGCTGCGTAGCGCGTAAGCCCACTGCCCGTCCGGCGAGACCCGCACGTCGGTGTAGGCGCCGTCGTCCGCGGTCAGCCTGGTGACATCGCCGGTGCCCGCGTCCACCCGCCACAGCGGCGCCCGGCCGTTGTCGTCGGCCGTCACGATCAGCGCGGCACCGTCCGGGGTCCATCTGGCCCGGTAAGGCAGCCGATCCCACTCGGCGGTCAACGCCTGCACGGGCCCACCGGCGAGCGGCACCAAGGCCAGCCAGGCATCACCCGGGTCCTCCGGCGTCGAGCGCCGGCGGACGACGACCGCCACCCGGCTGCCGTCCGGGGAGATCTCCGGTGACCCGTAGTCGTGCTCGACGTCGTCGGCAAGCACGCGCCGCTCGCCGGAAGCCACATCGATCGCCACGATCGTGTCGCGCTGCGACCCGGCGCGTTCCGCCACGGTCCAGGTGGCCACGACCGTCCGTCCGTCGGCGGCGATGTCCCAGGCGCCGTCATGACTCAGCGCCCGTCCGGCATGCCCGGTCAGGTCCCGCAGCTCCAGCTCGCCGTCCCCGAGGGCGACGGCGTCGGTGAGCTCGGCGGCCAGCAGCCGGGGCCGGTCCGGCCCGAGGTCGTGGTCCCAGAACCGAACCGGATACTCCTCGTGGAGGATCGCCGAGACCCCGGCCTCCTTCCGCTGCTTACGGACATCCCCGTCGGACTCCGCGTCGCCGGCCGACGGCATCATCGCGGAACCGGCCACCACCGTGCCGGACGCGCTGACGAGCACGCCGTGCACGCCCCCCGCCGGCTTCGCAATGACCCGGGCGTCGCCGCCTCCGGCCGGTAGCAGCCACAGCGCAGGCCGCGCGTCGGCGTCGTCCGAGGCGCCCGGCCCTTGCCGGGACGACGTGAACAGCACATCGCCGGAGGGCGTGAAAGCAGCTGCCGCCTCGCCCTTGTCACTGCGGGTGAGGCGCCGAGCCGGCCGCTTCCCGTCCGGGTCGACCTCCCACAAGGCGGTGCTGTATCGGCTGTTCTCCCGGTCCGGCGTGGACACCCCGACGACGAGCCGGCGGCCGTCCGGCGATAACCACAGTCCGCCCAGCCGGGGCAGACGGACGTAGCCGTCGAGGTCGAGGAAGGGGTCGGTGGGTCGCTCGTCCGAGCCGGCATCGACGATCACCAAGCCTTTCTATCACCGCCGCGTGCCCCGATGTGCCCCGCGAGCTCACACGGTGGATCTTGCCGACGACACCTCGCCGTACGAGCCGGCCGGATGGGGAAGACTTGCGGGCATGGCTGACCTTGGCGACCCGAAGGCCGCACTGCACCACTACCTGCAGGCAACCCGGGATGACCTCATCTGGAAGCTCGACGGTCTGAGCGAACGCGAGGCGCGACTGCCCCGTACGCCGACCGGCAACAATCTGCTGGGAGCACTCAAGCACTGCCTCAACATCGAAGCCGGCTACTTCGGAACCACCTTCGGACGTGAGTTCCCGTCGTCCGAGGAACTGGTGCCGCAGGAGGCGTACGAGGAGGACCCGCAGGCCGACTGGTACGCGCGAGAGGACGAGACCAAGGACGGGCTGATCGACCTGTACCGCCGCGTCGCGACCTTCGCAGACCAGACGATCGAACAGCTGCCCCTCGACGCGCCGGGACGAGTGCCATGGTGGCGACCCGGCGCGCAGGACGTGACACTGCAGAGGATCATCATCCACGTGACGTGCGACGTGGCCCGTCACGCCGGCCACGCCGACATCATGCGCGAACAGCACGACAACGCGATCGGGTTGCGACGGGAGAACACCAACGTCCCCGACGATGTCGACTGGCCGGCGTACGTCGCCAAGCTGACCAAGCTCGCCGACCGGTTCGAATGACCTCCTGGTTCCGTGGTCGGCGGGTAGCTGGCGTCGCCCGTGGCCGGGTGTTCCGCCCTGGCCACGAGGCCGTGGTGGCTGGCCGCGCCCGGTGACGGCGGTAAGCGGTTTGTCGCGTGGTCGCGGTGGTTTCGGTAGCGCGGTGACTCGCGCTGGCTGGCCCGCCCGAGGACCCGCGCTGACCGGGGACGGCTGGTTCGCCCGCTGACCCGCGCTGACCCGCTGGCCGGCCCGCCCGAGGACCCGCGGTGACCCGGGCTGGTTGGCCGAGTGACCGCGTTGGGCAGCCTCATCGCGCGTCCCCGATGGGCCGGGCCCGCCCGCGAACCGGAGCGGTGTGCGGGGTCCGGCTCAGTTGTCACCTCCCAGGCCGGCCGTGCGCGCCGCGGTGAGGAGGTTCTCGGCCGCCAGGCGCAAGCCTTCGATCTGGTCGAATGCCTGGTCCTCGTGCTCGATGTTCACCGCGATCTCCGGGTCGACAGCGTGCAGGGCCCGTAGGAACGGCACCCAGAACTCCTCCACGCCGTGTCCGCGGCCGACCGCCACGAACTCCCAGGACGGGTTGGCCGGCCATTGGTTGAGGGTGTTGCGGCCGCCGAGGTTGACGGGGTTGCGGTCTGCGGGCGTACGGGTGAAGCGGTCGTCGAGGACCCCGTAGACCCGCGCGTTGGCGGGGTTGATGCGGGTGTCCTTGGCGGCCGCGTGGAAGACGAGGTCGCCGAGGTGTTCCACGCAGGCGACCGGGTCCATGCCTTGCCAGAAGAGGTGGCTGGGGTCCATCTCGGCGCCGACGTGGGTGGCGTTGGTCTGTTCGACGAGGCGTTGGAGGGTCGGGGGGTTGAAGACGAGGTTGTGCGGATGCATCTCGATGCAGATCTTGACGTCGGCGGCGGCCGCGCGGGCGTTGATGTCGCGCCAGAACGGGATGGCGACGTCGTTCCACTGGTAGTCGAGGATGTCGAGGTACTGACTGTCCCAGGGGTTGACCACCCAGTTGGCCGTCGTGTCTCCGGGGCTGCCGTGGGGCAGTCCGGACATCGTCACGACTCGCTTCACGCCGAGGGCGGCGGCCACGTCGATGGCGCGGTGGAGGTCGTTGGCGTGCCTTGGGCCCACCTGCGGATCCGGGTTGAGGGGGTTGCCGTTGACGTTGAGGCCGGTCAGGGCGATGCCGGCCTGAGCGAACCGGCCGAGGTAGTCCTCACGGGCGCCGGCGCTGGCGAGCAGGTCGTCGATGGGCAGGTGCGGCGCGGGGACGAACCCGCCGGCGTTGATCTCCGCGCTGGTGAGGCCCAGTTCGCCGAGGATCTTGAGGGTTTCGTCGAGGGGACGGTCGTGCAGGCAGGCGGTGTATGCGCCGAGCTTCATGAGTGGGCCTCCCGGGGCGATCCGGAGCGGGACGGGGCCGGTGAACGGCCGGTCACAGGTGGACGGGCTTGTCGGTGGCGGCGACCACGGCGTCGAGCACGCGCAGGTTGTGCAGGCCGTGGGCCATGTCGGGGCACGGTGGCAGCTTGTTCTCGCCGATGATCTGGCCCAGGAACGCGCGGGCCTGGTAGACGAAGAAGTCGTTCTGCCCGTGCCCGACGGTCGGGAAGTCCATGGGCAGGCCGCGGGCGACGTACGGGTGCCAGGGGCCGATGAACACCTGCCGGGCCCCGTTGACGGCCTCGCCGGGCGTGCCGTCGACGATGCTGAACTCGGCGGGGCGCGTCATGTCGAACGAGGCGGTGCCGTTCTCGCAGAACAGGTCGAGCCGCAGCGTGTTGGCGTGCCCATAGGCCACCCGGGACAGCGAGAACGTGCCGAGGGTTCCACCGTCGTAGGCGGCTGTGAACGTACAGATGTCCTCGTTGCCGACCGGGACCCGCTCGTCGCTGAGCTGGACCCCGCCGGCGTGCCCCACCGCGACGCCGAGGGGTTTGGGCCGCGAGGTGATGAGGGTGGTCATAGACGTGCCCTGCACGCCCGTGGTGGGGCCGCAGAAGAACTCGGCGAGGTCCACCAGGTGACTGCCGATGTCGGCGAGCACACCGGACCCGGGGCCGCCCTGGTAGCGCCAGCTCATCGGGCGTTGCGGGTCGAAACCATAGTCGGTCCAGTAGTTGCCGACGATGTGGCGCACGCGTCCGAGTCGTCCGCTGGCCACCTCGTCGCGGATGGCGTTGATGGCGGGGGAGCGGCGGAAGGTGAAGCCGACGGCGTTGACGCGGTCGGTGGCTGCGGCCGCGTCCACCATGGCCTGCGCGTCGCTGATGCTCGGTGCGAGCGGTTTCTCGCAGAGCACATGCTTGCCGGCGGCGAGGGCCGCCTCGGTGATCTCACGGTGGAGCTCGTTGGCGACGGCGACACTGACCGCCTGGACGTCGGGCGCGTCGACCACGGCTCGCCAGTCGGTCTCGGCGCGTTCATAGCCGTATCGGCGGGCGGCGTCGACGGCGAAGGGCTGATGGACGTCGGCGATGGCGACCAGGCGCACGGGTGGCAGGCCGGTGTCGAAGACGGTGGCGGCGTTGCGGTAGGCGTTGGCGTGGGCGCGGCCGACCATGCCGGCGCCGATCACGGCCACGCCGATGGACGGATCAGTCATGCGAGGACCTCCGGGGAGGGAGCCCGGGCGCCTTTTAAAGCGCTTTAATTGCCAGTACTATCCAAGTCGATCTCGATGTCTGTCAAGGGGTGGTGCCAGTGGATCAACGACCGCGGCTGGACGACGTCGCCGCGCGTGTCGGCGTCTCCACGGCGTCGGTGTCCCTGGTGCTGCGCGGGGCGCCGGGACCGAGTGCGGAAACCCGTCGCCGGGTGCTCGAAGCGGCCGCTGAGCTGGGCTATCGCGCCGACCGCACCGCGAGCATGCTGGCCCGGCGGCGGCGCCACCTGCTCGGTGTGATGCTCGACATCCGCAATCCGTTCCACGCCGAGCTGGTCGAGGAGATCCAGGCCGAGGCCGACCGGGTGGGCTATGAGGTGGTGCTGTCCACGTTGACCCGCCATCGCGACGAGGAGCGGGCGGTGGAGACGCTGCTGGACTTCCGGTGCGAGGCGGTTCTGCTCCTGGGGCCCGACTTCACCGACAAGCGGCTCGGCGCGCTGGCCGGTCAGGTGCCGGTGGTCACCATCGGCCGCCGGGTGGCGGACCGCGACGTCGACGTGGTGCGCTCGGCGGATCATCTCGGCGTCGCGGAGTCACTCGCGCATCTGATTGGTCTCGGACATCGGCGCATCGCCTTCGTCGACGGCGGGCGCGGTGCGGTGGCTGCCGCACGCCGTCGCGGCTATCGCGACGCCATGCGCCGGGCCGGGCTGCAGGACGAGATCAGGATCATCCCGGGCGACCACACGGAGGAGGGCGGCATCCGCGCCGGGCGGCTCCTGGCCGTCGCCGACGACCGCCCGACGGCGGTCGTGGCCAGCAACGACCGCCTCGCCGTCGGTCTCATGGATGCTTTCCTCCGCGCCGGCTTGGAGGTTCCCCATCAGGTGTCGATCGTCGGGTACGACGACAGCACCCTGGCCCGCCTCGCGCACATCGACCTGACGACGATCAACCAGGACGCCCCGGCGCAGGCGAAGTTCGCGGTGAGCGCCGCGGTCCAGCGGCTCGACGAGGGCAGGCGGGAACGGGTGGAAACGGTCCTCAACCCGCACCTGGTGATCCGGGGCAGCACCGCGCCGCCGCCCTGACGTCAGTCCTTCGGGCGCTCGTCCACTATCCGCCGCATCTTGCCCATGGAACGTTCCACCCCGTCCGGCTCGAGCACCTCGACGCCCACGCTGACACCGATCGTGTTCTTCACCAGCGTGGCGAGCTCGCGTCCCGCCGCTTCGGCCGCCTCCTGCCGTGCCTCGTGACGCCGCTCCACCCTCACCGTCAGGGCGTCGAGGCGGCCGGTGCGGCTCAACACGCATTGGAAGTGCGGCGCGAGCTCGGGCGTACGCAAGATGAGCTCTTCGATCTGGGTGGGGAACAGGTTGACGCCGCGCAGGATGATCATGTCGTCGGTGCGGCCGGTGATCTTCTCGATCCGGCGCATCGGTCGGGCCGTGCCGGGCAGCAGCCGGGTCAGGTCCCGGGTGCGGTAGCGGACGACGGGCATCGCCTCCTTGGTCAGCGACGTGAACACCAGCTCTCCGACCTCGCCGTCCGGCAGGACCTCGCCGGTCGTCGGATCGATGATCTCCGGGTAGAAGTGGTCCTCCCAGACGTGCAGGCCGTCCTTCGTCTCCACGCACTCGGTGGCCACGCCCGGACCCATCACCTCGGACAGGCCGTAGATGTCGAGCGCGTGGATGTCCAGTTTCTCTTCGATCTCCGTGCGCAGATCCTGGGTCCACGGCTCGGCACCGAAGATGCCGACCGCGAGCGATGTGCCGCGCGGGTCGATGCCCTGGCGGTGCATCTCGTCCACGATGGCGAGCATGTAGCTGGGCGTGACCATGATGATGTCCGGCTTGAAGTCGTTGATCAGCATGACCTGCCGCTCGGTCATGCCGCCCGACACGGGGATCACCGTGCAGCCCAGCTCCTCCGCACCGTAGTGGGCGCCGAGGCCGCCGGTGAACAGCCCATATCCGTACGCGACGTGCACGCGGTCGCCCGGCCGGCCGCCGGACGCCCGGATGGAGCGGGCCATCAGCCTCGCCCAGGTCCGGATGTCGTCGCGGGTGTAGCCGACTACCGTCGGCCGGCCGGTCGTGCCGGACGACGCGTGCAGCCGGGCGATGCGCTCGCGCGGCACAGCGAACATGTCGTAGGGGTAGTTGGCCCGCAGGACGGCCTTGTCGGTGAACGGGAACTTCGCCAGGTCGGCCAGCTCCCGCAGGTCGTCGGGGTGCACTCCGCGCTCGTCGAACATCTTCCGGTACTGCGGGACGTTCTCATACGCGTGCCGCACCGACCACTGCAGTCGCTGCAGTTGCAGGGCGCGGAGCTCGTCGATGGAGGCGCGTTCGACGGGTTCGAGGTCGTCGGGACTGGGGGAGCGGTCCTGCATCGCTGTTCTCCTAACGGGACCTCACTGCCTCGTGCGCAGGCCGTCGAAGGCCAGCGCGGTGACGGTGACGGCCAGCTCGTGGGCGCCGCCGCGCTCCGGGCTGTACCACTCGATGAGTGAGTTGACCATGCCGAACACCAGGCGCGCGGCGGTCGGCGGATCCACGTCGGCGCGGATCGCCCCCTCGGACTGCGCCTGCCGGACCAGGGCGGTCACCTGCTGGTCGAAGTGCCGGCGGCGGAACAGGGCCTCGGTCTCCACCGTGGTGTTGCCGCGCACGCGCAGCAGCAGCGTCACGTAGGGCAGGCGCTCGGCCAGCACCATGACGCTCGACTCGATCAGCGTCCGTAGGCGCTCCACGGCGCTGGCCTCGGTCATGTCCTGAACCTGCGCCATGGCCTCGTCGAGGCCGTCGAGGGCGTGGTTGACCGCGAGCCGCAGCAGCTCCTGCTTGCTGCGGACGTGGTGGTAGATGCTCGACTTCGTGATCTTGAGGCGCTTGGCCAGGTCGTCCATGCTGGTGGCGTCGTAGCCGCGCTCGTTGAACAGCTGCACGGCGGCCGTCAGCACCGCGTCCAGGTCGTGGCCCGGCCGGCCGCGGCGGGCCCGGACGGCCTGCTCGATCAGCAGGCCGAAGGACTCCTCCCTGCTCATGCGGGCCGCCCGGGGCTGATCATGCGGCTGCGCCCGCGGAACTCGGCGATCACGTCGCCGTCCCGGGTCACCGTGACGTCATAGATCCCGCTGCGGCCGCTGGTGGCCCGCTCCTGTGCCCGCGCCTCCAGCCGGTCACCCTCGGCGGTCGGCCGCAGGAAGGTGACGTCGGCGCCGGCCGCCACGGTGACCGGTCCATGGCTGTTGCACGCACACGCGAAGGCTGTGTCGGCCAGCGCGAAGATGAAACCCCCGTGGGTCATCCCGTGTCCGTTGATCATCGAGGCCGTGATGATCATCCGTACGACGGCAGCCCCGTCACCTGCGGAAACCAGCTCCATCCCGAGCTCCCGGGAGGCCGAGTCCCGAGCAAACATCTCATGCGCCGCCGTCTGTGCCATCACACTCCGATCTTGGCCCGGGCCTTGATAACCGACCGAATGGACGGTAAATATTATGCACACCCAACCGCAAAGGAGCGCCGGTGACAACCCCCGCCGAGTTCTACGAGACGCACCGTGAGCTGCTCGACAAGGCGATCGAGGCCGCCGGTGCGCGTGATCACTGGTCCGCCTACCCCGAATCGCCGAGCAAGTCCGTCTACGGCGAGGACGCCGCCGCCGCGGGTGAGCAGGCGTTCCGGGCGCTGCTCGGCAAGGACTTCCCGATCGAGGTGCCCGGCGCCACCACCGCGATCTCGACCGAGCGCTCGCCGTACGGGATCGAGCTGGGCATCCGCTATCCCAAGGCCGACCCCGGCGACCTGATCGCCGCCGCGCGCGCCGCCGTCCCGGGCTGGCGGGCCGTCGGGCCGCAGGGCCGCGCCGGCATCGCCGCCGAGATCCTCAAGCGCGTCAACGCGCGCATCTTCGAGATGGCGCACGCGGTGCAGCACACGACGGGCCAGGCCTTCGTCATGGCCTTCCAGGCCGGCGGCGCCCACGCGCAGGACCGGGGGCTCGAGGCGGTTGCGGTCGCCCTCACCGAGTCGACCCGGATTCCCGCCACCGCCACCTGGAGCAAGCCCCAGCGCGGCGGCGACCCGCTACGTCTGGAGAAGACCAGCACCGTCGTCGGACGAGGCGTCGCCCTCGTCATCGGCTGCAACACCTTCCCCACCTGGAACGGCTATCCGGGTCTTTTCGCCAGCCTCGTCACCGGTAACCCCGTTATCGTGAAGCCGCACCCGGGCGCCGTGCTGCCGCTCGCCATCACCGTGCAGATCGCCCGCGAGGTGCTCGCCGAGGCCGGGCAGGACCCGAATGTGGTCTCCCTCGCCGTCGAGGAGCGCGGCGACGGCATCGCCGCGACCCTGGCCACCCACCCCGACGTGCGGATCGTCGACTTCACCGGTTCCAGCGAGTTCGGCAACTGGCTGGAGGCCAATGCACGCCAGGCGGCCGTCTACACCGAGAAGGCCGGCCTGAACACGGTCGTCGTCGACTCCACCGACGACTACAAGGGCATGCTGCGCAATCTCGCCTTCTCGCTGTCGCTCTACAGCGGCCAGATGTGCACCACCCCGCAGAACCTGCTCGTGCCTGCGGGCGGCATCGAGACCGACGCCGGTCACCGGACACCGGACGAGTTCGCCGCCGACCTCGGTGCCGCGGTCGACAAGCTGCTCGGGGATCCCAAGCGCGCGGCCGGCACGCTCGGCGCCATCGTCAACGACGGCGTCCTCGCCCGCCTCGCCGAGGCGAGCTCGCTGCCGAGCGTCGTGCACGCCTCCGCCGAGGTGGCCGATGAGCAGTTCCCCGACGCGACGATGCGCACGCCGGTGATCGCCCGCCTGGATGCGGCCGACGAGAAGGCGTACACCCGGGAGTGGTTCGGGCCGATCTCCTTCGTGATCACGACCGAGTCCACCGAGCACAGCCTGCGGCTGTTCACCGAGACCGTGCGCCACCACGGCGCCCTCACCGCCTCGGTGTACTCGACCTCCGGCGATGTCCTCGCCGCCGCCCGGGAGGCCGCCCTCGACGCCGGGGTCCACCTGTCGCAGAACCTCACCGGCGGTGTCTTCGTCAACCAGACCGCCGCGTTCAGCGACCTGCACGGCACCGCAGCGAACCCGGCGGCTACCGCGTCGCTCAGCGACGCCGCGTTCGTGACCGGGCGCTTCTTCACCCTGCAGTCGCGCCACCACGTCAGCGAGGCGAGCAATGCCTGAGGCCTTCCTGGTCGGCGGCGTCCGCACTCCTCAGGGCAAGTACGGGGGCGCGCTGGCCGGCGTGCGCCCGGACGACCTGGCGGCGCTCGTCGTCGGCGAGGCCGTCCGCCGCGCCGGTGTGGACGCGGCGGCGATCGACGAGGTGATCCTCGGCGCCGCCAACCAGGCAGGTGAGGACAACCGCAACGTCGCCCGGATGGCCGCGCTGCTCGCGGGACTACCCGAGACGGTGCCCGGCTACACGGTCAACCGGCTCTGCGCCAGCGGTCTCACCGCGATCGTCTCCGCCTCGCGCGCCATTCGCAGCGGGGAGGCCGACGTCGTCGTCGCCGGTGGCGTCGAGTCGATGACGCGGGCACCGTGGATCATGGCGAAGCCCGGCACCCCCTGGGCCCGGCCCGGCGAGGTCGTCGACAGTTCGCTCGGCTGGCGCTTCACCAACCCGAGGTTCGACGCGCGGCAGACGCTGTCGATGGGCGAGACCGCGGAAGAGGTTGCCGCCCTCGACGGCATCACCCGCGAGGACAGCGATGCCTTCGCGCTGCGCAGCCACGAGCGGGCGATCGCCGCGATCGACGCGGGCCGCTTCGACGCCGAGATCGTGCCCGTGGCGGTCAAGGACGGCGAGGTCACCCGCGACGAGGGCCCGCGCCGCGGCAGCACGCTGGAGCGCCTCGGCGCGCTCAAGCCGGTCTTCCGCAAGGACGGTCTGGTGACCGCCGGCTCGTCCTCGCCGCTGTCCGACGGCGCCGCTGCGATCGTCGTCGCCAGCGGGGAGGCCGTCGAACGGTACGGCCTGACGCCGCGCGCCCGCATCGTCGTCTCGGCCAGCGCGGGCGTCGCCCCGCACATCATGGGCGTCGGACCGGTCCCCGCCACCGAGAAGGCGCTGGCCCGCGCCGGGTGGAGCGCCGGCGACCTGGACGCGGTCGAGCTCAACGAGGCCTTCGCCGCGCAGTCGCTCGCGGTCATCCGCCGGCTCAAGCTCGACGAGGAGCGGGTCAACGCCGACGGTGGCGCGATCGCCCTGGGACACCCGCTCGGCTGCTCGGGTGCACGGCTGACCGTGACGCTGCTCGGCCGCATGGAGCGCGAGGACGCCCGGCGCGGTCTCGCCACCCTCTGTGTCGGCGTCGGGCAGGGCGTGTCCATGCTGGTGGAGCGCGTCTGATGGCCGGCACGCTGCACGTGGAGGAGCTCGACGACCGGGTCGTCGTGACGCTGCGCCGACCGGAGTTCCGCAACGCGATCAACGCGCCCATGGTTCGAGAGCTGCACGAGGTGTGCGGCATGCTCGAGGCGCAGCCGCGGCTTCTGCTGCTGACCGGCGACGGTGGCACCTTCGCCGCCGGCGCGGACATCGCCGAGCTGCGCGAACGCGGCCGCGACCAGGCGCTGCAGGGGATCAACAGCCGGCTCTTCGACCGGATCGCCCGCCTGCCGCTGCCCACCGTCGCGGCGGTCGACGGGTACGCCCTGGGCGGCGGCGCCGAGCTCGCGTACGCCTGCGACCTGCGGATCGCGTCGCCGACCGCGGTGTTCGGCAACCCGGAACCAGGGCTCGGCATTCTCGCCGCCGCCGGAGCCTGTTGGCGGCTGCGCGACCTGGTGGGCGCGTCCGTGGCCAAGCAGGTGCTGCTCGCCGGGCGCCGCCTCGGCGCCGACGACGCCTGTCGGCTGGGCCTGGTCGCCGAGGTGGTTCCCGCCGGTGAGCTGCTCAAGCGGGCGCACGCCCTGCTCGACCGGATGGCCCGTTCCGGCGCGCTCGCGCTGCGGCTCACGAAGCTGGTCGCCGACGCGCCGGGCGGTCACCCCGTCACCGACGACCTGGCGCAGGCGATTCTCTTCGAGGCCGACGACAAACGGTCCCGGATGGACGCCTTCCTGGCGGGAGAACGCCGATGAGCGGCGTGCCGAAGCGGGTCGGCGTCATCGGCGGCGGCCGCATGGGAGCCGGCATCGCGCAGGTCTTCGCCGCGGCCGGTGCCGTCGTGACCGTGGTCGAGCAGGACCAGGCCGCCGCGGCAGCCGCGCGCGAACGGATCACCACCGGACTGCAGCGCGCTGCCGAGCGCGGCAAGCTCGCGGAAGACCCCACGGCGGTCCTGGACCGCGTCGAACTGTCCGGGGAGCTCCAGGTCGACGCCGGGCTCGTCGTCGAGGCAGTACCCGAGGATGCGCCGCTCAAGATGCGGGTGCTGGCGGCGGCCGAGAACGCTGTCGGCGACGGGACGGTTCTCGCCACCAATACCAGCTCGCTGTCGATCGCCGGGCTCGCCGAAGGTTTGCGTCGGCCCGAGCGGTTCGTCGGCATGCATTTCTTCAACCCGGTGCCGGCCAGCAGCCTCGTCGAGATCGTCGTGGGCCCGCAGACCGCCGATGCCGTACGCGACGCCGCGGCCTCGTGGGCCGCCGACCTCGGCAAGACCGCCGTGGTCGTCCGCGACTCGCCCGGTTTCGCCACCAGCCGCCTGGGCGTGCTGCTCGGCCTGGAGGCGATCCGCATGCTCGAGGAGGGGGTGGCCGACGCGGCGTCGATCGACCGCGCGATGGAGCTCGGCTACCGCCATCCGATGGGCCCGCTGCGCTCCACCGACCTGGTCGGCCTCGACGTGCGCCTCGCCATCGCCGAGCACCTGCACCGGGAGCTCGGCGAACGGTTCGCGCCGCCGCGGCTGCTGCGGGAGAAGGTCGCCCGTGGCGAGCTGGGCCGCAAGAGCGGGCAGGGTTTCTACACCTGGGAGGCGTCATGAGCGGCGAACAGGCCTTCGCCGAGACCATCGAGAAGGACCAGCGGGTCGAGCCGCGCGACTGGATGCCGGACGGTTACCGCAAGACGATGATCCGGCAGATCGCCCAGCACGCGCACTCCGAGATCATCGGCATGCAGCCCGAGGGCGAGTGGATCACCCGGGCGCCGTCGCTGCGCCGCAAGGCGATCCTGCTGGCCAAGGTCCAGGACGAGGCGGGGCACGGGCTGTACCTCTACTCGGCCGCCGAGACGCTCGGCGCCGACCGGGGTGACCTCACCCGCCGGCTCATCGAGGGCCGGCAGAAATACTCGTCCATCTTCAACTATCCGACGCTGTCCTTCGCGGACGTCGGCGTCATCGGGTGGCTCGTCGACGGCGCGGCGATCTGCAACCAGGTCCCGCTGTGCCGCAGCTCGTACGGGCCGTACGGCCGGGCCATGATCCGTATCTGCAAGGAGGAGTCCTTCCACCAGCGGCAGGGCTACGAGCTGCTGATGACGATGATGCGCGGCACGCCGGCTCAGCAGGAGATGGTGCAGGACGCGGTGAACCGATGGTGGTGGCCGTCCCTGATGATGTTCGGGCCGCCCGACGACCAGTCGCCCAACTCGGCGCAGTCGATGGCCTGGAAGATCAAACGGCACAGCAACGACGAGCTGCGGCAGCGCTTCGTCGACATGACAGTGCCCCAGGCCGAGGCGCTCGGCGTCACGCTTCCCGACCCGGAGCTCGCCTGGAACGCCGAACGCGGTCACTACGACTTCGGCACCCCCGACTGGAGCGAGCTCAAGCGGGTGATCTCCGGGGACGGGCCCTGCAACGCCCAGCGGATCGCCCACCGGCGCAAGGCCGACGAGGACGGCGCCTGGGTGCGGGAGGCGGCCGCGGCGCACGCGGCGAAGAGAGCGGGAGTGCAGGCATGAGCGACGAGATCAAGCACGAGTGGCCGTTGTTCGAGGTGTTCGTCCGGGCCAAGCGCGGGCTCAACCACGTCCACGTCGGCTCGCTGCGCGCCGCGGACCACCAGATGGCCCTGCACCACGCGCGTGACCTCTACACCCGGCGCAATGAGGGCGTGAGCATCTGGGTGGTGCGCTCCGACGACGTCGTGGCCTCCAGCCCCGGCGACAAGGAGGCGTTCTTCGCGCCGAGCGGCGACAAGATGTACCGCCACCCGACGTACTACGCGATCCCCGACTCCGTACCGCACATCTGAGGGGATCCGTATGTCCTTCGACGCCGCCTACGAGGCACTGACCGATCACGACGACGATGCGCGGTGGGCGTACGGCACCGGGTTCACGGACCCGCTCGCCGGGGTAGACACGGCCGTGCCCTCGGATGTGGACCGCGACGACCTGGCCGACTACTGCCTGATGCTCGGCGACGACGCCCTCGTCATGTCCCACCGGCTGCAGCAGTGGATCACGCGCTCGCCGGAGCTGGAGGACGAGCTGGCGATCGCCAACATAGGCCTTGACCTGCTCGGCCAGGCCCGGCTCCTGCTCAGCCGCGCCGCCGAGGTCCGCGGCGCCGGCGACGAGGACACGCTGGCCTACCTGCGCGACGAACAGAGCTTCCGCAACGTCCAGCTGACCGAGCGCGCGGACACCGACTTCGCCCACCTGGTCGCCCGCCTCCTCGTCTTCGCGACGTGGCGCCTCGCGCTGCTCGACCGCCTCACCGGATCGGCGGACCCGGTCCTCGCGGCGATCGCGGCGAAGGGCGTCAAGGAGGTGACCTACCACCGCGACTACGCGGCCCAATGGGTCGTCCGCCTCGGTGACGGCACCGACCACTCCCACGAACGCATGCAGGCGGCGATGGACGCGCTGCTGCCGCTGCTCGACGAACTCTTCGCGGCCCACGCGACGGAAACGCGACTGGCCGAGGCCGGGATCGCGGTCGATCCGTCGAGCCTCCGTGAGGAGTTCGACGCCGTGTGGGCGCAGGTGATCGAGGCCGCGACACTACGACCCGGCCCCCTTTGCGCGCCGCGCGGCCCAGAGCCGGAGGCTGCGTCGGGCGAGAATCAGGCGGCAGGCGGGACGGGCGCGGCATCGGCGGAACCGGCAGCGGGCGGGCGTCACGGGGTGCATACCCCGGCGATGGGGGAGATTCTGGCTGAGCTGCAGGGGGTCGCTCGCTCGGTTCCCGGAGGTGTCTGGTGACCCGCACCCTCGCCGCCATGACCTCGGCCGCTGACTCCGGCGCGTCCGCAAGCGCTCGCGGCACTGGCGGGGTGGCCGGCGCTCGCGGTGCCGGCGCGGTGGTCTGCGCTCGTGACGTCGCGGCTCGCGTCACCGATCCTGAGCTGCCGCTGCTCACCGTGGCGGACCTCGGCATCCTGCGGCACGTCGACGAGACCGAGCAGGGCGTCATCGTCACGATCACCCCGACCTATTCCGGATGCCCTGCCATGCAGACCATCCGGGACGACATCACCGCCGCGCTGCACGAGGCCGGGTATGCGCGCGTCGACGTGCGTACCGTGTTGACCCCCGCCTGGACCACCGACTGGATCACCGACGCCGGCCGGGAGAAGCTAGCCGCCGCCGGCATCTCACCGCCGGGGCCGGCGCCGCGTCGGGCCGCGGGACCGGTGCCATTGACGCTCGGGGCGGCGCGGCGGTCGGTGCCTTGTCCGCGGTGCGGGCACCCCGGCACCGAGGAGATCGCCGCCTTCAGCGCCACCGCCTGCCGTGCCCTGCGGCGGTGCCCCGCCTGCCGGGAGCCGTTCGAGCACGTGAAGGAGATCTGACCGTGGTGGTGCGGGAGTTCCATCCGCTGCGGGTCGCGGCCGTCGAGCGGCTGTGCGAGGACGCGGTCGCCGTCACCTTCGACGTGCCCGCGGAACTCGCCGATCGATACGCCTTCCGGCCGGGACAGTCGCTGACGGTACGGCGTACGGCCGAGGGCGTGGACGAGCGCCGCACCTATTCGATCTGCGCGCCCGTCGGCGGTCGGCCGCGGATCGGGGTGCGTGAGGTCCCCGGCGGCGCGGTGTCCTCCTGGCTCGTGCGCGAGGTGCGCGCCGGTGACGAGGTCGAGGTGGCGCCGCCGACAGGAACGTTCACGCCCGATCTCGAGGCGGGCGGGCGGCACGTGCTGATCGCCGCCGGCTCGGGGATCACGCCGGTGCTGTCCATCGCTGCGTCGCTACTGCAGCGGCCCGGGGCCGAGATCAGCATCCTGTACGGCAATCGCCGGGCGGAGACCGTCATGTTCGCCGAGGAGCTCGCGGACCTCAAGGACACGTACCCCTCCAGGCTCGAACTGGTGCACCTGCTCTCCCGCGAAGCCCGCGAGGTCGAGCTGCTGACCGGGCGGCTCGACGCCGGCAAGCTCCGCGAACTGCTTCCCCTGCTGATCGACGTGCCGGCCGTGGACCACTGGTGGCTGTGCGGGCCGTTCGGCATGGTCACCGATGCGACCGAGGTGCTGGGCGAGTACGGAATCGCGCCCGAGCGGATCCATCGCGAGTTGTTCTGGGTGGACGAGGCCCCACCGGAGCCGCTGCGCGAGGAGCGCGAACCGTCCGGCCCGAGCAGCGACGTCACCGTGGTCCTCGACGGCCGGTCGACGACCGCGGCGGTGCTCGAGGAGCAGACCATCCTCGAGGGGGCACAACGCTCCCGCCCCGACCTGCCGTTCGCCTGCAAGGGCGGCGTGTGCGGCACTTGCCGGGCAAGGGTGGTCGAGGGAGAGGTGCGGATGCGGCGAAACTTCGCGCTGGAGCCGGCAGAGGTCGCGGCGGGCTTCGTGCTGACGTGCCAGTCGGTCCCGGTGTCGCCCAAGGTGATCGTCGACTTCGACGACTGAGCCGTCCCGCCGAACGCAGCCTCCGACTGGCAGGTCAGGGCGTCCGCGGTGGGCCGGGTCGGGCCGTGCCCGGCGCGGCGAGTCGTGGCGCGTGCGGTGGCGTGGCTCGTCGTGCGTGCAGCCCGGCGTTGTGCTGCCGCGACTGCGCCCCCGGGGGCAGCGGCGCCTGCAGCCGTGCTGCCCGGCGATGGGGCTTGCGGTGGTGGGGCTTGCGGTGGTGAGGCTTGCGGTGGTGGGGCTTGCGGTGGTGGGGCTCGCGGCGGTGGCGCTCGCGGCGATGGCACTCGGGGTGATGGCGCTCGCGGCCATGCCCATACTTCAACCGCCCAGCTCAGGCCGCGCCCCCGAGCTGGTCGCCGAGATCCGTCCGGAGGTAGCGCAGCCGTCGCCCCACCCGCTCTCCCGCGATCAGCCCCGCATCCCGCAGCGTCGTCAGGTGATGGGATGCCGTGGCCGGGGACACGCCCAGCGCATCGGCCACCTCGCCCGTGCTGTGCGGCAGGGCGAGCAGCGTCAGCACCGCCGCCCGTGTCGGCCCCAGCAACGCGGACAACGGCGACGGTGCGGGCGGGACCGTCGGGGAGGACTCGGCTGGGTGCCACCGGTCGGGCACCGCCGGGGTGGCCTGCGGAAACGCCCACAACGCCCCGTAGCCGCGTGGGGGGTACCACAGCGCTCGGCCTTGGGCGGAGTCGGTCAGCGTGAAGACCTTCGGGCCTGCGAATCCGGCCGGCATGAGGGCCAGCGTGTGGCCGTCGAGGGTGTACTCGTCGTGCTTTGCTCGGCCCGAGTGGATGGTCAGCTGGGTCTCGTCCCAGGTCAGGCTCGGATGAAGCGTCTCCACGAGGGAGCGGGGGCCGCGTTCTGCCGCTTCCCGGGCGCGGTGGGCGATCTCCGCCTCGGCCGCCGCTCGCAGGCGTGACCAGTAGGGGGCCACGGCGAGCTCGAAGTAGTGGCGGATCTCCCGGACGAGTACGGCCAGTGCTCCGGCCGGGTCCTTGGCGAAGCGGTCGATCTCCGGCGGTGGCGACGTCCCCTCCCACGTGTGACGGACTTCCGCCGCCACCCGGTCCAGCGGTGTGTCGGCCACGACCGCGAGCTCGTCGCGCAGGCGGGGCCGCGTCACCGGGAGGACCGGCGTCAGGAAGTCGGGCACGTAGCTGTGCGGGCGTCGCACCACCAGGTACATGAAGGTGGTGAGGCTGCTGCGGGCGAGCGCCGGCTGGATCTGGCGGCGCCAGGGCTCGTACATCCAGAACTTGTCGGGCCGGCCGAGGGCGGCGCCGCTGGCCACGACCTCGGCCATCGGCGAGTGCGCGAACCGGACGCCCGCCAGGTCCGCCGGGCCGAACTCGAGCCGGATCATGGGGACCATTCGACCACGGTCGAACGGTTTCCAGCCATCACGAATCCGACGGTACGGTCAAAGCACCGCACGGGCCGGCCAGGGGACGCAGGCGCAACGGGGGTACGCCTGCGGCCCGGCCGGCCCGTTCCCGGACTTTCCCCGAGCTCTCCGCAGCTGCCGCCGATCAGCGTGGTCGCGGCCGGGGCGCAACCTGGGTGATGGGACTGCGCCGGGAGTGAACAACCGTTCGGGAACCGAAGCGGCCGGCTGCCCGGCGCGACCAGCGACGACGTGAACACCCGCCCATGCCCGGCGTGCCGAAACTCTCACAACCGGGCCGCAACCGCCGATGGTGACCGGCGTGCAACCGGTCGACATCGACGACCACACCGCGGACTACTGGGCGCGCCAGATACGCATCGGGGCGTTCATTGCCGCAGGTGTGACGCTGCTGGGCAGCATCCGCGTGGCGGTCTTTTGGCCGGCGCAGGCGCGGTGGTTCATGCTGCCGTTGCTCGTCGCCACCGTCGTGCAGGCCGCGGCCCTTGTGCTGCCTTGGCGGCGTTACGTGTGCAGCGCCCGGACGCGACGGTGGCTGGTGCTGTGGTGGGTGGCCGAGCTGCCCGTGGTGTGGTTGTTCGGGGTCATCGACCATGAGGGGCCGATGGCCTATCTGCCGTGCGTCGCGCTGGTGCTGGTGACCGCCGCGGAGCTGTACGGGCCTCGAGTGGTCGTGGGGCTGGGTGCTGCCTCGACCGCTGGGTATCTGGTGCTGCTTCCCCTGCGTACCGAAGTCAATGTTTTCGCGATGGCGTTCTTCACCGCGATCATGGCCAGCGTGGCCGCCGTCTGCGCGGTCAACGCGCAGAGCCGGCGGCGGCTCGATGCGCGGCGGCGTTCGTCCGAGCGGCGCACCGAGTTGCTGCTGGAGGCTTCGTCGGACGCTGTGTTCGCCATCGACGTGCACAACACCGTCCGGTACGCGAGCAGCTCCGTGCGCTCGATTCTCGGGCTGGCGCCGGGTGAGCTCACCGGGCCGATGCTCGGCGAGCTCATCCATCCGGACGAGATCCCGGGCGCCGAGGCGTGGCTGCACGCGCTTTTCGCCGCGCCCGCCGGGCACACGTCGCGCACCGAGGTGCGGATGCGGGCTGCTGACGGGTCGTGGGTCTATCTCGATGTCATCGGGACGAACCGGGTTGACGATCCGGACCTGCGCTCGGCGGTCATCAGCCTGCGTGACATCGGTACGCGGCGTGCCCTCGAGGAGCAGCTGACCCGCCAGGCGTTCACCGACTCCCTCACCGGGCTGCCGAACCGGGCGCTGTTCCGCGACCGGCTCGAGCAGGCGGTGGCGCACCGCCGCGGCACCGACGTCGCCGTCCTGCTGCTCGACCTCGACGACTTCAAGCTGGTGAACGACGACCTGGGGCACAATCTCGGCGACGAGCTGCTGGTCGCGCTGGCCGCCCGGCTGCGCCGCGAGATGCGGCCCGGGGACACTCTCGCGCGGCTCGGCGGCGACGAGTTCGCGGTGCTGCTCGAGGACATCGACGAGGCGTCCGCGGTCGGGCTCGCCGAGCGGCTGCTGCGGGCCGGACGGGAGCCGATCCGGCTCGGCAGCCGGGAGGTCACCTGCTCGCTGAGCATCGGCATCGCGCGCGGCGACCGCCCTGGCCAGCAGCTGCTGCGCGACGCCGACCTGGCCATGTACGCGGCCAAGCGCGCCGGCCGCAACGCGTACGCGCTGTTCGACCCGTCGATGTCGCGGTCGGTGCTGGAGGAGGCGCAGCAGCGCGTCGACATGGAACGGGGGCTGGCCGAGAACCAGTTCCTCGTGCTCTACCAGCCCGTCGTCGACATGCACACCCAGCAGCTCACCGGGGTCGAGGCGCTGGTGCGGTGGCAGCACCCGGAGCGGGGTCTGCTGGGGCCGTACCAGTTCATCGCGAACGCCGAGAAGAACGGCCTGATCGTGCCGCTCGGCCGGTGGGTTCTGCGGCAGGCGTGCGCGCAGCTGGCGCGCTGGCGCCGCGAGACGCCGGCGGCGGCCGACCTCAAGATGAACGTCAACCTTTCGGCCCGGCAGTTCCAGTACGAGGGCCTGGTGGACGACGTGGCCGCCGCCCTGGCCGACGCGGGGATCCCGGCGGGTTCGCTCACCCTCGAGATCACCGAGTCGATGCTGATGGAGGACGTGGGCGCGGCCATCGAGACCCTCGGCGCGCTGCGGCGCCTCGGCGTGCGTCTCGCCATCGACGACTTCGGTACGGGTTACAGCTCGCTCAACTATCTCAAGCAGCTGCCCGTCGACATCATCAAGATCGACCGTACGTTCGTGGAGCAGGTCGACACCGACGCGGACGACGTGGCGCTGGTGGACGCCGTGGTCGGCCTCGGGCAGGCGCTGCGGTTGCAGACGGTGGCCGAGGGGATCGAGACGGACGGGCAGTGGGAGATGCTCCGGCGGATCGGCTGTGACCAGGGGCAGGGCTATCTGTTCGGGCGGCCGGGCGATCCGGCGTCGGTGAGTGCGATGCTCGCCCGGCAGACGGCGGTGGCGGCGGTCCGCTGAACCGCGAACGGTCCGGGCGCCCATCGGCGACCCGGACCGTTTCGTCCATGCGGTGGTTCAGTCCTCTGAGCGGCGCTTGCGTGTCGCGCTGAGGGCGAGCAGGCCGGCGAGGATCAGTACCGCGCCGCCGAGGCCGACCGTCATCACGTTCGCCCCGGTGAGGGCGAGCTTGTTCGAGCCGGACGCCTCGACCTCGGTGGTTCCGGTCGTGTCCGCCGCCGCAGGCTGGTCCGGTTCGCCGGTGTCGTCGTCGCTCTTCGCCGCCGCCTGCGAGGACTTGCTCGGCTTCGGAGCGTTGTTCTTGACGTTCTGCGCCGGACGGTTGTCCGAGTCGGATTCGTCGTCGTCGGCCGGAGCCGTCGTCGTCTTCGCCGGCTTCGGGGCCTTGGTGGGCTCGTCCTCGTCGTCCTTCGGCGGGATGGTGACGGTCGGGGCCTTCGGCGGGGTGGTGCCCGTCTCGGTCTTGGGCGTGGTCGGAGCGCCGGGCGTGGCGCCGCCGTTGTCGCCGCCGTTGTCGTTGTCGCCGTTGTTGTCGCCGTTGTTGTTGTCGCCGTTGTCGGCCGGGGGAGGCGTGGGCTGGTCCTGACCGTCGCCCTGGCCGCCGCCGTTGTTGTCGCCGTTGTTGTCGCCGTTGTTGTCGCCACCGTTGTCGGCAGGAGGAGGCGTGGGCTGGTCCTGGCCGCCGCCGTTGTTGTCGCCGCCGCCGTTGTCGCCGCCCTGGTCGCCGCCGCCCTCCACGATGACGCGGACCGCGTCGATGGCCGGGGTCTGGTTGGCGCGCTGCATCATCGGGACCCGGTGCGAACCGTCACCGGCCCACGACGCGCACTGGGCGATGCCCGCCTGCGGCATCCCCGGCACCTGGATCGTCACGGTGTCCGGCTGTGCGCCGCCCTTCTTGTCCTCGGTGGCCACGAAGAACGCCGGCACCGGCGCCGGGTCGACCGCCTCCGAGGTGCTCTGCAGCATCCGGCAGGCGGTGTGGAAGTGGCCGCGTACCAGGCCTTCTGAGGTGAGGACCGAGCTCTCCACGTAGTAGCCGCCCTGGCCGGCCGCCAGGAAACGGTCGCGGACCAGGTTGCGGGTGCTGACCTTGAGCGTGAAGGGTTCGCCGACGCGGACCTGGCGGGGCGACTCGGTGATGAGCAGCGTCGGGTTCTTCGACGCCTCGCCGACCTCGCCGAACTCGGTCGAGACGCAGCGGTTGCCGTTCTGGAAGCCGTCGTGCGGGGTGAGCCTGCTGTCCTCGCAGGTGTCGGTGGTGATCTCGAGGTTGTTGACGGTCTTCTTGACGGTGTTGCCGTCCTTGCACTCGCCGGCCGGCTCGGGCGCGCCGGCTCGCTCACCCTTGGCGAGCTGGCCGTCGCCCTTGTGCTGCAGGTCGCCGTCCTTGTCGGTGTAGGTGCCGACCCTGGGGTCGGTCGCCCCCTTGGATCCTGCCGGCGCCGTGGCTCCGGCGGCGGGCGCACAGGCCGCGACCTTGTTCTCGTCGGCGTTCGAGATCTGGGTGATGCCGATGACACCACCGAACGCGACGAGGACTGCCACCGCGGCGATGACACGACGGTCGGGGCCCCGGCGGGTAGCGGCCCGGCGGTAAGACGACCTCCGCATAGGTGATACCTCTTCTGTAGTCTCGCGCTCATCGTCAGCAACCATTCGCATGTCTGCCGACGCCGTTTCCGGCCCCCTTCTGAGCTGGCCCCCAGACGCTAAGGTCGCGGGCATCGGAAAGCCAATTGCCGCCATATTTTTCAGGCATTCTTAGGGACGAATTAAAGAAGAAATATGTGGGCGTCCCAGAACCGGAGACATCGGCCGAACGGATGATGCCGGAGGGTTCAATCTCCGGCCGGATTTTTTACGAGAAGGCGAGATGGCGGTCGCTGTGCGGGTCCGAGAGCGCCGCCAGGCCGGCGAGCAGGAAGACCTCCGCCGCCACCAGGACGGCTGCCAGCGCGATGCCGATCGCCAGCTGGGGGACGGGCGGCAGGACGGCCGCAGCGACCTGGGCCTCGGAAGCGACGAGCCCGACTCCGCCTGCGAGGACCACCAGCAGCGCGACGAGCTGCAGGAAGAACAGCGGCCCCGCACTGAAGAAGCGGGCGACCGTGGCTCCGCGCGCCCGGCCCGCCAGGGCGCGGGTCGCGCCGGCGCGGGCAAGGATCAGGGGTCCGACGATGAGGAGGAGCGCCGCGCCTGCCGTGATGGCCAGCGTCGCCCCGAGGAGCGGGTCGTCGCCCAGCGCCGACAGCGGCAGGAAGCCGATCGATCCGGCGGTGCCGATCACGCTCAGCAGCACGGCGGTCGAATACCGCCGGCGAGCCCTCAGCAGCGGCTCCGGCACCCCGGGGCCGGCCTCGGCCGGTCCGGCGGACAGGATGCGGTGGGCCAGCCATCTGCGACCCGGGCGGATGCCGAGCAGTACGGCTCCGGTCACGAGAAGCGGCGCGAGGACCACGGCGCTGCCGAAGCCGAGCAATGCCGGTTTGCGCGCCGCTTCGTCGAACTCGTCGAAGAAGGAGACCACTGCGAAGAAGAACCCCGTGAACAGCACCCAGGGCACCAGGACCCCGGCCATCCAGGCGCCTGCGGACCGGCCCCGGTCGAGCCCCCTGGCCAACGGGGCCACCGCGACGAGGAGGGCCGCGAAGCCGAGCAGGCTGACCACGGTGAGCAGGGCGGGCATCATCGCGCGGCCGTGCGGGTCGGTGGTGTGCCCGGTCCAGGTGATCACACAGACCAGCGCGGCGGCCGTCGCGGTCAGCAGCAGTCCGAGGCCGCCGGTGACCACGGCCGCCACTCCGATGAGAAAGGGCCAGGGCGAGAACGGCGACGGATGCACGGCGGCACCCTACTGGGGCAGCGCCTCTCGTTGCTGCCCCGGCGACGGCCGGACGTGTTCATGATCACGACCCGGGGCGCAGGGGCGGGCGGGCCACCAGAAGCGGTCGCCGAGCAGGGTCGCCAGTGCCGGCACCAGGACGGTACGCACGAGCAGCGTGTCGAGCAGGACGCCGAGCCCCACGATGACGCCGATCTGGGTGAGCGTGATGATCGGCAGGACCCCGAGCACCGCGAACACCGCCGCGAGCAGAATGCCCGCACTGGTGATCACGGCGCCCGTCGCCGCCAGGGCGTGGATCATGCCGTCGCGAGTGCCGCGGTGGGCGGCTTCCTCGCGGGCGCGGGTGACCAGGAAGATGTTGTAGTCCACGCCGAGTGCGACCAGGAACAGGAAGGCGAACAGCGGCACCTGGTTGTCGAGGCCGTCGGGAAAGAAGAGGGAGCCCGCGCCGAGCGCCGCCGCGAAGCTCGCGATGACCGTGGCGATCAGGATCAAGCCCGCGACCAGGGCGCGCAGCAGCACGACGAGCACGACCAGCACCACCAGCAGGATCACCGGGACGATGACCGTGAGGTCGCGGCGGGACGCGTCGCGGCCGTCGAGGTCGATCGCGACGGTGCCGCCGACGAGGGCGTCGGGAATGCTGCGCAGCGTACGGATGGACTCGTAGCTTTCGGGTGTCCCCGGCGCGGCCGTGAGCAGTGCGTCGATCCGGACCACCGCCGGGGTCCGCTCGGCGATGCGGGACTGGGCCACCCCCGGGGTGGCGCCGACGGCCGCCAGAACGTCCTGCTCGCGGCCGGGGCCGGTGAGGACGACGACCGGGTCCGCCGCGCCGGCGGGGAACGAGCGGCTGAGCGTCTCCAGGCCGTCCACGGACTCGGCCTCGACCCGGAACTGCTCGGTCTGGGACAGGCCCAGGCTGGTGCCGGCGATGCCGGCCGACAGGGCGCCGAGGACCACGATGGACAGCACGGTGACCAGGCCCGGGCGCCGGGCGACCGCGGTGCCGACGCGGGACCAGAGGCCGTGGGACATGGTGGTGCCGACGCGGGGGATGAACGGCCAGAAGAGTCCGCGACCGCACACCACGAGCGCCGGCGGCAGCACCACCAGAGCGAACAGTGCGGCCACGCCGATGCCCAGCGCCGCGGTGACGCCGAGCGCCACGGTGTCTCGCAGGCTGGCAAGTGTCAGGGTGAGCAGGCTGAGGATCACCGTCACCGCGCTCGCCGCGATGGCCGGTCCGGCGCCGCGTAGCGACCGCCGCATCGCCTCCCGGCGGTCCTCGTGCCGGTGCAGCTCCTCCCGGTAGCGCGAGATGAGCAGCAGCGCGTAGTCGGTGCCGGCGCCGAACACCAGGACGGTCACGATGCCCACGGTGGAGTCGCCGATCGTCAGCCCGGTGTGCCGCGACAGGACTGCGAGGAGCCCGCCGGCGACCTGGTCGGCCAGCCCGACGACGGCCAGCGGCACGAGCCACAGCACCGGGCTGCGGTAGGTGACGAGCAGCAGGACGGCGACCACCACCACCGTCACGAGCAGCAGGTTGGTGTTGGCGCCGGTGAAGCTGTCGGCGATGTCGGCGGCGAATCCGGCCCCGCCGGTCACCTGCGCGGTGAGACCGCCGGGCAGGCCGGCCGCGGCCGTCTGCCGCAGGCCGTCGACCCGGGCGATCAGGTCGTCGGCGGGCAGGTCGGCCGGCAACGGTACGGCGATCAGCGCCGCGTCCCGCTTCTGGGAGAACACCGGTGGCGACGAGGCCTGCAACGAACCGGCATCCGCGGTGATCTTCCGGGTGTCGGCGTCCGTCAGGGGCGCGCCACCGCGGCTGTACACGACGAGGGCCGGGTTGCTCTGCCCGGACGGCAGCTCGCGTTGCAGGGCGGCCACCCGGGTCGACTCGGCGCCGCCGGGCAGCGTGGCGGTCGGGTCGTTGGACGTGCGGACGTCTCCGGCGCCACCGATCACCGCCGCGGCGGCCAGCACGGCGACCAGCAGGACGAGCCAGGCGGTGAGCCGCCCGGTGAGTGTGCGCAGCACGACGAACCCCTCTACCGCAAAGTATCTCGACCATCGAGATTCTCCGTCACCGTACGGGGATCTGCAACACTGGGCGCGTGCACCGGGATCAGCTCCGACAGGAGATCGTCACTCTGCTGCGGTCGTACAGCGTGGAGGCGCAGCACGTGGGACACGCGTTCGCGCAGCGGCACGGGCTGCATCCCACCGACCTGCAGGCCCTCATCGCCGTGATGCACGCGGAGGGGCGCGGCGACCCGCTGACGCCCGGACGGCTGGGCGAGGAGATCGGACTCTCCTCCGGCGCCACCACGGCCGCCATCGACCGGCTGGAACGCGCCGGGCATCTGCGGCGCAGCCGCGAGAGCGCGGACCGGCGGGTGGTTCACCTGCGCTACGGCGAGCCCGGCATGGCGCTCGCGATGGCGTTCTTCGGCCCGCTCGGGCAGCGTACGGACGAGGTCATGGCCGGGTTCGGCGACGCCGAGCTGGCGACCGTGCACCGCTTCCTGGCCGGCATGAACGAGGCCCTGTCCGCCCACCACCGCGAGGTGGTGGGCGGCTAGCCCTCCCCGATGACGTCGTCGAGCGGTCGCCGGGGCGTGACCCGCCCCGCCTGACCGAAGCCGACCCGCAGCGCGATCTGCGGCACCCCCGTGCGGCGCAGGGACCGGCGCAGCTGCTCGCGGGCGGCGGGCACCTCGATGGGCTGGGAGATCATCGACGTCGCCAGGCCGGCATCGGTGGCGGTCAGCAGCACCCGCTGCAGCGCCTGCCCCGCCGCGACCTGGTCCACCGGCCGGTCGGTGGCGGTGCCCAGGACCGCCAGCAACGGCTCGGGCTCGTAGTCGCGGCCCGCGGCGCGACGGCGCTCGGAGTACGGCCGCTGCGGCAGCAGATCCTGCGGCTCCGGGGCCGGCGCGCCGGCGGTCACCGGTACGCCGTCCCGCGCGGCGTCGGCGTGCGCCCACGCGAAGAACTCCGCCTGGTACAGCGGGTCCCGGCGCAGCACCCGGTCGGCGCTCCGCGCCAGCTCACCGAACGCTGTCAGCGCCGTGCCGCCCACGAGCAGGTCGAGCCACGCCGCCTCGGCCTGCGCCGCCTCGATCAGCCGTACGCGCAGCTCCGAGGGCACCGCGTCCGGCCAGAACGGGCGCCGGTTGCTGAAGCGGTGGGGGATGGCCGCCGCCAGGTCGGCCTCGGCGTACGTCGCGGGCCGCGGCGTGGCCGGGGTGAGCCGGGCGACCAGGTCGCCGTGCGGGCGCAGCAGCACCTCCGCCGGCCGCCCGGCCACCGCCAGGGCCAGCCGGGCGTTGAACGTCGCGGCACCGCAGGCGATGCGCACCGCCCAGCCGGTCGAGTCGGCGACGGTGAGCTGCCGGGAACGGTCCGCGAGCACCTCGATCGCGCCGTCGTTCAGCCGGAAGCGCCACGGCTGGGAGTTGTGCAGGGAGGGCGCGCGTACGGCGGCCGCCGCCGCGGTGCGCAGGTCGTCGCCGGTGTAGCCGTTCATGGCCGGACTATCTCGATGACGTCGGACGGCCGGCGCCGGGGTGCGGCGGGCAGCGGCGTCGCGGTCTCCGGGTGGCCGAGCCGGACGGCCAGGTAGGGCTCGCCGATGCCGGCGAGCAGCCCGCGCAGCAGGTGCCGGGGCCACTCGACCTCCACCGCGTCACTCAGCGGCGACGTCGCCAGGCCGTCCGCGGTCGCGGCCAGCAGCAGCGCCGACATCGCCTCGCCGCCGCGCAGAACGTCGGCGGGCCGGTCGGTGAGGCCGAAGACGATCACGTACGCGGCACCGGCGTCGTAGCCGCTGCCGGCCGCGAGTCCCGCCTCGCCGTCGGGCATGTAGTCCCGTACGGGGACCCGGCGCGGCGCCGGCCGTACCGCGGTCCCGGGGGGAACGCCGTCGCCGGAACCCTCCGGCCGGTTGGTCCAGCGCTGCAGCTCCTGGCGGTACGCCGGGTCGAGCCGCTCGGCGTCACCGGCCAGTTCGGCCGAGATCGCCAGCATGGGCATCTGGTCGCGGCGCACGACGTGCAGGTATGCGTCCTCGGCTTCGACGAGCCGGCGGAACGCGGTGAGCTGCGCGTCGGTGACGGGCTCGTCGCCGTACGCGCGCCGGTCGGTGCGACGCCGGGTGATGGCGGCCGCGAGCCGGGCCGCCGCCGGGTCGACGGGCTGCTCACCGGTGAGGGTGATCCGGGCGAGCAGCTCGGGGTCACCGGGGTCGCAGAAACGCTCGACCGTCGCCGCGTGCCCCGCCGCGGCGAGGGACACCCGGGCGTGGTGCAGCGCGCCGCCGCAGCTGAGCAGCAGCAGGCGGCCGTCCGGGTCCGTCGCCGTGAGGGCGCGGGAGCGGTCGGCGTGCAAGGTCATCGTGTCGCCGTTGATCCGCCACCGCCACGGCTGGGTGTTGAACACCGAGGGGGCGTGCAGCGACGCGCGGGCGGCCGCTTCGAGAACTGCGGACGGGGTGGTCACGGTGGGAACCTCCAGGTCGGTCACCCCACCACGGTCCCGCCTGCGGCCCCGGGCCGGTCAGGGCCTAAGGTCCCGACCTCAGGTCCCCAACGGCACGCGCCAGGTCACCACCGTGCCGCCGCCGGCGCCCGGGCCTACCTCGAAGTTCCCGCCCAGGTCACGTGCCCTCTCGCCCATGTTGACCAGGCCGCCGCGGGCCGCGGCCGGGTCGGTGCCGACACCGTCGTCCTCGACGCGGATCACCACCTCGCCGTCGGCGGCGCGCACGGAGACGCGTACGGCGGAAGCGCGGGCGTGCCGCGCGACGTTGGACAGCGCCTCGCGCAGCACGGCCAGCAGCTCCGGCACCACGTCGTCGGGCACCGCGCTGTCGACCGGGCCGGACACGTCCAGCGAAGGCCGGAACCCGAGCGCGTCCGACGCCGCCTCGACCGCGTCCCGCAGCTCGGCCCGCAGCGACGGCCCGACCGGCGCCCGCAGCTCGAAGATCGACCGGCGGATGTCGCGGATGGTGGCGTCGAGGTCGTCGACCGCGGCGTTGATCCGCTTGGCGGCCTCCGGGCGCAGGGCGTGCGGCGCCACGCCCTGCAGCTGCATGCCGGTGGCGAAGAGCCGCTGGATCACGACGTCGTGCAGGTCGCGGGCGATGCGCTCGCGGTCCTCGAGCACCACCAGCTGCTCGCGCTCCTCCTGCGCGCGGGCGCGCTCGAGGGCCAGCGTGGCCTGCCCGGAGAAGCTCGACAGCAGCGCCGCGTCGTCGTCACCGCCGACCGCGGCCCCGGCGACGATCAGGACGCCCTGCGGCAGGTCGGTGCCGGCCAGCGGCGCGGCCATAGCCGGGCCGTCCGGCACCGGGCCGGGCCAGTCGGCCACGTCCCCGAGCACGGCCCCGTCCGTGAGCGCGTCGACGTCGACGGCGAGCACCTTGCCGACCATCGCGTCCGCCCCGTCGGCGACCTCGATGGTGTAGCGGGCGCCGTCCGGCTCGCCGAGCAGCACCAGCACCAGGTCCGCCTCGGCGATCTCCCGGGCGCGGCGGGCGATGAGCTGCAGCGCCTCCTGCCGGCGTACGGTCCCGAGCAGCACGGACGTGATCTCGGCGGCGGCGGAGAGCCAGCGTTCGCGGCGCTGCGCGAGCGCGAAGAGGCGGGCGTTGTCGATGGCCACGCCGGCGGCCGCGGCGAGCGCGACCACGATCTCCTCGTCGTCGTCGGTGAACTCGGCGGCGCCCTGCTTCTCGGCCAGGTACAGGTTGCCGAAGATCTGGTCCCGGGTGCGCACCGGCACGCCGAGGAAGCTGTGCATCGGCGGGTGGTGCGGCGGGAACCCGTACGAGCGGGGGTGCCGGGTGATGTCGGGCAGGCGTACCGGATGGGGGTCGGTGATGAGCAGCCCGAGGACGCCCCGGCCGTGCGGCAGGTCGCCGATCCGGGCGTGGGCGGCGGGGTCGATGCCGTGCGTGATGAAGTCGGACAGCTGCCGGCGGTCGGGCCCGAGCACGCCGAGAGCGCCGTAGCGGGCGCCCACGAGGGCGCACGCCGCTTCGACGATGCGTTGCAGCGTGCTGCGCAGGTCGAGGTCGGTGCTGATGCCGACGACCGCGTCGAGCAGGGCGCGCAGCCGTTCCCGGCTGGTGACGACCTCGCCGACCCGGTCGAGCATCTCCTGCAGCAGCTCGTCGAGGCGGACGCGCGACAGGGGGGTCAACCCGAGCGAGGGCGGCTCGTTCATGGCCCGATCGTATCGAGCGGGACACGGGACCTTGGACCCTTTGTGGGCGGGCCGTCGCCGGGTAGGAAGGAGACATGATCCGTGTCTTCCTGCTCGACGACCACGAGGTGGTCCGCCGGGGCCTCGCCGACCTGCTGCACGCCGCCGGGGACATCGAGGTGGTGGGTGACTCGGGTTCGGCGCAGGAGGCGGCGCGGCGGATCCCCGCGCTGCGGCCCGACGTGGCGGTGCTCGACGCACGGCTGCCCGACGGCAACGGCATCGACGTGTGCCGGGACGTGCGTGCCGTCGACTCGTCGATCAAGGGGCTGATCCTCACCTCGTACGAGGACGACGAGGCGCTGTTCGCGGCGATCATGGCCGGCGCCTCCGGCTACGTGCTTAAGCAGATCCGCGGCACCGACCTGGTGGACGCCGTGCGCCGGGTGGCGGCCGGGCAGTCGCTGCTGGACCCGGCCGTGACGCAGCGCGTGCTGGAGCGGATCCGGCACGGGGTGGAGCAGCCCCGCGAGCTGGCGTCGCTGACCGACCAGGAGCGGCGGATCCTGGAGTTCGTGGCGGAGGGGCTGACCAACCGCGAGATCGCGGGGCGCATGTTCCTGGCGGAGAAGACGGTGAAGAACTACGTGTCGAGCCTGCTGGCCAAGCTGGGGCTGGAGCGCCGTACGCAGGCGGCCGTGCTCGCCACCAAGCTGCTCGGCGACCACCCCCGCTGACGGGGCGTCAGGCTCCCGCGAGGATCAGCCTGCGCAGGACGGGCGCGGCCGGTTCGGTGAGCGACAGGACGACCCGGGTCCGCTGCTGCGCCGCCGGGTCCTCGGTCACCTGGCCGCGCAGGGCGCTCGCGTCGACGCGCAGGCCCAGCATCGGGGCGTCGGCGGGGGTCACCGCACCAACCAGCACCGCCGCGGCCAGCGGGTCGTGCAGCGGCACCCGCCGTTCGCCCAGCACCCGCTCGTAGTGGTCGAAGTAGGCGGTCAGCATCTCCGCCAGGGCGGTCCCGAGCGGCGTGCCGTGCGCCCGCAACGCCTCCTGGTCCGCGAGGGCGAAGCGGTGCTGCATCGTGACGTCGAGCGGCACCAGCGTCACCGGCCAGCCCGCCGCCAGGACCTCCGCCGCGGCCTCCGGGTCGCCGGCGATGTTCGCCTCGCCGTGGCCGGTCACGTTGCCCGGCACCCGGACCGCCCCGCCCATGACCGTCACGTCGCGGATCAGCTGCGGCAGGCGCGGCTCGCGGCGCAGTGCGACGGCCAGGTTGGTCAGCGGCCCGGTGGCGAGCACCCGCAGCGTGCCCGGGCGTGCGCGGGCGAGGGTGATCAGCAGATCCGCGGCGGTGACCGGGACCGGGTCGGTCCCGGCGCGCGGCAGGACGACACCGCCGATGCCGTTGCCGCCGTGCACCCGCTCCGCGCCGCCGGCGAAGATTCCGTCGATCGGGTGCCGGGCCCCTTCCGCGACGGGTACGTCCCCGCGCCCGGCCAGGGCCAGCAGGTCCAGGGTGTTGCGGGCGGCCTGGCCGGCGCCGATGTTGCCGCTGACCGTGCCGACCCCGAGAAGGTCGACGGTGCGGAGCAGCAGGGGGAGCGCCAGGGCGTCGTCGACGCCGGTGTCGCAGTCGAGGTAGACGGGGTCGGTCATGGGGGCAACGTTAGGGCAGGGGGCCTGCGGGGGTAGGTACCCGCCCATGACGGACTACGGCATCCACTGTTCCCACGAGCAGATCCCGCCCGCCGGCCTGCTCGAAGCTGTCGTCGCCGCGGAGCGGGCCGGCTTCGACGCCGCCATGTGCTCCGACCACTTCTCGCCGTGGAGTGAACGCCAGGGGCAGTCCGCCTTCGCCTGGTCGTGGCTCGGCGCCGCGCTGCAGGCGACGAACCTCTCCTTCGGCGTGGTCAACGCGCCCGGCCAGCGGTACCACCCGGCGATCATCGCCCAGGCGGTCGCGACGCTGGGCTCGATGTTCCCGGGCCGGTTCTGGGCCGCGCTGGGCACCGGCGAGTACAGCAACGAGCACATCACCGGCGATCCCTGGCCTCGCAAGGAGGTGCGCAACGCCCGGCTGCGGGAGTGCGTCGACGTCATCCGCGACCTGCTGGCCGGCGAGGAGGTGAGCCGCGACGGGCTGGTCACGGTGGACCGGGCCCGGTTGTGGACCCGGCCCGAGACGCCCCCGCCGCTGATCGGTGCCGCCGTCAGCACCGAGACCGCCGCGTGGTGCGCGGGCTGGGCCGACGGGCTGGTCACCGTCAACGCGCCCGAGGAGCACCTGCGCGCGATGATCCGCGCGTACCGGGACGCCGGCGGGCGCGGGCCGGTCTGCCTGCAGGTCCATCTCAGCTGGGCGGCGACCGAGAAGGAGGCCGAGGAGATCGCGTACGACCAGTGGCGCAGCAACGTCTTCGCGCCGCCGGTCTGCTGGGACCTGGAGCTCGCGGAGCACTTCGACGTGGTGTCCGAGCACGTCACTCTCGACCAGGTGCGCAAGGTGGTGAACGTCTCCGCCGACCTGGACCGCCACATCGAGTGGCTGCGCGGCTATGCGGCGCTCGGCTTCGACCGGATCTACCTGCACCATGTCGGCCAGGACCTGCTGCCGTTCGTGGAGACGTTCGGCGCGAAGGTGCTGCCCGCGCTGCGTCAGGGCGTACCGGAGAGCTCGTTGTAGGCCTGCGCCCGCTCCTGGCCGGACAGCGCGGCGATGGCATCCATGATCTGGTCGGTCGCCTCCCGGCGGGCCCGCGCCGCGCTGCCGGCCGGCGGGCCGAAGCGCAGCGGCTCGCCGAACCGGACGGTCACCCTGCCGGGCCGCGGCAGCCGCTTGCCGACCGGCTGCACCCGGTCGGTGCCGATCACGGCCACCGGGACCACCGGCGCGCCCGATGCCAGGGCCAGCCACGCCACCCCGGTCCGTCCGCGGTAGAGCCGGCCGTCACGCGACCGGCTGCCCTCCGGATGGATGCCGAACGCGCGGCCGTCCTTGAGGACGGTCAGGGCAGTCTCCAGCGACTCCTGCGCCGCCCGGTGGGTGCCGCGTGGCACGGGGATGGCGTCCACGGCGGTGAGGATGGTGCGGCTCAGCCGGCCTCGCAGGCCCGTACCGGTGAAGTACTCGGCCTTGGCCAGGAACGCGACCGGGCGCGGCGTCATCAGCGGGATGAGGAAGCTGTCCAGGAAGGACAGGTGGTTCGCGGCGAGGATCACCGCGCCTTCGCGGGGGAGGTGGTCGAGGCCCTCGACCACCGGACGGAACATGACCCGCGACAGCGGCACGAGGACGGCGCGGGCGAGGCGGGGCATCAGCATCAGGACTCCAGGTACGCGTCGACGGCCGTGCGCAGCAGGGCGTCGGCATCGTCGGTCCCGACCACCTCCAGGCTGCCCCAGAGGGAGAGCTGCGCGATGCCGTGCAGGTTGGCCCAGAAGGCGCCGGCCGTGGCGAGCGCACCGGGGCGGTCGGCGCCGAAGAGGCCGGCGAGCACCGAGAAGAGCGGCTTGCTCGCCTCGCGCAGTCCCTCCCGGTTGCCGCTGAGCAGCTCGTGGCGGAACATCAGCTCGAACATGCCGCGTTCCGTACGCGCGAAGTGCAGGTAGAGCCGGCCGAGGACGAGCAGGCCGTCGCGCGGTTCCCCGCTGAGGTCCAGCGCCGCGACCTGCGCGGAGAACCGCTCGTAGCCCACGCGCGCGACGGCGGCGAGCAGGTCTCGATGGGTGGGGAACCAACGCCGCGGTGCGCCGTGCGACACACCGGCGCGGCGGGCGATCTCCCGCAGCGTCAGGGCGCCGGTGCCACGCTCGGCGACCAGTTCCACTCCTGCGGCGACCAGGCGGACACGCAGATCCTCGGACATAGACAGTGTCTACCCGACTTGGTAGACACTGTCTACCCCCCTCGCCGGTCGAGCAGTTGGGCCAGGTGCACCGCAGGCCGGCCGCGCAGGTCGGCGACCTGCGTACGGCAGGAGAACCCGTCGGCCAGCACGACCGCGTCCGGGGCGGCGTCCAGGGCGGGAAGCAGGTTCTGCTCGGCCACCGCCACGGACACCTCGTAGTGCCCGATCTCGACGCCGAAGTTGCCGGCCAGGCCACAGCATCCGGCCAGCCTCCGCACCCGGGCGCCCGCGGCGGCGAGCAGGTCGGCATCGGTCTTCCAGCCGAGGACGGCGTGCTGGTGGCAGTGCGGCTGGGCGACGACGTCCACGCCGGACAGGTCGGGCGGGGACCAGCCGGGGGTCTGCGACAGCAGCTCGGCGAGGGTGCGGACGGACCCGGCGACGGCGGCGGCATCCGAGGAGCCCGGAAGCAGCTCGTGGATGTCGGAGCGCAGCACGGCCGTACAGGAGGGCTCGATGCCGACGATGGGGATTCCGGCCCGGGCGTCCGGGGCCAGGGCTGCGACCGTACGCGAAAGGATGCTCTTCGCCGAGTCGAGCTGGCCCGTGGTGATCCAGGTCAGGCCGCAGCACACCGATCCGGACGGCAGCCTCGGCTCGTATCCGGCGGCGCGCAGCACGCGTACCGTCGCCTCGGCGACCTCGGGCGAGAAGGCGTCGGAGAAGGAGTCCGCGAAGAGGACGACCGGTTTGCCACCGGCAGCGGGTGCGAAGGTACGCCGGAACGGGCGCCGGGCGAACGCCGGGACCGAGCGCCGCCGGTCGACCCCGGCCAGCCACAGCAGGAACCCGCCGAGCACGGGCAGCCGGACGCCGAGGTTCGCCAGCCGCGGCGTGCGCCCGGCCAGCCGCGCCCAGAACGGGAGCCGGCCCAGCGTGTAGTGCGAGCGCGGCCGCCGCCGCCCGCGGTAGGTCTGGTGCAGCACTTCGGACTTGTAGGTGGCCATGTCGATGCCGGTCGGGCAGTCCGACGCGCAGCCCTTGCAGGACAGGCAGAGGTCCAGGGCGTCGTGCACCGACGGGTCCGACCAGGCCAGCTCGCCGCGCACGACCTCCTGCAGCACCCGCGCGCGTCCGCGGGTGGAGTCCTTCTCCTCACGGGTGGCCAGGTACGACGGGCACATCACGCCACCGGCGGCGGAGTTGTCGGCACGGCACTTGCCGACGCCGGTGCAGCGGTGCACGGCCTGACCCAGGTCGCCGCCGTCGTGCGGGTACGCCAGCGCGAGCCCCTGCAACGGGAAGCGCCCGGCGGGCCGCACGTCGGCATCCACAGGGTCCGGGTCGACCAGCACGCCCGGGTTGAGCAGGTTGCCCGGGTCGAAGGCGTGCTTGATGCCGGCGAACAGCGCGATCGCCTCGGCGGAGTACATGTGCGGCAGCAGTTCCGAGCGGGCCCGGCCGTCACCGTGCTCGCCGGAGAGGGAGCCGCCGAACTCGCCGACGAGCCGCGCGGCATCGGTGAGGAAGTCGCGCATGACCTTCGTGCCGCCGGGCTGGTCCAGCGGGAAGTCCAGGCGTACGTGCATGCAGCCGTCGCCGAAGTGGCCGAACGGCGCGGACGTCATCCCGTAACCGGCGACCAGCTCGTCGAAGCGGGCCAGGTACGCGCCCAGCCGCTCGGGCGGGACCGCGGCGTCCTCCCACCCGGGCCAGGCCGGCCGGTCCGACGGGGCGCGCCCCGCCAGCCCCGCCCCGTCCTCGCGGATCCGCCACAGCCGGGCCTGGGTGGCGGGATCGGTGACGACCAGCGCGTCCGTGCCGATGCCGTCGGCGGCGAGGCGCCGGGCCCGGGACTCGACCTCGCCGGGGTCGTCGCCGGCCAGCTCGACGAAGAGCCAGGCGCCGCCGCGCGGCAGCGGCGGGACGGCGTCGGCGCCGCGCCGGGCGCGCAGCACGTCGAGCAGCCGGGAGTCGAGCCCCTCGCAGGAGGTGGGGCCGTGCGCGACCACGGCGGGGGAGGCCTCGCCGGCGGCCACGATGTCGGGGAAGCCGAGGACCACGACGACCCGCACGGGGGAGTCGACGACCAGCTTCACGGTCGCCCGCGTGATGACCGCGAGCGTGCCTTCCGAGCCGACGAGCGCCTGCGTGAGGTCGAACCGCTCTGGCAGGAGGTGCTGCACCGCGTACCCGGAGACCTGGCGGCCGAAGCGGTCGAACTCGGTGCGGGCCGTGGCCAGGTGCCTGCCGATCACCGTGCGGACGGCGTCGATCACCGGCTCGGCGCCGTGCACGCCGTCCGGCCCCGTGGTGAGCCTCTCGCCGGCGGCGGTCAGCAGCTCCAGTCCCGCCACGTTGTCGGAGGTGCGCCCGTACGCCAGCGAGCGGGAGCCGCAGGCGTTGTTGCCGATCATCCCGCCGATCGTGCACCGCGGATGCGTCGACGGGTCCGGTCCGAAGCGCACACCGTGCGGTGTGACGGCCTTCTGCAGGACGGCGTGCACGGTTCCCGGCTCCACGACCGCGGTCCGGCTCTCCGGGTCCACCTCGAGGACCCGGTTGAGGTGGCGGGAGAAGTCCAGCACGATGCCGCGGCCGACCGCGTTGCCCGCCACCGAGGTGCCGGCGCCGCGGGAGGTGATCGGCACCCCGGTCTCCCGGGCGACGGCGAGGGCGGCGGCCACCTCGTCGACGTGTCGCGGTCGCACCACGGCGAGCGGGGGGATGCGGTACAGGGAGGCGTCGGAGGCGTACATGCCCAGGGTGCCGGCGTCGGCGCGCACCTCGAGCCCGGCCTGCTCCAGTGCCGTCACCACGTGATCCATAAGTAACATGTTACTCATGCCCGCACTCCGCCTCCCGCCGCAGGCTCCGTCCCTCGCCGAGGCCGTCGCCGAGGCGGTCCGCGACGGCATCGCCGCCGGCGAGCTGGTGCCGGAGACGACCTACTCCGTCTACCAGCTGGCCGACCTGCTCGGCGTCTCCCGCAGCCCGGTCCGGGAAGGGATGCTGCGCCTGGCCGAGGCGGGTCTCGTCGAGATCCGGCGCAACCGCGGCTTCCGCGTCCTGCGGCCGCGGGCGCACGACGTCGAGGAGATCATCGAGATCCGCCTCGCCCTCGAACCGCCCGCCGCCCGCAAAGCAGCCCTGATCGGTACGGACGAGCAGCACGCCGCCATCCGCTCGGCGCTGGCCACGATGGCGGACGCGGCCGCCCGGGGCGACGACGCGTCCTTCTGGCCGGCCGACCGTACGCTGCACGACCTGCTGCTGCGCGCCTCCGGCAACGCCCGCGCCGCCGCCGTCGTTGCTCAGCTGCGCTCCACCACGGCCCTGCTCGGCCCGCCCACCACCGCCAGCGGCCGGACCCTGAAGCAGATCCACGCGGAGCACGAGCCGGTGGTCACCGCCGTGCTCGCCCGCGACGGCGCCGCGGCCGAGACCGCGATGCGAGCCCACCTGGAGGCGACCGGCGCCGCGCTGCTCGCCTCCTACTCGGCCAGGTCGAGCTGATAGAGCACCGACTGGTGGGTGGGGGCGTAGCCGAGGACGTCGTTGAGCCGCCGCATCGCCACGTTGCTGTCGGCGAAATCCGTGAGCAGGCCGGCCACCTGCGGGTGCGCGTCGTGGATGTGCACGATCGCGGCCGCCTTCATCCAGCGGGCGAGGCCGCGCCGGCGGTGCTCGGGCAGCACACCGGTGCCGTAGTGCTGGGCGTCCCCGCCCTTCTCGCCCGGCACCACCAGCTCGGTGAAGCCCGCGATGGCGCCGTCCTGCTCGGTGACCGCGGCGACCGTACACAGGATGTCGCCGCGCTTGTCGACCGCCGCCGCGATCGCACGGACCCGGTCCACGTCCCAGGACTCCGCCGCGACGCCGGCCTCGTCCATCGGCATGTCGTCCATCGCCCGCCGCGAGGCGGCGAAGGCGGGCGCGAGGTCGCCGGCGACCGTGCCCTCCCAGCTGATCAGCCGATATCCCGGATGCGGCTCCCCGGCGAGGGCGGTCAGTCGCCCGATGTCCGCCTCGGCCATCGCCAGCCGCGCGAACGTCAGGTCCAGCACCGGGCGCAGCCCGCGAGCCACCAGGAAGGGTGACCCGCCGGCGACCGGCCCGGCCATCACCGACCTGCGCCCCAGCTCCCGGGCCGCGGCCGTCGCCGTCTCGAACAGCGCCGTGCCGACGCCCCGCCGCCGTTCCGCCGGATGCACCCGCACGTCCGCCTCGGCCCGGTCGGTGGCGCCTGGGGCGGTGAAGACCCGCAGGTACGCGACGCCGAGCGGATCCCCGTCACCACCCGTGGCGACCCAGGCCAGCCGGTACGACGACGATCCGGGCTCGGGCTCCCGCCACGGCGTGATCTGCACCGCCTCATTATCCGACGGGCGGTGCCCACCCCGGGCGGGGGATTAAGCAGAAAGGGTGACCGGCGGGGTCGGCGAAGACGTCGCCCGCCAGCCGGGTGGCACCCAGGGCGAGCACCGCCTCGGCCGCGGTCTCCAGGTCGTCCACCATCACATCGAAGTGGATCTGCTGCGGCGTCGCGGGGTCGGGCCAGGTGGACCCGCGGTGGCCGGGAGCGCGCTGGAACGCGATGCCCGAGGTGCGGTCGTCGGTGGAGACCACCACGAAGTCCTCGTCACGATAGGTGACGGGCCGGTCGAGCAGCCGGCTGTAGAACGCCGCCAGCAGCTCCGGCTCGGGGCAGTCGAGGATCACGTGGTGCAGGCGACCGATGGCCATGGTCAGTGATTATGCCTTCTCCGGGGCGGCCGCTCCGGCTGTCGTGAGGCCGATCGCGGTGGCGGCCAGCATGCGGGTGAGCGTGGGCCGGAACGGCGGGAAGACGCGAGCGATCTCGGGCTCCTGCGCGTACAGCTCTCGCAACGCCTCGGGCGGCCGGGTCAGGGGGAACAGCTTGGCGACGAACGCGCCGGCCGCCATGACCATCGCGGCGCCGTCCGCCGGGGCCAGGGGCGGGCAGGCCGCGGCTATGTGCCGGCCGACCTCCATGTACGTGTCGATGGCCCACCTCTTGTGGACGCGCAGGGCCGCCACGGTCACGTTGTGCTCGAACAAGGTCTCCACGTGCGTGGTGAGGTCGCAGTAGAGCGGGCGGTCGGCGAACGCGTCCGCGAGCGCCGACGCCACCGCGGGGGCACCGCCGGCACCGGGGAGGGCGGATGTGACGGCGGCCGCCCACTGCGTTCCCTCCTCCCTGGTGAGGCACAGATAGATCTCCTCGCGGGTTCCGAAGTAGCGCAGCACATTGGACTTCGCGAGCCCGACGGCCGTGGCGATGTCACCCAGGCTGACCCAGGCGACCCCCGACTCGAGGGCCAGCCGGCGGGCGGCGTCGAGGATCGCCTCGCGGCGCTGCTCCTTCTGGTCGGGACGCCGGGCCCGCTGGAACCGATCCTGCATGCCCCTGAATCTAGCGAAGGGATACCGGAACGGCGTTCTCTTGTTAAAGAAACGGCGTTCTGCTAACTTTCGGTGCCATGACATCAACCTCCGCCGATCTCGGCGAGACCATCGACGCGTTCGTCGCCGCCTTCAACGAGCCGGCACCCGACCTCGACCGGGTCATGGCGTTCTTCGCCGAGGACGCCCGGTACCTTCCGGGCAGGAAGCCCGAGCTGCGCGGGCGCGCCGCCATCCGGGCGGCGTTCGCGCCCCAGTTCACCGGCCGCTTCGGAAGATCGACCTTCGACGTCTACGACCGCGTCATCGACGAGTCCCGGCGCCGGGCGACGATCCGGTGGGCGTGCCGGCTCGACCTCACCGGCGACCGCGGCCGGCGGGCGACGCCACTGCTGCGGTGGTTCGCGCGGGCCCGCTACGGTGGACGGCTGCAGTGGCATGGCCTGGACGTCTTCCACTTCGACGCAGAGGGCCGGATCACGGGCAAGTTCACGTACGCGATGTTTCGTCTGCCTCTCTGGGAAAGGGCGGTGCCGGTTTGACCGCGGACGCGGACGACCTCACCCGGCTTGCGGCCGACATCCGGGAACGCGAGCTGCTCAGGTCCCGCAAGGCCGGGATCCTCGCCGCCGTCGCCGAGCTGACCCGGCACCTGGACGAGCTGCGCCGCAGGCACGCCGTCGAGCAGCGGGACGTCGACCGGCTGGAGAGCCTCTCGCTGACCCGGCTCCTGGCGAGCATCGGCGGCTCCCGGGAACAGGCGCTCGACCGGGAGCGGGCCGAGGCCGAGGCGGCGCGCTACCGGGTGGCCCAGGCGCAGGACCGGCTGGACGCGCTTCGCGCCCAGCTCACGGAGGTCGAGGCACGCCTGGCCGCGACGTCGACCGCGCCGGCCACGTACCAGGCGCTGCTCGCGGAGAAGGAACGGCAGCTGCGCGCGAGCGGCACCGGCCCGGGCGCCCGGCTGACGGAGCTCGCCGAGCAGCGCGGCCGCCTCACCGCCGAGCTCAAGGAGCTGACCGAGGCGGACACCGCCGCCCGGGCCGCCGCGCACGCCCTCGCCGAGGCGAACGAGCAGCTCGAATCGGCCGACGGCTGGTCCACCGCCGACACCTTCCTGGGCGGCGGCGGGCTGAGCAGCATGATCAAGCACAACCGGCTCGACGACGCGGCCGCCCGCGCCGCCGAGGCCGACCGCCGCCTGGCGGTGCTCCGCGCGGAGCTGCGCGACGTGGACCTGGCACTGCCGGAGCTGGCCGGACAGCTCGAGCTGGACGGCTTCACCCGGTTCGCGGACGTCTGGCTGGACAACATCTTCACCGACCTGTCCGTCCGCGGGCAGATCAAGGACGGCCTCGGGCAGCTGGGCCACGCCGCCCGGCAGGTCGGCCGGATCCGCGCCGCGCTGGCCGCCCGGATCAGGGCGAGCCGCGACGGGCTGGAGCTGCTCGACCGGGAACGGGCGGCCCTGCTGCAGCCCTGACCACGGGTGCGGTCAGCCGAGAACGAGAAGCGCAGCGTTTCGCCGGCCATGAGATCGTGGTGAAGTCGCCGGATCCGGATCCGGGTGCGGGCTGTCGGGGCAGACCTCGCCCCAGCCGAGCGCGTCGGTCCAGCCCGAATGGGTGGCGTAGGGACGCTCCAGCCGCAACGTCGAACGATCACCCGACGCGGCCAGGACGCCGTCCCAGCCCTCCTCCGGCTCATTGCGGATCTGCTGCACGATCATCGGCTCGCGGCCCCGGACGATCACGACACCCGCGCCCGTCAGGACATCGGCCACCCGGTCCTGCGGGGCGTCGACCCGCAGCTCGACCGAGAGATGCCAGGGCGCGTCCACCGCGTCCGCGAACCGGCACGTGCGGACGACGGACGCCGTGATGCCGGCGTCGCCGAGGGGATCAAGGTACTTCCCCGCGAGAACCGCCTCCAGATCGTGGACGTCACTGCCCGAGCCGCAGCCGGCCGCCAGCCCCACGACCACCGACACGGCCACGAGCCGCATCCCACCTCGCATCATCGACCCCCGTCACATCGACCCCCGCCACACCGAGCGACACCCTAGCCGGTTCCTTCGCGCCATGATCTTCGGTTCAGTACAGTGCGGACATGGCGAACCCGCGGCAGCACATCATCGCCGAGCTCGGCGTCAAGCCGGTGATCGAGCCCAAGGTGGAGATCCGGCAGCGGGTCGACTTCCTCAAGGACTACTTGCGGTCGACCCCGGCCGAGGGCTACGTGCTGGGCGTCAGCGGCGGTCAGGACAGCACGCTGACCGGCCGGCTGTGCCAGCTGGCCGCCGAGGAGCTGCGCGCCGAGGGCCGGGCGGCGACCTTCGTCGCGGTGCGGCTGCCGTACGGGGTGCAGGCCGACGAGCACGATGCGCAGATCGCCCTGGAGTTCATCCGCCCCGACCGCTCGGTCGCGGTGAACGTGCAGCCCGGCGCGGACGCGGTCGCCGCCGAGACCGCCGCCGGCGTGCAGGAGACCCGCTTGCGGGACTTCGTGCGCGGCAACATCAAGGCCCGCGAACGCATGGTGATCCAGTACGCGATCGCCGGCCAGCTGAACCTGCTCGTCGTGGGCACCGACCACGCCGCCGAGGCCGTCACGGGCTTCTTCACCAAGTACGGCGACGGCGGTGTCGACGTCACCCCGCTGACCGGCCTGACCAAGCGCCAGGGCGCCGCCCTGCTGCAGGAGCTCGGCGCCCCGGCGAGCGCCTGGCAGAAGGTGCCGACCGCCGACCTCGAGGACGACCGCCCCGCGCTGCCCGACGAGGTGGCGCTGGGCGTCACCTACCAGCAGATCGACGACTACCTCGAAGGCGCCGACGTCCCGCCGGAGGCGGTGGCGCGGATCGAGTCGGCCTATCGCGCGACCCGGCACAAGCGCGCCCTGCCGGTGACGCCCCTCGACGAGTGGTGGCGGCGCGACGCCTGACCGGTCAGGATCGGAGAAGCGCCACGAGCCCGGGCGGTCCTAGTCTTCCCTCAACCGGCCCGGCGCCACGCCGAGCCCCGAACTGCAGGGGTGACGAGCGATGCCCACCAACACCACGAAGACCGCCGACGGCTTCACCGCCGAGGAGCGCGCCGCGATGAAGGAGCGCGCCGCCGAGCTGCGCGCCGAGGGCAGGAAGGGCGCCAAGCGAGCCGACGGCCTGCAGGCGGTCCTGGACCGGATCGCGGAGATGGCACCCGAGGACCGCGCGCTCGCCGAGCGCGTCCACGTGACGGTCACGGCGGCCGCCCCGGACCTTGCCCCGAAGACCTGGTACGGAATGCCGGCCTACGCCAACGCCGACGGCAAGATCGTCGTCTTCTTCCAGGACTCGGGCAAGTTCGGCTACCGCTACTCCACCCTCGGCTTCCAGGACCCCGCCCACCTCGACGACGGTGACCTGTGGCCGGTGGCCTACGCCCTGCGGCAGTGGACCCCCACAGTCGAGAAGAAGGTCGCCGAGCTGGTGAAGACCGCCGTCTCCTGAACGCATGGACCGTGCCGGACCGCGTGGGGATTCCGCAGCGGCCGGTTCACATCGAGCGGGCCATGACGGCGGCCTCGTGCAGCTGGGCCGAGCCCTCCCGCTCCCGGCCGTGGTGAGCCATCCACAACGCGAGCTCGACCTTGCGGGCCACGCACCACGCCGCGATCCGGCCGGGCTCGAGGTCGAGGTCCTCGGCCAGCAGGGCGATGCGCGCGCGCAGCACCTCTCCCGGGTCCGGGCAGGCGTACGGGTCGTCGATCTGTTCCAGCAGCGGCCACACGTCGTAGGCCGGGTCGCCGATCATGGGCTTCGGGTCGATCGCCAGCCAGGTGTCCGCGCTGGACAGGATGTTGCCCGGGTTGAAGTCGCCATGGAGCAGGACCTCGTGCGGGGCCGAGGCAGGGAGGTCGCGGAGCAGGCGGGCTCCCTCCGCGACCAGTCCGGGGTCGTACGCCGGGCGCAGGCGGGACATGCGCTCCTCGACGAGGTCCGCCCAGTCGGCTGTCACGTCCACGAGGGACTCGATCGGGTCGGCGGGGGTCGCCTCCGGCAGGCCCGCCGCCCAGAGGGTGCGCAGGACCGTGGCGCCGATGTGCAGCCGGTCGCGGGGCGGTGCGTCGTGGGCCGCGAGCTGGTCGCCCGGGTCGCAGCGGTGCAGGATCAAGGCGTGCCGGGCGGGGTCGTGGCCGAGGAGGCGGACCGCGCCCCGGCCTGCCCACAGGCGCAGGGCGGCCGGTTCGCCGTACATCTCGCGGTGCGGCCAGCCGATCTTCACGATGACGGGGGTGCCGTCGGGGAGGGTTGCGGGTGCGACCCAGCTGCAGCTGCCGCCGTGCAGCGGGGCGGCGAGGGTGAGGCCGAAAGTGTCGCGTACCTCGTCGATGAGCCGCGGCAGGTTCTCCAGCCAGCGGCGGGCCTCCGGGTTGCGGGACAGCTCCCGGACCACCGGCAGGTCCGCCGGGACGGTCACCACGGGATGGGCCCGTAGTCCTTGAGGAAGCAGCCGTAAAGGTCCTCGCCGCGCTCGCCGCGGACGATCGGGTCGTAGACCCGGGCCGCGCCGTCGACCAGGTCGAGGGGGGCGTGGAAGCCCTCGTCGGCGAGGCGCATCTTGGTCGGATGGGGGCGCTCGTCGGTGATCCAGCCGGTGTCCACGCTGGTCATCAGGATGCCGTCGGCGAACAGGTCCTCGGCGCTGGTGCGGGTCAGCATGTTCAGCGACGCCTTGGCCATGTTGGTGTGCGGGTGCCCGGCGCCCTTGTAGCCGCGGCTGAACACGCCTTCCATCGCCGACACGTTGACGATGTAGCGGCGCCCGAACGGCGAGCGGGTCATGGCCTGGCGCAGGCGGCTCACCAGGATGAACGGGGCGGTGACGTTGCAGAGCTGCACCTCGAGCAGCTCGAGCGGGTCGACCTCGTGGACGCGGTCGCTCCAGCTGTTCGTGGGTGCGAGGTCCGGCACGAGACCGCCCGCGTCCACGGCGGTCGAGGCGGCGATGCGCTCCGGGCTGGCCGAGCCGCCGGTCAGGGCCAGCGCCGTCAACGCGTGCGGGCTGAAGGTGGCGGGTCCGGTGAGCGCCTTGGGGTGCAGCGCCGGGTCGTGGCCGCCGAGGTACTCCAGCTCCGGCAGGGGGCCGTCGGGCAGGGGCGCCGACTCGGCTGCCACCAGGGCGCCGTACGAGCCGGGGGAGCGCCGTACCGTCTGGGCCGCGTTGTTGATCAGGATGTCCAGCGGCCCGCGGGCCGCGACCGAGTCGGCCAGGGTGACCACCTGGGCGGGGTCGCGCAGGTCGATGCCGACCACCCGGAGCCGGTGCAGCCAGTCCGCGCTGTCCGGCATGGCCGCGAACCGGCGGACCGCGTCGTTCGGGAACCGGGTGGTGATCGTCGTGTGCGCGCCGTCGCGCAGCAGCCGCAGCGCGATGTACATGCCGATCTTGGCCCGGCCGCCGGTGAGCAGGGCCCGCCGGCCGGTCAGGTCGGTGCGGGCGTCGCGGCGCTCGTGGTTGCGGGCCGCGCAGGCCGGGCAGAGCTGGTGGTAGAACGCGTCGACCTGGGTGTAGCGCTGCTTGCAGATGTAGCAGCCGCGCGGCTGCTTGAGGATCCCGGCGACCTGGCCGGTGGTCCCGGTCGTGAGCGCCAGCCCGGCCGTCTCGTCGTCGATCCGGGTCGGTGCGCCGGTCGCGGTGGCGGCGGTGACGGCCCGGTCGTTCGCGAGTACGGCGTCCCGGCGGTCCCTGCGCCGCCGCAGCTTCACCGTCTTGAACAGTCCGGCGGTGGCCCGGCGCACGGCGACCGCGTCCGGGTGCTCGGGGTCGAGGGCCTCCGCCTCGGCGATGACGGCCAGGCAGAGCGCGAGGCGCTCCGGGTCGATGCCCGCGTGCGGCGGCGCGGCGTCGGCGCGGCCGCACGCGGTGGCGGTCTCGTCAGCTGTCGCGGTCATGCTCATCCCGTCCGGTAGAACCCTGGTACTCCGCAGGGCACTGTACTGACCGCGCCGCCCGGGCCGCTCCCCGGCGGGTCAGGCGGAGGGCTCGCGGTGGTCGCCGAGGTCGGCCGTCGGGCCGAGGTCGCCGAGGTTCCGGGGCCGCCGCGGAGCGTCCAGGGTGAAGCCCGGTGGTGGCGGTGGCACCGAGGCAGTCGCCCGGACGGGTGCCGACGGCGGGGCGGCCGGGGGCCACGCCGGGATCTGCTCCTCGACGGTGATCCGGGCCGGCGCCGGTCCCGGGGCGGACCCGGCCACCGGCAACCCCGCCACGGGCAGGCCCACGACGGCCGCCCACGGCTCGGGCTCGGGGGCACGATCCGCCGGAGCCGGAGCCGGAGCCGGAGCCGGAGCCGGAGCCGGAGCCGGAGCCGGAGCCGGAGCCGGAGCCGGAGCCGCAGCCGCAGCCGGCGGTGCTGGGGCGGGCGGGACACCGGCCTCTTCCCGGGCCGCGTGCCGGCCCACCGACACCGTCGGGAAGAGCTCCTCGTCCTCGTACTCCGCCAGTCCCGCCCGTTGCTGCAGCCTGCGCAGCGGCCCCGGGGCCCACCAGGCCGCGTCGCCCATCAGGCGCAGGACGGCCGGCACCAGCAGCATCCGGACGACCGTCGCGTCGAGGAACAGGGCGAGGATCATGCCGACGCCCACGAACCGCATGGTCGACACCGAGGAGAGGGCGAACGCCCCCGTCACCACGATGAGCAGCACGGCAGCCGCGCTGATCACGCGGCCGGTGCGGGCCAGGCCGGTCGTCACCGCCTCCGCCGTCGACGCGCCGCGGGTGCGTGCCTCCACCATGCGGGAGAGCAGGAAGACCTCGTAGTCGGTGGACAGGCCGAAGACCACGGCGGCCATGAGGACCACGATGCCGACCTCGAGCGGGGCGGGGGTGACGCGCAGCAGGTCCGCGCCGTGGCCGTCCTGGAAGACCCAGACGAGGATGCCGAAGGTCGCGCTGAGGCTGAGCGCGCTCATCAGCACCGCCTTGACGGGCAGCAGGATCGAGCCGAACGCCAGGAACATCAGCAGCAGCGTGGCGCCGACCAGCAGGCCGACCATGAGCGGGAGGCGGTCGGCGGTGGCGCTGAGGCTGTCGACGTTGCGGGCCGTGGTGCCGCCCACCAGGACCTGGGCGCCGTCCGGCGGGGGCAGGTCGCGGATGCGGTCGACCGCCGTCCGCGCCGCGGCGCTGAACGGGTCCTTGTCGGCGAGCGTCGCCGTGTACGTGACGACGTCGCCGCCCTTGCCCGCCGGCGTGATGTCGGCGATGCCCGGCAGTTTGCGTACCGTCGCCGCGAAGTCGTCGGCGCCCGCCGGGCTGCCACCGGAGCCCCGGAGGACCACCTGGATGCCCGCGCTGCTCAGCGCCGGGAAGTCGCGCTTGAGGGTCTCGACCGCCTGGCGGGCCGGTTCGGTGGCGGGTAGCACGCGCTCGTCGTTCTCGCCGAACTGCACGCCGCGGATCGGGGCGGCCAGCACCAGCAAACCGGCGAGGATCGGCAGCGTCACCAGCACCGGGCGGCGCAGCACCTTGTCGGCGAGGGCGGCCCAGCCCGAACCCGCGGGACGGCGGTCGCGGCGGCGCGGCAGGCGTACCGGAAGCTTGTCGACGCGGTGACCCAGCACGGCCAGCAGCGCCGGCAGCAGGGTGAGCGACAGCAGCGCGGCGAGGGCCACGGCGGCCAGGCCGCCGTAGGCCAGCGACTTGAGGAAGCCCTGGGGGAAGAGGAGCAGGCCGGCCAGGGCGGTCATCAGCAGCGTCGCGGAGAAGACCACGGTGCGCCCGGCGGTGGCGACGGTACGGCTGACCGCCTGCGCCGGCGTACGCCCGGACCCCTGCTCCTCCCGGAACCGCCCGACCATGAACAACCCGTAGTCGATCGCCATGCCGAGCCCGAGCAGGCTGGCCACGTTGACGGCGAACGAGTTGACGTCGTGGCTGCCCGCGATCGCGTTGAGCACGCCCAGCGAGCCGAGCACCGCGCAGCCACCGACCAGCACCGGCAGGGACGCGGCGATCAGGGATCCGAAGATGAACAGCAGCAGGATCAGCACGACCGGCAGCGAGATCGCCTCGGCGAACGCGAGGTCCTCGGTCGAGCGGGCGGCGGACGCGTCGCCGAGCGGCGCCCCACCGGCGAGCTGCACGGAGGCGCCGCCGACCGCGAGCTTGTCGCCGATCTCGCGGAACGCCTCGAGCTTCTCACCGTCGTCGTCGCCCGCCAGCGTCAGGACGGCTACCGCGCTCTTCTTGTCGGCCGCCGCGTACTGGGCGACGTTGCCGGGCCAGTAGCCGGTGACGCCGACCACCGCTGACTTGGGCAGCGCCGTGAGCCTGGCCTCGATGCTCCGGCCCAGCGCGGCGTCGTCGATCGAGCCGTGGGCGGGCCGGTAGATCACCACGACGTCGCCGTCGCGGGCGCCGAGCTGCTCGCGGACGACGGCGGCGGCACGGCTCGACTCGCTGCCCGGGTCGGTGTAGCCGCCCTCGGAGAGCCGGCCGAACACCCCCATGCCCCAGACCCCGGCCGCCGCGACCGCGATGACCGCGAACGCGAGCACCGCCCAGCGGAACCGGGCCACGAACGATCCCCACCCGGCGAACACCGATTCCCCCTTCACTGCGGCTCGCGCACCCCTTGCGGGGGGATCAGCGCAGGGTCGCCGCCTCGAGCGAGACGCCGCCGCAATCCGAACTGAACGAGTCCTCGGTGACCCAGCTCAGGTTGAGCTTGCCGTTCTGCGGCGCCCGGTACGTCACGACGAACGCGACCGTGTCCAGGTTGTTGCCGCGCTGCTCGAAGCTGCTGCTGGCGCTCGGCCCGCCGGTGGACAGCTTGGCGGTGAGCCGGCCGCGCCCGGCGAGGGCGCCGACGTAGAGCTTGAGGGTGCGCGTCGACGTGGCGGCCGGTGCGGAGATGGTGAAGCCGTTGCCCTTGCCGCAGGTGCGGATGCCGGTCGGGGTGCCGTCGGAGTTCTTCACCGGGTTGCCGTCGCCCCACTCGTAGCGCTGCGGGCTGAAGCCGTGCCGGAACCGCGGTGCGGTCGGTGCCCCCTCGAGGATGGCGAAGTCGCCGGCGGCCTTGCGCTCGAGCGAGAACGTGCTCTGCTGGCCCCAGTGCACCCAGTCGCGGCGGCCCTCGCCGGAGAGGTCGACCACGTCCGGGATGCCGGTGCGGGAGATGGAGACCGTCCCGTTGAACGCCGGTGAGGGGCTCTCCTTGCGGTCCGGCGGCTTGGTCGTGGTCCCGCTGGGCGACGGCGACGGGCTGTCGGAGGCGCTGGGCAGCGGGATCGGGTACTGGTCCGGCGGGTTGAGCGGGATGTCGCCGAGCGCCGGCGGCTGCACCGGGAGGGAGACGGGCTTGTCGTCGTCGCGCACGGCCCGGGCGATGACGAAGCCGAAGGCCACCACGATGAGCACGCCGGCCAGGATCACCGAGGCGGGCATGAGGAACTCGCTCAGTCGGCGCGGCCGGTCCTGCAGCAGCTCGGGCGGCACGGCCGCGCCCCTGCGCCCCGCGGTGCGGTAGCCGTAGCCGCTGCGCGGCGGGACAGGCGGGTAGGGCCTGCGGTGGCCCGCGTCGGTCGGGCGCTCCCCGGGCTGTGGCTGGCGACCAGTCGTACGGTCGTCGTCCGGCAACCGAACCTCCCGGTCGTTCTTGCTGGTCCTGGCGCTGTTCCCTCGCTGCGCGCGGCGGGGGAGGTACACCGTCTCACCTTGTGTGAGTGACTGAGAAGAGCGAAATGAGTAACGAGCCGTTTAGTTGATCACCCGGCTCGGCGGTTCGGCGGAGGTCCGGGCGAAGCAATGTCCGCCGAGGAAGTACGGTGTCCGAAGTTTCCCGCGTGTCCTACGACAGGAGAAGTCAGTACAGATGAGTGTCCAGGACAAGACCGCAGGCCAGCGTCGCGGCCAGGCGCTCACGGGCGCGCTCGCCGGGGTGGCGGTGATCGCCGTGCTGGTCGCGGTCTTCGTCGGCATCAAGGTGGCGGACGACGACGACGCCAAGCAGCCCGCGGCGGCACCCGCGGCCACCGAGCCGGCCCAGGCCCCCAGCCAGCCCGCCCCCGCCGCCGAGCCCAGCGCGCCGGCCGCGCAGACCCAGCTGGACCCGGCTCTGAAGGAGAAGCCGGTCGTCAAGGCGGGCAAGGGTGACGTCACCAAGCTCGTCGTGAAGCAGCTCGTCGCCGGCAAGGGCCCGGCCCTGACCGCCGGGCAGACCATCCAGGCCAACTACGTCGGCGTGACGTACAAGGACGGCAAGCAGTTCGACTCCTCCTGGGACCGCGGTCAGCCCGCCGAGTTCCCGGTCGGCGTCGGCCAGCTCATCAAGGGCTGGGACGAGGGCCTGGTCGGGGTCAAGGTGGGCAGCCGGGTGCAGCTCGACATCCCCGCCGAGCTCGCGTACGGGGAGAAGGCCACCGGCGGCCGTCCCGCCGGCGACCTGCGCTTCGTGGTCGACGTGCTGGCCGCGCAGTAACGCCTCAGAGCTCCCGCACGATGACGTCCGCCTGACGGGGGCGGCCCGCAGCGACGGGCCGCTCCTCGACGGTGTACTTCAGGTCGCGCAGCGCGGTCAGCAGCTCGTCCACCGAGCCCGGCGCCGCGCCCTCCTCCGCGAGCGCGCGCACGAGCCGGCCCTTGGTGGCCTTGTTGAAGTGGCTGACCACCGAGCGGCGCGGCTCACCGTCGACGACCCGCTCGTGCAGCACCCGCAGCGCCACGGCCTGCGGGCCGGGCGCCCACATCGCCGCGTAGGCCCCGGAGCGCAGGTCCAGCACCGGGCCCGCAGCGCTCAGGTGCCGGGTCAGGGCGGTCTTCCAGTACGGCGTGAGCCCGCCGATCCCGGGCAGCGTGACCCCGGCCGAGCACCGGTACGCGGGGATCCGGTCGGTCAGCCGCACCACGCCCCACAACCCGGAGAAAACGACGGCCCGCCCGTCCAGCCACGCCCGTGCCGGGGGCGCGAGGGCCGCCACGTCCAGCGCCTCGTAGAGCACCCCGGTGTAGACCTCGGCCGCCGGCGCCGCGGGTGCGGTGGCCAGCTCGGCGTTGCGCTCGAGCTCGCCGCGCTGCCCGGCGCTGAGCCCGAGCACCTCCAGCGACTCGGCGACCGCCCGGGCACTGCGCCGGCGGCTCATCGCCGCGAGCCTGCCCAGCACCCGCTTGCGCGCGGTGGCGAGCTTCGGGAGCCAGAGAGCGGCGGGGTCGACGGGCTCGCCGGAGGCCGGTGCGGTCTTGCCCTCGGACGGCGGCAGCAGGATGAGCACGCCGCGAGGTTACAAGCCGGCCCGCCGCTCAGTCGCGCGGCGTCCCGGCCAGCGCGTCGGCCACCGTCTCGTAGACGTCCAGGGTGGGGATCAGCCCGACCGTGCGCAGCAGGCCGTGCAGCCACTCGCCCGGGGCGGCCAGGCGCACCCAGCCGCCGGCCGCAGCGGCCCGCCGGTGCCCGACCACGAAGGCGCTCAGCCCGGTCGAGTCGCAGAACTCGACGCCGGACAGGTCGACGACGATGCGCGGCTGCGGGCGGTCGACGACCTGGTCCATGGTGGTACGCAGAACCGGAGCGGTGTCGAGGTCGAGGGTGCCGCGCACGGTCACGACCACGGATTCGTCCGGATTGCCGATGACGGACACGTGCACGATCGGTCTCCTCGCATCTACGGAGACTTCACTCTGCCCACTCAGGGCCGCCGCGGAACCTGCGGGACCGTGATCGTCGTCCGGACGGTGGCCTGGTCGATGTCCGTGGTGCGGACCGTGAACGTGACGTCGTAGGTGCCGGGCAGCGGGAACGTCAGCGCGCCCATGGCGTCGTTGCGCGGGTTCAGGGGCAGCATCGGCTGGGTGATGGGCTCCAGGTCCTGCCCCTGCAGCCGGGTCGTGACGGTCCACTCCTGCGCCGCCAGGGGCTTGCCCTCAGGCGTGTACGTGAAGCCGTGCACCGTGTTGTTCTCGCCGATCTCCACGGGATAGACGGAGTACTGGAGGGTGAACAGGTCCGAGGTGAGCGTCTGCGACACGCCCTGCTCGGCGGGGGCCCGGCGCTCGGCCGTCGCGGTGCGGCCGGGGGTCGTCTGCACCAGCACCGCGCTGAGGCCCAGCACCACGACGGTCCCGGCGAGCTCGATGCCCACGGTGCGGCGCAGCGGCCCCGGCCCGGCGGTGAGCACGCCGGCCCGCTGGACGAAGCGCCGGGCCACCGCCGCCACGGCGAGGACGCCCGCCAGCAGCGCGATCTTGCCGAGCAGCAGCCGCCCGTACGCGGTGCTGTACAGCGCGCCGACGGACCCGAGCTGCACCACGGCCTGGACCACGCCCGCGCCGGCCAGCCAGACGACGGCCAGCGCGGCCCAGCGCGACCAGACCGGCAGGATCCGGCCCAGCACCCGCGGGTGCGCCCGGCGCAGCAGGAAGACCGCCAGCGTGACCAGCCCGCCGAGCCATCCCGCCATCGCGGCCAGGTGGACCACGTCCGCGGCGACGATCGCGCCCCGCAGCGGCGACTCGGCGGCGTGCCCGGTCAGCGGCCAGGTCGTCAGCCCGCCCAGCCCGAGCAGGACCAGCGCCGCCCCGCGGGCGCGCCCGCCGGTGCCGCGCAGCACGGGTGGCAGCAGCCCCGCGGCGACGGCCAGCACCGCGAGCCGGGCCAGCAGCGCCAGGCCGTACGGGGTGGCCAGCACGTCCGCCAGCTCGGTCACCGAGACGTCCCACCAGGGCGCGCCGCTGCTGGCCGGAGCCTGGGTCCACAGCGAGCCCAGGGTCGCCGCGGCGGTGCCGACCAGTCCCGCGCGGACCAGCAGGACGGGCCCGCGCCGGGACAGCCGCCGGGGCCACAGCAACGCCAGCAGCAGCGCCGGGCCCACGATCAGCGTCAGGCCGGCGTACCCGGCGATCTTGAACAGGGGACCCGCGACCGTGACCGACGGATGGACGCCGGTGGGGTCGCTCTCGGCGGGCCGCGCCGAGGGCGCGCCGACCGAGAACGTCATGGCGCCGCCGACCGGGTGACTGTCGGCCGAGATGACCCGGTAGCTGACGACGTAGGTGCCCAGCGGCTGGCCGGCACGGCGGATCTGGATTTTCAGCAGCGGCCCGGCGGCGGTGACCGTGCCGGTGATCCGCTTGCCGTCCGGCGCGAGCACCTGCGTACGCCCGGGAACAGGGGTGACGGCCTCGCTGAAGCGCACCACGATCTCCGCCGGGGGAGCGTTCACCACGCTGCCCGGCTCGGGCGTCGCCGCGACCAGAGCGGCATGCGCGCTCGCCGGCGCGGCCGGACCCACGACGGCGAGACCCATCAGGAGCATGATGAGTACGCGTAGAGCCCGCGGCCCCCCAGCCGCCTCAAGCCGTGTCACGTGAGGTAGTTCGGATCCTCACCGGGAAAGGTTCAATCCGAACAGCGACGATACGATCCGGGCAGATCCACGTCCTCAAGGAGGCCCCTCGATGTCCGTGCACCCCCGCGCCGGCACACCCGCCGACTCCCGCGACACCATCGACGTCCCAAGGGTGGTCCTCAGCTACTACACCGAGCATCCCGATCCGCAGGTGGCCGAGCAGAAGGTCGCCTTCGGCACCTCCGGGCACCGGGGCTCCAGCCTGCGGACCGCGTTCAACGAGGACCACATCGTGGCCACCAGCCAGGCCATCGTCGAGTACCGCCGGGACCAGGGCACCGACGGCCCGCTGTTCCTCGGCCGGGACACCCACGCGCTGTCCGAGCCGGCCATGGTGTCGGCGCTGGAGGTGTTCGCCGCCAACGACGTCAAGGTGCTGATCGACAGCCGGGACGGCTACACGCCGACGCCTGCGCTGTCGCACGCGATCCTCACGTACAACCGCGGCCGTTCCGGCGGGCTGGCGGACGGAGTCGTCGTCACGCCCTCGCACAACCCGCCGGACGACGGCGGCTTCAAGTACAACCCGCCCAACGGGGGCCCGGCCGACACCGACGCCACCAAGTGGATCCAGGACCGCGCCAACGCGCTCATCGCGGGCGGGCTCAAGGACGTCCGCCGCGTCGGCGCGGCCCGGGCCCGGGCCTCCGAGCTGGTGTCCGGCTACGACTATCTCTCCAGCTACGTCGACGACCTCGGCGCGGTCATCGACATGGACGCGATCCGTACCGCGGGCGTGCGCATCGGCGCCGACCCGCTGGGCGGTGCGTCGGTGGCGTACTGGGGTGAGATCGGCGAGCGCTACGGGCTGGACCTGACCGTGGTGAACCCCGACGTCGACCCGACCTTCCGGTTCATGACGCTGGACTGGGACGGCAAGATCCGGATGGACTGCTCGTCGCCGTACGCGATGGCCTCCCTCATCGCCCAGAAGGACCGGTTCCAGCTGGCGACCGGCAACGACGCCGACGCCGACCGGCACGGCATCGTCACCCCCGACGGCGGGCTGATGAACCCCAACCACTACCTCGCGGTGGCGATCTCCTACCTGTTCCGGGTCCGCACCGACTGGCCCGCCGGGGCGGCGATCGGCAAGACGCTCGTGTCGTCGTCGATGATCGACCGGGTCGCCGCGGACCTGGGCCGCAAGCTCGTCGAGGTGCCGGTCGGCTTCAAGTGGTTCGTGCCCGGGCTGCTGGACGGCTCGGTGGGCTTCGGCGGCGAGGAGAGCGCCGGCGCGTCGTTCCTGCGCCGCGACGGCGGCCCGTGGAGCACCGACAAGGACGGCATCCTGCTCGACCTGCTCGCGTCCGAGATCCTCGCGACCACCGGGCGGACCCCCAGCCAGCACTACGCCGACCTGACGGCGAAGTTCGGCTCGCCCGCGTACGCCCGCATCGACGCCCCGGCGACCCGCGACGAGAAGGCGATCCTCGGCAAGCTGTCGCCGTCGCAGGTGTCCGCCAAGGAGCTCGACGGCGAGCCGATCACGGCCGTGCTGACCAGCGCGCCCGGCAACGACGCCCCGATCGGCGGGCTCAAGGTGGCCACCGAGTCCGGGTGGTTCGCCGCGCGCCCGTCCGGCACCGAGGACGTCTACAAGATCTACGCCGAGTCGTTCAAGGGCCCGGAGGCCCTCGCCCGCATCCAGGAGGAGGCCCGCGCGGTCGTGTCCGCCGCCCTCAAGGGGTAGGTCTCACCAGGCCGAGGTTGTAGGCGACGATCGTCGCCTGCACCCGGTCGCGGACGCCGAGCTTGGCGAGCAGGGCGTTGACGTGCGCCTTCACGGTGCCGGTCGTGATGCCCAGCGCCGCGCCGATCTCGGCGTTCGACAGGCCGCCGGCGATGCTGACCAGCACCTCGCGCTCGCGCGGGGTCAGCCCGGCCAGGCGAGGGTCGTCGCCCGCGACGGCGACCACCCCGCCGCCGGCGAACGCGTCGATCAGGCGGCGGGTGACGGCGGGGCTGAGCATCGCCTCGCCGTCCGCCACGACCCGGATGGCGGCGAGCAGGTCGGCGGGCTCGGTGTCCTTGAGCACGAAGCCGGACGCGCCCGCCTTGAGCGCCTCGTAGACGTACGCGTCCTGGTGGAAGGTGGTCAGCACCAGCACCTTCGGCGGCTGCGGCCCGGCGGTCAGGTGGGCCGTGGCGGTCAGCCCGTCCATCCCGGGCATCCGGATGTCCATGAGCACGACGTCGGGCCGGACGCGGGCGGCCACCTCCAGCGCCGCGGCGCCGTCGCCGGCCTCGCCCACGATCGCCAGGTCCTCCTCGGCATCCACGATGGCCGCTATCCCGGCCCGCACCATCAGCTGGTCGTCCACGACCATCACGCGGGTTGCGATGACGTCACCTCCCCGTTCGGCAATGTGATCTCGGGCCGGGCGCCGGTGGTCAGCGCGCCGCCGACCGCGGCCAGCCGGGCGCGCAGGCTCGCGGCCACCTCGCCGCCGGGGTCGGCCGGCATCGGTGTCACGCTGATCCGCAGCGGGTCGCCCGACAGGTCCACCCGGACTTTCACCGGCCCGGTGTCGCCGGCCAGCAGCAGCTCGACCACCCGGTACGCGGACAGGTCCACGTCCGGGCCGAGCGCCCGGGCCGCCCCGGTCACCTCGAGGGTCACCGACCGGCCGTTGGCGCGCCACCGCTCGGCGAGCTGCGGCAACGCGGCCAGGGTGGGCTGCGGCGTACGGCCACCGTCGGCCGGCGTCTCCCGCAGGTCGTTGAGCAGTCCCCGCATGCCGTCCAGGGCGGTGCGGGCGGACTGCAGCACCTGATCGAGGTCCCCGCGGTCGGCGGCCTCCGCCACCCTGGCGGTGTCGCGCAGCACCGCGGCGCGCAGCCCGGCGGCCACCCGGGCCCGCTCGGCGCCCGCCTCGGCGGCGGCCGCGCCGATCGCGTACTCCAGCCTCAGCCGCTCGGCGTCGCGGCGCCGGCGCACCAGGAACCCGGTCAGCCAGGCGCCGAACACGGGCCACGCCAGCGGGACACCCACGATCACGGTCATGAGGAACAACAGCAGCGCGGGCGGGTCACCGGCGTCCTCGGGCGGTGGGTCGAGCACGAACATCAGCGTGAACGCCGGGATCGTCGTGATCATCACCGCGAGCATCGACAGCCAGGACAGCACCGGATCCCGGCCGTAGCGGGCGACGGCGTGCACCGCCAGCACCTCCACGCTCAGGCCCGCGGCGGCGATCCAGCCGTGGCTGAGGGAGGCCAGACCCACGGCCAGCAGCGCGGGCCACAGCCACATCGTCGCCACAGCGGCCGCCAGGACGATCCACGGCCGGTTGCGACGCCAGATCAGGGGTGCGGCATGCGCGATGATCACCAGCGCCGCCAGCGGGGCCCGGCCGGGTGTCACGGACCGTTCGCCGACCAGCACCAGCAGGGCGAACGCGGGCGGCACCAGTGCCAGCAGCGGCACCGCGGCGTCGATGACCCGATCGGTGTCCGGACGCCGGACCCGCGCCACGGCGGGGAGGGGGCCGTCCGGGAGAACCGCCCGCACCTGCCATCCGCCTCCGTCGCGCGGGCCGGCCTCGAGGGTCCCACCGACTGCCTCCGCGCGCTCGCGCATGCCGGTGAGACCGCGCCCGGAGCCCAGCCGGCCGGCGGCGGCGCCGTCCGGTGCTGCGGGCCCGTCGTCGGCCACGGTCAGCTCCACACCGGCGGGTACGGTTTCTAGCCGGAGATCGACGGCGGAGCCGGGGGCGTAGCGCAGGGTGTTCGTGAGCGCCTCGCGCGCGATCCCGTACGCGGCGTCCGCGACGGCCGGCACCGGTGCCGCCGAAGCCGTGACCGTCACCCGCTGGCCCAGCCGGCGGAAGCCCTCGGCCAGCTCCTCGAGCGGGGTCCCCCCGCCGCCGGGCCGCTCGTCCGGCCACTGCAGGAGGGCGACCAGCCGGTGCAGGGCGGCGAGCGTCTCGCGGCCGGTCCGGGCGGCGAAGTCGCGGGCCTCGGTCACCAGCTCCGGCCGGGACGCCCCGATCCGCTGGGCGGCGGAGGCGATCACGACGATCGACGTCAGGTGGTGCGCGGTCACGTCGTGCAGCTCGCGGGCGAGCCGGTGACGCTCGTTGTCCGCGGCCCGCGACCGGCGGTCCTCCGCCTCGGCCAGCTCGGCGGCCGCCCGGGCCCGGTCGGCGTGCCAGCGATGCCGGGCACGGCCCAGCGCCACGACGGTCACGTAGAGGGCCACGAGGAAGCCGACACCGGCCGGATAGTCGGCGCCCATCTCGCCGTTGGCCGCCATCACCGCGCTCTGCCACCCGATGAGGCCCGAGGCGGTCAGGACCGCGGCGCGCTGGCTGCGGAGCACCGCCACGCCGTAGAGCGCGACGATGTCGGCGGCCGAGATCGCCGACAGGCTGTCGGGCGGCAGGCCCCATTCCCCGACGCTCAGCGCGCCGACCACCACGCCGGTCACCACCAGCGGCGCCGTACGCCGCCACAACAGCGCCACCGCCGTCGCCACCGTGACCGCCACGGCCGTCGCGACGGCCACCGCGGACACCCGCTGCCGCTCGAGCAGGGGCAGGCCGGGCCACGCCGTGAGCTGCAGCAGAGCGAGCACGACGGGCAGCACCCAGACCGGAATCCGTTTCATGACGAGAGCGACCCTAGGCGCCACGCGCACGCGCGCACATCGGTCTTCGGTTCAACCCGATCTCTATCGCAGGTTAGGGACGGGAATCCGGCGCCGGCCGGATCCGCCGTCCACGCTGTGCCGGAAGACTCCTCGGCATGGATCTCTACCACCGGCTGGACCGCACGCCGCAGCACCGCTGGTGGCGGGCACCGGCGGCGGCCGCCCTCGTCGTCGTGCTGGCGCTCGCCCTGCAACTCGTGCTCTTCCTCGGCTTCGCGGCCGCGGGGGCGATCGCCGGTCGCCCGGACGGGCCGGAGGGCGTACCGAGCCTGGGGCCGCTCGCCGACCTCGCCCTGACGTTCCTGTCCGTCGCGGTGCTGCTGCCGGCCGTGTGGCTCGCGGTGCTGTGCCTGCAGCACCGGCGGCCCGGGACGCTGTCGTCGGTCGCCGGCCGGCTCCGCGGCCGTCTCCTCGCCCGAGCCCTGCCGCTCGCCGGGGCGTCGGCCGTGCTCAGCCTGGTCGCCGGCGTCGGGCTGAGTGTGGCCACCGGAGCGCCGAGCGGCGTCGAGGGCACCTTCGCCGGCTGGTGGGACTCGGCGCGTGGCGTCGTCGTGGTCCTGCTGGTCGTGCCGGTCCAGGCCGCCGCGGAGGAGTATGCGTTCCGCGGCTGGCTGCTGCAGGCGCTCGGTGCGTACGCCCGCCGCCCCTGGCTGCCCATCGCGGTGCAGGCCCTGCTCTTCGCCGCCCTCCACGGCTGGGGGACACCGTGGGGCTTCGCGGACCTCGTGGTGTTCGGTGTGCTGACGGGATGGCTGACGGTCCGTACCGGCGGGCTCGAGGCGGCGATCGCCCTGCACGTCGCGAACAACGTCCTCGCCGGGCTGCTCGCCGTCGGCACCGGGCAGCTGACCGTCGATGGGACCGCCGCCGACGCGCCCTGGCAGGTCGTCGTGGTCGATGTGCTGGTGGTGGCGGTCTACACGCTGGTGGTGGCGCGGCTGAGCCCCCCGGGAGCTCCGGCGGCGGTGCCTTCCGTCACGCTCGCGCCGGTGGCGGCCGGAATGCGGTAATTCTCAGCTTCCCTGCGTGATCGCCGACTGGAATTCCGCCAGGACCGGACAGCGACAGGGAGCAGGTCGCAGAATGACCACGCCACCAGCAGCCACGCGGGTGGGCCGCCGGCGCGCGCAGAAACAGGCTCAGCCTGGTCTGCTGCCGCTGGTGATCGCCTGCTGCGCGTTGGTGTGGGTGCTGGTGTGGCTCGTGACCAGGGACGAGCTCAGCTCGATGCGCGGCGGGTACATCGCCGGCCCGATCGCCATGATGGCCGCGTTCCTGGCCTGCCGGCGGATCGGCGCCATGATCGTCGTGGCCCGCCCGATCCGCGGCTTCTGGCGGCACTTCTCGCACGCCGCGATCTGCGTCGGCATCGGGACCACCGTGAGCGTCGCGCTCAACAACAACACGGCTGGGATCTCGCCGTTGGTGGCGGCACCGGTGCTCGTGGGCGTGACCTTCCTCATGCTGGCGTTCCTGCAGCTGCCGCGCGAGGTCAGATCGGTGCAACGCTGGGCGCAGGTCCTGCTGGACGGCGCGACGGTCGCCGTCGCGGGTGCCCTGATCTTCTGGTACGTGATCTTCGAGCTGGCCCCGCCCGGCGCGGACCGCATCACCCAGCACGGTGCCGCCCTGGTCGGCGTCGGCGGCCTCATCGCGCTCGTGGTCATCGGCCGGGCCGCACTGAGCCCGGCCAGCCTGGTCGACCCGGTGGCGTTGCGGATCGTCGCGGTGGGCCCCCTCACCGGTGTCGTGGCGGCGGTCCTGCTGATCGCCGGCGGGGACACCGGGCGGCTCTGGTCGTCGATGCTGGCCGGGCCGATCGTGGGCGGGGCCATGACCCTCGCCGCGCACCGCCAGCAGCTCGTCCTGAGCCGGCCCGGCGTGCCGAGGGCGCCCGGCGGGCGCAGCATCTACAACGCGCTCCCGCTGGCCGCGGTCATCGCGACCGCGGCCCTCGTCATCACGGTCTCGGCCCGGCAGCTCGACACCGACCAGCGGGTCGTCATCATCGGCGCGGTGCTGATCGCCGCGTTCGTCGTCGCGCGCCAGCTCCTCGGGCTGCGCGCCAACGAGAAGATGCTGGTCGGCATCCGGCGCCAGCAGGCCGAGCTCGAGCACCTGGCGATGCACGACCCGCTCACCGGGCTGGCGAACCGCGCCCGCTTCGGCGCGGTGCTCGGCGAGCGCCTGGACGCCCACCTCCCCGCCAGCGTGCTGCTCGTCGACATCGACGACTTCAAGATGGTCAACGACACCATGGGTCACGCCGTCGGCGACCAGCTGCTGCACGAGGTGGCGCAGCGGCTACGCCACCACAGCGCCGTCACCCACCTGCCCGCGCGGCTCGGCGGCGACGAGTTCGCCGTCCTGCTGGACACCGAGGAGCCGGTGCAGGCCGAGGCCGCCGCGGCGCGCATCCTGGCCGCTCTCGCCGTGCCCTTCAAGGTGGGGGAGCACCAGCTGCTCGCGCACGCCAGCATCGGCGTGGCGCTGGCCGGCCCGGGCGACAGCGCCGACGAGGTGCTGCGCAACGCCGACATCGCCATGTACGCCGCCAAGGGTGCCGGCAAGGCCTCCTGGGCCCGTTTCGAGCCGCGGATGCGCCACGAGGTGGTCAACCACGCCCGCGTCGGCAGCGAGCTGCACAACGCGATCATCCGGCACGAGCTCTACCTGATGTACCAGCCGGTCTTCGACATCACCACCGGACGGATGTCCGGCGCGGAGGCGCTGGTCCGCTGGCACCACCCGGTGCGCGGCAACGTGTCGCCGGGCGACTTCATCCCGGTGGCCGAGCGGTCCGGGCTGATCGTGCCGCTGGGTGCCTGGGTGCTGCGGGAGGCCTGCGAGCAGCTCGCCCGCTGGCACGCCGAGTACGGTCCCGCCGCCATCCGGTCGATCAACGTGAACGTGGCGGCCCGGCAGCTGCGCGAGACCGGCTTCGTGGACCAGGTCGCGGCGGTGCTCAGCGACACCGGGCTGGTCCCGGCCAACCTGGTCCTCGAGGTGACCGAGTCGTCGGTGGTCGAGGGCCGGCAGGTCCGCGACACCCTGCAGGCCCTGCACGAGCTGGGCGTCCGCCTGGCCCTGGACGACTTCGGGACCGGCCAGTCCAGCCTGAGCCTGCTGCGCGCCTTCCCGGTGGACGTCCTGAAGCTCGACAAGTCGTTCGTCGACGGCATCAGCGACGGCGAGGACCGCGGCCGCCTCGCGGTGGCCGCGGCGGTCGCTCAGCTGGCGGAGTACCTGAACCTGTACGCCGTGGCCGAGGGCATCGAGAACGCCGCGCAGCTGGAGCGGCTACGCCAGATGGGCTACCGGCTCGGCCAGGGCTACTTCATGGCCAAGCCGCTGCCGCCGGCGGAGATGGCGGCCCTGATGATCCGGACCACCGCCCCCGCCGTCACGGTCGCGACCTAGGCGGAGACCTCGTTGCGCTCCGCACCCCACATGGTGTGGAACGCGCCCTCCTTGTCGACGCGGTGGTACGTGTGCGCGCCGAAGAAGTCGCGCTGGCCCTGGATCAGCGCGGCCGGCAGGCGCTCGGCGCGCAGGCCGTCGTAGTAGGCCAGCGCGGACGCGAAACCGGGCGCCGGGATGCCCTGCTGGGCCGCCAGTGCCACGACCCGGCGCCACGCCTCCTGCGCGCCGCTGACCGCGTCGAGGAAGTAGTCGTCGACGAGCAGCGTCTGCAGGTTCGCGTCCTTGTCGTACGCCTGCTTGATGAAGTCCAGGAACTTGGCCCGGATGATGCAGCCGGCCCGCCAGATCTTGGCCATCGCGCCCGGGTCGATCTCCCAGCCGTACTCGGCGCTCGCCGCCTGGATCTGCTGGAAGCCCTGGGCGTACGCGACGATCTTGGAGGCGAACAGCGCCTGCTCGACGTCCGCCTGCAGGTCGGCACCGCCGGCGCCGGTCTGCGCCGACGGCCCGGGCAGCCGGCCGGCCGCCGCCTTGCGCACGTCGGCGCCGCCGGACAGGGCCCGCGCGAAGACCGCCTCGGCGATGCCGCTCACCGGTACGCCCAGGTCCAGCGCCGACTGCACGGTCCAGCGGCCGGTGCCCTTCTGCTCCGCCTGGTCCACCACCACGTCGACGAACGGCTTGCCGGTCTCCGCGTCGACCTGCTTGAGCACCTCGGCGGTGATCTCGATCAGGTACGAGCCCAGCCGCCCCTCGTTCCAGCCCCGGAACACGTCGGCGATCTCCGCGGGCGAGTGGCCGCCGGCCTGCCGGAGCAGGTCGTACGCCTCCGCGATGAGCTGCATGTCCGCGTACTCGATGCCGTTGTGCACCATCTTGACGAAGTGGCCGGCGCCGTCCGGGCCGACGTGCACGCAGCACGGCTCGCCGTCCACCTTGGCCGAGATGTCCTCGAGCAGCGGGCCGAGCGACTCGTACGACTCCTTCGAGCCGCCGGGCATGATGCTCGGGCCGTGCAGCGCACCCTCCTCGCCGCCGGACACGCCGGTGCCGACGAAGTGCAGGCCCCGCTCCTTGAGCGCGGCCTCCCGCCGGCGGGTGTCCGCGAAGTGCGCGTTGCCCGCGTCGATGATCATGTCGCCCGGCTCCAGCAGCGGGGCGAACTCCTCGATAACCGCGTCGGTCGGCTTGCCGGCCTTCACCATGATCACCACGCGCCGCGGCCGCTCGAGGCTCGCCACGAAGTCCTCGGCGCTCTCCGCGGGGAGAAACGTGCCCTCATGGCCGAACTCCTCGACGAGTTCCTTGGTGCGACCGTAGCTCCGGTTGTGCACGGCGACCGTGTGCCCGTGGCGGGCGAAGTTGCGGGCCAGGTTGCGCCCCATCACCGCCAGGCCGGTAACGCCGATCTGAGCCTTTTCCGTCATGAACGTCCTTCCTCCACGCGAGAGGCGGGCTGCATCCCGTCAGTCGCAAGCCGTCACGAGCATTGTTACGGATTCACAACGCCGGGAGTTCGATCGGTCACGAGGAAGGCTCACCCTGCGGGACGCCCCGGCGCGCCGGGGAAGATCGGTCCGACGGTACGCTCGGCGCGTGAAGCGCGGCGAGATCTGGACCATAGGCAGCCGCACCGACCTGCGCTACCGGGTCCTCGTGCTCTCCGCCGACAGCTACAACGAGCGGTCCAACGCGTCGCCCTTCTGCGCCCCGATCGTGCGCCAGCGCGGCGTGACCGAGCTGCCGCCGTACGCGGTGGCCCTGACCGAGCAGGACCCGATCACCGGCGTCGTGGTGATCAACCGGATGCGCCGCCTGCCCGCCTCGGTCGGCGCCGAGCGGATCGGCATGGTGACCGGCGCGAGCATGGCCCGGCTCACCGAGGCGATGCGCAATCTCTTCGAGCTCTGACCGCGGGCACCCGGACGCGGTAGCCCGTCCGGGTGATCCGGTGGACGGAGCGCCGCAGGTCGCGGCGGGATGGGGTGTTCGGGGGATGACGGTGCCGCGCGGGCTGGCGTATCCAGGAGGGCGACGGGGTTCGGTGGGGGCGGCACGGGAGGGGGCAGTGACCTGGATGGGCGGTCGGCAGGCGTACATCGAGGCGGTGGAGAGCCTGCGGACGGCCGCCAACCGGCCCTCCGGTGACGGCGCGCGGTCGGTCGTCGACCGGGCGGTGGGCCTGCTCGCCGGGCGGACCCGGTGCCGGCTCGCCGAGGCGCACCGGCACCTGCTGCGGATGAGCGCCGACCAGGACCGCGACCTCGTCGACGTGGCCGCCGGCGTGATCAGCCTCCTGGACGTCCCGGAGCAGGGCGGCCTGCCGCTGCCGCCACCGTCCTACCCGCCCGCGGTCGGTGTCGCCCAGGTGCGGCACAGCCCCGACTGGCTGCAGGTGGTGCAGGGTGTCCTCGACGCGATGCCGGGGCAGCACGCGCTGCTGACCGCGGTCCGTGACGCGACCGGCCGGCTGGCCGACCTCGAGTTCGCCGCGACCAGCCCCGAGGCGGTCGCCGCCGACAACGGGCGGCACGGGCGCGGCCTCGTCGGCGCGCGGCTGGGCGAGCACTTCCCGCAGTCGCTGGTCAGCGAGCGCTGGCCGGTCTACGAACGGGTGCTCGACACCGGGGAGCCGGCCGAGATCGGACCCTTCCACCATGGGAACGGCAGCTACAGCGTCCGCGCGCACCGCCTCGGCCCTGCGCTGCTGATGACCTGGGAGCGGCACGACGCCAACCCGGCGCAGAGCGAGCGGATCGCCGCCACCGAACGGCTCGGCAACCTCGGCTGGGGCGAGTGGGACCTGGTCAGCGGCCAGGTGCGCTGGTCGGCGCAGCTCTACCGGATCTACGAGCGGGACCCGGCGCTGGGGCCGCTGCCGCGGGAGGAGTCCGAGGCCCTCGCCGTCGCCGAGGACCTGCCGCTGAAGCTGGCGGCGGTCGAGGCCTTCGAACGAGGCGAGCAGGTCGACCTGACCACCCGGGTTCGCATCAACGGCCGGATCAAGCACCTGCGTTCGGTCGTCGACGCGGTCCGGGACGCGTCCGGCGCGCCGCTGCGCATCTACGGCATCGTGCAGGACGTCACCGCGCGGGAGGCGGGCGTCCGGCGTCTCGCCGAGGTCGAGCGCCAGCTCGCCGAGCAGCGCCGCTCGCTGGCCGCCGAGCACGAGCTGGCCGCCAAGCTGCAGCAGGTGATCCTTCCGATTCCCGAGGGCCCCATGGCGCTGCCGGGGCTCAAGGTGGCCGTGCGCTACCTGCCCGCCGAGCAGGAGGGCATGGTCGGCGGCGACTGGTACCACGCTGCGGCCCTGCGCGACGGCTCGGTGCTGCTCGCGGTCGGCGACGTGGCCGGGCACGGCACCCACGCGGCGACGACGATGGCGCAGCTGCGGCACTCGCTGCGCGCGCTCGCGGTCACCACCGACGACCCCAGCGTCCTGCTCGGCCACCTCAACCGGCTGACCTGCGATCTCGACCAGGAGAACCCGGAGACCACGGCGACCGCCATCGTGGCCCGCTTCGACCCGGTCCGCCGCCGGCTGATCTGGGCACAGGCCGGGCACCCGCCGCCGCTGCTGTCCCGCGGCGGCCGCACGGCACCGCTGCCGCGCCCGTCCGGGCCCATGCTGGGCGTGGTCGCGGACGCCGCGTACGAATGCGCCGTGCTGGACCTGGCCATCGGTGACGTGCTCCTCTGCTACACCGACGGCCTCGTCGAGCATCGCCGGCGCAGCCTCGACGACGGGTTGAACGCGGTCATCCGCGCGGTCGACGAGGCGGTCGCGGCGTCACCCCGCCAGCCGCTCGGCGAGCTGCTGAGCCGCCTGCGCCAGGCCAACCCCGACGACGACACCTGCATCCTGGCCGTCCGCCCGATCACCGGCGAGACCCAGGACCTGCGTCACTTCCTGCGGATGGGGTGAGATCGGGTCCGGCCCGGGTACCCAGCGGTGTGGATCTGACCCGCACGCTGGCACCGGACGTGCCCGCCGCCCCGCACAGCGCCAGCGGTGAACGCGCCGACCTGCACGACCTGTCCGGGCTCGCCCCTCCGGCGCGTCCGGCACGACGGTGGCTGCCCCGGCGGGTGGTCGCCACACCGGCGGCGTACGAGCACCCCCACGGCCGGCGCATCATGGCGCGGGTCGAGGCCCAGGGCATCGAGGTCGAGCGGCTGCGCGGCAACCGGCTCACCGGCGTGCGTGGCGCCACCGACCGCGAGACGTACGCCCGCGCGAAGGCCACCCTCGCGATCGTGGTCAGCCCGCCGTCCCGCCGCCGCCTGCAGCCGATCGCCCCGAGCGCGGACTGGCGCGTCGACCTCGCCGAGGGCTGCCCCGCGCACTGCCAGTACTGCTACCTCGCCGGCTCACTGAGCGGCCCGCCGGTCACCCGGGTCTACGCCGACCTCGACGACATCCTGGCCGGGCTGGCGCCGTACGCCGGCACCGCGAAGCGCCGCCCGGGCGAGGGCACGACCTTCGAGGCGTCCTGCTACACCGACCCGCTCGCCCTGGAGCACCTCACCGGAAGCTGGCAGCGCGCGGTCGAGTTCTTCGGGGCCTGGGACGAGGCCGTGCAGCTGCGCTGGACGACGAAGTTCGCCGACGTGGCGCCCTTCGCCGGGCTCCCGCACACGGGCCGGACCCGGGTGCGGTTCAGTGTCAACTGCCTGCCGGTCACGACGCGCTTCGAGGGCGGCACGGCGCGCCTCGAGGACCGCCTGGACGCGCTGCGCCTGCTCGCCCTCGCCGGATATCCGGTCGGGCTCACGATCGCCCCGATCATGCCGGTACCGGACTGGCCCGGGCACTACGGGCATCTGCTCGACGAGGTCGCCCGCGTCACCGAGGGCGTACCCGGGTTGGACCTGACCGCCGAGCTGATCACGCACCGCTTCACCCCGGGCAGCAAGGACGTGCTGCTGGGCTGGTATCCCCGCACCCGCCTGGAGATGGACGAGTCCACCCGCGACCGCAAGCACGGCCGTTTCGGGGCGGTCAAGTACGTCTATCCGCAGGCGGAGATGGCGCGGCTGCGGGCGTGGTTCGAGCAGGAACTGGCCCGCCGGCTCCCCGCCTGCCGGATCCTCTACTGGACCTGAGGCCGCCGGGAGTCATGCGTCGGGGATGATGCCGGCGGCGGTCCCGGGTGTCCAGGCTGGGCCATGGACTGGTCGCCGGGTTCGCTCTTCCTGCTCACGGCCCTGGGATGTCTCTGGTTCGGCATCATCTGGACGTTCATCGCCGTCTTCAACGATCTGTTCCGCCGGCCGATGCCGGGCTGGCTCAAGGCGTGCTGGGTCGCGCTCATCGTGGTGCTGCCGCTGCTCGGCACGCTCATCTACCTGGTCACGCACGCGTCGAGGCCGCAGAAGGAGGCCCCGGTCCGGGACGCCCGGGCGGCCGACGAGATCGCGACCGCGGCCCGGTTGCACGACGAGGGACGGATCTCCGTAGAGGAGTTCGAGTACCTCAAGGGCCGGGCCTTGGGTCTCCATTGACGGCGACCTTCCGGCGCCAGGCATCCGTCAGGGGTGAGGTCCGCGGACGGCGTTGCGGCGACGCTGAAACGGTGACAGCCCGCACGCCTGCCCGCGGCACGGCGCCGCCACGTCGGACCTTGTCCGCGACGGTCGCCTTACTGGTGGCTGTCGCCGTTGCGGGGCGGTACGGGCCGCCGGGTGCCATGCTGCTGGCCGGGCCGCTCGGCGCCGCGGCGCTGGTGGCACTGGCCCGCCGGGCCGGGATGAGCCCCGACGACCTGGGCATCGACCGGCGGTCGTGGCGGCGAGGGGCGGCCTACGCGCTGGCGTGCGTGTCAGCGGTCGCCGTCGTGTACGCGGCGGCGGCTCTGCTGCCGGTTACCCGCCCGGCGTTCCTGGACTCCCGCTACCGCAACGGTTACGGCGCCGCACTGCGGGCCGCGTTCCTCGTCGTCCCGCTCGGCACCGTCCTGTTCGAAGAGGTCGCCTTCCGTGGCGTGCTCTGGGGACTGCTGTACCGCCGGGCCGGTGCTGCCCGGGCGACCCTCGTGTCGTCGGCGCTGTTCGGCCTCTGGCACGTGCTCCCGTCGCTGCGGCTGAACCGCGTGAACCCGGCCGTCTCGCAGCTCGTGGGGCCGGGCCGGGCCGGGCAGGTCCTCGCCGTGACCGGCGCGGTGGTGTTCACGACGGCCGCCGGGGCGGTGCTGTGCGAGCTGCGCCGGCGCAGCGGCAGCCTGCTCGCGCCGGCCGGGCTGCATTGGGCGGTCAACGGTCTCGGAATCCTCGCCGCCGCCGCCGTGGTGAGCTGGTTGGAGCGGACGGTAGCGCGATGATGTCTCGGCTGCGGCAGTGGTGGCACTACACCTTCCTCGGCGTGCTCGGGGCGCTGATCTTCTTCTGCCTGTCGCTGACCCCGTCGCTGCTGCCGCGCGGTGTCGTGCTGCAAGGGATCGTCAGCGGCATCACCGCAGCCATCGGCTACGGCGTCGGCGTGCTGCTGGGCTGGCTGGCGGGGAAACTGTCCGACCGGTCGTTGCCCCGTGCCCGTCCGGTGGCCTGGCGGGGGCTGGCGATCGTGGCAGTACCTGTCGTGGTCTTCTTCCTCTACCAAGGGTCGCAGTGGCAGCGTGAGGTGCACAGTCTCATGGGGATGGCGGCGCCGTCCCGGTTCGGTGCCCTGGGTGTGCTGCTCATCGCGGCCGTGACCGGGGCCGGGCTGGTCGGCCTGATGCGGCTCCTGCGCTCCGCGGCGCGGGCCGTCGGCCGGTTGCTCAGCCGGTGGATACCGGCGAGCACGGCGGGCGTGATCGCCGGGTCGGCGGTGGCGCTGCTCGCGCTGGGCGTCCTCAACGGGGTGGTGATCGACGGCCTGTTCGCCGTCACGGACACCGCGTTCCGCGACATCAACAATGAGACGGAACCGGGCGTGGCACCGCCGGACGACCCGCTGCGCTCCGGCGGCCCCGGTTCCCTGGTGTCGTGGGCGTCACTGGGCAACCAGGGCCGCCAGTTCGTCGCGGGTGGTCCGGACCCGCAGCAGCTGTCCGACTTCGGCGGCGCCCGGGTCCAGCGGCCCATCCGGGTCTACGCCGGCCTGGACTCCGCGCCGACGTCGCGCGAACGAGCCCGGCTCGCCGTGCAGGAGCTGCAGCGGACCGGGGCTTTCCAGCGGGACGTGCTTCTCGTGATCACCACGACCGGTACCGGCTGGGTCGACGAGAACGGGGTGGTGCCGCTGGAGTACATGTACCACGGCGACACGGCGATGGTCGCGTTGCAGTATTCGTACCTGCCGAGCTGGTTGTCGTTCCTGGTCGACAAGGAACGCGCCCGGGAGGCCGGGCGGGACCTGTACAACCAGGTGTACGCCGTCTGGTCGAGGATGCCGCTGAGCGCCCGGCCCAAGCTGCTCGTCTTCGGGGAGAGCCTGGGCTCGTTCGGCGCGGAGTCGGCGTTCGGCGGGGCCGACGACATCCGCAACCGCGTCGACGGGATGCTGCTCGTCGGCCCGCCCAACCGGAACCCGTTGTGGCGCGAGTACGTCGCCGACCGCGACCCGGGCACCACCGAGATCCTGCCCGGCTACGAGCAGGGTGCCACGGTCCGATTCGCCCGCGACCCGGCCATCGACCTCGACGGGCCCGGCACCGCGTGGGCCACGCCGAGGGTGGTGTACCTGCAACACCCGTCGGACCCGATCGTGTGGTGGGCGCCGCGCCTCGCGGTCAGCCGCCCGGACTGGCTGCGCGAGCCGCGCGGCCCCGACGTGTCGCCGGCCGTGCGCTGGTACCCGTTCGTGACCTTCTGGCAGGTGACCGCCGACATGGCATTCTCCACCGGGGTGCCGGCGGGTCACGGGCACAGCTACGGCACGGCACCGGTGACGGCCTGGGCCGCCATCGCGCCGCCGGACGGCTGGACGCCCCGGCGCACCGCCGACCTGACCGCCCTGCTGTCCACTTCCTAGGTCATCGCGGCCGTGATGATCCGCCGGGTGATCTTCGGCTGATCGCCGCCCATGTGCAGGGTGTTCACGGAGTACACCAGCCGGCGGGAAAGGTCCCGCGTGGCACCCATGCCGTTGTTGTAGCCCGGCCGGTCGCCGCTCTTGCCCCAGACCACGACGTCGCCGAAGGCGAACCGGGTCAGCCCCGCGGAGTACGTGGCCCATTCCTCGGTGCCGAAAGTATGTACCCGGGGAACGGTGAACATCTCGGCGAGCTGGGCGCGGGGAACCAGCCTGCCGGAGAACAGCGCGACCATCAGGCGGTCCAGGTCGTCCGCGGTGGAGATCATGGACGCCGCCGACCACTGCAGCGACGGGTTGGCCAGGGTCACGTCACGCCAGCCGTCAGCGGTCGCCTCGTACCCGTGGGCATGCGGACCCGGCACGCGGGGGTCGTCCGCCGGCACGCTCGTGCCGGTCAGATGCAGCGGCGAGATGATGCGCCGCTGCACCTCGTCGGCCCACCGGTTTCCCGTCACCCGCTCGACGAGCAAGCCGGCCATGATGTAGTCCGCGTTGCCGTATCGCTGGAAATCGCCCGGGGTGAAGGCGAGCGGCTTGCTCAGATCCAGCTGGCTGCCCGGTGCCCAGTGATCGTAGCGGTGGATGAAGAACCAGTCGGGCGTCTTGTGCGGCACGTCCACACCGTTGAGCCCGCTGGTGAAGGTGAGCAGGTTCCGCACAGTGATCGGCGCGTACGAGGCGGGCAGGAAACCGGGCATGTACTGCTGCACCGTGCCGTCCAGTGACAGCCGGCCCTCGGCGGCCAGCTGCAGGACCACGACCGCGGTGAACGTCTTGGTCATCGAGCCGATGCGGAACCGGCTGCCGAGGCTGGGCGGGCGGTGACGGCGCACTGAGGTGTGGCCCGAGCTCCCCGACCAGGCGCCGTCACGGCCGCGCACCTGGACGAGGGCGGCACTGGCCTCGTCGTCGGGCAGGTCGGCGATGGCTGCCCGCAGCGCGTGAGGGTCGAGGTCGGGCACGTGCGGCGCGGCCTGGGCGGGTGCGGGCGCGGCGACGGCGAGCCCGGCGGTGAGCAGGAGAACCCCGAGATGGGTACGAAGTGAACGCATGCGGACACTCTGCCGTCCACAGTGGTCCCGGTGGACCCGGTGATTTCCCGGACCGTACCCGGAGACGTGGCCCCCGAGCCGGCTCCGGGATGATGATCGGCATGAGCGCTGAACCACGGGTGTCGTGCGTGTTCGTGTGCCATGACGGCGAGGGCCGGATCCTGCTCGCCCGGCGGTCCGCCGGCGCCCGCGACGAGCCGGGCACCTGGGACACCGGCGCCGGCGCCCTCGAGTTCGGGGAGAGCTTCGAGCAGGCGGTCACCCGCGAGGTGGGGGAGGAGTACGGCGTCGCGCCCGAGGAGATCACCATGCTCGGCGTCCGCAACGTCGTTCGCGCGGACTCCCACTGGGTCGCCCTCGTGTTCGCCGTACGCGTCGACCCCGCCGCCGTCCGCCTCGGCGAGCCGCACAAGTTCGACGAGCTCGGCTGGTTCCCCCGCGACGCGCCGCCCGCCCCGGCCCACTCCCAGCTCGCGGCCACCCTCGAGCTGCTCTGAGCCGTGATCGTCGTCATCACCGGCGTCATGGCGGCCGGAAAGTCCACCGTGGCCCAGCGCCTCGCCGAACGCCTGCCCCGCAGCGCCCACGTACGCGGCGACGTCTTCCGGCGCATGATCGTCTCGGGCCGCGCGGAGCTGGGGACCGACCTCGCGGCCGAGGCGGTGGACCAGCTGTGGCTGCGCTACCGGCTGGCCGCCGGAACCGCCGACGCGTACGCCGACGCGGGCTTCACCACGATCGTGCAGGACGTCATCCTCGGCCCGGACCTGCCACGCTTCCTCGACCTGCTCCGGACGCGGCCGGTGCACGTCGTGGTGCTGGCCCCTGACCCGGCGACCGTCGAGCGCCGCGAGCGGGAACGCGCCAAGTCGGGCTACGGCGAGTGGACCGTGGCGGACCTGGACCGGTCGCTGCGGTCGGAGACGCCGCGCATCGGGCAGTGGATCGACACCTCCGGGCAGACGCCGGACGAGACGGTCGACGCCATCCTCGCCGCGCTGCCCGACCGGAAATGATCGGACGTATACCGGGCTGCGGCGCGGGTATGCGCCCGCCATGTCCCGCTACGGCGACGAGGTCGCGTCGCTGGCCACCGAGCTCGGGGACCCGGGTGATCTCGACGCCCTGATCGGCCGGGCAGCGTCGGCGCGCGTGGTCATGCTGGGTGAGGCCAGCCACGGTACGCACGAGTACTACTCCTGGCGCGCGGCCGTCACCCGGCGGCTGATCGAGGAGCTGGACTTCTCGTTCGTCGCCGTCGAGGGGGACTGGCCGGACTGCGAGCGCGTCGATCACAGCGTGCGCGGCGTGCCCGGCGCTCCCGGGGACCCGCGGGAGGCGCTGCTGGCGTACGACCGATGGCCGACCTGGATGTGGGCCAACGAGGAGGTCGTCGACTTCTGCCGGTGGCTGCGCGAGCGCAACGCCGTCCGCGAGCCGAAGGTCGGGTTCCACGGGCTGGACGTGTACTCGCTGTGGGAGTCGCTGAGGGAGATCCTCGTCCATCTGCGCGAACACGACCCCGAGCAGGTCCCCGCCGCGCTGGCCGCGTACCGGTGCTTCGAGCCGTACGGGGAAGATCCGCAGTCCTATGCCTGGGCGACCCATCTGGTCGCCGCGAGCTGTGAGCGGGAGGTCGTCGACCTGCTCGTGGAGCTGCGCAAGCGGGTGGCCGGTGCCGCCGGCGAGTTCGCCGCCTGGCAGAACGCCGAGGTGGTGGCCGGTGCCGAGCGGTACTACCGGGCGATGGTGCGGGGCGGCCCGGACTCGTGGAACGTGCGGGACCGGCACATGGACGAGAGCCTGGACCGGCTGCTCGGGCACTACGGCCCGGATTCCAAGGCTGTCGTCTGGGCGCACAACACCCACGTCGGCGATGCCCGGGCGACCGACCAGTCCGTGCACGGCGAGGTGACCATCGGCCAGCTGGCCCGGGAGCGGTACGGCAACGACCGGGTGCTGCTGGTCGGTTTCGGCGGGCATCGCGGCACGGTGGTCGCCGGGCGCGACTGGGGTGCGCCGATGGAGGTGATGGGCGTGCCTGCGGCCCGGCCGGACTCCCTGGAGGACGTGCTGCACGCCACGGCACCCGGGTGCGCGCTCTTCGTCTTCCCGCGCCGCGCCGACCAGCCGCCCCTGCTGACCGATGTCGTCGCGCATCGCGCGATCGGCGTGGTCTACCGCCCCGAGCGGGAGCGGTGGGGCAACTACGTGCCGACGGTGCTCGGTGAACGCTACGACGCGTTCCTCTGGTTCGACGAGAGCACCGCCGTCCGTCCGCTGCACACCCTGGGCGTCGACGTCCGCGAGCCCGAGACGTTCCCCTCCGGTGTCTGAGCGCTGCTTCACCGACCGCGCGGCGGCGGGCCGGCTGCTCGGCGTCACGGTGGCGCGCCATCTGGGCACGTTCGGCATGGACCGGCGGCCGCTGGTACTGGCCCTGCCGCGTGGCGGAGTGCCGGTGGCTGCGGGGGTGGCGGCGGCCGTCGGCGCGGACCTCGACCTCGTCATCGTCCGCAAGATCGGTGCGCCGGGCCGGCCGGAGCTGGGTGTCGGCGCGGTCGCGGAGGACGGGCAGCCGGTCTTCGACGACGCACTTCTGGCCGAGCTGGGGCTCACCCCCGCGGACCTGGCGGCGACCGTCGCGGTCGAGCGTGCGGAGCTGGCCCGGCGGGTCACGGCGTACCGCGGCGGCCGGCCCGCGGGGCCGGTGACCGACCGGCTGGTCATCGTCGTCGACGACGGCGTGGCGACCGGGGTGACCGCGCGGGCGGCGTTGCGCTGGCTGCGCGACCGCGGGGCGCGGGCGCTGGTGCTGGCGGCCCCGGTGTGCTCGCGGGACGCCGACCATGCCCTGGCCGCGGACGCGGATCTGGTGATCTGCCTGCAGAAGCCGGCGCGTTTCGGTGCGGTGGGCCGCTTCTACGAGGACTTCTCCCAGCTGACCGATGCGGACGTCCGCGCGGTCACCTCTTGACATCCCGGAGCCCGGCGATAGTCTAAACCCGTCGGTTGATAAACCGACCGGTTGATAAGCCAGGTGGTTGAGAGCATGACGACAGCGGATCCGATCAGCGGCGTCTTCGCCGCCCTCGCCGACCCGACCCGCCGGGCGATCCTGGCCCGGCTGGCGCAGGGCGACGCGACCGTCGCCGAGCTCGGAGCCCCGTTCCCGATCAGCGCCCAGGCGATCTCGAAGCACCTCAACGTGCTCGAGCGCGCCGGCCTGATCGTGCGGACCCGGGAGGCGCAGTGGCGGCGGGTGCGGATCGAGCCGACCCCGCTGCGCGACATCGCCGGCTGGGTCGCGCAGTACCGGCGGCTCTGGGAGGAACGCAACGACGCGCTGAGCAGCTACCTGGACACCCTGCAGAAGGAGCAGTCGTGAGCACCATCGCCATCAGCACCCCGTCCGACACCGAGCTCGTCATGACCCGTACGTTCGACGCCCCGAAGGCCCTGGTCTTCGCCGCGCACACCGAGGCGGACCACATCCGGCACTGGTGGGGCCGCGGCAACCCGCTCGACGTGACGATCGACTTCCGCGTCGGCGGCACCTGGCGCTTCGTCGAGACGGCGGACGGTCAGCAGCACGCCTTCCGCGGAGAGTTCCGCGACATAAAGGCTCCCGACACCTTCACCTGGACCTTCGAGTACGAGCCGATGGCCGGCCACGTCGCCGTCGAGCGCTACGTCTTCACCGAGCAGGACGGGCGGACGACCGTGACCAGCACGACCACGTTCACGTCCCGGGCGGACCGGGACGGCATGATCGAGTCGGGCATGGAGGCGGGCGCCGAGCAGAGCTACGCCGCCCTGGACGTCTACCTTGCCAAGATCAAGTAATGCCGGGAAGGCCGGGCGCCGCTCGCCGTGCGGCGCCCGGAACCGTGGTCTAGTGTCGATCTCATGGGCGTCCGCACCTGGATCGAGGGCTGGCCGGTCTACCGGCAGCTGACCGGCACCGACCCGCTGGGCCGCGGCGCCGCCGCGCAGTCCGCGCGCTCGAAAACCCTCACGGCGCGCACCGAGACGGCCGACTCCATGGCCCGGTCCGTGTGCCCGTACTGCGCGGTCGGATGCGGACAGCGGATCTTCGTCAAGGACGGCAAGGTCGTCCAGATCGAGGGTGACCCGGACAGCCCGATCTCGAAGGGCCGGCTGTGCCCCAAGGGCTCGGCGAGCAAGAGCCTGGTCACCAGCGACCGCCGTCAGCAGAAGGTGCTCTACCGCCGGCCGTACGGCACGAAGTGGGAGGAGCTCGACCTCGACACGGCGATGAGCATGATCGCCGACCGGATGCTCGCCGCGCGCGACGAGACCTGGGAGGACACCGACGAGGACGGCCGTCCGCTCAACCGCACCCTCGGCATCTCCAGCCTCGGCGGCGCCACCCTGGACAACGAAGAGAACTACCTGATCAAGAAGCTCTTCACCGCCATGGGCGCCATACAGATCGAGAACCAGGCGCGTATTTGACACTCCGCCACCGTCCCCGGTCTGGGGACCAGCTTCGGCCGTGGCGGGGCCACCGGATTCCTCCAGGATCTGGCGAACGCCGACTGCATCATCATCCAGGGCTCCAACATGGCGGAGGCCCACCCCGTGGGCTTCCAGTACGTGGTGGACGCTAAGAAGCGCGGCGCCAAGGTCATCCACATCGACCCGCGTTTCACCCGGACCAGCGCGCTCGCGCACTCCTACGTGCCGGTGCGCGCCGGTGCCGACATCGCCTTCCTGGGTGGCGTGATCAACTACATCCTCACGAACGAGAAGGACTTCCGGGAGTACGTGCTCGCGTACACCAACGCGTCCATGCTGGTCAGTGAGGACTTCCAGGACACCGAGGAGCTCGGCGGGCTGTTCTCCGGCTACGACCCCGAGCTCCACACGTACGACCAGAGCAGCTGGCAGTACGCCGGTCAGCAGGAGCACGGGCAGGAGGAGGGCGGCTCGCACGTCGACCGGGAGACCGCCTCCGGGCTCGAGCAGGAGTCCCACGGCCCGCCGGTGCCCGCCGACGTGCCGCGCGACCCCACCCTGCAGGACCCACGCTGCGTCTACCAGGTCCTCAAGCGGCACTACGCCCGCTACACCCCGGAGGTCGTCGAGCGGCTGTGCGGCGTGCCGCAGGACAAGTTCCTCGAGGTCTGCGAGGCCTGGACGGCCAACTCCGGGCGCGAGCGGACCACCGCGCTGGTCTACTCGGTGGGCTGGACCCAGCACAGCGTCGGCGTGCAGTACATCCGCGCCGGGGCGATCATCCAGCTCCTGCTCGGCAACATGGGCCGGCCCGGCGGCGGCGTCATGGCGCTGCGCGGGCACGCCAGCATCCAGGGCTCGACCGACATCCCGACCCTGTTCAACCTGCTGCCCGGCTACCTGCCGATGCCCCACCACCGCCAGCACGAGACGTTCCGGCAGTGGGTCGACTCCATCCGGCACCCCGAGCAGCAGGGGTTCTGGGCGAACGCGGAGGCCTTCGCGGTCAGCCTGCTCAAGGCGTACTTCGGTGACGCCGCGACGGCCGGGAACGACTACGGGTACGGCTGGCTGCCCCGGCTCACCGGCGACCACGGCACGTACCAGCAGGTGCTCGACATGATCGACGGCAAGATCAAGGGCTACTTCCTGCTGGGGCAGAACCCGGCCGTGGGCTCGGCGCACGGCCGCGCCCAGCGCCTGGGCATGGCCAACCTGGACTGGCTGGTGGTCCGCGACCTGTTCCTCATCGAGAGCGCCACGTTCTGGAAGGACGGTCCGGAGGTCGCCACCGGCGAGATCGTGCCGGAACAGTGCAAGACCGAGGTCTTCTTCCTGCCGGCCGCCTCGCACGCGGAGAAAGAGGGCACGTTCACCCAGACGCAGCGGCTGCTGCAGTGGCGGGAGAAGGCCGTCGAGCCGCCCGGCGACTGCCGCTCCGAGCTGTGGTTCTTCTACCACCTCGGCCGCATCCTGCGGGACCGGCTGGCCGGGTCCACCGAGTCCCGCGACCAGGCCCTGCTGAACCTCGCATGGGACTATTCGCTGCACGGCGAGCGCGGCGACGAGCCCAGCGCCGAGGACGTCCTCAAGGAGATCAACGGGTACGAGGTCGCCACCGGCCGCCCGCTGTCCGCCTTCACCGAGATGAAGCAGGACGGCTCGACCGCGGGCGGCTGCTGGATCTACACCGGCGTGTACAAGGACGGCGTCAACCAGGCCGCCCGCCGCAAGCCCGGCACCGACCAGGACTGGGTGGCGCGCGAGTGGGGCTGGGCCTGGCCGGCCGACCGGCGCACGCTCTACAACCGCGCGTCCGCCGACCCCGACGGCCGTCCCTGGTCCGAGCGCAAGAAGTACGTGTGGTGGGACCCGGAGGCCGGCGAGTGGACCGGCTACGACGTGCCCGACTTCGAGAAGACCAAGCCGCCGTCGTACCGGCCGCCGGAGGGCGCGACCGGCGTCGAGGCGATCTCGGGCGACGACGCGTTCATCATGCAGGGCGACGGGAAGGGCTGGCTCTACGCGCCCAGCGGCCTCATCGACGGCCCGATGCCGACCCATTACGAGCCGGCCGAGTCGATGGTCCGCAACCCGCTCTACGAGCAGCAGGCCAACCCCACCCGCAAGGTGTACGACCGCTCGGACAACCTCACCAACCCGAGCGCGCCGGAACGCCACCTCGAGGTCTTCCCGTACGTCTTCAGCACCAGCCGGCTCACCGAGCACCACACGGCCGGTGGCATGAGCCGGCAGCTCGCGTACCTGTCGGAGCTGCAGCCGGAGATGTTCGTCGAGGTGTCGCCGGAGCTGGCGAAGGAGCGCGAGCTGGAGCATCTGGGCTGGGCGCACATCGTCACCGCCCGGGCCGCGATCGAGGCGCGGGTACTGGTGACCGACCGGCTCACCCCGCTGCGCATCGAGGACCGCACGGTGCACCAGATCTGGATGCCGTACCACTGGGGAGGGGAGGGGCTCGTGACGGGCGACTCGGCCAACGACCTGATCGGCATCACGCTCGACCCCAACGTCCTCATCCAGGAGAGCAAGGTCGGCACCTGCGACATCCAGCCGGGGCGGCGGCCCACCGGTCCGGAACTGATCGCGTACGTGCGCGGCTACCGCGAGCGCGCCGGACTCACCCCGGACCACCGCACGCAGATCCTCACCACCGAGGTCGACCAGCCGGAGGAGAGCTGACGTGGCCGGACCGAACAGCCTCTACGGCCCCCTGGACCCGGCCCCGGACGCCGGCTACCTCGACCCGCCGCCGCGGATGGGCTTCTTCACCGACACCAGCGTCTGCATCGGCTGCAAGGCGTGCGAGGTGGCGTGCAAGGAGTGGAACCTCGTCCCGGACGACGGCTTCAACCTGCTCGGCACCTCGTACGACAACACCGGTGGCCTGACCGCCAACTCCTGGCGCCACGTCGCGTTCATCGAGCAGCCGGTCGCGGGGTCCGGGCAGGGCACCGACACCCCCGGAGCGTTCGAGGGCCTGCCCACCGGACCGTCGGCGAGCGCGCACACGGCCGTCGTCGCGGCGGCCACCGGACAGGACACGGGCACGTCACCGGGCGTACCGCCGGCCCCGGACGCCCTGGCCGCGGCGGGCACGCAGTTCCTCGGCATGCCCATGTCGGACCTGCCGGGGCGCACTCTCGACGCGCCCCGCAGCGATTTCCGCTGGCTGATGATGTCCAACGTCTGCAAGCACTGCACCCACGCGGCCTGCCTCGACGTGTGCCCGACCGGCGCCCTGTTCCGCACCGAGTTCGGCACGGTCGTGGTGCAGGAGGACATCTGCAACGGCTGCGGCTACTGCATCCCGGCCTGCCCGTACGGTGTCATCGACCAGCGCAAGGACGACGGCCGCGCCTGGAAGTGCACGCTCTGCTACGACCGGATCGGCGACGGCCTCATGCCGGCCTGCGCCAAGGCCTGCCCCACCGAGTCGATCCAGTACGGCGAGCTGGACGAGCTCCGCGGCCGCGCCGCCCACCGCCTCGAGAAACTCCACGAGCAGGGCGTCACCGAGGCCCGCCTGTACGGCCACGACCCGGACGACGGCGTGGGCGGCGACGGCGCCTTCTTCCTGCTCCTCGACGAACCCGAGGTGTACGGCCTCCCGCCGGACCCGGTCGTGACCACCCGAGACCTCAAGGCGATGTGGAAGCGCGCCGGTGTCGCCGCCCTCGCCATGGCCGCCACGGTCGTGGTGTCCTTCGCGGGACGGCGCTCATGAGGCCGCGCGAGGAGCGGGAACGGCCCCGCGACGAGAGCCTCAGCCCGCCCCCGGCCGGCCACCAGGGCAGCGGCCTGGCCCGCGACGAACGCGGCGACCGATCCCGGCCCGGCGCCGGTGCATCCGCCGGCGGGCGCGGCGACGATGCCTCCGGTCGGCGCCGCAAGGGCGGCGGGCGCGGGGACCGGTCCATGGTGCCGCCCGCCGAGTTCCGGTCCTACTACGGGCGCCCCATCGTCAAGCCGGCGGTCTGGCACCACGACATCGCCGCGTACCTGTTCACCGGCGGCCTCGCCGCCGGATCGGCGCTGCTGGCGGCCGGCGCCGACGCCACCGGCCGGCCCACCCTGCGCCGTGCCGGCCGGCTGGCCGCCCTCGGGGCGCTCGGCGCGAGCACGTACTTCCTGGTCCACGACCTGGGTCGCCCCGAGCGGTTCCTCAACATGCTGCGCATCGCCAAGCCGACCTCACCCATGTCGATGGGCACCTGGATCCTCAGCGGCTTCGGCGCCGCCGCGGGCGCCGCGGCCGTCGCCGAGGCGGCACCGCTGCTGCCTTCGCGGGGCGTCCTCGGCCTGGCGCGCCGCCTCCTGCCCCCGGTCGGCACAGCAGGCCAGTACGGCGCCGCCGTACTCGCGCCCGCGCTGGCGACGTACACGGCGGTGCTGCTCGCCGACACGGCCACGCCCAGCTGGCACGAGGCGTACCCGGAACTGCCCTTCGTCTTCGCCGGCAGCGCGCTCGCGAGCGGCGCCGGAGTCGGCCTGCTCGCCGCCCCGACCGGCCAGGCGGGCCCGGCCCGCCGCATGGCCGTCTGCGGCGCGGCGCTCGAGCTGTGGGGCGCCCACCGCATCGAGACCACCAAGGGCCTCCTCAGCGAGCCCTACCGGCAAGGGCGCGCGGGCCGCCTGCTCCGAGCAGGTCGTCTCCTGACGGCGGCGGGGGTGGCGGGGGCGGTGCTGGGGCGGCGCAGCCGGGTGGTGTCGGCGCTCTCGGGACTGTCGCTGCTGACCGCGTCGCTCGCGACCCGCTTCGGCATCTTCGACGGGGGAGTCGCGTCGGCCAAGGACCCCAAGTACACCGTGGTGCCCCAGCGGGAACGCCTGGCCGAGCGCGCCGCATCCACTCCTGTGCAGGACGACCCGCCGCAGCTGGTGGCTCCCGACCAAGCGACGGCGAAGACCACCGGCAGACCGGACGCTGTCGGACTCTGACGGACCGGATCCGTCAGCGAACCTCGAGCGTCCTGCCGTCGGCCCGGGCCGGCACCAGCTCGCCCACCACCGGGTACCCCGGCACCTCCCCGGCGACGAGCAGCCCACCGGACGTCTGCGCGTCCGCCAGCAGCAGCAACTCGTCGGCGGGCACGTCGCCGGTGTCCGCGTGCGGCATCACCCAGTCGAGGTTGCGCCGCGTGCCACCGCTGACGAACCCGTCGGCCAGCGCCGCCCGTGCCCCCTCGAGGTACGGCACGGCCGCCGCATGCACCCGGGCCGTGACCCCGCTCGCCCGGGCCAGCTTGTGCAGGTGCCCGAGCAGCCCGAACCCGGTGACGTCGGTCGCGCACATCGCGCCCGCCGCCAGCGCGGCCTCGGAAGCTGCCCGGTTCAGCGCCGTCATCGCCGCCACCGCCTGCGGAAACACCTCGCCGGTCGCCTTGTGGCGGCTGTTGAGAACCCCGATGCCCAGCGGCTTGGTCAGCGTCAGGGGAGTCCCGGCGACACCGGCATCGTTACGCATCAGCCGCGCCGGGTCGGCCACACCCGTGACGGCCATGCCGTACTTGGGCTCCGGATCATCCACGCTGTGCCCCCCGGCGACATGACACCCTGCCTCCCGCGCGACATCCAGGCCGCCCCGCAACACCTCCCCGGCCAGCTCCATGGGCAGCACCTCGCGAGGCCACGCCAGCAGGTTCACGGCGACGACAGGGCTGCCGCCCATCGCGTACACGTCGGACAGCGCATTGGCGGCGGCGATCCGCCCCCAGTCGTACGCGTCATCGACGACCGGCGTGAAGAAGTCCGCGGTAGCGACCACCGCCGTGCCGGCAGCCAGCCTCACGACGGCAGCATCGTCCCCGTCGTCGAGGCCGACCAGCAACTCACCGGGCCCGTCCGGGGCCGCCGGACCCATCAGCCCCGAGACCACGGCCTCCAGCTCCCCGGGAGGAATCTTGCAGGCGCAGCCGCCGCCGTGGGCGTACTGGGTGAGCCGCTCAGGCCGCGTCATCGTCACCTGAGCACTCTCGCACGCACCCGGGCCATCCGCTCGTCGCCCACCGCACCCCGCGGTCTAGGGTGATCGACGGAGGCGTTCAGGTGGCTGGTGCCCCTCCCGGTCTTCAAAACCGGTGTGGCTCGGTATCCGAGCCAGGCGAGTTCGATTCCCGTCCGCCTCCGCTGACCAGTGCGTATCCCGGCTGAGCTGCTGAAAGACGCCCTGCCGGGGTACGCGCTTCAGACCCGACCGGTTCTCACCGGGTCTCACTCGGGACCGTGTTGGCCCACTGGTTGCGGCAAGCGCTCTGGTCCCGGGGTGGCCGCGAACCGGTCACCCGTGACCGGGCGAGCCGAGCAGACCTCGCCGCCGCGCGACGGGACGGGGTCGCAGCAGGCTACTCGGCGTTGTCGTCGATGGCGGCGTTGAGCGCGTTTATCAGAGCGGCGTTGATGTTGGTCTGAAGGACGTGCTGGAAGTCCTCCGGGGCCAGAGCTTGACGAACACTGCGCAGGGCGTTCAACGAGTCGTCTGGCCAGACGTCGTACACCTCATGCCATAGGGCCGCCGCTTTGAGCAGCGCCGTTGCAGCTTTGTCGTACTGCTGCTGGTCCTGCGCGAGGGCGCCGAGGTGGTGGAAGATGAGGGCGGCGCTGTGCCGTTCGCCGAACTCCAGTAAGAGGTCGAGGGCTTGCCGGTAGTGGGCTTCGGCCTGCTGGAACCGCCGCTGTTCCTGCGCGAGCGTCCCGAGCTGGTGGTAGGTGAGGGCGGCGCTGTACCGGTCGCCGAACTCGAGCTTGATGTCGAGGGCTTGCCGGTAGTGTGCTTCGGCCTGCTGGAACCGCCGCTGGTCCTGCGCGAGGATGCCGAGCTGGTGGTAGGTGAGGGCGGCGCTGTGCCGGTCGCCGAATTCCAGGAAGATGTCGAGGGCTTGCCGGTAGTGGGCTTCGGCCTGCTGGAGCCGCCGCTGGTCCTGCGCGACCATGCCGAGCTGGCCGTAGGTGAGGGCGGCGCTGTGCCGGTCGCCGAACTCCAGGAGGAGGTCGAGGGCTTGCCGGTAGTGGGCTTCGGCCTGCTCGAAGCGCCGCTGGTCCTGCGCGACCATGCCGAGCTGGTGGTAGGTGAGGGCGGCGCCGTGCCGGTCGCCGAACTCCAGCCTGATGTCGAGGGCTTGCCGGTAGTGGGCTTCGGCCTGCTCGAAGCGCCGCTGGTCCTGCGCGACCATGCCGAGCTGGTGGTAGGCGATGGCGGCGCCGTGCCGGTCGCCGAACTCCAGCTTGAGGTCGAGGGATTGCCGGTATTGGGCTTCGGCCTGCTCGAAGCGCCGCTGCGCCTGCGCGACGATGCCAAGCTCGTGGTAGGTGACGGCGGCGCCGCGCCGGTCGCCGAACTCCAGCCTGATGTCGAGGGCTTGCCGGTAGTGGGCTTCGGCCTGCTCGAAGCGCCGCTGGTCCTGCGCAACCATGCCGGCTAGATGGTGCAGCTGCGCAAGTTCCTGTCGGAGATCGTCGCGGTCGGATCCGCGATCGGCGGCGATGGCCGTTTCCAGCAAATGTCGGCGGCTGTTCTGCTGCTTCGTCTGGTCCAGAAACTCCTCGATCGCCTCTACGATCGGGCCGATGGATTGCCTGCTGCGCAGGCCGTGGTGCAGAGCGCTGGTGAGGTTGGCGTACTCGGTCCGAGCGATCACATGCCCCACGACACGTTGTTGCGGCTCATTCGAGACGAGCATCTGCAGATTCTGATGACCGAGAGCCAGGTACAGCTGGTAGTGCGCCTGCTGGGCGGCGTCCTGCAGGTCGGGGTGCTGCTGGATGCGGGTGCGCAGGAAGTACGGCAGCACCGGCAGGATCTGCACCCAGTCGGCCAGCTGGTGATG
>NZ_JBFAPM010000022.1:0-133084 GCF_040676695.1 Actinoplanes sp. NPDC049548
TCGCCGGCCGCAACGCCCGATCCGCCTGCTGCTGACGACGTGCCATCGAACACCTCCACCATCACGAGGTGTTGCGACGACCAGTTGAATCCGCCCTGTTAGTGGCCTACGGGCCGGGCCGGGCTTAGGCTGAAGGTTCGAGGGTCATCGGCAGGGGGTGGGGCACCTGTGAGCGACCGGGACCGAGCCTTTTTCCTGGTGGTAACCATCAAGCCGCGGCTGGATCGGCTGCGGGAAGCCGAAGAACAGCTGCAGTCCATGCGCCGGAACAGCCTTACTGAGCCTGGATGTGTGTTCATGCACCTGGTGCAGCCGCAGGACGACCCCAGCACCTGGGTGATGCTCGAAATGTTCCGGTCCCGCGCAGCGTGGGACGAGCACATGCGGCAGCCGTACAACGTGCGGGGCAACGTGATCCTCGAAGATCTCCTGCGTGAACCGTCGGATCTTCGGTTCTTCGATGAGAAGTGACCCGCGCGTCGCCGTTTCGGCGCCGGTCCGCGGTCACCGGTGTCCCTAGCCTACGTCGTGGTCGGCCTTATCCTGGCGGTGTTCTCTGTCGCCTTCGTCGCGATGTCGCGCCAATCGTCAACGTGAGCGCGTTCTATACCTACATCGACTATGGGTTGGGTAAGGCGGCCTGCCGAACAGGGCCGCCATCTGTTCCAGCACGGCATCGCGTCCGGTAACGGGCGGTGCGTTGGCGAAGCTCAGGGGTGATGTTGTCGACGGCAGCAATTTCGACAGTGCGTCCCACTCGTAGCGACGGATCACGCTCACATCATCCGGCCGGCCGGCAGGGCCGTCCGAGCTGGATGGCCCTGCCGCCGCGGTGCCGACGCCGTACTACCGGTCAGGACGTGTGGTAGACGAACAACTTGTAGCCCGGCGCGTCCCGGTCGCACCGCCAGGCGGTGTCGTGGTCCGTAGAGCTCCGGTTGACCACCTGCCGGCCCACCTCGTCGCATGTCGACTTGTACTCGTACCAGGACCAGTACTCCCACTTGCCGGACGCGGCCTGGGCGGGCGCTGCGGCGCCGAAGACGCCACCGGCGACGGCCGTGGCCGCCAGGGCTGCCACCATACGCATACGAGACTTGCTCATCGCTCTCCCCCGTGGATGGACGATGGATCGGCCTTGATCCACAGCCGACCCTGCCAGCGGCCGACATTGATGTCAACATCGAAGATCAGGGATCGATGTGCGGCTCGTGCGGGTGCCTTGGCCCTCAGGTTGCGCGAACCCGCACCGACAAGCAGGTGACACAGCCCTCGAGCTTCTCGAACTCGCTGATCGGCACCGCCGCGACGTCAAGGCCGTGTGCCGCGAACACCTCGCTCGTCCGCGGTGCCTCGGCCGACATGAGCACAGTCTTGTCGTCCAGTACGACCACCGCTGAGCCGAGTTCCTCCGGTACGGGTAAGAAGCGATCGAAAATGCCGGGATCGTCCAGCAGCGGCTCGTACCCGACGATCGTGCCGTCAGGCAGTGCCGTGACCGCCGACTTCAGGTGTAGCGCCCGGTTCACCGGGACCCGCACCAGACGGCGGCCCAGCGGTTCGATCAGCTCTTGCAACTGTCGGACGCCCTCCTCGTCGGTACGCGTGCTACGGCCGACGTACACCGTGTCGCCGACTTCCAGTACGTCGCCGCCGTCGAGGTGGCCCGGCTCACTGATACGGGCGACGCGTAGCCCCAAGGCCTGTACGGCCGTGGCCGTGCTGGTGATCTCCCCCCGTCGCGACAGCGCACCCGGCGAGGTGAGCACCGCAAGATCGCCGAATACCACCACGGTGTCCTCCACGAACACGCCGTCCGGGTACTCGTCGGCCGGCTGTACCTCGACAACCTGCCAGCCACGATCGCTGAACGCGGCCACGTACCCCTGCCATTGCCGCAAAGCCAGATCTGCGTCGACCGGACGCCGGTCGAGATGAGTCAGCTCGCCCTCGGCGAGGCGGGGGGAAGGACGGCGGACGAGGATCGACGGCATGCCTCGACTATGCCAGGAGTCCCGCATTCCCAGGGGTTGTGCCGCTGACTGAAGGACGTGGGCAGCAGTGGCTGAGCCGGGTGGTTACCGGCGAGGAACAAAGCAATCGGATCGCACCCAGTCGGGCATGCTTGGATTGCTGGCCATGGCCAACCCTTTGCAACGCCGCGCCGGTCACCCCGGGTCGCGCATCCTGAGCGTCGCCACGTACCGCCCACGGACCGAGGTGGGCAACGAGTCGATCGCCGCCCTGATCGACTCGAGCGACGAATGGATCCGCCGCCGCTGCGGCATCGAGTCGCGCCGGCGTGCCGCACCCGACGAGGACCTGGTCACGATGGCCGCAGCGGCTTCCTCCAAGGCCCTGGCCGGCGCCGGCGTCGACCCGCACGACGTCTCGGCCGTGTTGGTGGCGACGATGTCCCACCGCGGCCGCGCGACCACTGCAGCGCCTCTGGTGGCCGACGCGCTGGGCGCCTCCGCGGCCGCAGCGATGGACCTTGGAGCGGCGTGCGCCGGATTCCCGTACGCACTCGCGACCGCCGACGCGCTCATCCGCAGCGGGGCGGCCGGCTACGTCGTGCTGGTCGGGGCCGAGCGCATGACCGACATCATCGACGAGCGCGACCGCGGCACGGCGTTCCTTTTCGGCGACGGCGCGGGCGCGGTGGTCGTCGGTCCGGCGCAGACGTGCGGCATCGGGCCGGTGGTGTGGGGCGCCGACGGCTCTCGGAGTGAACTGCTGCGCTACGACGAGGCGGGGATGCTGCGCATGGCCGGTCCTGAGGTTTTCCGCTGGGCGACCGCCGTCATTCCCGACGTTGCCAGGCGTGCGCTGGACGCGGCGGACATCTCCGCGGCCGACCTTGCGGCGTTCATCCCCCACCAGGCCAACCTGCGCATCACCTCGGTCGCCGCCAAGGCCCTGGGACTCGGCCCGCACGTCCGGGTGGCCACCGACATCACCACCAACGGCAACACCGGCGCGGCCTCCATCCCCCAGGCAATGGCCGCCCTGTCCGGCACGACGGGTCCCGCACTGCTCGTGGGCTTCGGCGCCGGCCTCTCGTACGCGGCTCAGGTCGTCACATTGCCCTGACCTGCCCGGCAAGGCGCGCCATACCGGCTGAGGGTTGCCGATGGGTCCCGTGGCAGGACCGGAGGCGCCGGTCGCGAGTCATCGGGCGGCGGCCTCCACCCGGCCCGCCTGATCGAGTTCGGCGATCAGCTCCCGGTGCTGCCGCGTGTGGTCGTCCTCGGTCGGCACCGGCTCGGTGACGAAGACCAGCCTGGCGGCGAGCGACTCGGCCAGCGCCCGTGCCTCGGCCGCGCTGGACGCCGCCACCACGAGGTAGCCCGCGCGGTCCAGGGACCAGCGCACTCGGGGGATCAGCTCGCCCTCGGCGAAGTTGATGTGGAACTCCTTGACGGCGGGGTGGTTCTTCACCTCGTCGACGTTGTCGACGCGGATCAGCCGGCCCGGCTCCGCCTCGAAGAAGATGACCGCCGCGGCGCCGGCGGCCGGGGGGCGTGCGGTCAGGGGGCGAAGCTCGCCGGCGGCGTAGGCGAGCCCGCTCTCCTCCAGGTCGATGCCGTGGACGAGGGCGGTCATCGTGTTGATCCGGTCGCCGCCGCGGCGGTTGTGGCCCTCGATGACGCGCGGACCCTTGGGGGTCAGCTTCAGCTCGGTGTGCGACAGGCCGTTGCGCAGGCCGACGGCGTCGAGGAAGTCGGCGAGCGTCCGGCAGACCGCGTCCTCGATGTCGCCGTCCAGCGGTGCCGGGATCACGTGACCGAACTCGACGTGGTTGGTCCCGGTGATCTTCTCGGCGATCGCGATCGGTACGTGATGGCCGTCGAAGGACAGAGCGTCGACGCTGATCTCGGGACCCTCGAGGTACTCCTCGAGCAGGAAACGCCGGACGCCGAGGTCGGTGAGGGTGGCGTACGCCGCCTCGGCCTCGTCACGGCTCGCGATGCGCTGGATGCCGATGCTCGCCGAGCCGGCCACCGGCTTGGCGATGATCGGGTATCCGACGGCCGCGCCGAAGGCGGTGATGTCGTCGAGGGTGCCGCCGAGCTTCGCCGGGACTGCGTCGGCGCTGTGCTCGGCGAGGTGCCGGCGCATCCGCCACTTGTCGGTGAGCAGGGTGACGGTGTCGAGGCCGGTTCCTCCCAGGCCGAGGGCGTCGTTGAGCAGTGCCGCCGCGATCACCCCTTCCTCCTGCACCGTGAAGACGGCGCTGAAGGGTGCCTGCTCGTGCAGCGCCCGTACGGTGTTCACGAGCAGATCTCGGTGCTCGTGGTAGGCGAGGACCACGCTGACCATGTCGGGACAGGCGTCGGCGGGTAGCTTCCGGATCTCCTCGGGGGTGAAGACACAGACCGCATCGAGCCCGAGCCGCCGGGTGCGTTCCAGCATCGGCGGCTTCGGCGAGATCAGGCAGACGCGCTTGTCCATGTGGACTCCTTGTCGAGATTGTTCTGTTGCTGGCGCCGGGCCAGGACGACGACATCCTCCGCGAGTGCCTTCGTGGGGTCGAAGACGTCGCAGCCCGCCGCCCGTGAACCGAGCACCAGCGGCAGCTCGGTGCAGGCGGCCACGAGGATCTGGGCTCCGGAACCGGTCAGTGCCGCGACGGGCGGCCCGAGCGTACGGCTTGCCGTCTGCATGTTACCGGCCTTCACCTGGCGCACCGCCTGCATGACCCGCTCTTGCTGCGGCGGGGCGGGAACCAGGCAGTCGATGCCGCTCCACCGGAACGAGCGCTGGTAGAGGCCGGTGGTCACGGTGCCCGTGGTGGCCAGCAATCCCACCGTCGTTACCTGCGGGTGCGCCGCCCGGAGCCGCTGGACGGTGGCCTCCACCATGCTGACCACGGGCCGTGCGGTGGCTCGGCGCAGCTCCGGCAGGAAGGCATGGGCCGTACTGCACGGTATGGCGATCAGGGTGGCTCCCGCGCGGTCCAGCAGGTGGACGCCCTCCACCAGCCGCGGCACGGGGCTGGGGCCTGTACCCAGCAGTGCGTCCGTTCGGTCCGGGATGCTCGGGTCGGACCAGACCAGCGTCGCGAGGTGCTCCTGGTCCGTGGCCGCCGGAGTGGCACGGACGAGCTTGGCGAAGAAGTCGGCCGTGGCCGCCGGTCCCATGCCGCCGAGGACGCCCACCAGACAGCGTCCGGTCACCGCGGCACCGCTTCGGCTCGGGCGAGCCGGTGGTGCCGCAGCATCAGCCACGGTACGCACCCGGCGACCAGCACGACGGCCGCGATGACGATCCAGAGCGGCGTACGGTACTTCAACAGCGGCGCGACCACCAGGAGCGGACCGATCAGGTCCTGACCCACCCGGCCCAGGTTGTAGAAGGACAGGTACCGGGCGAGGGACCGCTTGGGCGCCAGCTCGAAGGAGAGCGGTGTGCTCGCGATGAAGAGGCACTCGCCGGCGGTGTGCGCCAGCATGGCGACGACGAGGACGCCCAGCGCTACCCACACCTGCGCCACCAGCCCCGACACCGCGTACGCGAGGCACGCCACGGCGATCGCCGCGCCGCCCAGCGCCGAAGCGTGCAGCGCCGAGGAGAACTCGGCGAACCTGCGGTTGACCGGGATCTGGCTCGCCATGGCGAGCGCGCCGTTGAGGGCGAGCAGGGCGGTCAGTCCCCAGGCGGGTGACCGGGTGGCCTGAGTGATCCACAGCGGCAGCACCAGCGACAGGATCGTGTTGTGCGTCAGTGCCACGCCGTTGACCAGGGTGATGACCAGGTACTTGCCGTCACGCAGGGGCTTGCCCGAGCCGATGGCGGGCTTCGCCGCGCCCGCCGGCTCCGGCGGCAGGGCCGGTACGTCCAGCCGGGCCACGAGCAGCGCGCTCACGAGGAACGAGACCGCGTTGATGCCGATGCCGACCATGTACAGCGCGTCGGAGCCGGTGACGACCGGGGCGGTGGCCGCGAGGGAGCCGAGGACGATGGCGCCGTTGCGGGCGGAGAAGACCGTGCCCAGGACCGTCGCGCGGTCCTTGGTGCCGAAGACCAGCCCGATCAACGTCTGGTTGATCGCCGGGCTCGCCCGGTCGGCCGTGGTGACCAAACAGGTCAGCACGGCGAAGATCCAGTACTTCTCGGCCTGCAGATACAGGGCGTAGCCCGCGGCGCGGACGATGAAGAGCGCGATGAGGCACTTCTTCGGGCTCCACCGGTCGGCGAGGGCGCCGATGCGGGGGCCGAGGACGAACGCGCAGAGGCTGCCGAGCGAGATCGCGAGCCCGACGGAGGCGACGCCGAAGCCGCGAACCTGCGTGAAGTAGAGCACCGAGGTAGCGGTGAAGATGCCGGTGCCGAACGAGTCGGCGGTGACGCTCGCCAGCAGCAGCCGCGTCTCGCGCCGCTCCAGCAGCATGACCCCCCGCAACCGCGACCAGACGGAGGTGCCCGGCTCAACGGCCACGGGTCGCTCCGCGGCTGCCGGCAAGCTCGCCGATCAGCGGGACGGTCGCGGGGATGAGATCCGCCGGTACGCCGAAGTCGACCAGGCAGGCGATGTCGTCGACGCCGGCGCGGGCGACGCGCTCGACCATCGGCCGGCAGGAGTCCGGGGACCCGATGAGAGACCCGTTGTGCAGGTAACGCTCGTACGTCGCATCGAGCAGTTCCTCCATCAGGTCGGCGGGGATCTCGTCCTCGGGTAGTGCGTGGCCGCCGCTGATGGCGCCGCCGCCCTGGGCGGCCTTGAGCTCGAGCTTGACGGCCGAGCGCAGGTACTCGCGGAACGGCCCCCGGCTCGTGGCTTCCGCCTGCTCGGCCGACTCGTGCAGGTGGGTGTGCAGCATGAGCGACACAGTGCCGCTACCGGGATCGAAGCCGTGCTCCCGCCGCGCCTCGCGATAGACGCGGATCTTGTCGGCGAGCTCCTCCGGCGTCTGCCCGATGAGGTGGGTCAGCACGTTGGCGCCCAGCTCACCGGCCGCCCGGAACGTCCGCGGGTTGCCGGAGGACGTGAGCCAGACGGGCAGCTCCTTCTGCACCGGTGCCGGGTAGAGCCGTACGGCGAAGGGCTTGCCCGCGCCGTTCGGCAACTCCACCTCCTCGCCCGCCCACAGTCTGCGGACGAGGGCGATCTGCTCCAGCATCACCTGGTGGCGGTTCTCGTAGCTGTCCGGGGCCAGCACGAAGTCGTTGGCGTTCCACCCCGACCCGAACGACACCGCGGCCCGGCCGCCGGACCAGTTGTCGACCACGGACCATTCCTCGGCCAGGCGGACCGTGTCATGCAACGGCGAGATGAGGCTGCCGGCCCGTAGCTGGACCCGCTCGGTCGCGGTCGCGAGGGCGGCGCTGGTGAGCGCGGGGTTGGGGAAGATGCCCCCGAACTCGTCGAAGTGGCGTTCGGGCGTCCAGACGGCATCGAGGCCGTGACGGTCGGCGAGGCGGCTCACCTCCAGGACCGTCCGGCACGCCTGCTGGGGATCGACGCCGGTCGTGGCGAAGAACATGACGCCGAAACGCACGGTGACTCCTATCTCGAAGAACGGCGGTACGGGCGGACTCAGGCGGACACCGGCTCCACGGTCCAGGCGTGGACATGTCCGTGGACCGGACGGCTTTCCGGCATCTCGCCGCACTCCAGCCGGGCAGCGGCCGCAGCCGCCGGCACACCGGCGTCCTCCGCGTCGACCGGCCAGTGGATCGCGATCGTGTTGAGCCCCCGGCGCATCAGGCCGGCATCGACCACGATGTCGTCCGTACGCCAAACGGCGCCGAGCTCCGCGGTGCGCACCTGCTGACCGTTGACGGTCACCGTCACCTCCGCCGAGGAGGACGGTACGCTCGCAGGCAGCCGCCAGGTCACGCGTACGAGCACGGCGACCGGTTCCGCCAGCACGAAGGTGGACGATGTCCGCTCCGAGCCTGCACGCAGGTACGCCGTACGGGGTCCGACGCCCGCCTCGGCCCGCTCGGCGAAGGTCGCGGCGAGGTATGCGTCGGCGAGCAGATCCGTGCTCCCGGCGTGCTCGGCGATCAGGAGCTGCTCGTAGCTGTCGCGCACATCGTGCCCGACCCGGCTCAGCTCCTCGAGCATGATGTCGCGCAGCAGATGGTCCGCCAGCTTGCCGTTGAGCCGGCCGTCCCCGACGACCATGTAGCGGCGGAAGGCCGGCACCTGCGCGGACCGTTCGTAGCTGGCGCACATCCAGTTGGGGGCCAGCCGGGTCTGGTAGTCGAGGTAGTCCTTGACCCGCTCGGCCACGGAGCTGTCGGCGTCGAGTGCCGCGCGTACGTGATGCCGCAGGACGTCCGCCGGCTGACCGTAGTGTGCGTTGTGGATGGCCGCGAGGAAGTGCGCCAGCGCGATGGTGTGCGGCTCGGGCTCCGCCGCAGGGTCCCCGCCGCTCGCGGGCAGAGCGAGAACTCCGGCCAGGGCGTCCGCGACGGCGGCTGCGGTCAGCCGGAGGCCCTCGAAGGTGAGGTGGCAGTAGTCGAGGAAGAACCGCGGGCCGGGCGCGGTGCCGTCGGTGCGGAACAGCTCGGTCTGATCCACGACGTGGAATCCCAGCTCGGCTCCGAGCGTACGCATCGCCTGCTGCACCGAGGTGAGCGTCCGCGGCGAGTGCAGGGTGAACGGGCTGACAACCGCGTCGCGGGAAGCCTCGAGCGCCGCGATCCGGGTCGCCTCGTCGGGTGCCGCCTCGGCGAGCAGGCGCTGGGAGACGGGGCTGGCACCGCCGTCCAGCTCGATCATCCGCGCGACCAGGTCCGCCGTGGCGGACCGGTCCGCCACGGCGATCGCGGCCTCGGCCCGGCGGCGCAGCGCCAGCCACTGCGGGCGCTGGGTGCCGGGGAGAGCGGGACAGGCGAGGCTCTCCTCCTCGACCCAACCGGCCAGGTTGAACTCGGGCACCACCAGCACGACCGGAATGTCACCGGTCAGTTTGCGGACCACCTCGAGGGCGGAGGCACCGACGTCGGCGACCAGCCGGCGGAAGGCCCGCATCGCCGCCGGGAAACCTTCCTGCCTGAGCAGCTCCGCGAGGTGCTGAGCCTCGCGCGGATACGGCACCACGTTGTTCCAGTTGTTGCCGGCGTGCACCACCAGCGCGTCGATGCCCAGCTTCGTGGCGTCGGCGACCGCCTGCAGCAGCTGCTCGAGGGAGCAGTTGGTGCGGGCCAGGTCGAGCACATCGATGCCGTCGCCGAGAACCGTGCCGATCAGGCCGGCGACCGAGTGGGCCGGGTCGAAGAAGTAGCCGCGGGTCGCCGACTCGCCGACGACCGCCACGCGCCGCCGCGAACCATCCAGGAAGATCTGGTCGAGATCGGCCCAGTAGCGCCATTCCTGCCGCAGATCCGCATCCCGGACCAGCGTGTCACCCGAGCGGCGCCACACACCGACCCGGTCGTCGCGGGGCCGGGGCACCGGGACATCGGCGGACTGCGCCGCCGGCAGGTGCAGGACCTGCATCCGGGCCAGCGCCAGTGTTCCCTCGGGACCGGAGAGGAACCGGCTGAGACCCTCGACGGATCGCCGAGCTGATGGGTCGTTCTGCAATGTCTTTCCCCCCGGAGAACAGGATCGATCAACTCCGCCGGTCCGGCGGGGCGGCACAAGCGGACGGGTCAGCCGCGGTACGGCGGCAGCTCGTAACGATCGACCAGCAGGTTGAAGGTGATCACGGTCATCAGCAGGTCCGTCTCGAACGGCACGTTGATGCGGAACCCCGGCTCCGCGTACTGACGCACCAGTTGCTCGACGCGATCGGGATCGAAGTAACCGTCGGCCTCGATGCGGTCGCGGTCGAGCAGGGCATCCACGGCGGGATCACGCTGACGCAGCAGGTGCGGGCTTCCCGGAGCGGTGAAGCCGAACTTCTCCCGCTCCACGATGCTGCGCGGGATCCAGTTGCGGGCCACCTGCTTGAGCAGGTACTTCTCCTGCAGGCCCCGGAGCTTCAGCTCGGGCGGGATGGTGGCGACGAACTCCACCAGCTCGCGGTCCAGGAACGGGTGCCGGGATTCCACCGAGTGCGCGAAGGCCATCCGGTCGCCGTGGTCACCGAGCAGGTGGTCGCCGAGCCGCAGCTTCAGATCCAGATACGAGCGCCGGTGCAGGTCGTGCAGGCCGACGAGGCGCTCGCGGTCGACGAGCGGATGGTTCAGGCAGTCGATCTCCCGTTGCCGCCGGCGTACCTGGGCCGAGTAGAGTGCCGCCTTCGTGGCCCCGAAGCTCGCGTCGTTGCGCTCGTAGAAGAAGTTCTCGTCGCCCCAGAGGCGGGCCCGTAGGCGTGCCTCCTCCAGGTCCACGGGGTTGCCGCCGGCCTGCCCGGTACGCCGGACCTGGTCGAACCGGTAGCCGATGTAGCCGCCGAACAGCTCGTCGGCGCCCTGACCGGTGAGGACGACCTTGACGCCCTGGTCGCGTACCGTCTCCGAGAGAGCGTGAGCCGCCGAGTCGAAGGACTCCTTGAGCGGGCATTCGGTGTGCCGGATGACCTGGGGGAGCCGGGCGGCGATCTCCTCACCGTGGACGAACCGCTCGTGGTGGCGGGTCCGCAGGGCGCGGCTCATCGTCCGCTGGTGCTCGACCTCCGAGATCTCGCGCTCGGAGAAGGCGGCGGCGAACGAGGCGATCTCCGCGTCCGGGCGCAGGTGCCGCATGATCGCACCGACCAGCGCGGAGTCGAGCCCGCCGCTGAGGTAGAGGCCGACCGGGACGTCGGACATCAGCCGCTTCTCCACGGCGCGGATCAGCAGCTCTTCGAGGCGGTCGGTGTAGTAGGACTCGTCGTGGGGCTCCACCGTGGCGTCCGCCCGGGGATAGACGAGGTCCCAGTAGGTCCACTCCTTCGGGGGCTCACCCGCGCGGAACTCGACCGCGGTCCCGGGCGGCACGCTGCGGATGCCCCGGAACATCGTGCGCGGGCTGACCAGGCCGGGCAGGGTGAGCACCTGGTCCAGCCCGACGAGGTCGACCTCGCGGCGCACCGCCGGGTGCTCCAGTATCGACTTGATCTCGGAGCCGAAGATGAGCTCGCCGTTCTCGTACGCGTAGAACAGCGGCGTGACCCCGAAATGGTCGCGGGCGCCGATGAACAGCCGCTCGTCGTGGTCGTAGAGCACCAGGGCGAACTGTCCGTCCAGGTGCGTCACGAAGTCCCGGCCGAACTCCTCGTAGAGGTGCGGAACGACCTCGGCGTCGCACTGGGTGCGCAGCCGATGCCCGCGGGCGATGAGCATGCTGCGCAGCTCGCGATGGTTGTAGATCTCGCCGGTGGTCATGGCGACGATCTGCCCGCGTTCACCGTACATCGGCTGGTCACCGGCGGCCAGATCGTTGATCGCCAACCGGGAGAACCCGAACGCCGTGCCGTGCTCGACGTGGAGGCCCAGCGAGTCCGGACCGCGGTGCTGGATCGCGCCGTTCATCTGCCTGAGCAGGGCGCGATCGGTCTGCGGATCACGCCGCGATCCGATGTAGCCGGTCAGCCCACACATGGTCTTCCCCCCGAGCTCGACCAATGGCGGTTTCGGAGGTTAACAGCCGCTGATCACTGGCGGCAACGCGACCGCATTCACGAACGTCGTGACGGCTGATTGATCAGGGTCGACGATGTCTCGGGTACTGTGGCACCCCGTTGGCGCCGAGTGACGGGGGTTGAAGGCGTGCACGGAGTCAGCGCTGGGCTGGACACGATCCGGGAAGCGGCCCCGGTGACGGTGGGCGGACTGGTCCTCGAGCAGTGCGCCCGGACACCCGGGCTGCGGGCTGTGTCCGACGACCGCACCGCCCTGACGTACCGGGAGCTGGACGAACGGTCGGCCGAGCTGGCGCTGAGGCTCGCCGCCGCCGGAGTCGGCCCCGATACCGTCGTCGCCCTGCACCTGGAACGTTCCGTCGACATGGCGGTAGCGGTGGTCGCAGTGCTCCGCGCCGGCGGCGCCTACCTGCCGCTGGCGACCACCGATCCGCCGAACCGGCTGCGGCAGGTGATCGAGGACGCCCGGCCCGCCGTCGTGCTCGCGGACCACCCCGACACCGTCGCGGGCCTCTGCCCGGGTGTGACGTGCGCCTCGCCGGCGACGGGCGCGGCACGGCCGGACGGGAAGGCCCCGGACGCTGCGTCCGCGCAGAACCTCGCCTATGTGATCTACACCTCGGGATCGACCGGCCGGCCCAAGGGCGTGATGATCGAGCACGCGGCGATCGTCAACCGGCTGACCTGGATGCAGGAGCGGTTCGGCATCGGGCCCGGCGACGTCGTGGCCCAGAAGACGCCGTACACGTTCGACGTCTCGGTCTGGGAGCTGCTCTGGCCCTTGATGACCGGAGCCGAGCTGACCTTCGCGGCTCCAGGAGCACATCGCGACCCGGCCGGTCTCGCCCGTTTCCTGCGGGACCGTCAGGTGACGGTCACCCACTTCGTGCCCAGCATGCTCGCCGAGTTCCTCCGCTACGTGCAGCCCGGCGACTGCCCGCGGTTGCGATACGTCATGGCAAGCGGCGAGGCGTTGAGCGGGGACCTCGCGCAGCGCTTCTTCGCCAAGCTGCCCGAGGCGGAGCTGCACAACCTCTACGGGCCCACGGAAGCCGCCGTCGACGTCACGCACTGGCAGTGCCGGCCCGGCGCACCCGCGTCCCTGCCGGTTCCCATCGGGCATCCCATCACCGGCATCGACCTGTACCTGCTCGACGAGAGCGGCTCGGAGCCGCCGCCGGGGAAGACCGGCGAGCTGTGTATCGCCGGCAAGGGGGTGGCGCGCGGCTACCTGAACCGCCCGGACCTCACCGCCGACCGCTTCGTGGCCTGCCCGGACGATCCCGGCCGTCGCATGTACCGTACGGGCGACCTCGCCAGCCGCCGGGCCGACGGGGCCTACCTGTACCACGGGCGCAACGACCGCCAGGTGAAGATTTCCGGCGTACGCATCGAGCTGGGCGAGGTCGAGGCCGCGCTCACCGCCTTACCCGCCGTCGATGACGCCGTGGTGATCACCCGTACGGACGCCGCGGGACTGTCGCGGATGGATGCTGTCGTCGTGCCGGCGGGTACCGCGCCGCTCGAGCGGTGGCGAGACGAGCTGCGGGCCCTGCTGCCGCCGACGGCGATACCCGCGAGCCTGACCACCGTGGCCGAGATCCCTACGACGGCGCACGGCAAGGCCGACATCGCCCACCTGCGCCGGCTGGTGGAGCAGCGGCACGCGGACGCCCTGGAAGGCGGTGGCCGGGACGACCTGGAGCCGGTGGAGCGGCTGTGGCAGGAGGTTCTCGGCTCCCCGCACCCCGACTTCTTCGACGCCGGGGGCACCTCCCTGACCGCGCTGCGGCTCGTCGGCGAGGTCGCCGACCGCCTGGGCGCCGAGGTGTCCGCGGCCGACTTCTTCGCCGCACCCACCCTGAACGGGCTGCGGGAGCTGATCGCGGGCGCGGCCTCTGCGGAGGCGGCCCCGGTCGGGCTCGCCCGGGGCGGCAAGCTGCCGTTGAACCGCTACCAGGAACGACTCTGGTTCCTGCAACAACTGGAGCCGGACAGTACGGCCATGAGCGCCCCCACCGGCATCCGGTTCACCGGTGTGGACCGTGAAGCCGTCGCCCGGGCGTTCAGAGCTCTGGTACGGCGGCACGAGGTGCTGCGTACCACGTACACCGCTGACGACGGGATGCCCCAGGCCGTGGTCGGCTCGGACATTCCCGAGCTGATGTGGTCGCTGCACAGCGGACTCGACGAGAAGGCGCGCGCCGCCGCGGCCCGGGAGGCGATCGAGGCAACGGCGTACGCGCCGTTCGACCTGGCGGCTGGGCCCCCGCTGCGAGCCCGCGCCCTGAGCTTCGCGCCGGACGACCACCTGCTGGTGATGGTGGTGCACCAGATCGTCGCGGACGGCTGGTCGTGGTCGGTCGTGCTCGAAGACCTGGCGGCCGGCCTGCGGGGCGACGCCGGCCCGCAGGACGCCCCGCAGATCGTCGACCACGCGGCCTGGCAGCGCTCCGAGGAGGGCACGGCCCGCCACGCGCGGGCCGTGGAGGCGGCGCTGCGGCACTGGCGCGACGCGCTCGCCGCCACCCCGGACTCGCTGTCGCTGCCGGTCGACCGCCCCCGTGCCGACTCGCTGAGCGCGGCCGCCGCCGCGGTCGACGTCGCCTTCGCCGCCGGCTTCGTGCCCCGGCTCCAGCAGCTGTGCCGCCGCCACAAGGTGACGGAGTTCATGGCGCTGCTCGCCGGGTACGTCTCGTGGCTGTCCCGGATCGCCGGCCAGGAGGTCGTCGTCGTGGGAACGCCGATGGCGAACCGGGTCCCCGCGTGGACCGCCGCGATGGCCGGCTACTTCGTGACGACGGTGCCGCAGCGGCTCGAGGTCGCCGAGGACGCGACCTTCGCCGAGCTGCTCGAGCAGGCCCGCACCTGCGTGCTCGACGGACAGCGGCACAGCGTGGTGCCCATCGAGCGGATCGTCGCTGAGGTCACCGGTGACCGGGGCGCCGGCCGGCTGCCGCTGTTCCAGAACCTGTTCGTCTTCCAGGACCTGCCGTCGTGGCAGGTGACGGAGGAGGGCCGGACGCTCGGCGTGCAGCAGTTCCCGCCCCGGCACACGCACTACGACCTGAAGTTCGAGGTCTTCCCGCGGGGCGCCGCGTACGAGGCGCGGCTGGTGTACGCGCAGGGCCGCATCTCGGCGGAAAGAGCCGCCCTCATGGCCCGGCAACTGGCTTCCTTCCTGTCCTCAGCCGTCGGCGACGCCACCGCGTACGTCGACGAGATCCCGCTGTAACGCCGCCGGTCGTCCGGCACACCGTTCCGCCTGTGATTGGAATCGAAGAGATGACCGAGTTCGGCCGATCCGGTACGGCCACCGTCCCGGCGATGATCGCGGCCACCGCCGCCCGGCTGCCCGACGCGATCGCGCTGCGCCGTGGCACCGAGTCGTGCACGTACGCCCGGATGATGGAGCGCGCCGACGCCGTCGCCCGGGGCGTCCTCGCCGCCGGTGTCTCCGCCGGCGACGTGGTGGCCGTCCGCGGTGGCCGCTCCCTCGACACCGTCGTGACGATGCTCGGTGTCCTGCGCTCCGGAGCGGTCCTCACCATGCTCGACGCCGCGCAGAGCGAGGGACGCGCGCGGGCGGTGCTGGACCGCGCTGAGCCCCGCCTTGTGATCGACACGACTGGTTCCCCGGGTGACGCCCAGGTCCGGCCGGCGGACCTCGAGCGGTCCGGCGGCGATCAGCCGCGGCTCCTCGCGGAGCTCGATGCCGGCGCACCGGCGTACCTGTGCTTCACCTCCGGCACCACCGGTGAGCCGCGCGGCGTGCTCGGGTGGCACGGCGCTCTCGCGAATTTCTGCGCCTGGGAACAGCGCGCCCTGCACATCGGCGACGGCGACCGGGTCGCCCAGATGGCGGCCCTGACCTTCGACGCCGTCTTCAAGGACATCTTCCCGGCGCTGATCGGCGGCGCGACGGTCTGCCTGCCGCCCACCGACCGCCCCTTCGTGGACGTCGCCGAGGTGGCCCGCTGGCTGGGCACCGATGCGGTGACCGTCGTGCAGACGGTGCCCAGCGTGCTCGCCGCGCTGCTCGCGGAGATGCCGGCGGGCACCGAGCTCCCGGCGTTGCGCCTGATCTGCCTCTCCGGTGAACCGCTGCGCGGCAGCCTCGTGTCGCGCTGGCGGCAGGCGGTCCGCGGCGCGGACACCCGGTTCGTGAACCTGTACGGCACCACCGAGGCGACCATCCTCAAGTCCTGGTACCCGGTGCCCGCGGAGGACGTCGCGCCCGGTGTCCTGCCGGTCGGCACGGCGATCGACGGCGCCGAGCTGCTCGTGGTGAACAAACGCGGCCGGCGCTGCGGCCCCGGCGAGCCCGGCGAGGTGCTCATCCGTACACCCTTCCTCACCCGTGGCGAATGGCGGCCGGCCCCGGACGCCGCGCCCCTGTTCGAGGTGAATCCCCTGAACCCGGACGACCCCACGGATCTGGTGCAGCGCACCGGCGATCTGGGCCGCTTCGGTCCGCACGGAGACCTCGAGATCCACGGCCGGGTCGACGACCAGATCAAGGTCCTGGGCGTACGCGTGCATCCCGCCGAGGTGGCCGCCCTGATCAGCCGCCTGCCCGGGGTCCGCGACGCCGCCGTGGTGGTCGGCGACGGCGACGAGCCGGCGCTGATCGCCTACGTGGTGACCGCAGCGGGCGGAGGCCCGGACGCGATGACGATCCGCCAGTACGTGACCCAGCACGGATCGAGCGCCATGGTGCCGGCTGCCGTGGTCTTCCTCGACCGGCTTCCGCTCACGAGCCACGGCAAGCTCGACCGGACGGCGCTACCCCGTCCGGAGGCCGAGGCGCCTCAGACGGAGGCGCACGACGACGTCGCACAGTGGAGCGAGACGGAGCGACGGGTCGCGCAGGTGTGGTCGGAGGTCTTCAAGAAGGACATCACCTCCCGGCACGCCAACTTCTTCGAGCTCGGCGGCCACTCGCTGATGCTGGCCAGAATCCTGGCCCGGGTGCGCCGGACCTTCGAGGCCGACCTGAACCTCCAGGCCCTCTTCCAGTCGCCCACGGTCGCCACCCTGGCGGCGGCCGTCGATGCGGCGATCCGCGATGCCGCCGGCACCGCGGAGCCGGAGATCGTCCCGGTGGCCCGGGAGGAACGGCAGCCGCTCTCTCCGGAGCAGGAAGGACTGTGGTTCCTGCAGCAGCTGGAGCCGGACAGCTCGGCCTACAACATGGCCGGAATCTTCCGCCTCGCCGGCGAGGTCGCCGCGGCATCGGTCCACGCCGCGTTCCAGACGGTGTGTGAGCGGCATGAGGCCCTTCGGCTGCGGTTCGCCGAAGAGGAGGGCCGGCCGGTGCAGTCGGTGGCGCCGGCCGGCGTCGACTTCGCCGAACTGCCTCCGGCCGCGGACCGCGCCGCCGCGATCGCGGCGCTGCAGGCGTCCTCGGCCGAGCCGTTCGACCTCGTCGCCGGGCCGCCGGTGCGGGTACGCGTCGTGCGGGCCGGCGACCGGGAGCAGTTCGTCGGGCTGACCATCCACCACCTGTGCTGCGACGGCATCTCCTGGAGCCGGCTCACCGCGGAGGCCGACGCTCTGCTCACCGGCACGCCGCAGCCCGGCGGGCGGCCCCTGCAGTTCGGCGACTACGTGTCCTGGCGAGTAGCCCGTACGGCCGCCGACCGTGCCGAGGCCGACCTGGCGTTCTGGCGCGACATGCTGGCCGGCGCGCCCGAGCTCGATCTGCCCCGGGGCCGTCCGGTACCCGGGGACCGGCCACACGTCCTGCGTGTCCTGCGCCGGCAGGTGGACGCCGAACTCTGGGGACTGCTCGCCGGCCTCTGCCGGCGCACCGGGGCCACCCCGTACATGGCGATGATGGCCGCGCTGGCTGCCGTCCTGTCCCGCACCGCGGCGCAGGACACCGTGGTTCTCGGCAGCGACAACGCCGGCCGCGACCGCCAGGAGCTGGAGGACGTCGTCGGGTTCTTCGTCCGCACCCACGCCTACCGCTTCGACCTGTCCGGCGATCCGACGTTCGAGCAGCTGCTGGACCGGGTGCGGAATACGCTGGTCGGTGCCGCGGCCCACCAGGAAGCCTCGTACGCCCAGGTGGTGGAGGCGGTGTCCGCGGCTCGCGGCGGCAACCGGCGCCCGCTGTTCTCCGTCATGCTGCGCACCCCTCCGCAGGAGGAGACACCCCGGGAGCACGGCGTGCTGATCCCGGTCGACGTGGTCGCCACGCTCGGCGACGGGGCCGGTGCCGCACCCACGGCCAAGTTCGACCTGACCGTCGTGGTGCGGCCCGGCGACCAGGGTGCCCTCCTGGACCTCGAGTACGACGCCGACGCGCTGCAGCCGGAGCTCGTCGACGCCCTCGGCGCCCGGCTGGTCGCGCTGCTGCGTTTCGCTGTGGCCGACCCGGGCGTACCCCTGAGCCGCCTTCGTCACGGTGACCACCCGTTCGCGCGCAAGCTGGCCGCCGAGCAGTTCCCCGGCGTCGGCGAGTCGTTCCGCCGCCAGGCGGCCGCCACGCCCGAGGCCGTCGCCGTCTCCTGGACCGGTGGGGAGGTGACCTACCGGGACCTCGCGGCGGCGGTTTCCGGCGCGATGGCCCGGATGACGTCCGGTACCCGCGTCGGCATCGTCGGCGGCAAGACGCCCGACACCGTGGCCTGCCTCATCGCCGCCCTGAGCAGCGGAACCGTGCCGCTGCTGCTCGACGAGGCGTTGCCCGGACCCCGCCGGCAGTTCATGATCGAGCGCGCCGGGGTGGAACGGGTGCTGCGGGCGGGGCCGGGCGACGGACCGGACGATGTGTCGTTCGGGGCGCTGGCCTCCGTACCGCAGCCGGTCGTGGATCTGCCGGCGATCCGGCCGCAGGACCCGGCGTACATCTTCTTCACCTCCGGCACCACCGGCGAGGCGAAGGCGGTGGTGGGCGCCCACCGCGGGCTCGACCACTTCATCGCGTGGGAGACCCGCGAGTTCGGGGTCGGCCCGCACGACCGGGTCGCCCAGTTCACGACGCTGTCCTTCGACGCGGTCCTGCGCGACGTCTTCGTCCCGCTCACCGTGGGGGCGACCCTGTGCCTGCCGCCGGCGGACATCCTCGACGACACCCGGCTCACCCTGCAGTGGCTGGTACGCGAGCGGGTCACGATCGTGCACACGACGCCCAGCGTGGCCGCCTCCTGGCTGCGGGAGGCCGACGCCGACGGGCCCCGGCCGACCGCCCTGCGGCTGCTCTGCCTCGCCGGCGAGCCGCTTTCCGGCGAGCTGGTGAACGAGCTGCGCAGCCGGTTGCTCGATCCCGCGGCGGAGGTCGTGAACTTCTACGGCCCGACCGAGACCACCATGATCAAGACCAGCTACCGGGTGCCCGCGCCGGCGCCCGCCGGTCCGGTGCCGGTGGGCGCGGCCCAGCCCGGGGCACAGGTCGTGGTGATCGGCGAGTCCGGCGACCCGTGCCAGCCGGGGGAGCGCGGCGAGATCGTCATCCGGACCCCGTACCGGACTCTCGGCTACCTGGGTGACACGCCCGCCACCTCGGTGTTCCGCCCCAATCCGCTCACCGGGGACGACGACGACCTCGTCTACCGCACCGGCGACCTGGCGACGGTCGAGGCGGGCGGCGGGATCCTGGTCGAGGGACGCAAGGACGATCTGCTCAAGGTGCGGGGCGTGCGCGTGCACCCGGCCGAGATCTCCCGGCTGCTGGCCGCCCATCCCGACGTCCGGCAGGCCTACGTGGACGCCGAGAAGAGCGCCGACGGCGTGCAGCTCATCGCCTATGTCGTCCGGTCAGCCGGTTCCACCGTCACCACGGAAACCCTGCGGCAGTACGCGCGCGAGCGCCTGCCGCTCGCGCTCGTACCGGCCCTGTTCCTCTTCCTCGACCGGTTCACTCTGCTGCCCAACGGCAAGCTCGACCGCGCGTCGCTCACCGCCGGGGCCGAGGCCCCGGCGCCGGCACAGCATGTCGGACCGCGCGACGAGATCGAGACCGCCGTCTGGCAGACCTGGGCGCAGCTGCTCGGACACGAGAAGTTCGGGGTGAACGACGACTTCTTCGCGGTGGGCGGCCACTCCCTGCTGGCCACCATCCTCATCACGCGGCTCCGCAAGCAGCACGGCATCACGCTCTCCCTGCGCCAGCTGCTCGAGACCCCCACGGTCGACGGGCTCGCCGGCCGGGTCAGGGAATTGACGGCCGTGACCACCGACCACGCCAGCGACGTGCTGCTGACCCTGCGGCCCGGTCGCCCTGGCGGGCCGCTGCTGTTTCTCGTGCACCCCATCGGGGGCGAGGCCCTGTGCTACCGCGCCCTCGCTGCGGCGGTCCCGCCCGAGTTCACCGTCGTCGGCGTACGCGCCCCCGGGCTGCAAGGTGGTCCCCGCTACACCTCGGTGCAGGAGATGGCGGCGGCCTACCTGCACGAGGTCCTGCGGCTGCAGCCGCAGGGGCCGTACCACCTCGGCGGGTGGTCGATGGGCGGCGTCGTCGCGTACGAGATGGCCCGGCAGCTCTCCTTCGAGGGAGCACCGACCGCGCTGCTGCTGCTCCTGGACAGTTACGCGCCCGGCTCGAGGGCGTTCGAGCACTTCGCGCAGCCCGGTCCGGCGCGGGCGGCGTCGTTCGCCCGGGACCTGCAGCGGATGACGGGGGAGAACGTGGACACCGCAGTGCTGCTCGGCGAACGACCGGCGAACGACGAGGCCGACCAGATGCGCCGCCGGTTCGAGGTCTTCGACGCGAACGCCACCGCCCTGACCGGTTACCGGCTCCGCCGGACCTCGCTGGGCGACACCCGGGTCGTCCTCGTCCGGGCCGCCGACCAGGAGCGGCCCGAGGGCACGTCGGCCACGCTGGGCTGGGCCGAGGCGCTCGGCGCCGAGATCGAGCTGCGAACGGTCGCCGCCACCGACCACTTCACCCTGCTGCACGAGGCGGGTGCCGCCGCCATCGCCGCGGCCGTCCGGGAGCCGACCGCCGACGGACCGGGATCGGGAGGGGCGGACGCGTGATCGACGATTCACCCCGTCGGTTCCGCGCCCTCACCGCGCGGCACCTCGGCACCCTGCTGGACCGGTACGGTGCGGACGACGAGACCAAGCTGCTCACCCGGGCGGTCGCCGAGGTGCTGCCGTTCAAGACCAACGAGTACGTCGTCGACGAGCTGATCGACTGGTCGCGGATCCCCGACGACCCGATCTTCCGGCTCACCTTCCCGCAGCCCGACATGCTCGCCCCCGACGAGCTCAAGACGATCTCCGAGCTGCTGCGCCGCGGTGCGGACCGGGCCACCCTGACCGCGGCCGTACGGCAGATCCAGGCGAGCATGAACGCCCACCCGGCCGGGCAGACCGACGAGAACCTCGCACGCTGGAACGGCCGGGCACTCACCGGTGTGCAGCACAAGTACCGGGAGACCCTGCTCTACTTCCCGCGGCAGGGACAGACGTGCCACGCGTACTGCACCTACTGCTTCCGATGGGCGCAGTTCGTCGGCATCCCGGACCTGAAGATCGCGGCCGACAGCGAGGACGCCGCAGACCTGCACGCGTACCTGCGTCACCACACCGCCGTCACGGACATCCTCGTCACCGGCGGCGACCCCCTCATCATGTCCACCGCGGCGCTGCGCCGCGCGGTGGAGCCGTTCCTGCACCCTGAGCTCGAGCACATACGGACGATCCGGATCGGCACCAAGGCGCTGACCTACTGGCCGGCCCGGTTCACCGACGACCGTGACGCGGACGACCTGCTGCGCCTGTTCGAGCAGATCCGGGCCGCCGGCAAGCACCTGGCGGTCATGGCCCACGTCACGCACCCGGCGGAGCTTCGGCCCGGCAAGGTGCGCCGGGCGGTGGAGCGTGCACGGTCCGCCGGCGCGGTCATCCGGACCCAGGCACCGATCGTCAGGAGCATCAACGACAGCGCGCCGGTGTGGCGGGAGCTGTGGACCCGCAGCGTGGCGCTCGAGGCCGTTCCCTACTACATGTTCGTCGAGCGTGACACCGGCCCGCGGCACTACTTCGAGGTGCCGTTGGTCCGGGCCTGGGAGATCTACCGCGAGGCCGTGTCCTCGGTCAGCGGGCTCGCCCGCACGGTACGCGGCCCTTCCATGTCAACCGGCCCCGGCAAGATCGTGGTCGACGGCGTCGCCCGGCTCGGTCAGCAGCGGGCCCTGGCGTTGCGCTACCTCCAGGCCCGCGATCCCGGTCTCGTCGGACGGCCCTTCTTCGCCGAGTACGACGCCGGCGCCGTGTGGGCCACGGATCTGCGGCCCTTCTCCGACGCGGATGCGTTCTTCCTCGATCCGATCTCCGTACCCAAGAAAGAGATACCAGCATGACGGAGCCCACGTCCCTTCCCCTGGTGGTCCCCGCGGGCCCGGACACCGACCTCGTCGGACGTCTCGGGCGGGAGCGCGACCGCCTGCGGGCCGCGCTCGACACCCACGGCGCCCTGCTCTTCCGTGGCTTCGACGTGGGCGGCGTGACGGGCCTGCAGTCCACCGTCGAAGCCCTGTCCGGCGCGACCCTCACCTACACAGAAGCGTCCTCGCCCCGTACGGCCATCGAGGGCAACGTCTACACCTCCACCGACCACCCGGCCGAGGAGGAGATCTTCCTCCACAACGAGTGCTCCTACCAGGACTCCTGGCCGATGACGCTGTACTTCTACTGCGTGCGGCCCCCGGCGACGCTGGGCTCGACCCCGCTCGCCGACACGCGGCGGATCTGGCAGGCGATCGACCCGTCGGTGCGGGAGGAGTTCGAGCGCCGGCGCTGGAGCCTGGTGCGCAACTACCACCCGAACTTCGGCGTGCCGTGGCGCACCGTGTTCCAGGCCGCCGGCCGTGACGATGTCGAGGCGTACTGCCGCGCGCACGGGCTGAGCGCCGAATGGCAGGGCACGGAAGGGCTGCGTACCCGTGCGGTGCGGGATGCGGTGCACCGGCATCCGCGTACCGGGCAGACGGTGTGGTTCAACCACATCACCTTCTTCCATGCCTCGACGCTGCCGGAGGACGTCCGGGAAGGCCTGCTCGCGCTCTTCGGCGAGGAGAACCTGCCCACGAACACCTACTACGGCGACGGCGGCCGCATCCCGGACGACGTCGTGGACCACCTCCGCAAGTGTTACGAGGACGCGAAGCTCCGGTTCGACTGGCAGCGTGACGACGTCCTGGTGGTGGACAACATGCTGGCGAGCCACGCCCGGGAGCCGTACACGGGTGACCGCAAGATCGCCGTCGCCATGGCCGAACCCCACACGCCCCGATGAGCGCCGCCGGCACCCACCGGGACGGCCCGGTCGTCCTCGGTGTCTCCGCACACTTCCACGACTCGGCTGCCGCGCTTCTGGTCGGCGGACGCCTCGTGGCGGCCTCCCACGAGGAGCGCTACACCCGGCGCAAGCAGGACCCGGCCCTGCCCCGGCACGCGGTCCTAGACTGCCTGCGCCAGGCCGGCCTGCGCATCACCGACGTGGACTGCGTCGCCTACTACGAGGACCCGGTGAAAAAGCTGCACCGGCAGCTGTGGGCGGGGCTGCCCGACTTCCCGGACTCCAGCGCCCCGGCGCTGTTCCGGTTGGACGCCGACCGACCCCGCCGCGAGCTGCGCGACCTGCTGGGCTGGGAGGGCCGGATCGAGGTCGTCGACCACCACCTGTCGCACGCGGCCAGCGCGTACTACTACTCAGGATTCGACGACAGTGCCGTGCTGACCGTCGACGCGGTGGGGGAGTGGGCCACGACGACCTGGGGCGCCGGGCGCGGGGCGTCGCTGGAGCTCTACGACCAGGTGGAGTTCCCGCACTCGCTCGGCCTTCTCTACAGCGCGGTCACCGGCTATCTCGGCTTCGAGGTCAACGAGGGCGAGTACAAGGTGATGGGTCTGGCGCCGTACGGCAAGCCGCGCTTCGCGGACCGGTTGCGGCAGCTCGTCACCGTCGCGGACAACGGTACGTTCACCCTCGCCCTGGAATACTTCGACTTCCAGAATCCGGCCGGCATGCTGGGCGAGCGCTTCCGGGACCTGATCGGCGTCCCACCACGGGTTCCCGAGTCCACCATCGACGAGGTGCACTGCGACCTCGCCCGCAGCATCCAGCTCGTCACCGAGGAAGTGATGCTGCGCATGGTGGACCGCGCGCATCGCGACACCGGCAGCAGCAACCTCTGCATGGCCGGCGGCGTGGCTCTGAACGTCGTCGCCGTGCGGCGCGTCGTCGAGGAGGGACCCTTCGCGCAGGTGTTCGTCCAACCGGCCGCGGGCGACGCCGGCGGCAGCCTCGGCTGTGCCGCCGTCGCGCACCAGCGGCTCACCGGCGAACGCCCGGCGCAGGGCCGCCAGCGGTCGGCGCTGCTCGGGTCCGTGACGCCGCCGAACGAGATCGCCAAGGTACTGGGCGCCCGTCCCGGCACGGCGTTCCTCGACTTCCGCGACGACGAGCCGGGTCTGCTGGCGGCCGTGACGGACCGGCTGCAGACCGGCAAGGTCATCGGCTGGTACCACGGCCGTGAGGAGTTCGGGCCCCGCGCGCTCGGCAGCCGGTCGATCCTGGCCGACCCGCGCGGCGAAGGCACTCGCGACCGGATCAACGCCTCGGTGAAGATGCGCGAGGGATTCCGCCCCTTCGCCCCGGCGGTGCTGGCCGAGCGCGCGAGCGAGCACTTCAAGCTCGACCACGCGTCACCCTTCATGCTGGAGACGTGTGAGGTGATCTCGCCGCTGGCGTTGCCGGCCATCACGCACGTCGACAGGTCGGCCCGGGTGCAGACCGTGGACGAGCGGAACGGCCGCTTCTACCGGCTCATCAGCACGTTCGCCGACCGCACGGGCTGCCCGCTGCTGCTGAACACGTCGTTCAACCTGCGCGGTGAACCCATCGTGCACACGCCGGTCGACGCGCTGCTGTGCTTCCTGCGCTCCGACATCGACTGCCTCGTGCTCGACGACTTCGTCATCGATCGGGAGGCCCTGCCGGAGGCGTGGGTCAGCTGGTTCAAAGGCACCCGCCCGCCGCGGCAGGACAAGGTCAGCGACAGCGTATACACACTGCTCTGAGGAGACGCCCGGGTGGCTCGCCGCCCGGGCGTCCCGGCGTCCGCGGCGACCCGGGACACGGTCAGTGGCTCGGCGGACAACGCCTCGCCGTCGCCTACCTCACTGCTGCGGGCTGACGCGCAGCACTCGGGTGTGCACGCAGCCGCCCGAAGTGATCCGTCGCCAGGAGGGGATCCATCGCCGGGAGGTGATCGCGGTCGGTGGCGGTGGTCTCGCGGAAGCGGGCGCGAAAGGGCACTGCCGACCTCCGGACTTCGACGTAAGACATACCAAGCTTGTCCAGGAGCCGCCTGACGGCCGCCAGGCGCATCTTCGGGTACCGGCCCGGGCCGACGGTGACCGACGCGACCCCGTCTATCCTGAACCGCACTGTGCGATAGGGCGCGTGATCGTCATCGCACACCGAGGTGTCGATCGCCAGCCTCCACTCTCGCTCCTCACGGACGGAGGAGGGCTTCAGGATCGTCCCTTCACACGCCTGCAGCTGCTGGAAGGCGCCACTGCGAAATCCGAGCGCGTACCCTCCCTCGTCGTCGTACTCCAGCCACCGACTCAGGAGGTCGCCCTCTTCGCAGAAATGAGCGGCATAGACGGTGCCGGCCTCTGCGACGTCGTCGAGATGGAGTTGCCCGCTGGTGAGGATTCCGAAGAGCCCGGCCGTGTTCGTGTAGTGATAGACGACGTCGGGCGGCAACGGCAGCGCAGTCATCGTCACATCATTACGCGAACATGGTGTACCGCACGGGCGCTTTGTCGCGACCGCCCGGCGTCGTGAGGTTCGGGATGTCACCTGGAGCCACTCTGATCACAAGAGCATCAGATGTAGCGGCGCCCTGTCAGTCGTGGGCCATGTGGTCGACCACCGCGACCACCGCCAGCACCAGCGCCGGATCCTCGCCGCCCGCGACGTCGACCGTGTACGTGTCCCGCATCCGTAACCAGCGTTTCGTCACCACCGCCACCTCACGGCCTGCCCGGGCGATCGTGTACTCGTGATCGATGATGTCGCCGGTCACGTCCATCCCGGGACCGTGCTCCATGTGCACCACCCAGCGGTCGCGCAGCGGGGTCAGGTGCGCCTTCTTCACCGTGGCGACCGTCCGGCCGTCGGAGTCGTCGATGGTCATGGTCTTGTGGAGGCGCGCCATTCTCTGCTGGATCTTCAGGACGGCGTGGCCGTCGGCGTCCTCGAGCACCAGGGTGTCGCGGATGCGCATCGCCTTGCCGTCGATCTTGTAGACCTTGCGGCCGTCCTCGTCCTCGATCCAGTAGTCGTCGCCGATGGACACCAGCTTCTGGCGCATCTGGAAGCGCCGCGCCGCGTTCGTACCGTCCTGCATGTCGCCCTCCTCAATCTGTTCGGCGGCGGACGACCATCGCCACCGCCAGGATCGCCGCGCCGGTCAGGATGATGACCGCGACCCGGCCGGCCCGTGCCGGGCGGCAGTCGGTCACCGGGTCGTCGTGGGACAGTGCGCACGCCATGCGGGCGCCGCGGTCGCGGCCGTATCGGGCGGTCAGCTCCTGGCGGAGGTCGCGCCACTGCCTGCGGCTGTCCGCGACGGCGCCGGCCACCGCCTTCGCGAAGTTGCCGCCGACGGCTCCGCGCGGTGTCGTCGGGCCGGCCGTCTTCCCGGTCGCCGGGTCGATCAGGCCTCGGTCCTTGTTGAGTGCGGCGTGCGTGACGCGGGACTGGCACGGGCCCACGCCGGGCACGCGGTCCTGCACTACGTAACAGCCGGTCGTCAAGTTTTCCGGCACGTCAGGTTCGGTTCGGGCGCGTAGGTCGAGCACGGGGCTCACGCCCTGGTGGTTCAGGCCCGGCGGGTTCTGCTCCCCGACCGGACGCGACGGGTCGGCCTCGTCGGACCAGTTGCTGTGCGAGTAGAAGTCCTGGACGCCGTGCAGGACCCGGCCGAACGCGCCGAGGGAGGCGCACTTGGCACGCTCATCCGTCCGCTCCTGCGCGCTGCACTCGGTGCCCAGGTCGACCTCGTCGGCGATCACGACGCCCTCGTCGTCGAGAAGGCGCGCCGCGCGGTCCACGGCTTCGCGCAACCGAGTACGCATCTGAGTCACGCAGTCCCGCAGCGCCTCGGTCGCTGCCTCGCGTGTACGCGGGTAGTCGCCGGCGATGAAGTCGGCGCCGTCGCAGTGGGCGGCGGGGTCGGTCATCTCGTCGCTGTCCGGCGCGCCGACGGCACCGAACGCGTGGTCGTGGCCGGCGAGGTAGTCGGCGGACCGTGGTTCGAAGCAGGCGGACCGGTCGCCGGCGTCGCCGGTGCAGGCGAGGGCGGCCCGCGTGATGCGCTCGTGTTCGCGGTGCTGGCCGCCGCCGTCGATCGTGCCGAACGCGGCGGCGGATGCCGGCGCCGTCGCGAGCCAGGTCACGACGAGCGCCGGGAGCAGAACGAGAACCCGCCGTGCCGGCACCGCGCCCGCCTTCCGGGGGCCGCCGTCCGGCCGGCGGCCCGGCTTCAGATGGTGCGGCATCCGGGGCGGCGCGACTTCATCCCGCAAGGATGGTCGCCGTGTGTGGCATCCCGAGTGATCAGCTCGCGCGCGCGAGTCCGGTGCGGTAGGCGAAGACGACGGCGCCGACCCGGTCGCGCAGGTCCAGCTTGGCCAGGATCCGGCCGACGTGGGTCTTGACGGTCGTCTCCCCGAGGAAGAGGCGACCGGCGATCTCGGCGTTGGTCAGGCCCTCGGCGAGCAGGCCGAGCACTTCCCGTTCCCGCTCGGTCAGGACGTCGAGACGCGGGTCCGGCGGGGCGGGGGCCGTACCGGTGACGAACCGGTCGAGGAGTCTGCGAGTGAACGATGGTGAGACCATCGCATCACCGCGCAGCACACCGCGGATCGCCACCAGCATCTCCGCGGCCGGGGCGTCCTTCACCAGGAAGCCGGCCGCACCCGCGCGCAGGGCGGCGAACGCGTACTCGTCGAGGTCGAACGTGGTGATCATCAGGACGTGGATGCCGGGCAGGGTGGTGCAGACATGTTCCGCGACCGCGACGCCGTGGAGCCGTGGCATGCGTACGTCGAGCAGCATGACGTCCGGCCGCAGCGCGGTGGCTTTCTCGATCGCGGCCACACCGTCGGCGGCCTCCCCGACGACCGTCAGGTCGGGCTGGCTGTCCACCACCATGCGCAAGCCCACCCGCATCAGCTCCTGGTCGTCGCAGATGAGCACCCGGGCAGGCGGTGGTTCCGGCATCAGCCCATGGTGGCCGGATCGGACTGAGAAAGGCCTGAGAGCTCACCGTCGATCGGCAGCGTGGCCGTCAGCCTGAAGCCGCCGCCGGGCGTGGCACCCGCGTGCAGTGTGCCACCGAACAAGGCGACCCGTTCGCCGACGCCCTTGAGCCCGCGCCCGGAGGATGGCAACGGGGGAGCCGGCCCGTCGCGGTCTGCTCCGGTATTGCAGACGTCAACCCGGACGGTACGCCGGCGCGCGGGGCGACCGAGATCGATGGTGACGTCGACGGCAGCGTCCGGGCCCGCGTGCTTGACCACGTTGGTCAGCGCCTCCTGGGTTATCCGGTACACCTGCGCCATGGCACTGGCGGGCAGGGCGTCACTGGTGCCGCTGAGGTGCAGAACGCTCGTCGTGCCCGCGGAGCCGGCTCGGTCCACCAACTGGCGCAGGTCGTCCTCGGAGACCGCAGAACCCGGTAGCGGATCCGAGGCGTCCAGAACGGCCAGGAGCCGGCGCAGCTCGACCAGCGCCGTCCGGCCGGTACTGCTGACGATCTCCAGCGTGCGTTGCACGACGGCCGGATCCTGATGCCGCATGAGCAGGGCGCCTTCGGCATTGACCACCATCACACCGATGGTGTGGGCGAGCGTGTCGTGCAGCTCCCGGGCGATGTGGGCGCGTTCCTCGGCGACCGCCGCGCGTGCCAGAGCGTCGCGCTCGGAGTCGGCGAGCCGGGCCCGGCGTTCCACCTCGTCGAGGTAGGCGCGCCGTGCCCGAAGGTATTCGGCGAGCAGCCACGCCGTGGCCACAGAGAGCACGGAGCCCACGATGCCCCAGCTGACTTCCGCGCCTGCGTACCACATCGACGCCCACACGGCGCCGAACCCGACGGTGGCCGCGGCGGCGACCGCTGCCGGCCGACGCCTGCCGCGTACCACGAGCGTGTACAGCATGATCTCGAGAGCAAGATGGGCCAACGGCAACCGCTGCTGCCAGACCTGGCCGAGCAGCGCCACCCAGGCGGCGGTCACCACGACCGCGGTCATCACCACGGGATGACGACGACGCCACAGCAACGGCAGCGTCAGCCCGGCCAGGGCGACGGCCTGCACCCATGCGCCGCGTCCCGCCGGCGGGTCGACGAGAATCGACGCGCTGAGCAACGTGATCACGAGAACGTCGACGGCTCGGTGGTGAGCACGAATCACGCGGGGAATTCGATACACCCGCCCACGGTACGGACGCACGGTCGGAACGGCGTCGGCGTACCCGTCAGTGCCCTGTCCTCCGGTGGGAGGAGGACCACGGTCTCGAGGGACGACGCCCGACGACAGCGGCCGCTCATAGCGTCACTGCATGTCGATCTTCAAGCAGTTCTTGGCGCACCCCGTTCTGACGGGGGCGATCGCCGCCAGCTCGCCGGTCCTGGCTCGCGCGATGACGAGCGAGTTGCGGCTCGGCGAAGCTCGCACAGTGGTGGAACTGGGCCCGGGCACCGGCGCCTTCACCGAAGCCGTCCTGGACCGGTTGCCGTCGCACGGCCGGCTCGTCGCCGTCGAGATCAACTCGCACCTGGTCAAGGAGCTGCAGCGACGGTTCCGTGGGCGACCGGTGGAGATCGTGCATGCCTCGGCCGCCGATCTTGCCGACCTCGTCGACGCTCCGGTCGACGCGGTCGTGTCCGGCCTGCCATGGACCGTGATGCCGCACAGAACCAGCCGCGCGGTGCTGGACGCCGTGGTCGACGTGCTGTCGCCCACCGGACGGTTCACCACGTTCGCCTACCTGCACGCCGCTTGGACCCCGCCGGCGCACCGGTTCACCCGGGACCTTCGGCGCCGGTTCGCCGTCGTACGGCCGAGTGCCCCGGTCTGGCGCAACCTGCCACCGGCGTTCGTACACCACGCCACCGCTCCACTGAAAGCGTGCCCTGCCCCGAGTGAGGGCGCCGCCATCGTCCGCCGGAGCCCACGATGATCCAAGCAACCGAGCTCACCAAGCGCTATCGGGACCGCGTCGCCGTGGACCGGCTGTCGTTCACGGTTCAGCCGGGGCGGGTGACGGGTTTCCTCGGCCCGAACGGTGCCGGCAAGTCCACCACGATGCGCCTCGTCCTCGGCCTTGACGCACCGACCAGCGGCACGGTAGCCGTCAACGGGCGGCCCTTCGCTCGCTCGGCGTACCCGATGCGCGAGGTCGGGGCGCTGCTCGATGCGAAAGCCGTACACGGTGGCCGCACCGTCTACCACCACCTGCTGTGCCTGGCACAGACCAACGACATCCCGCGCCGGCGCGTGCACGAGGTGCTCGACTCGGTCGGCCTCGGGGATGTCGCCGGCAAGCGGGCTCACGGACTGTCCCTGGGCATGGGCCAACGCCTCGGCATAGCGGCTGCGTTGCTCGGCGATCCCGGGGTGCTGATGTTCGATGAGCCGATCAACGGCCTCGATCCGGAGGGCATCCGGTGGATCCGCGATCTGATGCGCCGGCTGGCCACCGAGGGCCGCACAGTGTTCGTGTCCAGTCACGTGATGGCGGAAATGCAGAACACCGCGGACCATCTGCTGGTGATAGGCCGGGGTCGGCTCATCGCCGACTGCAGCATGACGGCGTTCATCGACCGGCACTGTCGCACGGTCGTACGGGTCCGTACACCTTTCCCCGCGGACTTCGCCGCGCTGGTTACCGGGGCCGGGGGTGCTGCTACGCGAGACGGGGACGGCACGCTGTCGGTCACCGGTCTTCCGATGGCGCGGATCGGCGACCTGGCCTGCCGCCATCGCGTCCCCCTGCACGAGCTGTCCACGATCCGGGCGTCGTTGGAGCAGGCCTTCATGGAGCTCACCAAGGACACCGTCGAGTACCACGCGTCCGATCCCACCGAGGTCTCCGGAGGCTTGCGATGACCGGCCCTGGCACGACGCGCGGCCGCCGAGCCGGGCTTGCCGGTGCGATCCGCTCCGAGTGGACCAAACTGCGATCCGTACGGTCCACACGCTGGTCGGTGGCGGCGATGAGTGCCATCTCGGTCGGGCTGATGTCCGTGATCGCCTGGGCGGTCGTCCGCAACTGGGACGACCTTGAACCGCGGGACCGGGCGGCACTCGCCGGCCAGCCGCTCGACCTCATCCTGGCGCGGCCGGTCTCCATCGCTCAGATCGTCGTCGCGGTTCTCGGGGTCATGGTGATGTCGGCGGAGTACACCACCGGCATGATCCGCTCGACATTGCAGGCACAGCCTCGGCGCCTCACGGTACTGACCGCCAAGGCGTTGGTGTTCGGCGTGTTCATGCTGACCGTCGGGGAGACGTTGAGCTTCCTCGCCTGTCTGGTCGGACGACCGGTCATCGACCAGCACATCCCGGTTCGGCTCGACGACCCCGGGGTGCTCCGCGCGCTGGTCGGCGCCGGTCTCTATCTCGCCGTACTCGGCCTCTTCTCGCTCGCGGCGGGTGCCGTGGTGCGGCACACGGCTGGGGCGATCACCGCCGTGCTCGGCCTGATGCTGGTGCTGTCCGAGCTGACGGCGCTGCTGCCCGGGTCTTGGGGACGGCGGGTCGACGCCTGGATGCCGACCAACGCCGGGCAGCTCATTCTCGCGGCGAGCCCGGGAACCGACGCGGTCCTCGGCCCGTGGCAAGGGATGGCGGTCTTCGCCGGCTGGACCGCGCTGCTGCTCGGGGTCGCCGCAGTTCTCTTCACCCGTCGTGATGCCTGATGCACCTGCTCGATCTCTGCGGGGTCAGGCGTGGTCAGCGCACCGCGAGCAGGTGTTCCATCGCGAGCCGCTGCAGTTCGGCGAAGCCGTAGCCCTTTGTGCGCGCGGCCTCCAGGTCGTAGTCCTCGAAGGCCGCCCGGTCCGACAGGAGCTTCTCGTGCGTCTCTCCCTCGTCCAGAGTGGGCCGGCTCAGCTCGGCCACGCCGGCGGCCGTCATGGCCTCCTGCACCTCGGGATCGGCCCGGAACGCCCGCGCGCGCTCGCGCAGCGTCAGGTACAGCTCCATGTTGGCCCGTGCGGACGCCCAGACGCCGTCCATGTCCTCGGTACGCAGCGGCTTGTAGTCGAAGTGGCGGTCACCGTCGTAGACAGGGCCGCCGCCGGGGGCGCCGTTCTCCAGCAGGTCGACCGTGGAGAAGGCCTGGATGAGGTCGCCGTACCCGAACACCTGGTCCTGGTCGTACCGGGGCCCTTTCTGCCCGTTGAGGTCGATGTGGAACAGCTTTCCCTCCCACAGCGCCTGGGCGATGCCGTGGGTGTAGTTCAGTGTCGCCATCTGTTCATGCCCGGTCTCCGGGTTGATGCCGACCATGTCCTTGTGCTCGAGCTGGTTGATGAACGCGAGGGCGTGCCCGATCGAGGGCAGCAGGATGTCGCCGCGTGGCTCGTTAGGCTTGGGCTCGATGGCGAACCGCAGGCCGTAGCCGCGGTCGATGGAGTACTGCGCGAGCAGGTCGATGGCCTCGCGGTAACGGTCCAGTGCCGCCCGTACGTCCTTGGCGAAGTCGACCTCGGAGCCTTCCCGGCCTCCCCAGAACACGTAGATGTGCGCACCGAGTTCGGCGGCCAGGTCCATGTTCCGCATGACCTTCCGGAGGGCGTACCGCCGGACCGACCGGTCGTTGCTCGTGAAGCCGCCGTCCTTGAAAACGGGGTCGCCGAACAGGTTCGTGGTGACCATGGGGACCTCGAGGCCGGTTTGGGCCAGCGCGGCCTTGAACTCGTCGATGATCCGCTGACGGTCGCTGCTGTCGCTGCCCGGCGGGATCAGGTCGTCGTCGTGGAAGGTGATGCCGTAGGCGCCGATCTCCGCCAGCTTGTGTACCGCTTCCACGGCGGCCAGGACCGGGCGGGTGGCCTCGCCGAACAGGTCACGGGCCTGCCATCCGACCGTCCAGAGTCCGAAGCTGAATTTGTCCTCGCGTGTGGGCCGGGGCGTCATGGGTGCCTCCCAGGTAGGCGGTGTCACCAGATAGGGGTGCGGGTGCTTCCCGCGGTGAGGCCGGCGAGCGGGCCCGCCGCGTACGCCTGCCCGGGGTCCTTGCGGGCGCCGGTCAGGTCGGTGTCGATGACGGCGGGGCTGCCGTCGGGCTCCTCGAACTCGGCGTCGGCGAAGCGGACCCGCTCGAGATCACGACCGCCGACCGCCGGGGTACCGGCGCCGTCGAAGCCCTCCGGCAGGTCGGTCACCAGGTACACCGCGTCGCCCTCGTCGACGAGCGAGGCCGAGGCGCCGCCCAGGGTGACCGGGTCCTGCTCGCCGGCGAACGGCCGGGCGCCGCCGGCATAGACGTTGCGCCGGGCATAGACGGCCTGCCTGACGTTGAGGAAGCGCTGATGGTCACCCGGCGGCTGCTCGTCGATGCGTCGCAGGTACTCGTCGAACGAGGCCGGGTAGCCGTCGTAGCCGGCGGTGCCCGCGTGCGCCGCGGCGGCGCCTTCCGGCTTGGCGGCGTACGCCGTCGCCGGATCTCCTCCGACGAAGAGGTTGCCGATCCACCGGTCGTCACCGCCGACGATGAACGCGTAGCCGGCGACCTGGGTGCTGTGCGGGCGGTGGTACGGGGTGGCCCGGTCCATCACCGGCTCGACCCGCACGGTGCCGAGGATCAGGTTGTTGACGAAGGCGCCGCCCTGGCTCCACAGCTCCACCGACGCCGGCGAGGCCAGCACGTTGTGGTCCACGAGGTACGGGCCGTGGCTGACCTCGATGAACAGGTCGCGCTGGTTGTCGTGGTAGAGGTTACGACTGACCCGCGTGCCCTGCGTCTGCCAGTCGAGCCAGGTGCCGAGCGAGCAGTCGTGGATGCGGTTGTGCCGGATCACCACGTCGATCGCCGCGTGCAGCTTGATGCCGCCGATCTCGTACCCGTAGAACTCTCTTTTGAGCGCGATGTTGAAGATGTGGTTGTCCTCGATGGTGGAGAACACGCAGCCGAGGTGGCCGACGATGCCGTTCTGCCCGCAGTCGGAGATGGTGTTGCGGCGGATGATGTGCGAGCCGATGTGCTCGGAGTCCCAGCCGATCTGCCGGGCCAGGAAGACCGACTCGAGCTGGTACTGGTAGCCGGGTTTGTCGCCGCGCTCGGTGGCGTAGTTGTGCCCGGTCGACGCCTCCTTGCCGATCGAGATGGCCGAGGTCTTGGCGTCGTGGATGACGTTGTCCTCGATGACCCAGCCCTTGGCCCAGTTCGGGCCGATCAGGCCGGGCTGGTCGGCGGTCGGCGGTGTCCAGGGGGTGGCGGCCTGGGCCAGCTCGAAGCCGCGCACGGTGATGTAGTCGAGGTGCGGCACGGCGGGGTAGAACACCGACCGGCGTACGTTGATCTCGACGAGCTCGGCGTTGGGGTCGGCGCCTTGGAAGTTGGCCCAGATCGTGGTCTCCTCGTCGCCCACCTCCGCATACCAGACGAGCTGCGTCTGCTCCGGGTTGCGGACGCGATCGGTGACGCCGGTCCAGTTGTCGACGATCTCGGTCCGCTTCTCCGGGTCGGAGACCTCGGCGCGCGAACCGGCCTCGTAGAAGCTCAGGCCGTTGAGGTAGACGTCGCCCAGGTGCTTGCGAGGCGCCTTCTCGGCGTAGACGATCCAGTCGCCGTCGAGCTCCTCGGCGTACGGGTTGAAATCGCCGAACAGCGCATTCGGTACGCTCACCCGCCACACCGTCCCGCCGTCGGCGACCCAGCCGGTGACCCGTTCGGAGCCCTTGATCGTCACGTGCTCGCCCTCGGCGGCCGTGTAGACGATGCGCCGGGCGTCGCTCAGGCCGCCGCGTCGTGGTTTCACCCATTCCCGGTACTCGCCGGCGTGTACGACCACGGTGTCTCCGGGCCGGGCGAGCGCCGCGGCCCGGTTGATCGTCCGCAGGGGCCGCTGCGCCGAGCCGTCGGCGTCGTCGGATCCGGTGGTCGCCACGTGCAGCTGCGTAGTCATGTCCTCAGGACCCTTCTGTCATTACTTGCCGAAGCCGGCGGTGAGCCCGCTGAGCAGCTGGCGGCGGCCGACCGCGTACATGATCAGGATGGGGAGGGTGGTGAGCGTGACCGAGGCCGCGATGGCCGGCACGTCCACGCCGAACTGCCCCTGGAACGTCCAGAGCGCCAGCGGCATGGTGCGCCTGCCGGGGCTCTGGGTGAGGATCAGCGGTAACAGGAAGCCGTTCCAGATGCCCAGCGCGTTGTAGATCGTGACGGTGACCAGAGCGGGCCGCGTGAGGGGAAGGGCCAGCCGCCACAGCGTGGTCCATTCCGTCGCCCCGTCCACCCGCATGGACTCGAAGAGCTCGTTGGGAACGTCGCGGATGAAGTTGGACAGCACGAGGACCGAGAGCGGGATGGCGAAGGCGATCGACGGCAGGATGATCGCCAGGAGCGTGTCGTACAGCTGGAGCCGGATGATGATCAGGTAGACCGGGATGATCACGGCCTGCAGCGGGATCGCGAGGCCGAGCAGGAACAGCGAGTTGGTCATGCGCAGCAGGCGGACCCCGGTGCCGCGGACGATCGCGTACGCCGCCATGAACGAGATCGCCACGGCGGGGACGATCGCGCCGACCGTGACGATGACGCTGTTGACGAAGTACTGGACGAACTGGTTCTCGAGCACCGTACGGTAGCTGGCCAGCGTCGGGTCGCTCGGCGGGGCGAAGGGGTTGCTGGTGAAGTAGTTCGCCTGGGTCTTGAGGCTGGTGATGACGATCCAGTAGATCGGAAGCATCACGACCAGCAGCCAGATCCAGCCGAAGGAGCCGCCGATCCAGTTGAGCCGCAGGATCCGGCCCGCCGTGCCACCGCGCCGGGCCGGCGCGGCGTGCGAGACGGTCGCCATGTCAGGCTCCTTCCAGCTGGCTCTCGTCGCCCTTGCCCCCGAGGCGGCGCAGCACCTGGGCCAGCAGCAGGCCGACCAGGACGAGGATGACGGCGATGGCGCTGGCCGGGCCCATCAGGTTGGCTTGGAAGCCGACCTGGTACATCTCGAGCGCGAGGGCGCGGGTGGCGTCGCCGGGGCCGCCGGCGGTCAGCACGTAGATCAGGTCGAAGAAGGTCAGCGAGCCGACCACCATGAGCGTCGAGGACGTGATGATCGTGTACTTGAGCTGCGGCAGCGTGATGCTCCAGAACTGCCGGGCCCGGCCGGCGCCGTCGATCTGCGCGGCCTCGTACATGCTGACCGGGATCTGCCGGACGGCGCCCTGGTAGATCAGGGAGTGGAACGGGATGTACTGCCAGGAGATCACGAAGATCAGCACACCCATGGCGAGCGTCGGGTCGCCGAGCCAGTCCTTGTTGAGCCACGGGACGTGCAGGCCGGTGCCGAGCCCGAAGTTCGGGTCGAGCAGCGCCTTGTAGGTGATCGAGATGGCGGCCGAGGACAGCAGGAGTGGAATGAAGTAGAGCACCGCCAGTACGGCACGGTAGCGCTTGTGTGCGGCAGTGAACACGCCGATGAGGATGGACAGTGGCGTCTGCACCACCCAGGACAACACCATGATCACGAAGGTGACCCACAACGCGTGGGGGAGCCCGGGATCGGTCAGTGTGGCGCGCCAGCTGGTCAGACCGGACGGCACGATCGCGCCGATGCCGTCCCAGGTCGTGAAGCTCAGGGCGAGCACGCCGAACAGCGGGAGGACCCCGAACGCCAGGAACATCAGCAGCGCCGGCAGCGCCATCCACAGGATGGAGCGGCGGTGTCCGCTCTGCGAGGTGGTCGGCTGCCTCACGGAGACGGCGGGGGGAGCGAGCGTGGTCATTTCCCGATGACCCCGTTCATGCTGTCCACCCACTGCTGCGGGGTGATCTGCAGCTGGAACAGCTTGGCGATGTTGTCCAGCAGCGTCTCCGCGGCGGTCGGGCTCAACGCCTGGTCCCAGGATTGGGCGAACACTTTCGCCTTGCTCGACACGTCATAGATGAACTTCAGGTACTGCGCGTCGGGCGAAGTGCCCAGCTGTGCGTCGCTGCCCTTGATGATCGGCACTCCACCCGACTTGATCCAGCCCGCGACCTCCTGGTTGTCGAGCAGGGTGGTCGACATGAACTTCTTCGCGACGTCTTTCGCCGCGTCGGTCGCCTTGGACGAGATCGACAGGTACTGGCCCGGGTTGCCGACCTGGTCGGAAGGGTCGCCCTTGCCGCCCTCGACCGGCGGGAAGCTCATCCAGGCCAGGCCGCCGCTCTTGACGAAGTCGCCGCCCTGCGCCTGCTGGATGCCGTACGACCACGAGCCGTGCAGCATCATCGCGGCCTTGCCGGTGTAGAGCAGGGCCTGATCGGCGTTCGAGTCGGCGGTGATCGACGAGAAGCCCTTGACGAAGCCGTTGGCCTGGATGAGCTGCTGAACCTTGGTGAGCATGTCCAGCACGGCCGGGTCGGACCAGGCGTTCTTCTCGCCGGCGAAGACCCGGTCGAAGACCTGGGAGCCGCCGATGCGGTCGAGCAGGAGCTCCAGCCACATCATGTTCGTCCAGCGCGACTGGCCACCCAGCGAGATCGGCGCGATGTTCGCGGCGTTGAACCTGGGCACCAGCGCCATGAGCTCGCCCCATGAGCGCGGGGGCTGGGCACCGACCTTGTCGAAGACCCGCTTGTTGTAGAAGAGGAGGATCGGCTGCACCGTCTCGACGGGCATCGCATAGATCTTGTCGTTGACCGTGGCCGCGCCGAAGGACCCCGGGAAGATCTTGTTCTTCACCGCCGGGTTGTCGGCGAACCAGCCGGTCAGGTCCTCCACCTGATCGGCGCTCACGTACGTCTTGAGGCCTCCGCCGCCCCAGCCCCAGATCATCGTCGGGCCCTGGCCCGCGCCGATCGCGGTCTTGATCTTCTGCTTGTACGCGTCGTTCTGGAAGAACGTGGCACTGATCTTGGTGGTCGGGTTCGTACTGTTGAAACGGTCGATCGCAGCCTGACGGATCGGTTCGCCGGGCGGCCCGGACAGCGACCAGTAGGAGGCGACGCCCGGGCCGCCGCTCGTCTGCCTGCTCGGCCCCGAGCTGCCGCAGGCGGCCAGGGCCGCGGTCCCGGCCACTCCGGCCGTCATTCCGAGAAATTCACGCCGGGACAGGTTTTTGGCGTTCATGGAGGTGCTCCCTCGTCGTCAACGCGCACGCCGAAATCACCGCTGCGTGCGCACCCCCGGGCGTCGGCAGCGTCGGCTTCCGCAGGCGCATACCACCGAAGGGATGGCAATAACGCGAGTTCTCGAAAAAGTTCAGAAGAAATTTCGAAAAGATCTCGAACTCACCGGTACGGAGCAGTCGACCGACGCACCACGATCTCGGTCGCCAGCTCGATACGCGGCGACGTGAGCTGCTCACCGGCGATGCGGCGCAGCAGGCGGCGCATCGCGACCCGCCCCATCTCGGCGAAAGGCTGCCGCACTGTTGTCAACGGCGGCGCGGACCAGCACGCCGTCGGCATGTCATCGAACCCCACAACACTGAGGTCCTCCGGCACGCGCAGGCCCCTGGTGCGGGCCGCCTCGACGACCCCGAGGGCTTGCAGATCACTCGAGGTCAGCACGGCGGTCGGCGGCTTCCGCCGGCTCAAGATCTCCATGGCGGCGGCGACACCCGCATCGAACGTGAACGCCGCGGTGCGGATCAGCTCGGGCTCGGGGGTCAGGCCTGCCCGCGCCAGTGCGGCGCGGAATCCGTGCGAACGCGCGATGCTCACCATCGCCTCGGGCGGCCCCTCGATCAGGCCGATCCGCCGATGACCGAGGTCGATCAGGTGCGCAGCGGCTTCCATGCCGCCCGTGAAGTTGGTGGCGCCGACGCTGGGCACATCCTGGCTCGGCACGTTGACCGGGTCGATCGCGACGACCGGGATGCCCCGCTCCACGAAGTGCTGCCACTGCTGTGCGCTCATCGCCGAGGTGACCAGGATGACGCCTTCATGCCGGGCAGCCGAGACGCGTCGCGTCCAGGCGGCGCCGAGAGGATCGTCCGGGACGATCCCGACCACCACGTCGACATCCCCGACGGCGGCGGCCTCGATGGCGCCCCGGGCGATCTCGAGGTTGTTCGGTGTCTGCAGGGCGTCGAACAGCAACTCGACCGTACGCGTGATCGGCTGAACGCCACCGGCGCCGCGAGCGACGTAGCCGTGCCGGGTCAGCAGCTCACCGACGCGAGCTCGGGTGTCCGACGCGACGTCCGTTCGCCCGTTCACGACCTTGGACACGGTCGCCACCGAGACGCCCGCGTCCCGCGCCACTGCGGCCAGCGTGACGCGACGCTCGGGCGCTTGCCGATCCACCAGGCTTCCCCCGGATCTTCGAAAAGTAATCGCAAGACTAGATCGTTCCCGACCGGTGAACGAGCACCCATTCGGATGTATCGGGTGGGTCGCCGAGCCGCGGCAACCGTGCTCGAGCAGCGCGAACGCCCAGTGGGACGGCCCAGCGGGGCGGTCGGAGACAAAGGTGACCCGCGGCGTGGCGGCGCCATGTTGCCGGCCCGCGCGATGACCGCAAAACTGAACAGACCACAGACCCACCCGAGCGTGATCCGGACCGGTGCGAGACGACAACGCTGTTCAGGGGTGATCGTCCATGCAGGAGTCGTCCAACGATCGACGCGTGCGGCGCCGCCTCGGCAGCATCGGGCCGTTCGTCGCCGCCGCCTTGGTCACCGCAGTCCTGATCGTCACCACTCTGGCGTCCGCCCGGGCGCCGGGCGCCGCGGGCGCTCGGGACCTGCTCAACGGACGGCAGCTGCGCATCATGGCGCCCGCGTCGCCCGGCGGCGGCTGGGACCAGACCGCGCGGGAGATGCAGACCGCCCTGCGCGACCTCGTCGGGCGTACCGAGGTCTACAACGTCGGCGGCGCCGGTGGCACCGTCGGCCTGAGCCAGTACGCACGGCTGAAGGGTCAGCCCACCGAGCTGATGGTCATGGGACTGGTCATGGTCGGCGCGATCGAGAGCAACGACTCGCCGGTGACGCTGGCCCAGACCACGCCGCTGGCACGGTTGACCACCGACTACGAGGTGATCGTCGTGGCCAAGGACTCGCCGGTGGCAACGATGCAGGACCTCGCCGCGCGGATGCGCCGCGATCTGCGGTCGGTCTCGATCGCCGGCGGCTCGGCCGGGGGAGTGGAGACCATCCTGGCCGGCCTGGTGGCCCGCGCGGTGGGTGGCGACCCGGCGAAGACGAACTACATCGCCCACTCTGGTGGCGGCGAGGCACTGACCACGGTGTTGTCCGGGCGGGCGACCGCGGCGGTGTCGGGGGTGTCCGAGCTGGCGCCGCAGATCAGGGCGGGCAACATCCGGGCGCTGGCCGTGTCGAGTCCGCAGCGGCTGCCCGCTCTGCCCGACGTGCCCACCCTGCGCGAGTCGGGCGTGGACGTCGAGCTGGAGAACTGGCGCGCGGTGGTGGCTCCGGCGGGCATCACCGAGGCTGAGAAGCGCACGCTGGAGGACCTCATCGTGCAGATGACCCGGACCGAGGCCTGGGCGGAGACGCTGCAGCGCCGCGGCTGGCTCGACGCCACGCTGGCCGGTCCACCGTTCGCCGCGTTCCTGCAAGCCGAAGAGCGCCGCATCGCACAGGTACTGACGGAGATGGGAATCGGGTGAGCGCCGTGAGTGATCCGCCTGCCGAGCCGCGTCCGCTCCGCTCCGACCTGGCCGGGTCGGACCTCGTCGAGCCCGATCCGCTCGCCCCGTCCATGCCGATGGTCGCCCACGCCACCCTGTCCGAGGAGGCCGAGGATGCCCTCCCGGCGCACGGCGAGCACGACCGCGGCACGCTGCTGGCGTCGGCGGCGCTGGGCGTCGTGATGATGATCGGGGCGGTCGTCGTCCTGGTCGACGCCGCCGGACTGCGGCCCAGTGACGAGGTCGTCGGTCCCGCTGTGGCGCCGACCGCGGTCGGCATCCTGCTGGGCGTGCTCGGAGCGCTGCTGGTGTTGCAGGCCGGCCGCCACCTGCGCACCGCAACCGCACCGCAGGAGCTGCCGCACCGGCGGCTGCTGCGCCTGGCGGCGATGGTGGCCCTGCTCGTCGCCTTCGCCGTCGTGCTGCCGTTCGTCGGCTACGTCGTCGCGTCCGCGCTGCTGTTCACCGGCGCCGCACTGCTGCTCGGCGCGCCGCACCCGGCCCGCACCGCCGCCTACGGCTGGACGCTCGCCGGGGTGGTGTTCCTGGTCTTCGACCGCCTCATCGGGCTCGCCCTGCCGGCCGGTCCGTGGGGGTTCTGACATGGATCAGGTGCAGTCCCTGGTGCAGGGCTTCGGCGACGCGCTGACCCCGGCGAACCTGCTGTGGGCGTTCATCGGGGTCACCATCGGCACCGCGGTCGGGGTCCTGCCCGGCATCGGTCCCGCTCTGACCGTGGCGATGCTGCTGCCCATCACGTTCCGGCTCGATCCGGCCAGCGCGCTGATCATGTTCGCGGGCATCTACTACGGCGGCATGTACGGCGGCTCCACCACCTCCATCCTGCTCAACACACCGGGCGAGACGGCATCGATGATGTCGGCGCTGGAGGGCAACAAGATGGCGAGGGCCGGCCGGGCGGCGGCCGCGCTCGCGACGGCCGCCATCGGCAGCTTCGTCGCCGGCACGATCGGCACCCTGGGCCTCACCTTCCTCGCCCCGGTCGTCGCCGACTTGGCCCTCACCTTCGGCCCACCCGAGTACGTGGCCCTGATGGCGGTCGCGTTCGTCACCGTCGCGGCCCTGCTCGGACCGAACCTGGTCAAGGGCTTCGCCAGCCTCGCCATCGGGCTCGCCGTCGGGCTGGTCGGCATCGACGCGCAGACCGGGCAGCCCCGGCTGTCGTTCGGCGTACCCGCCATGCTCGACGGCATCGACGTCGTCATCCTGGTCGTGGCGCTGTTCGCGCTCGGCGAGACGTTCGGCCACCTGCTGGCCGGCACCGGCAGCGCTACGGTCGAACCGGTCCGCGGCCGGGCGGTGCTGTCCCGCGCCGACCTGCGTCGTTCCTGGCCGGCGTGGCTGCGCGGCACGGCGCTCGGTTTCCCGATCGGCAGCCTGCCGGCCGGCGGCGCCGACGTCCCCACCTTCCTCAGCTACAGCCTTGAACGGCGCCTGTCCAAGCACAAGAACGAGTTCGGCCAGGGGGCGATCGAGGGACTGGCCGGGCCGGAGGCGGCGAACAACGCCGCGGCGGCGGGCGTGCTGGTGCCCCTGCTCACGATCGGGCTGCCCACGTCGGCCACCGCCGCCGTGATCCTCACCGCGTTCCAGTCGTACGGCCTGCAACCGGGACCGCAGCTGTTCTCCGAGTCGGGACCGCTGGTCTGGGCACTGCTGGCCAGCCTGTACATCGGCAACCTCATGCTGCTGGTGCTCAACCTGCCGCTGGTCAAGATATGGGCCCGGATGCTGACCATCCCCGCGTACGGGATCTACGCCGGCGTGCTGGTCTTCGCCACCCTCGGCACCTTCGCCGCCGGCGGCACCACGACCGACCTGATCCTGCTCTACCTCCTGGGGCTGCTGGGCCTGCTCATGCGGCTCGCCGACGTCCCGGTGGCGCCCGCCGTCATCGCGATGATCCTCGGGCCGCTGGCCGAACAGCAACTGCGGCGTGCCCTGGCCATCTCCGAGGGCGACCCGTCGATCCTGCTCAGCGGACCGATCAACATCGTCCTGTGGTCGATCGTCGCGCTGGCTCTGCTCCTGCCCCCGACGTTGGCCGTGCTGGGACGACGCCGCCACGCGGCACCGGCCGCGGCGGCACGGGCGCATTAACGGTCGGCTGCGCCTTCCGTGACGGCGTTGATCACCTGCGGGCCGTGCGTGAGCAGCGGGTCGTTGTGGTCGGCCCCGTCGAGGCGCACCACTCGCACCGGTCCGCCGGCGCGTTCGGCGACGGCACGGCTCTGTTCCGGCGGGACGACTGTGTCTGCGCTGCCGTAGATCACCGTGGTCGGCACCCGTACCGTCGGCAGCAGGTCCGCGACCGGGAAGCGGTCACGCAGCAGCAGGCCCACCGGCAGCCAGGGGTAGTGCGCCCGCCCGGCCGCCGCCAGGTCGGTGAACGGCGAGCGCAGCACCAGCGCCGCCGGCGGTCGTTCGACGGCCAGTGCGACCGCGACGGCCGCCCCGAGACTCTCGCCGAAGTACACGGTCCGGTCGTCGCCGAAGCCGGCGTCATCGAGGTATGCCCGGGCCGCGCGAGCATCGTCGGCCAGGCCGTTCTGGCTGGGCGTACCCGGGTTCCCGCCGTACCCGCGGTAATCCAGCAGGAGCACGGTGAACCCGGCATCGCCGAGCGCGGTGGCCAGCGGCACCCGGTAGCCGCGGTGGCCCGCATTGCCGGGCGTGACCAGCACCGCCGTCTCACGGTCGACACGGGACGGACGCCACAGCCAAGCGGTGAGCGTCAGGCCGTCCTCGGTGCGCAATGAAACGGCCTGGAAGGGCTTGGGAGCCGCCGGTGTGCTGCGGTCGGGGAAGTAGATGAGACGCCGTTGCCCCCACCAGGCGGCTGCCAGTAGCGAGAGGGCGACGAGCAGCACGATGCCGGCGATCCGCACGGTGCCCATTCTGCTCATGGACTTCACCTTGCCAGGGCGGTGACACCCGCCGGCTGCGTGGTCGGTCGTTCGTCAAGGCACTGCGCGGTCAGCATGCGGGATGGGGGGGCAGGCGCACGGTGACGCTCGTGCCGGTGGGTGGGTTCGGCTTGATGCTGAGGGTGCCGTGGTGGCGGTCGATGACGGCGCGGCTGAGGGTGAGTCCGAGGCCGTTGCCGGGGATGCCTTGGTGGCGGGCGTTGCTACCGCGGTACAGCCTGCGGAGCAAGCGGTCCTGTTCCTCGGCGGGTGCGCCGGGGTTGGTGATGGTGAGCTCCGCTGCGTTGTCGCGGTTGTTCAGGGTGACGGTGACGGTTGCCTGGTCGGGGCTGTACTTGATGGCGTTGTCGAGCAGGTGGTCGAGGACCTGACGTAGCCGGGCGCCGTCGCCGGGCACCGTGAGCTCGTCCGGCAGAGCTGTGCGGATGGCCTGGACACCTTCACCGAAGCGGGTTCCGCGCGTTCCTGACGGCACCCTCAGCATCGCTCCGCGAGCGCCAACCGGGCTGACTCACCGCGACAGCTCAGGGCGGTGGCTGAGCCACGACGGCCGTCGGACGCCGGGCTGCCAGGCGGCATCGCCGCCATGGAGTCTTGTGTGGGTTCCGATGGACTTTCACGGATGGACGGCGTCCTCGGCGTCGAACGGGGCCTGCTCGGCCAGCGCGCGGTAGTCGGCGTAGATCCCCTGGTATCGCTGCAACGCTGCCTGCTTCTCACCGTCCTCGAGGAGTTGCAGGATTGCCTCGTGGCTCTGGGCAACGATGGACCACAGAGGGCTGTCGACGCCCCACGGCGCGATGCGCCTGGTGCGAGCCACTGCGAAGTCGCGTAAGGACTGCAGCTCCCGGTTGCCGCTGGCCGTGATGACGATGTTGCCGAAGTCCGCGGCGGCGGCCGTGGCGGTCACCGTGTTCCCCGCTTCCAGCGCCACAAGGTACTCACGGTGCCTCCGGCGCATGAGTTCGAGGTCCGAAGGGACGAGATTGTCGATTCCCCGCTCGAAACCGGCGCAAGCCAGCACGGCCATCACGTCGATCAGCTCGAGCGTTCTCTTGCGCGTCATGCGGGTCACACGCCGGGCGCGGTTCGGGGCTATGTCGATCAGGCCCTCGACGGACAACTGGGCGATCGCCTCGCGCACCGGTGTGATGCTGACGCCGAGACGGGCCGCGACCTCCGCATCCTTGATGAGCGTGCCGGGCGCGAGCTCGCCGGTGACGATCTCGTGGCGCAGCTGACGGACCACGGCCGCCACGCGGGTCGGCGGGACCACATATGACATGCGCGCAGCGTACTTAAGTCGATTTTTCAGAATCAACTGCAACAGCGCGTCCCTTGGTTCCCGGCGCACGGTCCGCGACAGGCTCGGGCGTCGACCCGGCGTCGCCGCCGGCATCGTCATCGCCCTCACCCCTGCCGTTGTCGACCGGTAGTTGTCCGCCGCCGACCTCATCGAGCACGTGCTCGCCGTGCAGGGCCGCCGACGATCCCGCCGAGCTGCTCGTGCGGCTACGGAAGCTGCGGCACTGAGCGCCGCCGACGGCCGAGACCCGGGGCCTCATCAGGCCCATGCTTCGGGAGTCGGCGAAACCGTGCCGGTCGGCAACTTTTGTCAGGAGTCTCTGGTCTCCGGACGCCATGGCGAGGCCACCTGGCGCGGCGCTGTTGCGACACCACAGCGCGCCGGGAAATCCGCGAACTCGCCGCGATCATCTCGGCTGCCCGGCTCCTGCTTGGCGAACGGGCGTTGTCGCGGGGAGCGGTGACCTGTTCTACCTCACACCGAGGTGTCGAGATTTCGGGAGCCTGACCCGCAGGGGGTTCGCAGGCATACGGTCGGTATATGACATATGCGGCTGCCGCCAACGGTGACGAGACTCGGTTCGTCCATGTGGGCCGTCAACCGATCTATGACCGCTCCGGCGACGTGATCGCCTACGAACTGCTGTTTCGTGACGCCTCGGACGCGGAGGACGCGTCGCAACGAACCGCGCGGGCGACGAGCCGGGTGATCATCGCCGCGTTCACCGAGTTCGGCCTGGCCGAGCTCGCGGGCTCGAAGGCCTGCTTCGTGAACGTCACCCGGGAGTTCCTCGTCGGCGACCTGCCGGTACCGTTCGACGCCAACCAGGCCGTCCTCGAGATCATCGAAACGGTTCACGTGGACGACGCGGTCGTTGACGGGGTCCGATCGCTGGTCGACAGAGGTTTCACAGTCGCGTTCGACGACTTCGTCTGGGGTACGGAGAGCGAACGACTGCTCGAGATGGTCACCTTCGTCAAGATCGACATGTTGGACGCGCAAGCCGCCGAGATCGCCGAAACGGTGCGGCACTGCCGCATGTTTCCCCATCTACAGTTGATCGCGGAGCGACTCGAGACAGAAGACCAGCTTCAGTGCGCGATGGACCTGGGCTTCGAATACTTCCAGGGTCACGTCCTCGGCCGCCCGCACATCCTGTCGAAGGCCTCGCTGTCGCCGACCCGGATCGGTCGCCTCCAGTTGATCGCCGCCCTGAACGCCACCGAGCAGGATCTCGACGAGATCGTGGACATGATCAGCCGTGACCCCGCCATCACCTTCAGGTTGCTGCAGGCGACGAACGCGGCCGCATCCGGGCTCAGCGCTCGGGTGTCCTCCGTGCGGGAGGCGGCCGTCCTGCTCGGTATGGCGACCGTGCGGCAATGGGTGACGCTGATGCTGTTCAGCGACCTCACCGAAGCGACCGAGGAACAGTTGATGGCGACCATGATCAGGGCACGGCTGTGCCAGCTCGTGGCCCAGGATGCAGGAATCGACGGTGGCGCGGCCTTCACCGTCGGTCTGCTCTCCGGTATCGCCGATCTGCTGGCCGAGCCGACCAACGACCTCATCGCGCAACTTCCGCTGTCCGGCGCGGTCGCCGAAGCCTTGACCGACGGCATCGGCGACCTGGGGCAGGTCCTGTCGGTCGTGCGCGCGTACGAGCAGGGAGAGCCGGCGGCCGCCCTCAAGATGGTCGGCATCGAGAACATGGTCACTACGTACTTGTCGGCCGTCGGCTGGTCCAGGCACACCCTGGACGGTGCTCTGGGCACGACGGCCGCAAGGCCGGTTGGCGCCGCCGGGCCTCAGTGAGTGGGGGTTGCCGCCGCTCGCCGCCTTCCGCGCTGGCAGAGAAACGGGGCGGTGCCGGAGGTCCGGCACCGCCCCGTGATCATCGATCGAGTGCTACCGGGACCGGCCGTTGCATCCGTACGCACACGGCGAAGTGAACTGGGCGAAGTGCGGACGGCTGAGGCCGCCGAAGGCCGTGAACTCGCCGCCCACCGCGATCCTGCCGAGGGTGGGGTGGACGTCCATGCTGAGCACGCCCCACTTGCCGTTGCTCTTCGGGTTCCAGGCGAGCAGCGAGCCGTTCTCGGCGTTCAGCGCCGCCAGCTTCGGCTGGCTGCGCAGCTTGGACGGGCACCATGAGGTCGCTGTGCGCGACGGTCCGGGGCAGGCGACGGTGAAGTGCCCGCCCGCGTACACGGCTCCGCCCAGCTGCGTGATCGCTTGCACGTCGCCGTCCGTGACCGTGCTCCAGATCAGCTGTCCGTCAGGCCGGTACGCGGCCACCCTGCCGCCCGGGCCGGCCAGCGCTGCGTACACCTTGTCAGGGGCGACGGTGAGGGCCCCGACGAAGTACGGCGTGGCGGGACGGAACGCCGTGTCGACCCGGCCGTCGGCGAGCCGGAGGGCGGCGAGCCGGACGGTGCCGTCGGCGTTGTTGAGGCGCTTGAACTTGCCGCCGACGTACAGCCGGGAACCGGCCACCGTCAGTGCCTTGACCTCGCCGTCGGCGCCGCTGCCGAACGTGGTGTCGAGGGCACCGGACGCGAGGTCGAACGCCGCGAAGTTGCGTTGCGTGCGCCCGTCGACGGCACTGATCGCTCCGCCCAGGAACAACCGTCCGCCGCCCGCGGCGAGCGCGTGCCCCTCACCCTTGATCGTGTGCTTGAGCGTGCCGACGGCGCCGGTCCGCAGATTGATGCTGGCCAGGCCGCCGCGTGCCTGATCACCGACCGTGGTGAACTTGCCGGTGATGTACAGCGACTGCCCGAATGCGGTCAGCCCCCACACGGTGCCGTTGGTCGTCGGCGCCCAGGGCAGCAGTTCACCGGTACGGGCGTTGAGGGCGGCCAGCCGCTTGCGGGGCACCGAGCGCCCGTCGACGATGGCGTTTCGGAAACTGCCGCCCACGTACACCGTGGAGCCGGCGTACACGGTGGCGTACACCAGGCCGTCGAAGCCGACCGAGGGGGCCGGTTTCGCAGCCACCAGCGGAGTGGCCGCGACGGCGGCCGTGGGTGTTCCCGTCGCGATGAGCACGCCGGCGAGCAGCAGTCCGAGACGGCGCCTGCGCGGCCGGAGATGACGGGCGATCGAAGCTAATACCATGGAGGCGACGATAAAGTCGTGGAGAATCCTCAATTGGAAGAACGGGAAACGTACGCCCTAAAGGGCGACGGAGGGAACACTCCTGACGTATTCGTGGCCGGCCAGTCCTTGGCCAGGGTCCCCGTCACTACTCCATGCCTGATGGACCTCGCTCGTTCTCTGTGCGAGCGATCATGAACACGAGCGGGATGCCGATAGGCATTCGCTACACCCGACAAGCGTGGATCCTGGTCGAGAAGGACAAGGGAGCTCCAAGTGGCACGGAAGGGTGAGCAAGGTCATCGTCGATCCGCATAGCGTCTTCGGCATACGGAAGCACGACTTCGGGGGAGCAGGCGGATGCGCAACATCGGTCGGGGAGCGCTGCTGGCGGTCGGCGCGCTGGGGATCACGCTCGCAGCGCCGCCCGCCGGAGCCACAGTCGGCACCTTTGCGGCGGCCACCGCCCCGGTGCCGGACTTCCGGGAGGCTCCGGCCACGGCGTACACGCTGGTACTGCCCGACGCGGGCGTGGACTACGTAGATCCTGCAACGGGTGAGCCGCCCTCGTGGTGCCGCATCGGCGAACTCCGCATCACCGGCGATGCCGGTTCGCTGATCTTCGAGAACATCACCGGACACGCCTGCCTACTGGGAGGACACCCCGGCGTGAAGACAGCGGCCGGTACGTCCGCCCCCGCCGACGCGGCGGCGCAGGGCATGCTGCTCGCGCCGGGCGACCGCGTCCGGACCGCAATCCGACCGGCCACCGAGACGTGCGAGACGGCGGACGGTTGCCCGGCTTCCAGGTAGCGGCGTCGGAGGACAGGAGTAGGACGTTCGTCGTCGCGCCCTCGAGAACGGACGCTATTTCAACGGTATGCAGAAGGCGCGGGCGCACAACGCGGAGTTCCGCAAGCGGCTGCGGACGTTCACCGAGGCACTGGAGGCCACCTGCTCGCCGTCATGGTGGCGGGTTCGGTGCCTTCTTCTGTTTGCGCCGCCTGGCGCGTACGACCCGAACCGGGGTGGAGGATTCCAGGTAGAGGCACCGGCGTCGTTCGCTGTGAGCCAGATGCACCTGGACGACGTCCCGGACGGGCGCGTCGACGCTGGCGACTCGGTAACGTTCCGCGCCGGAGATGATCAGGTCGCCGGGGCGTACATGCGACGGGGACTGCACGATGCTTTCACGGCCGACGACGGCGCCGGTGCCGACCCGGGGAAGGGTGGCGATCCACGTCGCGAAGGCGTCTCCGTTCGCCGGACGACCGCTTCGGATGCCCCGCATGCCGGCCCCCACGGTGTGTCGACGCTGACCTTCTGTGGATGGGGTATCGGCTGGCGCCGGCCCCGGTTGAGCCAAATGACCAGCTCATCTTGGCGACCCCCTCGGCGTTACCATCACGGGGGCCGCCGACGGGCTGTTGCCCGGGTTGGCACCGTTGGCATGAGGACGCCGCCGCCGTACCGGGCGGTGCCGCTTCGTCCTCGGCCGGTGGTGCTGCGGAAGCCACACGGACGCCTCGGGCGGCGTCGACTCGTTCGGCGACCAGAAGACGCCCGAGGGCATCAAGCCCGGCAGCACGCTGGCCGCGGTGCGCCGACCGGGCCGGCTGCTACGAGTAGCAACCGCGCCGGGGCACCCGCTCGGCGTGGGCATGGATAGCGGCCTCAGAAGCGGGTCCACTGCTGGGATGGGCTGTCTGCGCAGGCGGTGGACCGGACGAACAATGATGTGTCGTCATCCCCGGTCACGCAGCCGGTCGGCGCGATGTGCTCGATGGTGCCGGTCGGTCCGAACCGCCATGCCTGCATCTCGTTGCCCTCCTGGCAAGGGCGGGTGTAGACGTCCACGCCGTTGCTCTCCAGACACCAGTGGGCCTCGATGTCGAGCAGTTGCACGGCGTCCTGCACGGTCGGGTCCTGCACCGTGGCCGGGATGGGGCGCCAGGTGACGCCTTGGGGCGGGCAGGGCTCGGTGTAGACGTACCCCGGGCGCTGCGGGTCCGACTGCAGGAAGCTTTCCAGGCATTTGCCCGACGCGATGTTGCGGAATCGGACCGTTGTCGCATCAGCGTTGGCCGGCGCCGCAATGGTCAATGTTCCGGCTGATGCGATGACGGCCGCCGTGATGCTGGCGCGGCAACGCGCTTTGGTAAGCAGAGACATGGGTTCCTCCGTCCGCGCAATGACTTGCGAGCCGGTTCCGGATCCTACGTCGAGATCGGCTTATGACAATTTCGCGGGTCCGTCCGACCGCTCGGAGCTGGGGAATCGGGGCGATGGCGGGCTAGTGGTGTTCACAAATGTCGTCGCGACGCTCGCCGGCCGGGTAAAAGCGGGTGTGACGTACGAATGCGCTTTCTCGAAGAAACAGCGGGGTCAGACTTCGTGGGCGATCGGGTGGTCGTCATCGGTGTCGCCCGGGATCGCCGGCTGATCGGTCTGCAGGCCGGCGATGAGGGTGTCGACGAGGAAGCTGAAGCTGCGGTCGACGTCTCGGGGGAGTCCGAAGCCGCCGGCGCTCTCGAGAGTGGCGAAGCCGTGCAACGCCGACCGCAGTACCCGGGCGGCGTCGAGTGCGCGGGTGCCGCGCAGGCCGAATCCGGCGACGACGTCGTACATGACTTGCAGGCTTTCGTTCGCTACGCGGCGGTCCTCTTCGTCGTCGGCGTCGGTGGTGGGTGCCCGGACGGTGGCGGCGTAGCGGCCCGGGTGGTCGAGGGCCCAGCGGCGCCATGCGTCGGCGTACGCGCGGACCGCGGTGGGGCCGGACTTGCCGGCGGCGGCACGCGCGAGGACGTCGCCGAGCTCGCGCTTGGCTTGCAGGGCGATGCTGCGCTGCAGGGCTTCGAGGGAGGCGACGTGTTTGTAGAGCGACGGCGTTTTGACACCGACCCGCTCGGCCAGCAGTCCCATGGTCAGGCCGGCGAAGCCGATCTCGTCGGCGAGTGCCGCGCCGGCCGCCACGACGGTCGCCTGGGCGAGGCCGGCCCTAGGCACGGGCGTTCGCCTGCAGGAAGCTCAGCACCAGGGAGCAGACCTGGTCGGGGTACTGCGCGTGCGGGTAGTGACCCGCCCCGTCGATCATCTCGAGTCGGCTCAGTCCCGCCGGCATCTCCGCCACGATCGCCTGCCCTTCGGCCTTCGGATCGGCCCAGTCGTAGTCCAGTGAGCCTACGATGACCAGGACGGGGCACCGCACGTTGCCGAGTTCGGCACCGGCGTCGGCCGGCGAGGATCTGATCATGGCTTGCAGTGCCTTCCTGCGCCCCGGCCGGCGCAGCATCTCCTCGGTGCGGGCCTGGTCGGTGGCCCAGTCGGCGGGCTTGGTCCCCGGGTAGGCAAGGTCGAGGTACCTCAGCCAGGACGACAGGCTGCCCATCATCGCGCCGGCCAGCCGCAAGGCGCCCTTGCGGTAGCCGGCGTGCCGCAGGTCGCCCAGCTTCGCCGCCTGCTTGCGGGTGAACGGTGCCAGCTCCACGATTGCGGTGATCAGCTCGGGCGCCCTGGCGGCCGCGATGGTGGCGGCGCCGCCGGCGATCGAGTGGCCGATCAGCACGGCCGGGCCGCCGAGGTGGCGGATCAGGGCGACCAGGTCACCCGCGATATCGGTACGGGAGTACGACGGCCACTGCGCACTGGACTCACCGGCGCCGCGCAGGTCGGCCGTGGCGACCCGGTAGCCGGCGGCCACGAGCTGCGGCGCGACGAAGCGGTAGGCGTCGCGGCTGTTGCCCAGCCCGGGGGCCAGGACGACCAGAGGTCCCGCACCCGTCACCTCGTACGCGATGGTGCCGCCGTCGAGGCTCAAGTACTCGGTCATGGTCTCTCCGTTCCTGACGCCAAAGCTAATCGCTATAGCTTTAAGCTAGTCGGATTAGCTTGAGCCGTCAAGATCGAAGAATTGGACGGCCCTGAGCGCTCACGCCGGGGGATGTCGCTCGGGGCCACCTTCGTATCCTTGGCGTCATGGATGAAGAGTCGCTGGACTTCGGCGCGTTGGGGCTGCGCCCGGAACTGCTTCGCGCGCTGAGCGGGCTCGGGTACGAGGAGCCCACCCCGATCCAGCGGGAGGCGATTCCTCCGTTGATCGAGGGCAAGGACCTGGTCGGGCAGGCCGCGACCGGTACCGGCAAGACCGCGGCCTTCGCGTTGCCGCTGCTTCAAGGACTCACGGCCGGTGCGCCGGGCGGCCCCGGGTCGCTGGTTCTGGTGCCGACCCGGGAACTGGCCGAGCAGGTGTCGCAAGCGGTCCACCGCTATGGTCGTGACCTGGGCGTCCGGGTCCTTCCCCTGTACGGCGGTCAGCCGATCAACCGCCAGCTGCAGGTCCTCCGGCGCGGTGTGGACATCGTCGTCGGCACGCCGGGCCGGGTCCTGGACCACATCGAGCGGGAGAGTCTGCAGCTGGGCCAGGTCCGCGCCGTCGTGCTGGACGAGGCCGACGAGATGCTCGACATGGGCTTCGCCGAAGACATCGAGGCCATCCTCGCCGAGACGCCCGACGCCCGGCAGACGGTGTTGTTCTCGGCCACCATGCCGCCACGGATCGACGCCATCGCCCGCCGGCACCTGCGTGAACCGCTGTATATCCGGATGGGTCGCGAGACGGCGCCCGCGGACAGCCTTCCCCGGGTACGCCAGAGCGCGTACATCATCGCGCGGGCCCACAAGACGGCCGCTCTCGGACGAGTGCTGGACGTCGAAGCGCCTCAGGCGGCGATCGTGTTCTGCCGTACCCGCGAGGAGGTCGACGAGGTCACTCAGAGTCTGAACGGCCGTGGATACCGTGCGGAGGCACTGCACGGCGGCATGAGCCAGGATCAGCGCGACCGGGTGATGGGCCGGCTGCGCGGCGGTAGTACCGAACTACTCGTCGCCACGGATGTGGCGGCCCGCGGCCTGGATGTGGAGCAGCTGACCCACGTCATCAACTACAACGTGCCGTCGGCGCCCGAGGCGTACGTGCATCGCATCGGCCGGGTCGGCCGGGCGGGGCGGGAGGGTGCCGCGATCACCCTGGCGGAGCCGCGCGAGCAGCGGTTGCTCAAGGCCATCGAACGACTCACCGGACAGCGGATCCAGGCGGAGAAGCTGCCCACGGTCACGGATCTGCGGACGCGGCGCCTGGAGTTCCTGCGGACATCCGTACGCGAGGCCCTGGACGATGACAACCTGGAGCGGTTCCGGCCGATCCTGGAGCTGCTCACCGACGATGCCGACGTCGAACTGGTGGCGTTGGCCGGGCTGAAGTTGCTGCACGACGCCAACGGCGGTGACGTCGACGAACCTGAGATTCCCTCGGCGGCTTTACCGAGGGAACGCGAGGACCGGCGCCGGGGCTCGCAGAACGGGGCGGCCGGCAACCGGTACGACGGTGACCGGCGTGCTCGCACACCGCGCAACCGGTCGTCCGGCGACGACACGACCCGGGTCTTCGTCGGGCTCGGCCGCCGGTCCGGGCTGCGACCGCAGGACCTGGTGGGCGCCATCACCGGTGAGGCAGGCCTGCCCGCCCGCGACGTGGGCGCGATCCAGATCACCGACCGCTTCGCGCTCGTGGAGGTGCCCGAGGCAGCCGCGGACCAGGTGATCCGGTCGCTGCAGCGGAGCACCATCCGTGGACGGCGGCCGACCGTACGTCGCGAACGGTTCGACCGTTAGCCTCAGTGGCTGGGTGGGCCGGGGAAGGGGAACCATTCCACCGTCCGGAAGTCGCCGGTCTCCACCCACTCGTACGGCGCCCCGCTCACGCACTGCGGGACCGACTCGGTGCTGCCCGGGTCGAGCACCCAGCTGTAGCCGACGCGGTCCTTCCGGCCGTCGTCGTACACCGTCATGCCGCGGCGCACGCCGATCCACAGCGGTTGGCTGCTGTCCGGTGATGCCGCACCCTGTCGCCGTCCATCACGTCATCGTGCAGCAGGGAGAATCCGTGCACGAGCTCCACCGCGACCGCGGCGGGAACCACGTCTTCGGCCCGGGCGCCCACCGCCCTGCCGGACATCAGTGCCAAGGCCGGGCGCAGCATCTTGCCGCCGTCGCTCCGGGCAGGTCGTCCCTCGCTGTCGAGCCATCCGTAGTGGTATCCCGCGATAGCGCGCTGCGGGGCCGGCAGCGCGTCGACGGCTGCCCGCAGGTGCGCGGACACCAAACGGCGGTCGGCCTTCGCGGCCACGCCTGCTGCCTCCCGTTGCCGGGATGCTCCGGCGAGTGTCGTCACCGGGTGCCCACTGCCCACCACCAGGCGACGGACGCGATGGGCAGAGGGTCCCGACTGCTCTCCCGCGGTTCGTCGGCGAAGTCGGTAGGCAGCGCGACGGGGTCTTCAGGGTGGAGGTAGCGCGCCGAGGCGCGACCCCAGTCGAGATTTCCGCGGATCCATCCGTCCAGTCCCTTGAGATACAGCGAGAGCGCCGGACCGGCGGTGGCCGTCACGTCGTCCCGGAGGGCCAGGTAGCGAAGGAGTATGCGGTCCCGCAGGCTCACCGTCGCCTCGAGTGCCCCGGTCAACGTGAGGCCTTCGCGGCGCATCAGGACGTCGAGGATGCGCTGGGGATCGCCGCTGCGGCTCATCTCCTTGTGGTAGGACATGATGTCGTTGTCGACGCAGACGAGGATCGACATCATCTCGGTCAGGGCGAGCACCTCCGGCCGGTGCAGATCGGCGGCTTGGAGCTCGCAGCCGTGGAGGACATCGAGGAGCGACGCGCACACCCCGAGGCTGCCGCTGAAGATGCGCATCGCCAGGTAGTCGTTGAGGTCCGGGATGGTCCCGCGCGAGCGGTGGGACGCCTCCCAGGACTGGGCGAAGAGGTACATGCGCAACGCCATCACCCACCGGGACACCTGAGCCGGACTCGCCACCCTTTCCAGGCTGAGCCGGATGTCGCGGAGTGCGGCGATCCAGGGGTCACCCCCGAACATCCGGTCCGGAAACGGCGTCTCGGCCACGCGCAGCATCTGCCCGGTGACCATCACGAGGTCCTCGGGCCGCCGGCCGAACGCGCCCTCGCTGCAGTACGCGTCATCGAAGGAGAACAGCCACATCAGGAAACGTGTGTAGACGCGCAGGGCGTCCTCTGTGCCATCGGAGGCGACCCTGGCTGCCAGCTCACCCGCGCCGCTGGCGGCATTCCTTGAGCGGTGATCCTCGTCGCGATAGATCTTCTGGCGGGTCATCCAGCCGACCGCATCGGTGTGGAGGGCCTGCCAGCGCGGATGGATGCCGCCGGGGATCGGGCACCACGCGGGCGGAACCTCGATCATCTCGTCGTACGTGGTCACCGGCTACCTCCGGAGCTGGAAGGGGACGCCGGGCCGGACCGGGCGACGGCCATCAACGAGAGCTCGACGGTTCGTTCCATGCCGGCGGTGACAGTGCGCCGGGTCGGTCGACCGGCGACGGGGCGAAGCTGCCAGCGCGCGCACAGGCCGGCCAGGTGGACCGTCATCGCGGTGAGTGCGAACGACTCGCCGATGCATTGCCGCCGCCCCATGCCGAAGCTGATCATGGCTCCGCGGGGGAGCAGCCTGACCCGCTCGGGCAACCACCGGTCCGGATCGAAGCGGTCCGGGTGGGGATGGAAGTCAGGATTCCGGTTCACCGAGTGCGGACTGAAAAGAATGTCGGCCCCGGCGGGAACAGAGACGTCCCCGAACTCGAGAGGGACCTCGGCACGCCGGGTGAGCAGCCACGGGGCGGCGAGCCGGACCGCCTCCATGGCGACGCGGCGGGTGTAGTCCAGCTTGGGCAGATCCTCGGCGGTGACATCGGTACGCCCGGCCAGTACCCGGTCGAGCTCGGCGTGCAGTCGCCCTTCGACGACCGGGTTCCGGCCCAGTCCGTCGAACGCGAAGTTCAGGGCTCCCGCGGTGGTGTCGGTTCCCGCCATGAGCAGCGTCATCACCTCGTCGACGAGCTGGTCCTCGGTCATTGCCTGCTCCCCGTCCTCGCCTCGCGCGGCCAGCAGGACGGCCGGCAGGCCGTCGGCCGAGCGCGATCGCAGGATCTCCCGGATCACTTCCTGGATACGAGCCACGGCGGTGTCGAACTGCCGCGCCCTCCGGTTCGGGAGCAGGTCGAGCGACAGCGACGATGCGATCAAGCGGCGGAATGTGCCGTCCAGCACCTGGGGGAGGCACTCTTGAATCGTTCTGACGCCGTGCGCGCTGATGGCCGCGGAGAACAGGGAGGCGGTGATCGACCCGATCACCAGCGAACTCGTCTCCCGTTCCAGTCTCACGACTTCGCGGTCAGTCCACCGCGCTGAGACAGCTCGGCTCTCGGCGGCGATCGCCGCGACGTAGCGGGCGATCTGCTCCCGATGGAACGCCGGCTGGATGAGCTTTCGCTGCCGGCGATGGAACTCGCCCTCCGAGTTGAGGAGGCCATTGCCCAGTAGTGGACGCAGTTTGTCGAACAGAAGTCCCTTCGACACCTTGCCCGCATCGGTGGTCAGCAGCCGGCGGAGAAACTCCGGGTCGTTGACGATGTAGGTGGGACGTCTGCCCAAGTGGACCCGGACGACCTTGCCGCAGGAGCGTTGGGCTTCGAGGAACTCCAGCGGTCTGCGGGCGAAGGGAACGGCGTGGCCGATGAGGGGCCATTTCCCGGGGGCTGTCCGTAAGGTCATAGCGTCTACCCCTCCATGCCGGATCAAATGAGACCTGTGCGGACGGCGTAGGCAACCGCATGCGGCCGGTTGCGCACATCCAGTCGTTGCATGATCTGGTGAATGACGTTCTTCACCGTCCGGCTGGAGTAGCGCAGTGCGGCGGCGATGTCAGCGGTGTTCAGACCCTCCGCGAGGAGCTGGAGAACCTCGATGTCGCGCTTCGTCAGACGTGCGGCATCGACGGCCGCGATCCGGCCCCCGGCGCCGTGCAGCCGGACGATGTACCGCAGGAGATCCCCGATGAGGTCGGGTGACATGATCGCCGCGCCGGAGGCGACCGCGGTCACACACCGATCGAGCACCTCGGGGTTGACCATCGCCCGGGGCAGAACCGCTCTCACGCCGTGACAGACGGCGTCGATCAGATCGGAGGTGGACACCTCGTCAGCGACGAGGATGATGGGCACGGGAGACCGGGGCGTCCTGGCGGAAAGTGACCCGCGGGGTTCCTGAGGACGGCGAACAGGGGCCACCACCATCACGTCCGGAGCGACGTCATCCTGATCGGGTCTCACCGCGAGGTGCGTGGATCTGCTCAGCAGCGCGATGAGCCCGGCACGGTTGAGCTCATCGCCTGCGGAGATCGATACTCGGAGACGTCGCACGTTCGGTGTTCCTTCCCGGGAGTCCACGCTGCTGCCCGTCACGCCCGCCCACCGGCATGCCGGCGACAGAACATGGCCACCGCCCAGACCTTGCGGGAGTGGTCGGCCACGCCCGCACGGTGCTCGGCGTCTGTCTCGGCGACGCCTTCCCGTACGCCGTGACCACACCGTCCGCAGTGCCTCTGCAGCCGTATCTCGAGGCTCGTTCGGGGATCGTCGCGCAGGATGTCCTGTCTCAGTGACCTGTCGGCGGGACGGCGTCGAACTTCTCGTTCTGGTAGTAGTCCGGGATCTCGTACTTGCCGAACGCTTCCGTGTAGCGGACCGGTCGGCGCGTGTCGACGTTCAGCATGTAGAACGGGAAATGGGTGAGCTTGCCGGTCGCGGAGACCTTCAGCATCATCGCGTTCGGCCCGTGACTCATACCGCCGGGAACGATCGACGTGAAGCCGCTCCCGGGCGCGCCGGGCATCGGGTCGCCGCCGCCGAGCATCAGCATGATCTCGTCGTAGTCGACGTTGCGGTGGTACGGCTGGATCGGGGCCGCATCACCGCTCTGCATCGGCCGCGGGCACATCGTGACGATCCAGACCCCGTCGGCCTCGAAGGTCGCGTGGGTGACCGGCGGCACGTCCAGGCGCTCCGACGTCACCGGCCGGATGTCGCGAAGGCGGAGCCGGAACGGTGCGACGGAGCCCTGCCAGCCGGCCACGTCGATCGGGTCGAACGGGTAGAAGATCGAGGAGAGCTCGCCGGCCCGTTTGACGACGATCTCCCACTCTCCCGGTTCGTCGGCCGGCGCCTGCGACGGAAGCTGCGGGATGTCCAATACGCCGGTGTCGAACGGCAGGAACTGGCCCAGCAGCCCGCGCTCCGGAATGCGGATCGACGACGTCGTCTCGATGAGGTACGCCAGCGTCTCGCCGTCCTGCGGGATCAGCTTGTAGTTCGTCCCCTTGGGGATCACCAGGTACTCCAGCGGACCGTAGTCCAGGATCCCGTAGTCGCAGACCAGCCGCCCGCTGCCGTGTTGCACCAGGACGGTGACGTCGCCGTCGGTGTTGCGCGTGTAGTAGGGCGGCGGGGTGGAGCGCTTGCTCACCGAGATCCGCACGTCCTCGTTCTCCATCAGCAGGGTGGGCGTCGAGCGCACGTCTTCGACGTCCTCCGCCGGGAGCTCGTTCAGCCGGATGCCGCGGGGCCGGATCGGGCCTTCCACCCGGGTGTACGCGGTAGTCGGATGCCGGTGGTAGAGCTGTGAGCAGTCACCGGCGAAGCCCTCGCGGCCGTGATGTTCCTCGTAGGTCCCCTCGGGCCACCGCAGATGCGCCTGCCGGTTCACCGTTCCCTGCGAGTGCTTGGCGTACATGGGATGTCCGTCCTTCGGGGTGAGGGCTTCGGGAGCACCGGTGATGCTCCCCGCCCGCCGGACCTGTAGGCCACCTTTTGTCCGCTCAGCGGACAGGGCGTGCGGCCCCCACCCCCCAGGGAGGTCAGGGACCGGTGACAGCCTTGAGCGCGTCGGCGTACGCCTGGTGCCCGGCCGGGGTCGGATGGAACGACTCCGTCAGGTCACCACGGATCCCGTGTATCCACGGGGAGGCGGAACAAGCCTCGTGCCCCGCGAAGACCGTGCGGCCGTCGAGGTAGGAGAATCCGGCCCGGCTCACGGTGGAGTTGCGCGTGACGTCCGCCAGCGTCGCGGCCGCGGCGTTCAGAGTGGCGCGTTTGCCGTCGGTCAGCGTCCCGCAGCCGTGCCCCTCACCGGCCGGCGCGACGAGCAGGGGATAGCCGACGACAACCACTCTCGCCTGCGGGGCCTTGCTCCGGATCTGGCCGAACAGCCCGTCCAGCGCGGTGGGCAGCGTGGTCGTCATCCTCGCCATGCTGGCCTGTACCGCCCGATGGCAGGCGGCATCGTCGCCGAGCACGCACTGCTGCAGCGTCGGAACGAAGCCCACGTCGTTGCCGCCGATCGTGATGGTGACCCAGCCGGTGTCGCTGCCGAGGTCGGACAGCTGGCTGCCGGCGACGGAGGCGATGGTCGCGCCGTTGCACGAGCGGTCGACGACGCTGTCACCGGGCTGCCGGGTTCTCGCCGCCACCCACCGAGCCGGGTACGAGCCGTCGATGCTCTGCCGACAGGTCAGGTCGCGGTAGTTGCCGGCCCCGACGCCGGCGGCGTACGAGTCTCCGAGGGCGACGTAGTCGCGTGCCTCGGACGCCTGTGCCGTCGCACTCGTCCAGGCGATCGCGGTGAGCGCGACGGTGACGACCGCCGAGCCGGCCATCCAGCGTCGCCGGCCGAAGGCGCGCCGTCGGCTCGGGGCGTCATCGACATGGATCGGTATCACAGGCTTCTCCTCGGGTGGTGGAACAGGGAACCGGCCGAGCCGGACAGAAGCGCCGATCTTCGCCTCTCCTGCGGGAGGCGCATCCGAACAGGACCCAAATTTGCACGTCCGTCACCGGCGAAGTGACCGATGGGGAAACGGTTGAACTCGCCCTGGCGCAAGGCCCTGACCAGGCTGTCCGCTCAGCGGACAGATGCGGCCGGCGATCGGTGGACGTGTCGAATGATCGATTCATGGATTCCGCGGCAGTGGGCGGCAGCCCCAGCCGGGCACGGCCCACTTTCGTTACGTCGATAAGCGTGCATTCCCGTACATCGAAACCGCGGGGAATGCGCCCGGCAGCGTCGCGGACAATCTGGCGTCCCGCGACGACGCCAACCGGGCCTTCAACAACCAGTGTCTGAACGAATGACAGCCGTCCCCATTTGTTGCCTATTCCGAGGATCGATGTGAAACAGAATTCTCGTCACCGTCGGCGGACTCGCACGGTTCTGCAAGGAACGGCCATGGTGGCGTGCGCGGCGATGCTTGTCGTGGCAGCCCGGGCCGGCGCCGCGACAAGCGGTACGCCTGCACCGCGGCCGGCCGGCCTGAAGACCGCTCCGATCCGGGAACTGGATGCGCAGGACGCGGAGCTGCTGGCGCAGGCGGTGAGCCGGGGCGCCCCGGCCGTCACGCTGCTCATCGCCACCGACGAAGGTAAGGCGCCGACCGTCGCCGACCAGATCGACCGGCTCGGCGGCACGGTGGCCCGCCGCTTCGACCGAGTCGGCTTCGTGCTGGCCCGCGTACCGACCGAAGCCGTGGAGAAGGCGGCGAAGCTTTCCGGCGTCGTTGCGATCGACCTGGACCAGCGGGTGATCCTGCCCCAGCCGGAGCGGAACCGGACTCGCGTCCAAGGGGCACGGCACGCTGCTGATGCCGCCGGTCCGGGCGCGAAGACGCCGGCTGCCAACCCCTACCTGCCGACCGGCGAGACCGGATCGGTGGCGTTCAAACGGAAGCACCCGACGTGGGACGGCCGAGGCGTCACCATCGGCATCATGGACTCCGGCGTGGACCTCGACCACCCGGCATTGCAGAGGACCACCACGGGCGACCGCAAAATCGCGGACTGGGTGACGACGACCGACCCGGTGGTCGACGCCGACCCCTCGTGGCGCGCCATGGTGACCCGAGTGAGCGGCCCGAACTTCTCCTATGCCGACGCCACCTGGACCGCGCCGGCCGGCACTTGGGAGGTGGATCGTTTCACCGAGGCGATCACGCGGAACGACGACGCGCAGGGCGACGTCAACCGCGACGGTGATACGACGGACGTCTGGGGTGTCCTGTACGACCCGGCCACGCATGACATCCGGGTGGACGTGAACCAGAACCACGACTTCACCGATGACGCCGTGCTGCGTCCGTACCGGGAGAAGCACGACGTGGGGCACTTCGGCACGGACAAGCCGGGCACCCCTGTCGTCGAGCGGATGCCGTTCGTCGTGGAATACCGCGAGGACGTCGACGCTTCGGCGTTGGGCCACGCCAACCCGGTCGACTTCGTCAACATCGGCCTCCCGGTCGACTTCCACGGTACGCACGTCGCCGGCATCGCCGCCGGGAACGACATGTTCGGCAACACCGACTTCGACGGCCAGGCGCCGGGCGCGAAGCTGGTCTCCGCGCGCGTCTGCTCGTGGGGCGGGGTGTGCAGCGACTCCGCGGTCGCCACCGGCCTGATCGACCTGGTCGAGAACCGCGACGTGGACGTCGTGAACCTCTCGATCGGCGGGCTGCCCCCGCGCAACGACGGTAACAGCGCGCGGGCCCGCCTCTTCCAGCAACTGATCGACAAGTACGGCGTTCAGCTCTTCGTGTCGGCAGGCAACTTCGGTCCGGGCGTGAACACGGTCGGCGACCCGTCGATCGCCACGGATGTGGTGAGCGTCGGGGCGAGCATCAGCAAGGACACCTGGCGCGCCAACTACGGCACCGTCGTGGCGAAAGACAACGCCTTGTTCACCTTCTCGCCGCTCGGCCCCCGGGAGGACGGCGGCCTGAAACCCAATCTGGCGGCGCCCGGGTCGGCCATCTCCACCACCCCCACTTGGCACCAGGAACCTGCGGTGCCCGAGGCGGGATACGCCCTGCCCAACGGGTACGCAATGGCGAACGGCACGTCCATGGCGTCCCCGCAGGCCACCGGCGGTGCCGCCCTGCTGCTGTCGGCCGGGCGCGCCACCCATCGCGAGGTCACCGCCCCCGGTCTGCGCCGGGCGCTCTACTCGTCGGCCGACCCCATCGAAGGTGTGTCGGTCGCCGGTCAGGGCAACGGGCTGATGGACGTGCCGGGCGCCTGGTCCCTGCTCTCCCGGGGTGTGCAGACCCGGACGTACACCTCCGCCGCGCTGGTCTGCTCCTCGTTCTCCGACGATCTGCCGACTCCCGGGAGGGGCGTGGGCATCGTGAACCGGTGCGCGAGCGGTCACGGCGGTCTCACCGCCGGGCGGTCCACGACGTACGACCTGACGCTCACCCGCACGTCAGGCCCCGAGCAAGCGATCCGTCATACGCTGGCGACGGTCGGGGACAGGAGTGCGTTCCGCGGGCCGGCAGAGGTGTCGTTGCCGCTGAACCGGCCGGTCACCGTCCCTGTCGTGGTCACCCCCGAAGCCGGGCTGAACGCGGCCATCCTGAAAGTCGACGACCCGGACACCTCGGCCGTCGACTTCGAGGTGCTCGCCACGGTCGTCGTCGGTGCCGAGCCGGCGAAACCGTCCTTCACGAGAACCTTCTCGGGCTCGGTGCCGCGCGCCTCCACGGTGTCGTACTACGTGACCGTGCCGGAGGGCGCAGACGCCCTGCAGATCAACCTGTCGGGCGTGACGAAGGGATCGCAGACCCGCTGGCGGGCGTTCACCCCGTGGGGCGTCCCGGTGGAGAACTACACCCGCTCCGACTGTTACACCAACCTCTCCGACGAGGCCACCTGTGCATCCGGGGCACGGTCGTATGCGAACCCGATGCCGGGCATCTGGGAGCTCGCGGTCGAGTCCCGGCCGACCTCACCGGTGCTGAGCAACCCGTTCACGCTCACCGCCAAGGTGCAGGGCGTCACGGTGGAACCGGCGATGGTGGAGGTGGCCGGCGTCGCGACCGGCTCGGCCGCGCCGGTCACCTGGACCGTCAAGAACGACTTCGGTCCGCTGCGGCTGAAGGCCGTCGGTGCCCCGCTCGGCAGTGCGCTCACGAAGCGGCCGACCGTCGACGCGGGTGACCGGCAGCAGCACACGGTGGAGGTCCCGGCCGGCGCCGAGCGGCTCGACGTGGCGATCGGCGGCGTGAGTGATAGGGGGTCGGACCTCGACCTGGCGGTCTACCGCGGCGATGTGAAGGTGGCCGAGTCGGCCGACGCCGACGCGGAGGAGTCGGTCTCCATCCCGAAACCCGAGGCCGGGACCTACACCGTGGTGGTCGACGGTTTCACCGTCCCCTCCGGGAGCACGCAGTACGACTATCGCGAGGTGTTCCTGACCCCGGCACTGGGCCGGACGAAGCCCGAACCAGGGCCGCTCACGGTGGACAGCGGCGCCGCGATCCCGCTGAGTGCCTCGGTCCTTGCCTCGTCGGAACCCGAGGACGGACGGACACTGTACGGCGAGGTGACGTTGGTGACCGACCAGGGTGCCCAGCTCGAGCGGGGCACCGTCGCCATAGGCAAGGTGGAGTAGCCGAGGCCTACCGGGCCCGTGACGGGCGGGCCCGGTGTGGCCGGCGAGCGCGGCGATCGACGTTGCCCGATCAGCCTGCATTTGAAGGCAATGTCAGCGCGCGACGGCGAACAGACCATGATCGGCTGGGCATCATGGCGGCATGCACAATGCTGTCCGATCCCTTGTTGCTGCCGTGGCCGGTGCCGCCACGGTATTCGCCCTCTCCGTTCCCGCCCAGGCGGCAGTCACCCCCGGCAAGTACGTCGCGCTCGGTGACTCGTACGCCGCCGGTGTCGGCGCCTTCCCGTACGACCCTTCGAGCGGCGACTGCCGGCGGAGCCCGGACAGCTATCCGCGTACCTGGGCCAAGAACCACCCCGATTCCACCCTGATCGACATGACCTGCAACGGGGCCACGATCGCCGATGTGCGGGCCCACCAGCTGAGCGCCCTCAGCGCGGACACCACGCTCGTCACGATCACCATCGGCGGCAACGACGACGGTTTCACCAACACCGCGACCGCTTGCCTCACCGGCACCGACGAGGACTGCCGGTTCGCCACCGATCTCGGCGCCTATTACGCCCGCAACGGCTTGCCCGGCGAACTCGCCTCGCTCTACGCAGACGTCAAGAACCGGGCTCCTCGCGCGCGCATCATCGTGCTCGGCTACCCGCGCATCATCGACTCCGGCACCGGCGGCTGCGGTGCGATCACCCCGAACGAGTTCCGGCGCAACCAGCTCAACTTCAACGCCGACCATCTGGCAGAGGGCATCAAGACGGCCGCTGAGCAGGCCGGCCTGACGTTCGTCGACATGCGACTGCCGTTCGCCGGCCACGAAGCCTGCAGCAGCGAACCGTGGATCAACGGCGTCGACGCCGGGCACATCACCGAGATCTTCCACCCGAACCGCTACGGCCACAGCGTCGTCTACACGTTCATGCTCCAGGTCGAGACCGACCTCCGCTGACCGGCGGAAGTGTCCGGTGAGCGGACACATCGCCGCTGTCCACGCGTGCACGTGACGACACTGGAGCGACGAGGATGGGAGAGAACCATGACGGGAACATCGCCGCGGGTTGCAGTCGTCACCGGCGCAACCGGGGGGATCGGCCGTGCGGTCGTGGAGCGTCTCGCGGCCGACGGGATGAGCGTCGTCGTGCATTACGCGAACAACGCCGGTCGGGCGGACGAGGTCGTGCAGGCCGTCACCGCGGCCGGCGGCTCGGCGATCCCGGCTCCGGCCGACATCGCCGAGCCCGAGCAGGTGCAGGCGTTGTTCGACGAGGCGGAGCAGCGGCTCGGCGGCGTCGACGTAGTAGTCAACACCGCCGGTGTCATGCTGCTGGCCCCGCTCGCCGAGCTGGACCTGGCCGACTTCGACCGCATGCAGCGCACCAATGTGCGCGGCACCTTCGTCGTCAGCCGGGAGGCGGCCCGCCGGGTACGGCCCGGTGGGGCGATCATCAACTTCTCATCGACCGTGGTGAAGCTGGCACTGCCCACCTACACCGCGTACGCGGCCACGAAGGGCGCGGTGGACGCGATGACACTGATCCTGGCGAAGGAGCTGCGCGGCCGCGACATCACCGTCAACGCCGTGGCGCCCGGCCCGACCGCCACGCCGCTGTTCCTGGACGGCAAGGACCAGCCGACCATCGACCACCTCGCGTCGATGGCCCCGCTCGAACGTCTCGGCCGGCCTGAGGACGTCGCCGAGGCCGTCGCCTTCCTCGCCGGCCCGGCGCGCTGGGTCAACGGCCAGATCGTCTACGTCAACGGCGGCGTCAGCTGAACGCCACACCTGGGGGAGGGAATCTCAATGAGCAAGACCGTAGTCGTCACCGGCGCATCGAGCGGGTTCGGCGCCATGACCGTCCGCGCACTGGCGGCGGCCGGCCATACCGTCTACGCCGGCATGCGTGATGTCGGGGGCCGCAACGCTCAGGCCGCGGCCGACCTCGCGGAGCATGCGGGGAGCCGGCAGGTGCGGGAGCACGCCATCGAGATGGACGTCTCGGACCAGACCTCGGTGGATGCCGCCGTCGACCGGATCATCTCGGAGACCGGCCGTATCGACGTCGTCGTGCACAACGCGGGGCACATGACCCTGGGACCGGTGGAAGCTTTCACCGTCGAACAGCTGGCGAGCGTCTACGACACCAACGTGCTCTCCACTCAGCGCGTGAACCGTGCGGTGCTCCCACACCTGCGCCGGCAACGCGACGGGCTCCTGGTCTGGGTGGGCTCCAGCAGCGCCCGGGGCGCAACTCCGCCGTACCTGGGGCCGTACTTCGCGGCGAAGGCGGCCGAGGACTCGCTCGCCGTCAGCATCGCCGCCGAGGTCGCCCGGTTCGGCATCGAAACCTCGATCATCGTGCCGGGTTCGTTCACCACCGGCACCAACCATTACGCCCACGCCGGGCGGCCGCAGGACACCACCGTGGTTCAGGAGTACGACGAGGTGTACGCCGGCGTGATGGACGACCTGCTGCAGCGCCAGGCGGCCCTGGCGCCACCGGACGCCGACCCGGGCGAGGTCGCCCGGCAGATCACCCGAGTGGTCGACCTGCCCAGGGGTAGCCGTCCGTACCGGGTCTACATCGACCCCGCTCAGGACGGCGCCGAAGAGGTCTTCCGCATCGGTGACCGCATCCGCCGCGACTTCTACCGGACTATCGGCTACGAAGAGCTGCTCACGCCTGCAAAGCCGGCGTCGTGACGCCGTCCCGCCAGAGCGCCACCTTCGGCCCGGCACACTGGACACCCGCCCAGGAGAAGGGTGCGTGGCTCAAGGAGCTGGTGACGTCGGGCGACGGAGGTTCCTTCACCCTGCTGCGGCTCGACCGGGGCGCCGAGACCGAGGTGATCGGACCAGGCGACGGCCGGATCCTGGTGCTCGAAGGCGAGATCACCGTCTCGGGTACGGGCGAGCGGCACCTTACGGGCGCATACGTGTCCTTGCCTGACAGCCCGGGCCGCGTCACCGCACCCGACCAGGCGGCCCTGGTCCTGGTGTTGCGCGGCCACCGCCTCGGCTCGGCGACGGCCGACGTCTTCAGCCCGGACGGCTGGACGCAGTCGAGTCCCGGGTTGTGGTTCCGGCTCCTGCTGGATGTCGCCTTCGGCGAGGACTTCGATGAGCGGATCGTCGGAGTCTCCTACATCGAGCCGGGATCGTCGGCGCCGCGGCACCCGCACGCGACGGCGCATCGCTTCCTCTTCCTGGAGGGGGAGGCCGACGATGAGATGGTCTTCCCGGACGGGACGCGGCAGACGGCGCACAGGGTGAAGGGTGACTTCGTGGACTACCCCTTCCCCATCCAGCACCAGACATTCAGCCGAACCGGCTGCACCATCCTGTTCGTGCACGAGCCGACGACGGTGAGGTGACTCCTCAAGCGGTGAGGCCCGCCGTGCCGCTCAGGCGCGCGCGGGCCGCCGGCCATTCGTCGGCAGTCATGCCGTACAGGACCATGTCCCGGCGGGCACCGCCGGACTGGCGGCGGTGATGGTGGCGGATGACGCCCTCGCGGGTGGCGCCGAGGCGCTCGACCGCCCGCTGCGAACGCTCGTTGGCGGTGTCGACATGCCACTCCACCCGTTCTGCCGCCAGTTCCTCGAAGGCGCGCGCGAGCAGGAGCAGCTTGGCCTCGGCGTTGATGCCGGTGCGCCACCAGGGCCGGCCGAGGACGGTGTGCCCGATGGCCAGCGATTCGCGGCCCTCGCTCAGGTCGTAGTACGAGGTGGTGCCGACGACGGTGCCGGTTCCGACGTCGCGGACGACCCAGGGGACCCGTTCTCCGCCATCGTGCTCGCTCAGGGCGCCGGCGATGATCGCCGTCATCTCCGACACGTCGGCGGGCCGGTTCAGATGCAGGTGCCGCCACACCTCGTCGTCAGCGGTGGCGGCCAGGAGACCCGGTGCGTGCGACAGGTCGAGCGGTTCGAGAATGACCCGTTCGCCGTACATGGGGGCGGCTTCGCGCCATGGCGATGGCCGAGGCTGGTCCCAGGCCCAGGCGCGGATACACTCCTCGATCGGTCCGGTGCCGACAAGCACCGCGTCGACGTACGCGTCGCGCTCACGGGCCAGGATCCCGAGCTCCCAGACGCAGGGTCCCGCCCCGGCCGGGGCAGGGCGCATCTCCTCGGGCGCCGAGGGCGGCCCGACGAGAATCGTCTGCCGGGTCATGTAGTCGGCGACCCAGGACTGGACGATCAGGTAGTCGCCGTCCTCGCCGGCGTGCAGGATCACGACGGCGAGCCCGGTCGAGTCACGGTGGTCTTCCAGGTGCCGCGCTGCCAGCTCGAGCGCCGCCTGCTCCTGCTCGGCGCCGACCGTGCGCCCGCGCGCCTCGACGGCGTACAGCTTGACGAGGTGCCCTCGCAGCGACCGGGCACCGAGGCTGCGCGTCGTGCGGTCGTGGTAGCCGTCGGCCAGCGTGCGCAGTGTCTGGTTGTTCATGCCTTCACCCTCTCGGCCCGCGCAGCACGCGCTCGTTCATCCGGTTCAGCGGCCACGGCCCCGATCCCGTCCAGCCGTTCGACCACGGGTCGAGCGTCTCCATCCACCAGGTCGCACCGGCGTCGGCGTAGTCGTCCATCAGCGTGCCGGCCCCGCCTTGCGGGGTGACCCCCCAGTGCACGAGATCGAACGGGTCGTCCGTATGCCGGTGCCGGGCGACGAAGTCGGCTACCGCGCGGACCTCCGCCGGCTTCATCATCTCGGTGTAGAAGAGGCCCTCGCCCATCGGCACGACCCCGTCCCAGCGCGCGGCCCGGCGGAACGGGCGTGGCCGAGGCCAGATTCCGGCGACCCAGATGGGGATGCGGGGCTGCTGCACCGGCCGTGGCTGGAAGGTCGTGGGCAGCAACCGGTGATGCGCTCCTTCGTGAGCGAACTCCGTGCCACTCCACAGACCATCGATGATGTGCAGCGCTTCATCGAGCTTCTCCGCGCGTACGGTCGCATCGCCGTTCTCGCCGAACCGTTCGAAGTCCGCGTCCGGCGGATAGCCCAGGCCGACACCGAGGACCAGCCGGCCGCCGGAGAGGATGTCCAGGGCGACCGTCTCCTTGGCGACCTTCCACGGGCGGCGCCGGGCCAGGGGAGTGACCATGGGGCCGATCCGGATCCGCTCGGTGTGCGCCGCGACCGCGGCAAGCGTGATCCAGGCGTCGCCGATGGGCAGGACGATGCCGAGGTCGGTCTGCAGGTGATCGGCGACGAAGATGCCGTCCCAGCCGGCTTTCTCGGCCGCTGCGGCGAGGGCGGCGACCACGCCGGGGTCGGCGTAGCCGTCGAAGATCGGTACGTTCACGGCATAGCGCATGGTGCCTCCCGCGGAACCGCCGGAATCCCGGACGAGTGAACGAGCGGTTCGCCGGCCAGTCCCAGGGACTGCCAGAGCCGACCGGCGAAGTCCGGCGTGACGGGTGCTGCCAGCAGGGCCAGCCCGCGCAGCCACCAGGCCGCACCGTCGGACGGCGCCCCGTCGTCGACCCACGCGTTCACGGCCGACACCACCGCCGGTAGGTCGTCGTTCGCCGGGGCGAGCGCACGATCCTGCGCGGACAGCAGCTCGTCGAGTCGGGACATCAACGCGGACGGCGCTGTCGATCCGGGGGCGCGGTCCTTGGTCCACGCGTACCGGAGGGCCTCACGCCAGCGCCCGCGCAGCACCTTGTCGCGGTGATCGGCGAAGCCGGCCCGGGAGAAGTCCGTGATCGATCGCGCGGGGCTGCGGTCGGCAAGGTAGGCGCGAATCGCGTCGCCTCCGGTCTCGGCGGCGAGGTCGGCCGCCCAGATCGCGTGATTGCGACTGGTGGAGAACTTGCTCCCGTCCAGTGTCATGAACCGATTGAGCAGCATGTGGTCGGTGGGCCGGAGGTCGCGTAGCGCCATGGCAAGTCCCAGCCCGCCGAGTAGGAAGGGCAGGGAGTTGTCGAACCCGAAGCTCGCGACCGTGTGCACGGCGGTGTCCGGGGCCAGGCCCAGCTCCTCGGCACCGATCTGGGCGGAGAGAGTGAGGAACGCCAGTCCGCACACCACGTACGTGAAGGCGACCTGCGGTACCGGGCTGCCCTCGACCGCCACCGGGACACCCCAGGTGCCGGGGTGGGTGAGCCGGAGCTCCGGCCCCTGCCGACGCAGATAGTCGCGGACGACCCGACCGTACTGGTCGGGCACACCCATGTCGGCGATGCGGCGGATGACGGCGCCGGGATCGGGCAGCCGCGCGTACAGGCAGGGGATCTCACGTTCCTCGGGCGTGCAATCGTCGAAGCCGCATCGGGTGTCGATGACTTGTTCGGGACGGAAGTGCAGGCCGCATTCCTCGCAGAAGTAGCCGCTGACCGGTTCGGCGCATTGGGGGCACCGGCCGCGGACGAAGCCGCCGGTGACGAACGCGGCGGTGGCCGTACAGAAGGGGAAGCGTTCTCTTCGCACGGCGACCAGGCCGTTGGCCCGCAGGTCCCGGATGATCCGGGCGCAGGCGTCGTGATTGCGACGGCGCCACGGCTCGTCGAGGAGGTTCATGAACCGGTCGGGGACGATCCCGACCGCATGCAGGTCGCGTTCGATCAAAGGATGCCAGTAGCGGACCACGTCGTCCGGCGTCGCGCCGGTCTCGCGCCCTCGCAGCAGGATGTGCGAGTCGTACGGGTCGGTCGAGCCGATCAGCGCGACTCGTTCACCCAGACGCCGGTAGTGCCGGGCGAGCACATCCATCTTGAGCATCGGACCGCCGATGTGACCCAGGTGGAGCCGGCCGTTGGCCGTCGGCGCGATGGGCAGCAGCACATGGTTCACGGCCGCTCCTGCCAGTACACCGAGTGCACGACCACCGTCTCCGGTCCGTCGTTGATCAACTGATGCGTACGCGGTGGCACGAAGCGGACCGCGTCGCCCGCCCCGATCCGGATCCCGTCCCTGCCGTCGTAGCGCAACTCGCCGCGGCCCTGAGCCACCATCCAGAGCTCCGTGACCGCATGGGAGTCGATCGGCGTGGCGTGGCCCGGCTCCACGGTCAGCCGTGCGACCGCGAAGGGTGCGCCGGGTACGACGAACTCGTGCCAGCCGATCCCGTCGGGCGCCTCGGGATCGCTGGTGGAGGCGAGGAGGGGTTCGCTCACGTGCGGGTCTTCCCTTCTTCCCAGATGACGGTGGACGGGCCGTCGGTGACGTCGTACAGCTCTTTGCCGAGCACACTGTTGGCGATGACCGCGGATCGCCACGCGAGGAGGCTCAGGTTCGGGTCGGCTATGCCGTGGCTGTGCCGGGCCGCGTTCTGCAGGTAGATGGCGGATCCCTCCGGACCGTCCCAGTCCAGGGAGAAGTCGCGGCGCACGACGGGGCTTCCGGCCTCCATCCGGATACGGTCCCGCAGCGGGTCGAGATACCGCGGCAGGTCGTGGCGATAGCCAGTGGCCAGCACTACGACGTCCGCCGTCTCCTCACGCATCTCCCCGGTGCGGGTGTGGCGAAGCGCGAGCGACCATCCCCGTCTTCCATGGCGCAGGCCGGTGAGCTCCTGCTGCGGTCGCACGACCGGACGCGCGGAGGTCTCGGACGTGTACTGCAGCTGGTACATCCTGCGGTAGATCTCGCGCAGGAGCTCGATGGAGACGCCGTCACTGGCCAACACCTGTTCGGCGAGCAGACGATGACGGGCCGAGTCGTCGAGACCGTGGAATGTCATCGCGTAGTGGGGTGTGAAGAGCTCGTTGGTGAACGGCGAGTCGTCCAGCGGCAGCAGGTTCGACCGGCGGGTGATCAGAACGGGATCCCGGTGGTCGTGGTCGAGCAGGTCGAGGAACACCTCGGCACTGCTCTGACCGCCACCGACCACGGCCACCCGCTGGTGCGGGTGCGGCCGGCGGTACCCGTACTCGCTGGCGTGGAACACCGTGTCGCTGAGTAAGGGCTGGGCGAAGTCCGGTACGTGCGGCACCGGTCCGGACCCGAGAACGACAGATCCGGCGCGGTGTTCCCGACCCCCGGTCGTGACGACGAACCCGGAACCGTCGTGGTCGACGGCCTCCACGCGCGACCTGTACTCGATGGACGGCAGGCGGCTCGCCACCCAGCGCAGGTACCGGTCGAACTCGGCGCGGGTCGGCCGCTCGTAGCCTGCTGCGAGGTAGCGGTAGAACTGCTTGTGCTGCACCAGAAAAGCGAGGAAGGAATGGGGGCTGGTGGGCAGGACCGGCGTCACCAGATCCTTGAGATGCGAGACCTGCAGCCCGGCGCCGGGCAGCAGGAGGCCGGGATGCCAGCTCACCGACGGTCGCTGCTCGAACAGCCGCAGCCGGATCGTCTCCTCCGCGACGAGCAGCGCGGCAAGGCTGAGGTTCGCCGGTCCCGCGCCGACCCCGATCAGGTCGAAACTCACCACGTCGCACTCTCCAGGGTCGGCCGGCCGAGGGACAACGGGCTCAGGGGCGGCCCAGCGATGCCGGCGCACACCCATTCGGCGACCAGATCAGCGACGATCGCGCCGTACGGCATACCGTGGCCGTTGAAGCCACCGACTGCCCAGACCGACTCGTCGACCCGGTCGGCTATGGGCAGGCGATCCGGGGTGAAGGCCATCGCGCCCGCCCACGAATGGGTGCTGTCGACGGCCTTCAGCTCGGGAAAGAGGTCCGGCAGGACGTCGAGCAGGGCCCGGTGCACCGCGGGCTGCGGTGCCTGGCCGAGGGGATCGGCCGGCGCAGCGGTCACCGTACGGCAGCCACCGAGAATGACCGAGCCGCTGGGAGTCTGCTGCCAGTACGCTTCGCCCTCCGGTGTCGGCGCCGCGATGCCGGCCCGGAACAGCGCCGGCATCGGGGACGTCGCGATCGCCTGCCCCTGGACGGCCTTGATCAGGTGCTTGAGCGACGGCACCAACTCGCCGTGCCAGGCGTTGACGGCGACAACGGCGGCGTCCGCGCGTACCGGGCCGAGGCTCGTGGCGAGGTGTACGCCCGGCGACGCCGCACGGACCGACTCCACCCGCACGCCGGTGTGAACGACGGCGCCGAGGCGGCGGGCGGCCGACATGACTCCGTCGGCCAGCGCGACCGAGTCGGTCGACGCCCCCGACACCACGGTCCCGCCGGCGATCCGTTCATCGAGCGGTGTGGCGATGAAAGGGGCCAGGTCGCCCCGGTCCAGCCACGCCGTCTCGAACCCGTCCGCGAGCGACAGGTCCACCTCCTCGGTGCCGCGACGGACCTGATCCGCAGTCAGCGCCAGGGTGACGCAGTCGCGTGCCCGGAAGGCGCAGCAGATGCCCTCGTCCTCGACGATGCGGGTGAGCAGGCGGGTGCCCTCGACCGCGAGTCGCCGGACTGCTCGCGCCACGGCCGGACCGTAGGCGCGTACCGCCTCGGCATAGGGCAGCGCCGTGGTGGGGACCACGAAGCCGGCATTGCGCCCAGTGGCTCCCGCGGCGACGTCGTCGCGCTCGAGCACCAGGACCGATCTGCCGCGGCGACTCAGCCAGTAGGCGCTGCAGGCGCCGAGAAGGCCTCCGCCGACCACCACGACGTCGGCTGAGGCGGACAACGGTCCCGGGAAGTCCGGGCTGCGTGGCCTGGCGCCCTGCCACAAGGAGGAGGCGGTCATGCTCACCTTTCACCGTCATCACGATCTATCGGACGGAGAGTAGGAAAGGTCCGAAGCAATGGCGAACCCCTCGAGCACGGACTTGCCCGGATGCTTGGGGCAAGCGCCCGAACCTTCCTCAGCTCTGGCGCAGCGGCTGAGCCGCGTGGTGAATCACCGCGGGCGGGATGTTCGCCCAGATGATCGGGCTCCGCTCCACCAGGGCGAACCGCTGCCGCAATGCCGCCACGAACCTGCGCCCGGGTGCCGTTCCGGAGGACTGCCGGTACGCGATCGTCGCGAACCGGCCGCTGGGCGAGAGGACCTTCGTCACCGCGTCGAGCGTCGCCGTCTGCTTCTCGGGCGCCATCAGCGTCCATGGGAGGGCACTGACCACGGCATCCACGGGGCCGGGGACGAAGCGGGGAAGGTCTTCGGCGCTGCCGTGCCGGAGCCCAACTCCACGACCAGATCTGCGTCACCGAGGTGCAGAACGTCGGCTACATGGCGCGCGACCCGACGTGAGGTCGCTGCAACCGCTCCGATGGTCGACGGGTCCCTGAGAAACTCTCGGAGGATCATGGCGTCACCGTAGGTGAGGCCGAGGTGCCGAGGTGCCACTGAAGTGTGTTGAGGACGAAAGAAGGGCCGTCCGTGCATGCGCGCACCTGCCCGGCGTACCGGATCGGGTCTCGAAGAAAAAAAGTTGACCATCCGGTGCAACCTTTGATGCGGGCGCCACCGTTCTACCTCCGTCCTGAGGGAGGCAACCCAGTTGAGAGCCGAAGACGAGGCGGCGTTCCGGGAGTTCGTGACGTCTCAGATGGCGTCGCTGCGCAAGCTCGCGTACATGACCTGCGGGGATTGGCACGCGGCGGAAGACGCCGTGGCCAACGCGCTGGTCAAGCTCTACCCACGCTGGCGCAAGCTGGAGCGGCCTGACCTGTACGCCAAGACGATGGTGTACCGGGCGGCGATCGACGAGAAGCGCCGCCCGTGGCGCCGGGAACGCGCGGCCGGTGGGGCCCTGCCCGACGTCTCGCAGGCGGATGCCGCCAGCGTGATGGAGGAGCGACTGCATCTGCGGGCCGCGCTCGACGCGGTGCCCGCCCGCCAGCGAGCCGCCGTGGTCCTCCGGCACTACCTGGGTCTGAGCCTGGAGGACACCGCCGGGGTGCTCGGCTGCACCGTGGGCACCGCGAAGAGCCAGACCTCGCGAGGGCTCGACAAGCTCCGCGAGGTGCTGGCCGTGGACCGGGTGACCCTGACCGGCGGCGCGATCGAGGAGTGGAACATTGGAGCTGCGTGACTTCGTGGAGGCTGTGACGGCCGACGAGCCTCCTCTGACCCTCACTGCCGACGACATCGTCGCGGCCGGGCGGCGGGTCGAGCGTCGCCGGCGCGCAGGCATCGCTTCGGCTGGCGCGGCCGCCCTGGTCGCGGTCGCCGTGGGCGGTGTCTTCCTGCTGCCGTCCCAGACCGGCCGGCAAGGCGCGGCGCCTCTCCCCAGTGTCGCCGTGACGTCGAAAGCTGCGGCGGTCACGTGGCGTACTGCGGAGCCGTTCTCCTTCACCTTCGAGGCATTCGACGCCGGCAAGTTCCAGGTCCAGGACCCGAGCGTGACGTCGACCGCGTACCAGATGGCATCGGTCTACGCGAAGGGCCGGACCACCAACGACAAGCCCTCGACGCCCGACGCGCCGGACGGGGATCCCAACCTCTTCGCCTACCTCACCGTGTACCGGCCGGGGGCGTTCGATCCCTCCACCATCAAGAACGGGAGGCCGCTGACCGTGGCCGGCCACAAGGCGGTACAGGCCACTCTGCCGGTCGGCCTCAACCCGGCGCGCCCGATCGACCCGGGCAACAAGGAGCTCGCCTGGGAGTACACGGACAACGCCTGGGCGGTCGTGACGTCGCTGTCCCCTGATGCCGCCGACCCCTCCTTCGCCGATCTGGCGGCGCTGGTGACGGGACTGAAACCGAGCCCGCCCCGGCCGGCCCTCCTCCCGTTCAAGGTGGGTTACGTGCCGAGCGGCTACCGGCCGGTGGAGACCGGCACGCACGTCCTGCCCGGGCGCGACGGCATCGCCGACGCCCGTGGGGGTGCTTACGGCGGCGCGACCTTCGCCGAGCCGGCGCCCGCCACGACCGGACTGGGGGCGCCGTACGGCCTGATCAAGGGCAGCTTCGACATTTCGGTCGCCCCGAGCCGGAGCGCGAACCAGAGGGCACAGGCCGGCAAGACCACCTGCTCCAGCGCCTTGTGCAACCTGTGGAGCGCCGACGGCAAGGTGCAGGTTCAGGTCAGCGCCCAGAACACGGGGATGCATCTGACGACGGCCGAGCTGAGGAAGATCGCGCAGTCGGTGACCGTGGCGGACGTGAACGACGAGGCTACCTGGATTCCCGCGGCGGAGGCCCTGAAGTGAACAGCGGCCGCAGGGTCATAGACGGAGCCTTCCGACTGCTGGAGCTGCTTCCCCAGGCGACCGGAGACCGTCAACTCTCCGAACTGTCGAGACTGTCGGGCATCCCTCGAGCGTCGGTCTACCGGCTCATGTCCCAGCTCCACGAGGCAGGCGCCGTCGAGCTCATCGACCGCCGTTACGTGATCAGCCCCGCAATGATCACCATCGCCCGGCACGCCGAACCCGCGAACGGTCTCCGCAGCCGCGCTCTGCCCTACATGTACGCCCTCCGCGAGCGCACCGGGGCCAACGTGTCACTGGTCGGTCCCAGCTCCGCCGGCGCCGTCGTCCTCGAAGTCCTCCCCGGGCGCGACACCCTGCCGGTCCACATCTATCCCGGTGCCGTCCTGCCGGACCTCGCCGCCGCCGCTTTGGTGCTCGGCCTGTCGGACGCTCCCGAGCGCCTCGACCCGGTGCGCCGATCGGCGGTCGACCGGGAACATACCGTCCCCGGCCTGCACTGCTTCGCGACTGCCATCGTCCTTCCCGACGAGAGCAAGGCCGCGCTGCAGATCGCCATGAGCCGGCCGATCGAGTCCCACGACTTCCTGCGCTTCACGCGGGAGGCCGGGCACCGCATCGGCGCCGCCGTGGGAAGGCCCGCCGGAGGGAGCGAAGCCGACGGCCGCGCCACCGACCGCTGTGCAGGGCGACGCCACCATCCCGTGCTCGTCTAGAACACGTCCGTTCATCGGACAGATGCGGTCATCGCCCCGCGCTCCTGCCCGACGACCGAGACATGGAAGACGTCATGAACGAGGCCTGGGATGTGGCCTTCGACCCGTTCACCATTGCCGGTCAGGAAGCGATGGGTGACATCTTGGCCCGCGCGCGTGCCCAGTCGCCCGTCTTCTACAGCAGCCGCCTCCAGGCCTGGATCGTGACCCGGATCTGGTGAGCGAGGCGCTCGACGACCCGAGCACCTACAGCTCGGTGGGAGTTCTGGGCAGTCCGCCGAGACCGGAGGTGCACGAGCTGCTCGCGGGCCGGGTGGCCGAGGGCGCCACCCTGATCGGCTGGGACGAGCCCGAGCACGTGCGTATGAAGAGCGTCCTGGTGGCGGCGTTCAGCCGCAGGAAGGTGCGCGAGCTGATACCGGCGATAGAACGAAGAACGGCCGCGGTGCTGGAAGAGCTCTCCGCTGAGGCATCCGTCGATGTGCTGACCCAGATCGCCCTCCCGGTCACCCTTGACGTGATCTTCGACCTGATCGGTGTCCCGGTTGCGCAGCGATCGGACTTCTTCCACTGGTCCCAGAACTGGGGACGACTGCACGGCGCCGAGAGGGAAGGGCTGGGCCTCACGGACCAGCTTCGGCTCGCGGAGTCCGCCGTACGCCTGCACGACGCGATGGCGGATCTGGTCGAGGCACGTCGAAGCGTGCCGGCGGACGATCTGATCAGCCGGGTCCTGGCCACCCAGGCAGCGGCCGAGCACCCGTTGTCGGACGTGGACTTGTTGTCGCTCTTCTCGGGCCTGATCTTCGCCGGCCATGAGACGACGGCTCAACTGATCGTCAGTACGCTTGCCCGGCTCTTGAACGATCCTCAGCGCGTTGCCGGGATGGCACAAACCGCGATGCCGGTGCCTTCCGCGAGGCGGACGTCCTCGCGCTGGACCGCAGGGTCCCGACGGCCCACCTTGCCTTCGGACGCGGAATCCACGCGTGCGTGGGCGCCGCTCTCGGCCGTACCGAAGCCCAAGTGGTCGTGCGGACGTTGCTGCGGACATGGCCTGACGCCCGCGTGGTCGGCCGACCCCGACTGCAACCGCACTACTTCATCAGAGGCTTCTCGAGCTTGCGCGTCGTCCCCTGAGACGCTGCGTTCGCGCGTCGTCATGGTCGTGACCGACCCGAATCCCCGGTCCGCTGGAGACCCGGTACGAGCTCACGGGCGATCCCGGGGTGAGCCTCCGGCCCGTCGTCACCGTCCCTCAACCGGACTCGGCGCCGCGTACGGTGACTCGCGACGCCGCCCAAGGGGGCGCTCACGTGCCGCATCATCGTCAAGGGCAAGGAGGTCGCGAAGGTGACAGGGTTGCCCGGCCAGAAGGTGACCTGTAAGGGCGAGGTCGACGAGTAGGCCTGATCAGTGCGAGTCCCGCCAAGCCCAGTTCTGTCGGAGATACAGGTCCTGCAGGCCGAGTCGGCGGAGATTGTTGAGCGAGGGGTTCGTCGCGCCGCCGGCCGGCATGCCGGTCTCCGCGAACAGCCGGCGACATCCGGCCTGACGGGCGGCTCGCGCCCGGGCCGAGATCAGGGCTGACTGCGCTCCTCGCCCGCGGTACGCCGGGTCGATGCCGGCGCCGCTCAGCAGGCCGTCTCGCCCATGGACGAACAGGTTTCCGCCACCGACGATGGCGTCTCCGTACCACGCGCCGAACGGCAGGTACGCCGGCTGCGAGGCGGCGGCGCACATCATCTCGGTCATGCCGGCGGTCGGCATGCCGAAGCTGTGCAGGATGACCGTGGCCCAGGGGGCGAAGTCCGCCTTGGGCAGCGGCCCTACCAGCAGCTCGGTCGAAGCGGGCCCGATCTCCTCGACCTGCGCGCCGAGCTTCACCCAGGTGCGACCCGCGAGAAGGCCGTGCCGTGCCGCGAGTTCGTCCCAGTCCGGGGGCAGCAGCGACGGCGCGATCTGAAGGGATGCCTGCTGGATGCCTTCGGAGCGGTAGAAGGCGACAACCTCGTCCAGCACTGCCGCTGTCACGGGTGTCGTCACCCCGAGCCCGACCGTTCTGGTCCAGAACCCGGAGCGGTCGCTGCGCATGCCAACCGCAACACCGCCGGCAATGCGAGCACCGGCCGAACCCAGCTGGTGGCGTATGTGGTCGGGAGCCCCGTTCACGTACGCGAGCAGCGACTCCGCCTCGATGGTTTCGGCCACGGAGACCAGGTGATCGTCGGGGGTCATGTGCTCAGTCCCTGGGTGGCCGGGCGATGACCATAGGTGTCCGCTGAGCGGATGGACGCGCGTGTGGCCGTACCCGTGCGGCCTTTGCCCCCTCCGGGGGATGTGCGCATGGTGGCGCCTATGCGGCGACCGGCCTCCTGCGTCAGGCGCAGAACGTCGTGGCTTTCGATCGGTCTGTTCATGGCGATCTGCAGTGCGGCCTTGTTGCCGTCGGGAAGGACGATGGCAGTCGCGAAGCAGTGCAGGCCGGGGACGGTATGTTCCTGGTCGACCGCCGATCGGCGCACCGGGTCGAGGCGCTCGGGAACGTTCGCCGCGCCGAGTACCAATGCTGCGGCGGCGAGGTCCGGTACGACCCGGCCGGGATAGATGTGGACCGGCAGCGTGTCACGTCCGGGGAGGACTTCGAGGACGACGGCGCCGGCGGAGCTGGGACCGACCAGTGACACGTTGGCCCCGGTGCGCTCGCGGAGGGCGTACATGTAGGGCAAGGCATGGCTGCGGAGACCGTTCGCGGGTTCGGCGTGCCGGGCGATGGTGATCATCGACGGTCCGACGACGTAGCGCCGGTCCACAAGCTGCACGGCGCCTGCTTCGTGGAGCTGGGACATGAGCCGGTAGACCGAGGCGCGGGGTATGCCGGACAGCCTCGACAGTTCGGAGAGCTGATGGTCTCCGGTTGCTTGGGGGAGCAGCTCCAGCAGCCGGAATGCTCCGTCTATGACTCCGCGACCGCTCGCGGTGGTGGCGGATTCGGGGGGACTCGCTGGTGTCATGTGCTTTCCACCTGTCATGGGGTCTTCAGACGGCGAGCATCCCGCCGTCGACCGCGACGTTGGCCCCGATGACGAAGGACGCTTGCGGCGACGCCAGGAACGCGATCACGGAGGCGACCTCGGTCACGTCGGCGGGGCGTTGCGCCGGGGTGGCCGCGGCGAAGGCGTGCATTTGGTCGAGCAGGTGCGCGTTGGCCGGGGTGAGGACGACGCCGGGGCTGACGGTGTTGACCCGTACGCCCTGTGGCCCGTACTCGGCGGCCCAGGACCGGGTGAGCGCCTCGAGCGCGGCCTTGGTCGCCGAGGTCAGCGCGATCCCGGGGATGCCCTTGCCGGCGGCGGCCATCGACACGTTGACGACGGCTCCTTCGCCGCGGGCGGCCATGGCCGGTACCAGCGCCGTGGTGAGCAGGAACGGGGCCCGGACGTTGATCGCGATGCGGCGTTCGAAGTCCTCGACCGAGGTGTCCGCGCTCGCGGCGTAGACACCCGGCTCGAAGGCGTTGTTGACGAGCACGTCGACCCCGCCGGTGACGGCTGCGGCGCGCGCGGCCAGCTGCCGGACCTGATCGACCTCGTACAGGTCGGCGAGCAGCACGGCCGCCGTGCCTCCGGCGGCTTCGATCTCGGCGCAGACCTGCTGCCCGCGCCCGGCGTCACGGCCGTGGACGATGACCGACAAGCCCGCCTTCGCCAGCGCCAGCGCGGTCGCGCGCCCGATTCCGCTGGTCGCTCCGGTGACCAGCGCCGTACGAGGTCTGCCGCCTGCTAGGTCGAGGGATATCACTGCGATCTCCTTGCGGAATGAGCGTTCATTCATAGACTGGGCGAGCTTAGCGGATCTTGGGAAGCGCGCGAGGGAAGAAAGATGTGCCCCCGAGTGCCGAACACGGGACTCGCCCGAGGGGTGAGACCATGGGCGGGTTCCACGCCCGGAACTCGATCAAGGGAGTGCAGCACCACCATGGCCAAGCTGACCGAAGAGCGCGCCCGCGATCGCCGGCAGACGATCCTCGACGCCGCCGCGGCGCTGTTCGCGGAGCGTGGATTCTCGGACACGTCGATGGCCGACATCGTGGAAGCCTCCGGCGTCGCCACCGGGACGGTGTACCGCTACTTCGCCAACAAGGACGCGGTCGTGATGGCGGTGAGCGAAGGCGCGCTCGGCACCCGGTTCGATCCCGACGAAGGTGACCCACTGCCCCTCGACGAGGCGATGAACGCCTTGATGGCGGCCGCGACCGACCAGCGGCGTGGCCAGATCAGCAGCCATGTGTGGGCGAGGGCGACGTCGTCGGCGCGCCTGCAGACATTGATCGCTGAGCGTCACGTCCGGGTATGCCGGTGGCTGGCACGCTCGATCGACCAGGCCTCCGGCGATCCGAGTCCGGCAGCCACCCACCGTGCCGAGCTCATCCTCTGCGCGGTCAGCGGGCTCCAGATGCGGGTGGCGTCCGGCGTGGAAGTCGACACCGACGCGTTCCGCGAAGGTCTGTTCGCCCTCGCCGGCTGAGGTTCCCGCGAGCCGTCAGCTCTCCGCTGCCTGCCGCAGGTCCACGTCGGCGATGAGATGGCGGGCGGTCGTCTCATCCAGCCGGCGTTCCACGAACGCTTTACCCAAGGCGCTGCGCTGTGCTTCGAACCCGTCGGCATCCGCGAGGATCTGCTCGCCGACCCGGCGCATCTGAGCGGACTCCGCCTCCTCGCCGCTCAGGTCGATCTGCAACCACCGGGTCAGCGCGCTCAGCGTCGTCCCCTGGATGAGCAGGGTGCCCAGCGTGACGATCAGCGCGATGACCTGGATCGCGTCCCGCCCGGGCACGTCGTGCGGCACTGCCGCGGCCGCCGCCAGCGTGAGAATCCCGCGCATCCCCGTCCACGAGACCAGCAGGGTCTCCTTGCCGGACAGCGGCACGAACGGCCGCCCACGGCGCCGCTGGATCTGCTGTTCGAAGCGGGTTCTCAACGCCGGGTCGCGGTCGAGCTTGCGGCGCATCATCGTCCACTGCAACGACCAGCGTCCGAACAGCAGGAACACCGCGACCAACCTGATCAGGATCGCCGCCACGAGCAGCACCCCGGCCGCCAGCAGCGTGCGACCGAGCCCGAACTCAAGATCTTCCAGGACGAACTTCAACTGCAGACCGATGTACGCGAAGACGAACGTCTCCAGCAGGAAGTCGAGCACCGGCCACACCTGGTCCTCCTGGATACGCGTCAGATGGGCGCCGGAGTACTGATGCTTGGGGTCGAAGGTCAGGTTGGCCGTGACACCGAACGACGCGGACACGACGGCCAGGATCCCGGAGGCGTGGATCTCCTCGGCGGCCAGGAACGCGGTGAACGGCAGCAGCAGGATCAGCGCTGTCTCGAGCGTGGGGTGGTGCAGCCGTTTGCGTAGCCAGAGGGCGCCGATGCCGAGGACCGCCCCGGTCAGCAGGCCCGCGACGGCGGTGTAGGCGAACCGCCCGATCCCGCCCGCCCAGGTGGTGCTCTCGCCGCTGACCGCCCCGACCGCGATCGTGAAAAGCGTCAACGCGGTCGCGTCGTTGAGCAGACTCTCGCCGGTGAGGATCGAGGTGACCCGCTTCGGCAGGCCGAGCTCGCCTCCGTGCGAAACGGTGGTGATGGTGTCCGGCGGGGCGAGCACCGCCCCCAGGACGAACGCGGCAGCCAAGCCCAGCGACGGCAGCAGCCAGGATGAGATGAACCCGAGCGCTGCGGTGGTCAGCACGACCAGGGCGACCCCCAGCGTCAGGATCGGCCGCAGGTTGGTGCCCAGCCCGCTGATCCCGGCGCCGCGAGCGGCCGAATAGAGCAACGGCGGCACCACGAGCGCCAGAATCAGCTCACTTTCCAGCTCCAGCCGGGGCAGCCCGGGGAGGAACGACGCGGCCGCGGCCAGCACGACGATGACAAGGCCCGGCTCGAGACCGCGGCGCTTGGCGGCTGCTGACACCGCGATGCCCAGCCCGGCGACCAGCAGAACCTCAGCACCGTTCATGTTGATCACTGCGGGCGGCATCCATATCTCTCGGCGGGGATCGTGACCGACGGTCTCGGCAAGATCAGCACATCGACCTCAGCAGATGCTGTCAAGGCGCCGCGGGGAAGTGTCCGCTCAGCGGACAGATGCGGTCATCCGCCGGCGGTGTTGTCCCATGATCGACACATGGACCCAGCTTCCCGGAACCCTGCTCGACCCGAAAAAGACGGCGACGCCGGACGGACCTGGTTCGTGACCGGTGCGTCGAGAGGGCTCGGCCGGGCCTTCGCAGAGGCAGCTCTTCGTCGGGGTGACCGCGTGGTGGCCACCGCCCGCGACCTGTCCGCGCTGAGCGACCTCGACGTCCCCGACGGACAGCTGCTCACGCTGCCGTTGGACGTGACCGACGACAGATCGGTGCGCACCGCGGTCGCGGCAGCCGTCGACCGCTTCGGCGGTCTGGACATCGTCGTCAACAATGCCGGTCACGGCACCATGGGCGCGGTCGAGGAGCTCACGGAGTCGGCCTATCGCGCCGCCATGGACGTCAACCTCTTCGGGGCGCTGTCCGTGACTCAGGCGGTTCTGCCGACCCTGCGCCGCCAGCAGCACGGCCACATCATCCAGATCACCTCGATGGGTGGCCTCGTGGCGCTGCCGATGGCCAGCGCCTACGTCGCCTCGAAATGGGCGCTCGAGGCGGTCAGCGAGTCCCTCGCACAGGAAGTCGCGGGGTTCGGCATCCACGTGACGATCATCGAGCCGACCGCCTTCGCGACGGGCTGGGCCGGTGCCACGGACAGCGCGGAGCGGCTGCCGGCCTACGACCCGCTGCGCGAGAAGGCAGCCGGCCATGCCGGTCCGCCTCCGGAGGATCCGGCGGCTGCCGCGCAGGCACTTCTCCGGGTGGTCGACGCGGCGGAGCCACCGTTGCGGGTCATCTTCGGTACGGGCGGCGTCGACTTCATCCGAGAGGTGTACCAGCGCCGGATCTCCGACTGGCAGAACGCCGCTCCGCTGTGGTGAACCGAAGTGACGCTCTTCGTGCGGACGCCGCCCTTGCGGGGATCCCGTCATCCGATGTCGATCAGTGGTTGGCCTTCGTGCGGCCGGCGGTCCGGCTGTGTCGTCGCGACACGCGGGGTCCGGTCGGCGGGTGGCTCGGCGGAGCGCCGGTGCTGCCGCCGGGAAAAGCGTGGCCGGCGGTGACCGGTCACCCGGATCGACTGCTGCCGCTCCTGGCGACCGTCGACTGCGCGGCCGTTCCGACGGGCTGGCTGGATTTCCCGTGGCCGGAGACGGGGCTGTTGCAGTTCTTCATGGACTACGGCTGGTTCGATCTGCGGGACGGCGGGGTGGAAGAGGAAGCTACTCAAGTCGTCCACCTTCCGCAGGGCACGGCTGCGGGGGCGGCTCGCACGGACGGTCCGGTACACCCGCGTCACGATCTTCACGTGTCGCTCCGGCTGGACATGGGCGGCTATCGGCCGGGGCTGTCCGAGGACGAGGAGGAATGGGACTTCCTTGACGAGGACCTACAGGACTTCCTGCAGGAGAATCCCCATGCGAGCGCGTTGGTCGAGCTGACCACGCGGCGGTGGGAGGCCGATCCCGGCGACCAGGACACCGACGTCGACGTTGTCGTGGGTGGGTTCGCGGTGTCCGCGCACAGCGAGCCGGAGTCCGCGCTCGCGTCGGAGGAATCTGCCCGTACCGGTGAGAGCTTCGCCGAGGCCGAGGACCGGATCCTGCGTGAATGGGTGCCACTGGCGCAGTTCGGTGTTCTCACCGGCGCGGAAGCCGAGGGGTACGCCGACCGCAGCGACCAGCGGATGGACTTCGCCCGGTTCATGATCAGCCGGCGGGACATCGCCGCACGCCGGTTCGAGTCCGCTCGGTCGTTCTCCGAGTTCACCGGCTAGCGCTTCTTACTCACTACTACCGAGCAGCTCAAAGAAGGAGATAAAGATGACGGACGAGGACCCGGTCGCTTCGGTGTCGCCGTGGTCGCGCGACCCGGCCGATCCGATCGATCCGGCGCCGGCCTTCGCCCGGCTCCGCGAGAAGGAGCCGGTCACCGGGATCCGGTGGCAGTTCCAGGACCAGCCCCTAGGGACGATGTGGATGGTCACGCGTCACGCGGACGTGTGCGCGCTGCTGAGCAGTCGGCACACCCGCGTCTCCCTGGACCGCGGCGAGTCGGCCATGACGCAGCCGGGGTGGCTGCCGGCCCTCGACCCGCCCGACCACACCCGGATCCGCCGGATGCTGACGCGTGAGTTGTCGGCCAAGCGGATGGCCGCCCTGCGGCCCCGCGTCGAGGCGATCGTGGCAGGCCTCCTGAACGACCTGCCGGCCGCCGGACCGCCGGTCGACCTGGTCAGTGCCTTCGCCTTGCCGGTGGCTTCGCAGGTGATCTGCGAGCTGCTCGGCGTTCCCTACGCGGACCGGGCGGACTTTGAGCGTCGGAGCGCCGTCTTCACCGACACCACGGCGGGCCCCGAGCAGCAACAGCAGAACAGCCGCGAGATGTTCGGCTACATGGCCGACCTGATCGCCCGCCACCGCAACGATCCGGGTCCCGGCATCCTCGGCGCGCTGATCCGCGACCACGACGAGAACCTCACCGACGAAGAGCTGCAGGGCATCGGCACCATCCTGCTGATAGCCGGGCACGAGACCACCGCACACACCATCAGCCTGGGCACATTGCTGCTCATACGGCACCCGGACCAGCTGGCCCTGGTACGCGACGACCCCGCCGTGCTGGACACCGCGGTCGAGGAGATCCTGCGGTTCACGTCCGTCGCGAGCACTGGATCGCCGCGCCTGCTCACCGAGGACATCACGGTCGGCGGCCGGACGGTCTCGGCGGGAGCGATGGCCGTGGTCTCGTACCCCTCGGCGAACCGCGACACCGACGCGCTTCCCGACGCGGACGTCTTCGATGTCACGCGATCGCCCAACCCGCACCTGGCCTTCGGCCACGGCATCCACCTGTGTGTCGGCCAGGCGCTCGCCCGACTGGAACTTGCCGTGGTCTTCCCGGCCCTGCTCAAGAAGCTGCCGAACCTGCGACTCGTGAACCCGGACGCGGAGCTGCAGTTCCGCAACAGTCCGATCAACGGCCTGCAGGAGCTGGCGGTCACCTGGGGCTGACCCCGGTCACCCGCCTCAGGACAGCGGGCCCTCTGCCGACCCTAGGTGTATGAGCATCGCTCACGACGCGGAAAAAGATACGACTTTTGACGTGGCCGCCGAGGGCGACGTCGACGGCGAAACACTCGATTCGCTGCTTGCCGATCTCGTCATGGCGCTGTCGACGGAATCACTGACGGAGTCTCAAGCGCTGGAGTTGGTGGCGCGGCACCTGAGCGCGGCCGCCGGCCTCTCTGGGGCCACGTTGTGCGAGTTCGACCGCGAGACCGGCACGCTCAAGCCGGTTGCGCAGGCCGGTGACTCCAGCGACGACGACGTGGCCTGTGCCGGCAGGGCACTGCGCGGCCCTGGCGGGTCGATGCGCGAAGGGGATCGGCTGGCGATCCCGCTCCGACTCGGGGGCCACATCGTGGGGGTGCTGCTGCTCTCCGGGACGAACCCCGTCGTTCTGCGGCCGCGCCAGATCGCCGCGCTGGCGCTGCACTTCGCCACCCTGTTGGAGATGGCACCACATCGGCAGATGAAACGGGCCGAGCGCGATTCGGCGGCGATGCGCAGACTGCTCCAGAACGGGGTGACGGCGCCCAGCCTTCAGGATGCGGCACGCGTGGTGGTGGAATCGGCAGCGGAGGCGTTCGACACCGACCGCGCCGTTCTGTGCCTTGTCGACCTGGACCAACGGATTCGCTTCGTGGAGACGGTGGGGATCGCCGAGAGCGCTGCTGAGGAACTGTTGGCCGACCTTGAGCAGGATCTCGCCACGACCGGCTCGGTCTGGCGGACGATGACGTCTCGTACGCTCTTCGTCGGCGATGTTCACGACGGCGCAGCGGACCATGAACCTCTTTTTCACGCCCTGAACCTGCGGGCGTACGCGGCAGTGCCTCTGGTTTCGGGTACACGCCCCATCGGTTGGGTCCTGTGCGGCGATACGCGGTCGGCGCGGGAATGGACGAGCCGCTTCCTCGTCGTAGCGGGGAAGCTTTCGGTGTCGGGTGCTCTCATTCTGGTCAACGCAGAGGCCCGCCAGGCCAACGAGGAAATCCTGAAGTACCGCGCGAACCACGACGCCCTGACAGGACTGAAGAACCGCGCGGGCCTGGGAGAGGGGGCCGGGAACGTGCTGCAGGAAGCCACGGACACCGGCAGCCACGCGGCTCTGCTGCTCATCGACCTCAACGGCTTCAAGGAAGTCAACGACACGCAGGGCCATCAGGCCGGTGACAGCCTGCTGCAGCAGGTGGCGAAGCGTCTCGTGGCGTCCGTGCGCCGTCATGACATGGTCGCCCGTCTGGGCGGCGACGAGTTCGCCGTCCTGCTCACGGATTCCGTCAAGGCCGAGCGCGTTGCCGCACGGATATGCGAACAGCTCCGAAAGCCGTTCCGTCTCGGAAGCAGCTCGGTGACCATCGGGGGCAGCATCGGGATATCGGTCTATCCCAGCGACGCGTCCGACTTCGATGAGCTCCTCGAGGCTGCCGACATTGCGATGTACACGGCGAAGCGCGAGACGAAGCCGTCGGGCGGCGGCTACCGCCGTGCGGTCCCGGCCTGACCCCTCCGCTTACCCCGACAGGTCGAAGGCGGCCGTGTCGCTGGACGTCACGAGGGGAAAACGGCCCGTGCGAGGTCGTCGGGGGCGGCACTTGCCTCGGCGAGGAGCTTGCCTGCTGCGGACCAGATACCTGAACGCCCGGAAGTACGGTCGAAGCCACCACCGGTGGGACCCGCGAAGGCCGCCGTGGCCACCCACACGCCGTGGTCGGCGGCGACTCGGCGGGCGCGATCGCCGTGAAGTCCGGCCTCGTGGTCGGCGTGAACGACTCCGGCGACATATCCATCCATGCCCAGGGCGGCGGTCCTGGCCGCATGGTCGGGAACTCCCGTGTCGCGACAGACGGCGAGCCCGAGCCGCCAGCCGTCCACTTCGATCACTGCGGGCTCGCCAGGCACGAAGTGGTCGGCTTCGTCGCCATGCAGGTACGTCTTCGCGTAGACCACACGTGCCCCTCGGGCGTCCACCGCGAGTACGCCTATGCCGGGGCCTGGAACGGGCGCGCCCACCAGGGCGAGCGTTCCCGTATCGGCGCAGGCAGCGATGATCGGAGCCAGCCGCGCGTCATCGGGGGCGATGGGGGCGGCGTCCAGCTCGTATCCGGTCAATGACATCTCGGGGAACACGACGACGCGGGCGTCCGCCGCCCGAACGGCCTGTGCATGGGCGGCAGCGTTGGCCGCCACGCCGTGAGCCACGCAGCTCGGCTGCGCCACCGCGATGCTCAAAGCCTGCCTCGCCCTCGGCATCCGTTGTCCGTCCTTCCACTCGATGATCATCCACGGGTCCCGAGCATTGTCGCTGGTGCGGCTGTTCCGGGCGACGGTGGTGCGGCATGATCCGGTCGTGGCCGACCACACCGACGCTGACCTCGAGACACCCTTGACCGTCGACGAGTTCATGCGGGTGTTCGCCGCGCAACGGCCCGACCGGGACTGGGTCGAGGCGGTGGGGCGGTTCCTGCCGATGCTGGACCCGGAACAGGTGACCGGCCTCCTGACGGCTCTTTCGCGTGCTGATCGCCGTACCCGGGTGGACCTGGCCCGGGTCCTGGCACCGCACCTGGACCGGGGGCAGGCGGCCGAGGCCGCCGCGGTCGTCGCGACGACCAAGGGCGCGGCTGCGCGGTTGGCGGCCCTCGGCTGCCTCGTCGACCGGTTACCGGACGCGGAGCGCGACAACGCTGTGGCGGCCGCCTTGCAGCGCGCCGTCAAGGTGCCGGCCGAGGCTCACGACCTGATCGCCTGGGCCGCGCCTTACCTGCCGGCGCACCAGCTGGTAGCCACGCTTCGTGCCTTGGCGACCAAGCAGGTGCCTCGCATGCACTACCAGACGCTTCGGGCAGCGGTGGCCCACCTTGCACCGGACGACCTCGACGAGGTGCTGGCGTTCCTGCCGACGATCCCGGAGGAGGCTGTGCGGGCATTCGCGCTGGCGGAGCTGGCGCCTCTGCTGCCGGCGGACCGGGTGGGCACCGCTCTGGCTCTCGCCCGCGACATCGGTGCGGGCATCTACCGGGCCCGTGCCCTTGGCGGGCTGGCGCCGCATCTGCAGGCGGATGAGTGTGCTGCTGTCGTGCGGGACGCGCTGCACGAAAGTCTGCGCGAGTCGGAGCTCCGCGAGGTCGTGGTGGAAGTGCTCGCCCCGCTGCTCGACCGGGACCAGCACGACACGGTGCTCACCCTGGTCGCAGGCGGCGACACGCGTACGGCTGGGCTGCTGCGCTGCTGCGCACCGTACCTCGACTCCGCGCAGCTGGACCGGGCACTCGATCTGCTGAGCGACCGGCGGTTCGACTACCTCGGCGGCGAAGGGCTGCCGGCTCTTGAGCCGTGGCTGTCGCCCGCGCAGCGGTGCCGGGCGGCGGCGGACCTCCTTGCCCGGGTGGTCCGCACCCGTGGCGTGCTGGACCACCCGTCGGCGCTCGTCCTCGCCGCTCTCGCCGAAGACCTCACCGCCGCCCAGGTGGACGCGGTCGTCGATGCCGCCTCACTGCCGTACGAGAGCCACCACCGGGCCTGGCTGATCGCTGCCGTCCTGCCCCGGTTGAGCACGGCGCAGGCGGTTCGGGCCCTGGAGCACGCGCTGGGAATCCCGGATGCCCTCTGGCGTACGCCAGTGCTGGGAGACCTGTTCCCCCGGCTCGACGCTGACGGACGCTCACGGGTGGTCGCGTTCACCGCCACCATCGACGACCCCGCGACGCGGGTTGCGGCTGTCGCCGCATTCCTGGTCCACCTACCGCTCCGGGCTCGGGATCCGCACCTCGGCGGGGCACTCGACGTCGCCGAGGCGATCGCTGAGCCGCACGAGCGGGCGATCGCTCTCGCGCGTCTGGCCGCGGCCCTGCCGGCGCCGGCGCGTGACCGCCCGTTGCGGCTCGCATTCTGCGCTGCCCAGGGGGTGGCTGACCGCAGCCGTCGTATCCGGGCTCTGGCAGCCGTCGGCGCCACGCTGACCGGGACCCGGACGGAGCTTCCGGCCCTCCGGCCCGCAATCCCGATCGTGACCACAGATCTGCGCTAACCTCCCTGGCGGTCCTCTCGATCGGAAGGTGCCCCATGGCAGTGGACGCGCTGAGCAAGCAGCGGGACCGGCTGTGGGCCCGGGTCGCGGAAAGCACCGACGGTGCGCTCGGGTTCCTGCCGTTCTGGCGACCTCGGCCCGAGCCCGACGGCGGGGTGGGGGCAGGATGCCTGAGCCAGTTCTGGCCGGCCCCGTTTACCGTCGACGGCACGACGTTTCCCAGCGCCGAGCACTTCATGATGTGGCGCAAGGCGACGCTGTTCGCCGATTCGGACACGGCGCGCCGAGTCCTGGCGGCGAGGGATCCCGCGACGGCCCAGGCCCTCGGCAGGCAGGTGCGGGGGTTCATCGAGCGGACGTGGACTGCCACCCGCTTCCCGGTGGTCGTGGAGGGCAATCTCGCCAAGTTCGGCGCACATCCGGCGCTGCGGAACTTCCTGCTCGGCACCGGCGATCGCGTCCTGGTCGAAGCGAGCCCGGTCGACCTGGTCTGGGGCGCCGGACTGGCCGCCGACCATCCCGACATCGCTGTTCCGGGCCGTTGGCGAGGTCAGAATCTCCTAGGATTCGCGCTGATGGAGGTCCGGGACCGGCTGCATGGCGACGGTTCATAACAGGGAAGGTGGGCATGCCGTCATCCCGGCTCACGATCACCCGGGAGCAGCACCGCGCCATCTTCGGCACGGGTGACCTGCTCAAACGGCACGGCTTGGACGAGTACGCCGACCGGGTGCGGGACGGCCTGCGCGAGGCCGCGTCCGGGCAGCCCGCCGTCGTGGTCGTCGGTGAGGTCAAACGCGGGAAGAGCTCCCTGGTGAACGCCCTGACCGGACGCGACGTGTCGCCGGTCGACGTGGCCGTGCTGACGGCGGCATTCCTGCGTGTCGTGCCGCCGTCGATCGAGCTGCCGGACGACGGCTGGGCGCTGACCGGCCAGGGGGGACGGCGCCGGGTGTCGCGGCAGGAGGCGTGGGCCGCCCTGAGCACGGGTGCCGAGGAGATGCCGGACGGCGACGAGTCGCCCGGGTGTGTGGAGGTGGCGGCGGCCAGTCGCTGGCTGCCCGGGGTCACTCTCGTGGACACGCCGGGGTTCGGTGGCCTCGAGTCGGCACACACGCGGCTGGCCCGGTGGCTGGCCGCTCGTGCGGGCGTGCTGCTCGTGGTCACCGATGCGGGGCAGGTCCTGACGGCGCCGGAGCTGCGGTTCCTGACGGAGGCGGCCGAAGGCGTCGAGGCGGTCGTCTTCGCGGTCACCAAGGCGGACCGCTATCCCGACGGAGGACGACAGGTCATGGCGGAGAACCGCGCCCTCCTGCGCCTGCACGCCCCGCGGTTCGCCGACGCGCCGATGCTCACGGTTTCGGCGACGCTGGCCGGCGAGGCCGCGGCAGCCGACGACCAGGAGATCCGAACACTGCTGGAGCAGGAGTCGAACGTCGCGGCCCTGGCGGCGACGGTGCGCGAGCGCATCGCCGACGGCCGCACCGTGGGCCTGGCGAACGTGCTACGCACCGCCGTCTCCGGCCTGGACCGGCTGGCCGCCCACCTCGACGGTCAACGCCGGGGCCTGGCCGCCGCCGCCGACGGTGACCCGGTGCGCATCGAACGGGAGACGCTCGACCAGCTGCGGGCCCGCGACCGCCGGTGGCGGCTGGACCTGGAACGGGACCTGGGCCGGCTGCGCCAGGGCGCGGTCGGCGACATCGGACGCCTGCTCGACGACGTACGCGACCGGTGGCGGCTGCGGATCAGCCGGGAATGGACGGGCACCACCGAGGCGGGCGCCACCCAGCTGCTCGGTGAGCTGGAGAGCGAGCTGCGCCTGGTGGCGGCGCACGTCGCCGGACAGCTGCAGGACGGTCTCGTGACGATGGCGGCGGAACTGTTCGGCAGCGTGGACGCCGCCGTCGAGGTGCTGCGGCCGGCGGCTGCCGAGCTGGAGGGGCTGGCCCCGTCCCCGGTACGCCGGCGCCCGGATCTGGGCCGCGGGGCGGTGGATCCCGCGCTGGCGAGCTCGGCGCTGATGGGCGCGGGTCTGGCCGGCCGGCTCGGCCTGGCCGGCACGACGCTCGGACCGCTCGGGCTGGTGTTCGGCGGAGCCTGGTTCCTGGTGAACCTCGGCGCCCGTCGGTTGCGCATCGGCCGGCAACGACTGGACGCCGCGCTCACCGAGTCGGTCACGGCGTTGCGCGCCGAGCTGGTCGGGGCGGTCGACGCCGCCATCCGCGAATGCCGTCCCGAACTCGTGATCGCCGTCCAGGAACACCTGATGGCCGAGATCAAGCGGGTCGAGGCCGTCATCCTGGCCGCCGAGCGTACGAACCGGATGTCCGCCGGCCGGCGGGCCGAACGGGTGGCGGCGGTCGACCGCGAGCTGGCGGCCGTGGCAGCGCAGCGGGACCTTGCCGAGCGCCAGCTCGCCGGGATGACGGCGCCGGGAACATTCCCCGATGCCGCCGCATCCGACTCGTGACGACCCACCACGCCACCTCGGGAGACGCCATGACGGACCACGACGACTGGACGGACGCCCTGCGGCCCTTCCTCCACGAGGACCCCGCCTCCGAGTCGCCGGTCGACGAACCGGCGCCGGGGCCGGGGCCGCACGACGGGTTCGAGTTGCCCGAGCCGGCCGGCCTCCTCCCGTTCCCCGAGGACGCATCGGCGAGCGCCGGGGCCGCCCTGGTGTCCGATGGTCAGCTCGTCGGCGACCCGGTCGGTGACGCCGAGCACTGGTTCGAACAGTCGGCGAACGGATACTGCGTGCCGTCGAGCATCGCGCAGATCTTCGCCGAGTACAGCGGCATACCCGTACCCGACGAGTCGGCGTTCGTGGCCAGGGCCAACGCGCTGCACCTGTTCACGGTCGGGCCGGACGGCACGCCCAGCATGGGTATCGACGGCGCCCAGGCGCTCCTGGAGGACGCGGGGGTCCCCGCCGACATCGAGATCGGCATCGGTGTCGACACGCTGGCCGGATATCTGGCCGAGGGCCGGCGGGTGATGCTGGCCGTCGACAGCGACGAGATCTGGTACGGCCGTGAGGATGAGGCCGCGGCAGATCACGCGGTGGTCCTGACCGGCATCGACACGGCCCGGGGCGTGGCGATCCTGTCCGACCCGGGTACCCCGGACGGCAACATGCTGGAGGTTCCGCTGGACGTGCTGGCCGACGCGTGGGCCGACGGCGGTAACGCGGCGCTGGTGTGCGACTACCCGCCAGGCGAGGTGCCCGGCACGGACGGGGGAGCGGCGCCGGCCGAGCCGATCGTCGGCGACATCCCGGTCGGCGTGGCCACCGCTGCGGAGCTGCCCGGTGAACCCTCCGGGCAGGTCGAGGCCGTCGTGTCATGGCTGGTGCAACGACCGTACGTTGTTCTGCCGGTGCTGTTGGCGGGCGGCGCGGTGCTGGCGCGCCGCCGGTGACGGATGCCATGGATCCCGTGCAGGGGGTGCTCGGCGAGCCGCCGGCACCCCCGCCGGAGGTCTGGGCGGCGGTGCTCGCACGGGCGCTGGATCCGCAGGCGCCCCCGATCGACGCCGCGGGCCTGCTGCCCGAATACGACAGCGGGGCGGAATGGGCCAGCGACGAGACAGACCTGATCGACGACGACACGGACGGGTGGTCCCACCCGCACGGACAGTTGACCGAGGTCGTTCCGGACCACCACGATGACGCACACGATCACGCACCGCCCGAGGAGCCTTGGTCATCGGGGCCCGAACCGGAGATGTCTTGATGCCCGGCTGGACCCTGTCGATCGACTTCGGCACCTCCAACACCGCCGCCGCGTACCGTCGCCACGGCGGGGACCCGGTGGCGATCCGGCTGTCCGATCAAGCCGAGCAGATGCCGTCCGCGGTCCTCGTCACGCCGGACGACGTCTGGGTGGGCAGCAAGGCGGTGCGGTCCGCCCGGCTCCACCCGGACGGCTTCGAACGCTCCCCGAAGCGGCTGATCGGCCAGGACTCGGTGCTGCTGGGCGGCCGGGAGGTGCCGGTGGTGACCCTGGTCGCCGCGGTGCTGCGAGCGGTGGCCGCCCGCGCGAGCCGCGTCGGCGGCGACGACCGGCCGGACGCCGTCCTGCTGACGCATCCGCAGGACTGGGCTGAGCCTCGCCGCGAGGTGCTCCGGGCGGCGGCCGTCGAAGCCGGCTTCGCCGCGGAAGCCGTGCGGCTGGTGTCGGAGCCCGTCGCAGCGGTCGCCTACTACGCGCACACCACGCCGCTGCCGGCCGACCGTACCGTCGCGGTCTTCGACTTCGGCGGTGGCACCTGCGATGTCGCCCTGCTGCGCGGGGCCAAGAATGCGACCGCGTTGCACGTGCTCGCCTCGGCCGGCGCCGACCCGCTCGGCGGCGACGTCTTCGACCACGTGCTGCTGACGGCGGTGCTGCGCAGGCTCGAGGAGCGCGACCGCGGTGATTTGGTCCGAGCTCTGGGCGACCCGGCCAACGCCCGTGCGGTGCAGGCGTTCCGCAACGACGTGCGGGAGGCGAAGCACGAGCTGAGCGAGCACGAGCACGCCAGCATCCCGGTCGTGGTCGGCGACACCGAAGAGATGGTGACGATCACCGCCACCGAGTTCGACGAGCTGATCGCCCCGCACGTCCGGCGGGCCGTCGACCTGACGACGCAGACACTGGCTCAGGCCGGGCTGGCCGCCGCCGACCTGCATGCGCTGTACCTGACCGGTGGCTCGTCGTACCTGCGGGCTGTGCAGCGGGAACTGGTCGCGCTGCTGGGCCGGCCGTTCGCCACGCTCGGCGATCCGAAGCTCGTGGTCGCGCTGGGCGCCCACCATGCCGTGCTCGCACCGGCGCCGCAGCCAGTGCCGCAGCCAGTGCCGCAGCCAGTGCCGCAGCGGGCGCCGGAGCCGGCGCCGCGGGCGGAACTGCCGGCGAGAAAGGCCGCGAGCGAGGCAGTGCCGGACGCGCCGGACGGCCCGGACGGTCTCAGTGCGGCCGCGCAGCGCGTCCTGACCGCCAACCCGGCGTTGGCCGCCGCCCTGGCCGCCACGACGGACGGCCCGGCGGTCATCGACGACGTGCTGACCCTCGTCGCGCTGATGTGCGTGCCGGACCTCGTGGAACGGGTCACCGCCGAGCCGGCGCTGCTAAGCCGGCTGCGCCGGGCGAACACGGTCCTGGAGGTCCCGAACGAGCCGGTGAAGGGCGTACCCCTGCCGGTCCGGGTGTTCCTCGGCGACTCGGCGGCCTGGACCGGAGCGTTCCGCACCGCTGCCGCCCGGCGCACCTGGGACGAGGAACACAGCCCCGGCGGCATGTGGGCCACCCGCATGCTGCGCACCTGGTGCACGGCGACGCCGCAGGAAAGACGGCAGATCTTCGACACCCCGAAGTGGCAGCGGTGGGCGCCGACCGAGGCGCACTACCCGGACGGTTATCACAGCGCCGACCCCCCGGAACCCGACCTGGTCGCCCTGTCGCCCACCACCGTCAGGCCGTCGGCCGCCGCGCCGCGCGACCGCAACCTGCCGCGCCCGCAGCACCCCAGCGCGCAGCAGCAGCCCTACCTCCGCGACCTCGCCGAGCTCTACGCCGGCGGATCGCCCGGCATGGGCCTGGAAGCCGTCAGCCGCCCCATGCCTGACCTGGCGGCCCAGGTACTGCACCACCTGGGCGACCTGCCGGCGGTACGGCGCTGCCCGGTGGAGGTGATGGGGGTGGGCCTGACCGGGTACAAGAGCGAGCTGCTGTTCTATCCCGCGCAGGGCGACCGGCCGCCCGCGGTGGTGATCCCGTTCCCGGGCCTGATGCTGGCCACGATCACCGGAACGCCCGGATGGAACGGATCCCCGATCATCCTCACCGCCGACGTGGTGACCGGCGTGGCCATCCGGGTCTCCTGGGGCAACGTGCACCGCCGGGTCGTGGTCAGCACCGTTTCCCGGCCCGGGGCCACCTGCCCGCCGCCCGGCGGAGAGGTGCACCTGCGCGGCGGTCAGCTGACGGACCTGGCCAACCGCGTCCGAGCCCACCTGGGGCGGCGGTGACGCACCCGGTTCCCGCCCGTGTGGCCCTCCTGTGCGATCAGGTCGCACCCCTGCTCGACGACGCCGGTCGTGAAGCCGCGGCCGCCGTCCGGGGCGGGCTGGCCGAACCGCTGCGCCTGGCGGTGGTCGGCCGGGTCAAGGCCGGCAAGTCCACGCTGGTCAACGCCCTCGTAGGGCGCAGGATCGCGCCCACCGCGGCCGGCGAGTGCACCCGGGTGGTCACCTGGTACCGGTACGGTGCCCCGGAACGCGCCGAGGTCGAGCTGCGCGACGGCACCCGGCGGGACCTGCCGTTGGTCGACGGCCGGCTGCCGGAGCAGCTCGGACTGCCGGACGCGGACGTCGCGCGCATCGTGGTCCACCTGCAGGCGGGAGCATTGCGCGAGCACACCGTCATCGACACGCCAGGGCTCGCCACGCTGACCGCCGACAACGAGGCCGCCACCCGGCAGGCGGTGCTCGGCGCCGGTGACCCGGCCGGCGGATCCTCGGACGCCGGGCAGGCCGACGCGGTGCTGTTCGTCTTCCGCGAGGCGGAACGGCAGGACGAGATCGCCTTCCTGCAGCAGTTCCGCGCCGCCACCGGCGAGCTGGGCGCCAGCGCCGTCAACGCGGTCGGTGTGCTGTCGCAGGCCGACCTGTTCGACGGCGTCGACGTGGATCCGTTCGTGGCCGCGGACGGTCAGGCGGCCCGGTTGGCCACCGCCCGCGCCCCTGACGTGTCGGCGGTCGTCGCCGTCTCGGGCCTGCTCGCCGAGACCGCCCGCACCGGCCGCATCCGCGAGCAGGACGCCCGTGTTCTCGCCGCCGCAGCGGACGTACCGGAACAGCGACTGCGACTACGGCACCGGCTGCCGCTGCCCGACGACGTCGACGCGCCCGCGCTCGAGCGGCTGTACCCGGTGCTGGGCAACTACGGCGTGCACCGGGGCCGCGAGCGGGCCGGCGCCGGGGCACACCACCTGGTGGGATGGCTGGAGTCCGTCTCCGGTATCGCCCGCGTCGAGGAGCTTCTGCGCCGCAGCCTGCTCAGCCGCGCCCACGCGTTGAAGGCGATGCGGGCGCTGACCGTACTGAGCCGAGCGTCCCAGCGCGCCGGCGCCGACGCGGCGCTCGCCCTGATCGAGCAGGCCCGGCTCGATCCGGCGTTGCACCCCGTACGCGAACTGCGCGCCCTTCGCCTGCTGGTCGCCGAGGCGCCCGGATCGCCGCTGCGCGCCTCGCTGGAACAGGTCAGTGCGGACACCACCGACACCGCTCGGCTCGGGCTGCCGGACGAGGCGAGCGCCGACGAGATCGCCGATACGGCACGCCGGCAAGCCGCCGCCGCGCAGTCGCAGTCCGCGTTCGCCCTGATGCCGGCCGAGGTCGAGGCAGGACGGGTACTTGCGCGCTCGTACCAGTTGATCGCGCGCCGGGCGCGGCCATGAGCGCGGAGGATGCGGCCCTCGTCGCCCGGGCCCGGGCGGGCGACAGCGTCGCCTTCGCGGCGCTGGCCGGCGAATGCCGCACCAGGGTGTGGGCGATCTGCCTGCGGCTGACCGGCAACCATGCCGACGCCGAGGACGCCCTCCAGGACGCGTTGATGGCCGCCTGGCAGCACATCGGCAGCTTCCGGGAGGAAGCCCGGTTCAGCACCTGGCTGTACCGGATCGCCGCGAACGCGGCACTCGGCATCGTGCGGCGCCGCCGGGACACCCCGTGGAATCCCGACGCACACGACTACCTGGTGGTCGTCGACGACCATGCCGACGGCCATGCCGAACGCGACCGGGTGCAGTCGGCGCTGGCGCAGGTTCCGGAGCCGTTCCGCACCGCTCTGGTACTGCGCGAGTACGGCGATCTGAGCTACGAGGAGATCGCCGCTCACCAGGGTGTCGGCGTACAGACCGTCAAGAGCCGGCTGTACCGGGCGCGGGCGGCGATGGGGGAGCTGTTGCGTCCGGAGCGGAGCTGACCCGCAACGACGGCACGAGCTCGTCGAGCGTGGTGCCGAGTGCCGCGTCGTCGCGGAACGGCAGCTCCATCACGAGCTGGAATCCGACGTCGTCGCGGACGCCCACCACCACGTTGGTGAGCATGCGGCCCCGGCCCGACGGCTGCCAGTCGAAGCGGTACATCCGAGCCCGGGTCAGCCCGTCGACCCGCACCTCGCGTTCGCCCAGCGACCGCTTGCCGCGCAGGAAAGGCGCGCGGGCGAACACCTCGTCCGTCCACTCGTCGAGGCCGCCCTGCCACAGGTGCTCCACGGAGGCGGTGGCGATGCGGTCGCCGGCGTCGAGCTGCAGCGTCTCCTGCCACCACCAGCCGTCGACCCGTATCCAGGAGTGCGGCTTCCCGGCCGGTCCGGGCGTCGTGGCGAGCGTCCAGCCGGTCCCGGCCACGGTGTCGTAGCGGTCCGGTGGCCCGCTGCCCAGCACCACCACGCCGAGCGGTGAGCCCGACACGTCCACCTCGCCGGTGTCCGCGCCGGCGATGAAGGCACGCGGCGGCCCGCCGTTCCCGACGGAGAACGTGTCGCAGTCTCCCGGCAGCGTACCGATGCGGCATGGTTCGCTCTCGGCGAGGGGAGCGCTGCCGAACGGCAGCTGGTGACGAAACCGCAACCGCAGCCGTTCGGCGACCGGCCTGTTCGGGTTCTCGGCCGGATCCAGCGCTCGGTCCGGCACGACGGCCCGCAGCAAGGCGAACGGCTCCTCGTCGAGGAGACCGCCCCAGCCGGAGACGCGCAGGGGTCCGCGCATCCGCCGGATGGAGCTGACCACCCACCCGGCATCGAGGTCGGCCGTGAGCAGGCCCGGCCACGGCCGGACGGCGGCCGGATCCAGCTCACGCGCGGCGTCGGTGGGTGGCGGCGGTGGGCCGTCGTGAAAGGTGGGCGGGGGCGGCCAGTCCGAGGTCATGAGCGCCTCACGCCCGACGCGGGTCGTTCGGCGCCGCGTCCCGGTTGTCGGCGAAGGAGTCGCCGTCGCTGTCCGGGGTGCCGCCGGTGACCTGGCCGCTCTGCTCGGCGATCTCGATGATCAACCCCGCCGGGCCGTCGAAGCTCGGCCGGCCACCGACCACCGCGCCGGCCGGCGCCTGGGCCGCGTCGTCGAGGCCGTTCTCGTCGGCGTCGACGACCACCCGGTCGAAGACACCGTCGCCCGTGTCGTCGAAAACGCTTCGGTCGATCAGGCCGTTCTGATCGGTGTCCACGCCCGCCGCCTCGAAGACCCCGTTCTCGTCGCGGTCGGCGAGGACGACGTCCAGGACACCGTTGCCGTCCTGGTCCAGACCCACGCCGTCGATCACGCCGTCAAGGTCGGCGTCGGCCGACACCATGTCGATCCGGCCGTCCGCGTCCCGATCGGCCGCCACGGCCTCGGAGTAGCCGTCGCCGTCGCTGTCCAGGTACTCGATCATCGTTGCCTCCTTCGTCATCGTTGCCGGTCTGAGGCGGTCCGGCCCGCGTTTGTTCCCGGACGCCCTGGCATTCAGTGGATATGCGTGTCCTTCCTCGGGCATCGCCCGAACCGCCCTGGCCGCCCACTCCCGGTCGAACGTCATCAACCGCTTCAGGTTCCTCACCAACGCCCCCGAACGCGGGGCGCTGTCGGTGCTCTACGCCGCCATCCAGGACGTCCCCGGCACCTCCTACGTCGGCCCGGACGGGCCGGGTGGCTTGCGGGGGAGTCCCACGCTTGTCTGCCGGCCGCGCTCCCCGGGGTGCCGCTGGGCGTCCTTCTCGTCCCGCCAGCCGGCGGGTTGGGGATGATAGCCGTAGGCGGCCGCCCGTACCGTGTCCTCGTCCTCCAGCCCGGAGCCGATCGCGCCGCCGACGGTGGCCAGCGAGCTGATCAGCCAGGCGAGGGTCAGGTAGTCGGTGAAGCCGACCGGCCAGGTGCAATTTCCATGCAACGTTCCAACAGCGGGTTAGGTGGCGTCCCGGCGGGTACCCGCGCCAAAACCCACCGTGCCTCGGTTCGCCGTGAACTGGGAGGCTCGCCCGGACCGATCGAACACGGAGGTCATCCGTGACACTGGCGACCCGAGAGACAAGAAAGGCCGAGCAGCATGAGCTGACGCGGCGAGCTCGCCGGCTCGGCTGGATGAGCCTCGGTCTCGGCGTGGCACAGCTGGCGGCGCCCGACACCGTGCGCCGGATCAGCGGCGTGGACGACTCCGCGACCTCCCGGGCGGTGGTGCCACTCGTCGGGGCGCGCGAGCTGGTACACGCGGCCGGGCTCCTGACGAGCCGGCGCAAGAGCGTGTGGGCATGGACCCGGGTGGCGGGCGACGCGATGGACCTGACGTCGCTCGGGATGGCGATCGCGCACCGTGGCGGACCCCGCCGGCGGCGGCTCGTCGGGGTGACCGGGGTCGTCGCCGGGATCACGGTGGTGGACCTGCTGTGCGCCGTGCAGGCCAGTCGGGTGAAGGAGATCGGCTCCGCACCGGCGGTGCGGGGGACACGTAAAGGAGGATTCGTGGAGCTGACAGCGACGACGACGATCCGCAAAGCTGCGCCGGAGGTGTACGCGTTCTGGCGAGATCTGGAGAACCTGCCGACGTTCATGGCGCATCTCGAGCAGGTCCGCACCACCGGTGACCGTACGAGCCACTGGACCGCCGGCGCCCCGTTCGGCAAGGACGTCCAGTGGGACGCGGAGATCATCGACGAGGTGGCCGGCGAGAAGATCGCGTGGCGCTCGACCGGGCACGCCGACGTGCCGAACGCCGGCACGGTGCGGTTCGTGCCCGCCCCGGACGGCGTGAGCACCGAGGTGCACGTCGAACTGACGTACGACATCCCGGGCGGCGCGGTCGGCAAGGCGGTCGCGAAGTACTTCGGTGAGGAGCCGCATCAGCAGCTTGACGACGATCTGCGCCGGCTCAAGCAGGTGCTGGAGACCGGCGAGGTGGTCCGCTCCGACGGCGCCCCGTGGGGCAAGCGGGCTCGCAAGGAGTTCCCGCAGCGTCCGGCGCAGCCGCTGTCGGACGCCGAGCTGGCGAAGGGAGCGGACGAGTGAGGGCGAACACCTGGGCGGGCCGCAACAAGGTCGAGGTCCGCGACGTGCCGGACCCGAAGATCTTGAACAAGCGCGATGCCATCGTACGGATCACCTCGACGGCGATCTGCGGCTCGGACCTGCACCTGGTCGACGGGTATGTGCCCACGATGCAGGACGGCGACATCATGGGTCACGAGTTCATGGGTGAGGTGATCGAGGTCGGCTCCGGGGTGTCCGCGGACAAGCTGCGAGTCGGTGACCGGGTGGTCGTGCCGTTCCCGATCGCGTGCGGAGCCTGCGCCGCCTGCGCGAACGAGCTGTACTCCTGTTGCGAGAACTCCAACCCCAATGCCGGGATCGCGGAGAAGATGTTCGGCCACCCGGTCGCCGGGATCTACGGCTATTCGCATCTGACCGGCGGTTTCGCGGGCGGCCAGGCCCAGTACGCGCGGGTGCCGTTCGCCGACGTGAACCCGTTGAGGATCGAGTCCGACCTGACCGACGAGCAGGTGCTGTTCCTGTCCGACATCCTGCCCACCGGCTACATGGGCGCCGAGATGTGCGACATCCAGCCCTCCGACGTCGTCGCAGTCTGGGGTGCCGGCCCGGTCGGGCAGTTCGCCATGGACAGCGCCCGGGTGCTCGGCGCCGCGAAGGTCATCGCCATCGACAAGGAGCCGTACCGGCTGCAGATGGCGGAGCAGGCCGGCTACACGACGATCAACTTCGAGGAGGCCGACGTCCGGTCCCGGCTGCTGGAGCTCACCGGCGGACGGGGTCCGGACAAGTGCATCGACGCGGTCGGTATGGAGGCCAGCCACGGCGCCGCGCACATTCACGCGTACGACCGGATCAAGCAGGCCGTCCGGTCGGAGACCGAACGCCCCCACGCCCTGCGCCAGGCGATCATGTCGTGCCGCAGCGGCGGCGTGGTCTCGGTCATCGGCGTGTACGGCGGGTTCCTCGACAAGTTCCCGGCCGGTGCCTGGATGAACCGGTCGCTGACCCTGCGCACCGGCCAGTGTCACGTCCAGCGGTACATGCGGCCGCTGCTCGAACGCATCGAACGCGGCGAGATCGACCCCACCCGCATCATCACGCACCGGATGCCGCTCGACGAGGCCCCGCACGGCTTCGACATCTTCAAGAACAAGCAGGACAACTGCGAGAAGATCATCCTCAAGCCCTGACGAGCAACCGCGGTCGTGCGGTGCGCCGCCGTTCACCGGGCGGCGCTGCAGATCCGCCGGGCGTCACTGTCCCGGCCGCGTGCATCGCGGCCGGGATGGTGGCTGGTCGCCGCCGGGTCGAGCTGCGGACATGCGGGGCTGAGATCGTGCGGTCATGTGACCCGAGCTACGTCTGGGCCGAGGCGACGGGCACCTGATCACGGATAGCCTACGGGGATGGCTCATCAGCGGATGCTCGCCGTCGCCCACCGGGCCGGCAACACCGTGGCCGGCTTGCGGGCCGCGCTCACGGCCGGGGCCGATCTCGTCGAGGCGGACGTGCATCTGTACCGCGACGCCCTCGAGATGCGGCACAGTCGCGCGCTCGGACCCCACCTGTACTGGGAGAGGTCGAGCGGCATCATGCGGCGGCGCGATGTCGTTGTTCCCGAGCTCGGCGAGATCCTCGCCGCTGCGGCCGGGGACCCGCGGTTGTTGCTCGACCTCAAGGGCAGGTCCCACACGGTCGCGGTTCGCGTCGCCGAAACACTGCGGACGCTGTGTCCTGGCGTACCCGTTGCGGTGTGCACGAAAGAGTGGGCGATGCTCGAGGCGTTCCCACCGGAGATGAACGTGCGACGGATCTTGTCCGTCGCGAACTCCCTGCAGCTGGCGCGGCTGCGCGCCCGGCTCCGCCGCGAACGGGTGGACGGCGTCTCGATCCGGCTGCGGCTGCTGACCGCTCCTGTGGTGGCCGAGCTGCGTCACGCCACCGACCTGGTCCTGGCCTGGTCCGTCGAGACCGAAGCCGAGCTCGCGCACGCCGAACGGCTGGGCGTGACCGGAGTGATCAGTAAGAACATGGTGATGGTGAGCCGGTTGGCGCAGCGGACTCGCCTGGCACCCGTGGCCGATGCCGATGCCGGCAACGCGGAGGTGGGGCCGGCATGACGCTTCCCCGGCCGTCCCGAGAGTTCCTCGCCGAGGATGTTCTGTCCGGGCGGGTCAACGTGGACAACTTTCCCTTTCGCTACATCTTCCTGACGAGTGGGGACGCGGCCAGCTTCCGTGCCGGCCATGCCGGCCTCCTTGCCAGGGCGGATGTCGTCTTCACGGCGGTGGAGCTGCTGGAGACCCGTGGCTGGGAGTTCCTGCAGGTTCTCGAAGGCGGCCAGGTCGCCTACCTCCGCCGGACGGCCCGCTGAGTTCTGTGACGTCATGAATGGCGGCGGCCACCGGTGCGCGTTGCACCGGTGGCCGCCGTGTTCAGGTCAGACAGTGAGTGTCGGGGTCAGGGATAGGCCACGACGTTGCGGGGGGTGGTGTTGCCCGCGGGGTTGGGAACCGAGCCTCCGGTGTTGTTGACGACGTTGGCGATGGTGCCGACGTCGCCGAGGGAGACGGTGAGGACGCTGTGGAGCCGGACGCCGGCCCGGTCGGGCACCTCGAACGCTCGGTCCGATCGGACGCTGGGGTTGGCGTTGAAGAAGGCGTACGAGCCGCCGCCCCAGAGCTCGTGGTCGGTGACGGCGTCGGCGACCTTGTAGGCGGCGTAGCCGTTGCCTCGGGGCCCGATCCAGGCCGCCTGGTTCGGTACGTCGTACGGCATCTCGTTCTGGAAGAAGATGGTCCGTCCGCGGTTGCCGTTCCAGTTCACCTCGTACTTCTGGTAGTGCTCGACGAAGAGGCCGGTGGCGAGCACGTCGTCGCCGTTCACGAGGAGGCCGGTGTCGCCGGTGTTGACGGTCCAGCCGGTGGCTGCGCCGCCGTGGTCGGCCCGCCAGGCCCAGATGTGGTCGATGAGCGTGTCGTCGCTGTGCACGGCGAGGGTGGTGGTGGCCTTGCCCTGGACGCTGCTGCCGACGCGGAAGAAGACGTCCTGCAGGCTGATGGGGTTCGCGGCGTGGTCGGTGTGGACGCCGGACCGTCCGACGCTCATCAACGTCGGGCTGTTCGTCGTGCCGGCATCGAAGGTGAGACCGCTGACCTTGACGCCGTCGACGTCGGCGATGTTGAGGGCCTCGACGCCGTTGTTCGGGATCAGGGTGGGGAAGCCGATGCCGGTCACCACGGTGTTGGCCCGCGTGACCTTGATCGTCTCGTTGAGGGAGTACGTGCCCGGGGTGAAGAACAGGTTCAGGCCCTGGGCGAGGGCGGAGTTGATGCGCGCGGCGCTGTCACCGGGCTTGGCGACGTAGAACTCGCGCATGGGGATCGACGTGCCGGCGGTGTTCGGCCAGTTGGCGCCCGCCGAGTTCCGCCGCAGGGCGGGCACGAAGACGCGGTAGCGGCCGGCGCTGTCGACGTACAGGTAGGGCTTCTCCCGGGTGACGGGGGTGGTCGCCAGGGTGGTGTGGGGCGGGTTCGGGAACGCGTTGGCCGGGGCGCCCTGGACGCCGGAGAAGACCATGTTCCAGACGCCGCCTTCCCAGCGTCCGATGCGGCTGTCGCGGGTGTACCACTGCTGCTGCGACCCGGAGGAGACGGTGCCGTCGACCACGGCGTCGGCCAGGTAGCCGCCGCTGGAGTAGCCCTGCCCGTTGTCCTGGTTCGACGGCGCCAGGGTCAGGTTGCCGCGGATGTGCACCCGGCGCATCGGGGCGGCCTGGGAGACGGCCCACCGGTTGGTGCCGCCCTCGGGCACGATGGACAGGTTCTCCATGCTGCGCCAGAAGTTCTGGGTCGCGTTCTTCTCGTCGCCGAAGTTCCATCCGGAGTCGACGTTGACCGCGCCGTTGATGGTCACGTCGTCGGGGTTGAGCCCGAGACCGGCGACCGTGGTGTAGAAGCCGACGTTGGCCCAGATCCGCCCGTAGGTGCCGGGCTTGAAGAGGAACACGTGGCGCTGGGTCCCGAACTGGGCGGTCGGGCTGCGCAGCTGCGCGTTGAACGCCTGGTCCACCGCCGTCTGGATGGTCGACGCCGGCGTCGACGGGTCGAAGACCCGCACGTTCGGGCCCAGGTCAGGGGTGTCGGAGGTCGGAAGGGCCGGTGTGCTGGGGCTCGGGTCGGTGCCGGCGGCGAAGACCTGGAATTCCCAGAGCGAGTAACCGTACGGCGTGGCCCGCGTGGTGCCGCTCATCCGCACGTACCGGCCGCTGCCCGTGACGTTCAGCGTCTGGACGCCGACCTTGCCGGTCGTGACGGGGGTGATGTTCGTCCAGGTGGTGCCGTTCGGCGAGGTCTGGATGGTGAAGGCCGAGGCGTACGCCGCCTCCCAGTTCAGCACGACCTGGTTGATCGACTGGGTGCTGCCCAGGTCGACCTGCAGCCACTGCGGGTCGGCGAACGTGCTGGACCACCGGGTGCCGGTGTTACCGTCCACCGCCGCGGACGCGGGGAAGGCGGCGCTCTCGAGGGACGAGGCGGTGGCCGTCTTGCCCTGCGACACCGGGGTGTCCGCGGCGCTGGCGTTGGTGGCGACCGAGGCGACGGTGATGCCGAGAGCTGCGGCCAGGACGCCGCTCAGCACGATCCGTCCGCGGCGTCGGCGTTTCTGCGGTGCTCGGGACGTGAGGGTGGGGGATGTCATGTTCCTGCCTGTCGGACGGGTTGCCGTACGTGGGTGAACAAGACGTACGGCCGGGCGGGGGACCGTGCGGCACATGGGTGAGAGCGCTCTCGCGAGATTGTTACTTCGCTGTTGCCGGTGCGTCAATATTCCGGCAACAAACTTCAAGAAGATTTGCCGCCGTCGCTATCGGTAGAAGTTTTCGAGAAAGCTTTCAAGAAATTGTTATGCCGCGCACTAGGTCTGGTTCGTCCTGAAGGAGGCGATGTAAATCCGCCAAGTTTCGCAATAGTGATCACCAAGGACGAACCGAGCATTCCAGCTGGTCGCTCGGCGCATCGCCGGTCGGAGAGGGCCTCCGGCCCGGTCTCAGAAGTCACGAATTTTGCCATTTGCTCTGCCGGGTGGATGCGGCGGGAATGGATGGCACGTGCCATTCCGGTCCAGCTCCGCCGATAGCGATGCAATGCTCCTGCAACACCGGCGGTCAGCGTGTGGCCCGCTCCTGTTCGACTGCGCCGCGCCGATGGTGGGGGGGACCAATGACCGTGGACGTCCGGGACATCGAGTTCGAAGCCGTCGGGGGCAAGAATGTGCTCACGTGGGGCCAGCGGCCGCTGACCCGGTTCGCCCACCGGCTCGGCGAGGCCTGACCTCAGCGTGGTATCGAGCAACCGGGTGCTTCTTGTCCGAAACTTGGCCGCTCGCTAACCGTCGGCTGACCGAGCCTTGGTGGGCGTCGAAATAGCGTTCGGGGTGTTCGCCGGGCGGCCCGGAACCTTCGGTCGCCGGTCCGGCCCCGGCGGACGACCGACGTGTCCGTGACCAAGGAGAGCCCCTCGTGAAGCTCAAGCTCATCATCCCCGCCGGCCTGCTCGTTCTCGGCGGTCTGGCGGCGTGCTCCACCGACCCCACCGCCCCGGCCACCCAGCCCGCGGGCAACCAGCAGGAGGCCGCCGCCACCCGGCCCGCGGAAGACGCCGGTGAGGAGAAGGAAGAGCCCTTGACCGGCGAGACCAAGGAGAAGGCGGAGAAGGCCGCCCTCGCCGAGTTCCCCGGCACGGTGAAGAAGAGCGAGCACGACGTCGAGAACCCCGGTCTCTACGCGGTGGAGATCGAGCAGGACGCCGGCGGCGAGATCGAGGTGTACCTCGACAAGAAGTTCAACGTCGTCAAGACCAAGAAGGAAGACGGTACGGAGGACGGCGACTGAGCGGCCCGGAGCTGATCCGATCCGTGGCCGTGCCCGTACCAGGGAGGTGCGGCCACCCGCTCCTCGACGACGGAAAGAGATGAGCACGACGATGCTGAATGCCGGACAGGCCGGGCGTAACGGGACATCCACTCGGGTCCTGCTGGTCGAGGACGACAGCCGCATCGCCGGCCCCCTGACCGAGGGTCTGAGCCGGTACGGCTTCGCCGTGGAGCGTGTCGGCACCGGCGCCGACGCTCTGGCGGCCGCGCCGGCGGACCTCGTGCTGCTGGACCTCGGCCTGCCGGACATGGACGGCATCGACGTGTGCCGGGAGCTGCGGGCTGCCGGGCCCGTACCCGTGATCATGCTGACTGCCCGCGCGGGGGAGTCGGACCGGGTCGTCGGCCTGGAGCTCGGCGCGGACGACTATCTCGCCAAGCCGTTCAGCCTGCGCGAGCTGGTGGCCCGGATCCGGGCCGTGCTGCGCCGCGCGCATGCTCAGCCCGTACCGGCCGCCGCCGCGCCGGCTCCGGCGGGCGCGGCGGTGCAGGAGCTCGGGTCGCTCACCGTGGACCGGCGCACCCGCCAGGTGCAGGTGCACGGCCGGCAGGTGGCGCTGGCGCCGAAGGAGTTCGACCTGCTGGCCCTGCTCGCCGAGGATCCCGGTGCGGTCTACTCGCGGCAGCAGATCCTCGACCAGGTCTGGGACCCGCACTACTTCGGTCCCACCAAGACCCTGGACGTGCACGTCGCCGCGGTGCGGCGCAAGCTCGGCGACCCGGGAGTGATCGAGACGATCCGCCGGGTCGGGTTCCGGCTGGTGTGCGGGTGACCCGCCGCCTTCTGGCCAGCTACGTCTCTCTCGTCCTGCTCGTCCTGTTGGCGTTGGAGATCCCGCTCGGGCTGCTGTACTCCCGCGGTGCCACCGACCGGTTCCTCGCGGCGATGGAACGCGACGCCGTCGTCCTGGCCGAACGCTCCGAGGAGGCCATCGAGGAGGGTGACAGCCGCGAGGTCGCGCCCCTGCTCGCCCAGTACGCCCGGGAGACCGGCGGGCAGGCGGTGGTCGTGGACTCCGGCGGGCGGCTGGTGGCCGGCACCGCGCCCCGGGAGCAGGCCGACATCACCGCCGCCCTGCGCAACGAGCGCCGCTCGGGTCTCACCACCGACGGCGACCGGCTGTCGGTGACCGTGCCCGCCGCCTCCGGCGAGACCATCCGCGGGGCGTTGCAGCTGACCTATCCCGCCTCGAGCGTGGGCGCGCAGACCCTGCAGATGTGGCTCGTGCTCGCCGGCGCCGGGCTCGCCGTGCTGGCCGTCGCCGGGGGCGTCGGTGCGGCCCTGGCCCGGTGGATGACGCGTCCCGTGCGAGAGCTGGAGCGTGCGACGGCCCGCCTGGCCGGCGGCACGCTGACCCACCCGCCCGCGCTCGACCAGGGCCCGCCGGAGCTGCGCCGGCTGGCCGCCACCTTCACCACCACCGCCGAACGGCTGCAGCAGCTCATCACCGCCCAGCGCAGCTTCGCCGCCGACGCCTCGCACCAGCTCAAGACCCCGCTGACCGCCTTGCGGCTGCGCCTGGAGAACCTCGAACCGGACCTCGACCCGGCAGCGCACGACAGCCTCGCCGAGGCCGTCGCCGAGACCGACCGGCTCGCCCGCATGGTGCAAGGCCTGCTGGCCCTCGCTCGCCTCGACAACACCGCGGCCGACCGCGTACCCGTCGACGCCGACGCTGTCATCGAGGACCGTGCCGCGAGCTGGGCGCCGTTCGCCGCCGAGCAGGATGTCACCATCGACGTCCGCGGGACAGCCGTCGGCCCGGTGCAGGCCGTCGACGGCGCGCTGGAACAGGTTCTGGACAACCTGCTCGCCAACGCCCTGCGCGTCGCTCCGCCCGGCAGCACCCTGACCATCGACCGGCGCCTCGACGGCGACGGCATGGCGGCGGTGCACGTCATCGACCAGGGGCCGGGCATGAGCCCCGCGGACCGGCGCCGCGCCTTCGACCGGTTCTGGCGCGCCCCCGGCTCGGCCGACGACGGCTCCGGGCTCGGGCTGGCCATCGTCGAGCGCCTCATCCGCGCGAGTGGCGGGCAGATCAGCTTGGAACAGGCGCCGGGTACCGGCCTGGACGCCGGCATCCGGCTGCGGCCGTACTCACGAGCCCCTCGCACCGGTGGTGCCCACCCGCGGCTGACAGCCCGGACAGCTCGTCATCGGCCGGGGAGACCCGCCGTGTCGGCGAGTCCCCCCGGCGCTGCTGGTGCGGTCAGGAGACGGTGAAGGGTCCGGCGACCCCGCCCTGGTCGGATTCGATGTAGATGACGGTCGGGCGGGTCGCCGGTGCCGCCGCGTTGCGCAACCGCAGGTCGTACTCGCCACCGATGAGCGGCGGAGCTGCCGGCGTCACGCCGATGCTGCCCAGCACCGGTCCGGACAGCGATCCGGCGTGGAACAACACGGTTGCCCCGACGAACGAGCCGGTGCCGGTGACGCGGAAGTCGCCGGCCTTCCATTTGGCCGTACCGATGCTCACCCGGTCGACCGCCGGCGTGACCAGGACGTCGTCGCTCTTCGACCCGGCTGCCGTGGTGACCGTGAGCCGGAACGTCAGCCCGTTGTTGGTCATGGGGTACCGGTAGAGCGGCATGGTGAAGCGCGGGCTCAGCGTGGTGGCGCCGGTGAGGTTGACCCGGTCCGGATCGTTGAGGGCGATCGGGTTGGTGGTGCCGGTGGCCAGCTGGGTCCAGGCGTAGGTGGCGTTCGCCGTGGAGCCGGCGCCGGACAGCGTCACCGTGCTGTTGCGCGCTGCACCGGTACGGTCGGCGCCGGCGTTGGCCACCACCGCGCCCTGCGGCGTGAGGGGACCGAGGCGGTCGGACGGCTGGCCGTACCCGTTGATGTTCTTGGCTTGCACCGTGAAGAAGTAGGGGGTGTCCGGTGTCAGTCCGGTGATGGTCAGCGTCGTACCGGTGGTCTCCCGCAGGCCGCCGACCGGGTTGCCGGCCTGGTCCATGACCTGGACGCCGAAGCCGGTGATCGAGGGGTCCGCTGCGGACCACGACAGGCTCACCTGTCCGTTGCCGACGGCCGGTGTGCCGAAGCTGGGCGCGTCCGGGGTCGGAGTATTCGTGATCGTGTACGCGCGCTCGCCGATGACCGAGACGTTGCCGGCCAGGTCGAACGCCACGAACTTGAGGGTCGACGTCGCCGCGATGGTGACCGGCCCGGTGTAGTGGATCGCGTTCGCGGCCAGGACGTCGGCGATGACCGGGTCGGTGCCGTCCGTCGTGTAGTAGATCTCCGAGCCGGGCTCGTTGGCGCTCAGCGTCACCTGCCGCGCGGTCGGGTAGCTGCCGGCAGACAACGACGCGCTGACCGTGGGCGCCGTGACGTCGGTCTGCGGCTGCACCATGACCGGCGGGAATGTCTGTCCCACGCTGCTCACAGCCACGACCTCGATGTCGTACGACTCGCTGTCGGACAGCCCGGTGATCGTGGTGCCCTTGGCGGTCTGACCACTGATCCGCCGGCCGACCTCGACCTGCTCACCGCCGGTCGAGGTGTGCGCCACCGCCGTCGCCCGGTAGCCCGTGATGGCCGGGGTGCCGGGGATCGCGACGGACGGCTTCCAGCTCAGCTTGACGCCACCGGTGACCTTCACCGCGGTGACATCGGTCGGGCCGGGCGGACCCGACTGCAGCGGCCCGTTGGGGCAGCCACCCATGCCCGGACCACCGGCTTCGCCGTACTCGGCGATGGTCAGCCCCTGCCGGTTGCCGTCCGGGTCGGTGAGCTCCCAGGACAGCAGCCGCTCACCGAGGCCGGCGTTGGCGGCGATCCGGGCGACCGCCGGGTCGTCGAAGATGTACGTCGCGGTGAACGTGTCACCGGAGAAATCCACGCTCGACTGGTAGCCGCCCCGCGGTGCCGCGGTCAGCGGGCCGGGCAGGGCCCGCACGTCGCGGCGGGCCACGGCGGTGTCGGTCAGCGCCGGCTCGACGATGCGCTGCTCTATGTTGGCCCGGTCCACGCCCGCGCCGATGTGCCCCGTGACGGTGACCGTGGTGCCCTGCTGCACGGCGTCGGCGGTGACCATCGCGTCCTGCACCACCGTCTGCGCCACCGGGCTGCCGCCGAACCGGATCGACGCCACGTCGCCGGGCTGGATGTCCGGGGTCACGTTCAGCCCGGTACCGGCGCCCCAGCAGTAGCCGCCCGGGTGGTTCACCTCGAAGGCCACATCACCCTCAGCGACCACACCGGCCGCCGAACCGATGACGCCGGTGCCGGGCCGGGTGATCTCGATGGTGGCAGTCTCGCCGATGTGATCCTGGAAGCCCTCGACGGTGATGAAGTCACGGTCCGGGAAGACGACCAGGTTGTCGGGGAACGCGGGTACGGGTGCTCCCGCCGCAACGGCACCGGCCGGAATGGCGGTTACACCGACTGCGGCAGCCATCACCGCTGCCACGGTCAGCCGCGCACCGCGTCCGGATGTCAGTCCGAGCGGTCTGGTGGACGAATCGGTGGCCGCCGCGCGCGGCTCTCGAGAAACGGGTTGAGGCATGGGTGGGGGTCCCTTTCCACGGATGAGGTGCCCTCGACCACCGCTCGGCGGACGATCCGGCACCGGGGCAGCAGCGTCTGACGCTGCGAACGATCGGGCCGAGGCCGGCCCGTCACGCACCACGACGATCGGGCGGTTGCCACTCCCGCCCCTCACCTCCAGCCGTGATCCCGTCCGACGACGTGTCCAGGCCGTACCGGGACAGCGATGCGGGTCACGACCGGCGCACCGTAGGAACGCGTCCTGTGGGCGTCCTGAGGAAAACCTGAGGCAGGCACGCCACGGCGCCCGCGCCTGGCTGCCCGGCGTCACGCTGAACCGCCGCAACGACCTCAAGGGGCACGGACCTCCGGCACGCGAACCTCGCCGGCGCCGACTGGTCAACGCGGTGGTGCCCGGCGCCCGCCTGATGGAGGCCGACCTCACGGGGGCGGCCCCTGCGCGGCTCAGACCTCCGACGCGGCCCTCCTGGAGGGAACGCACCGCCCGTATTGCTGGTCAGTCACGACGCCGCCGACGGCATCTGGCGGCTCGTCGGCGCCTCGGACGCCGACAGCAGCACGGGCAGGATCGGACACCTGCACCATGCCGTGGACGAGGACCAAACTTTGATCGACGTCCTCGACCTGGCAGGACGGAGCAGCGCGGCGCGAGCCGGCGTCGGACAGCTCTGGACCGGCCCTCCCTAGCCGAGCGACGCGAACGGGAGCACCGGGACGACGAGCCTCCGCATCATTCGCTGCGCCCCCGGCAGGCGGGGGCAGGCGGCATGGGACCGGCCGGGCTCACCGGTGCGGTGCCGAAGTAGTCGCTCTTCTTCGGTTGCTCGGCCGGGGGTCGGCGCCCGCCCTGGCGGGGGATCTCGACCAGCCGTGGGATGTGTTTCGCGCAGTGGATGTAGGCCTCCTGCACCCTGGCGACGATCCATACCCGGGCGCGTTGTCCGGGCGGGGTGTCCGCCTGGTCCCCGGGGTCCTGGATGATCTCCGCCGTGCCGTTGACGTGCAGGCCGATGACCTCGTCGAAGTCGACGAACAGCAGGGCGACGTGGGGGTTCTCGGTGATGTTGCCGAGGCTCGCCATGACGCCGTTGCCGCGGTATTCGGGCCAGCTGAGGTGTTCCTCGTCGAGTACGCGGACGAAGCCGGGCGGCCCGGCTCGGAAGGAGTTGTCGCAGCTGCCGCTGAGGTCGGCCGTGGCGAGGAACATCATCCTCTGCCGTCCGATGAAGGACCGCATCCTGTCGTTGAGGTGGTGCAGGACCTGTCGCGCCTGGAAGGCGTCTGCCTGCTGCCGGGTGTCGAAGATGTCCTGCAGTCGGCGCTCGCCGCGGTTCATGAGGGGGCCTTCCTGCCGGCGGATGGTTCCTGCCACGCAGTGTCGTACCGTAGTCACTCGGATGCAGCGCGTTGCAAATTGCATGATCGCTGTTATCGGGGCCCTCCCAGGAGGCGTGCCACCCGCTCCAGGCGGCGCGAACATGCAGGTAAGCGATGCCCGAGGTTTCCCGAGCCGGCCCGGCCGTGGGCGGCATCCCCGCGGGCGGCCTGCCACTTCTCACTTGTCTGGCAGATCGCGCCATTCGGCGGGGTAGCGGAGCTTTGGCACCCGCTGCGCGAACGGCGCGAATCCGAACAGGTTGCCGAGTCTCCGCCGCCCGGTGCTTCACCGGGAGGCGCGCGCCGGTCCCGTCGGGGGAGAGAGCCGGACGTCCCCCTTGGCGGTCTTTGCCGTCCCCGGCCGGCTCGCGGGGGTCGCCGGGCACGGGAACGCGACAGTGATGCTCAGGCCGCCGTCGGGCCGGGCGTGCGCGTCCAGCCGGGCGTCGTGGGCGTCGGCGATCGCCCGCACGATGGACAGTCCCAGCCCGTACCCCTCGAGCCCGGCCGTGCGGCCGGTCCCGAGCCGCCGGAACGGCTGGAACAGCTCCTCGACCGCGTCCGGCGGCACGACGGTGCCGGAGTTGGCGACGCGCACCACCCCGCGGTCGTCGGCGGTCCAGGTCGCCACCTCGATCCAGCCATGGGGGTGGTTGTACTTCAGCGCGTTGTCGACCAGGTTGACGACGAGGCGCTCGGCAAGCTTGCGATGACCGGCGGCCGTGGCGGGGCCGATCGAGGACCGGAACGTGACGCCCCGCAGGCCGGCCTCGGCATGGCGGGTCTCGAGCACCTCGGCGGTGAGCCGGGCGAGGTCGAACGGCTCGCGTACCTCGATGCCTGTCTGCCCGCGAGTCAGGATCAGCAGCGCCTCGATGAGCCGTTCCTGTTCCTCGCCGGCGACCAGAATGCGTTCGTGCGCGGCGCGCAGCGACTCGGCGCTCGCCTCGGGGTCGTAGAGCGCGACCTGGCCGATGGTGCGCTGCCGGCTCAACGGCGTGCGCAGTTCGTGTGAGGCGTTGGCGACGAACTGCCGCTGGGCGCGGAACGCCGACTCGAGGCGGTCGAGCAGCTCGTCGAACGTGTCGCCGAGCTGCTTGAGCTCGTCCTGGGGGCCGTCGAGGGCGAGCCGCCGGTGCAGGCTGGTCGCCGAGATGTCGCGGACCGTGCCGGTCATGGTGCGCAGCGGGCGCAGCATCCGCCCGGCGACGATCCAGCCGAGCACGATGGAGATCACTCCCATGAGAGCGAGCGCGATCAGGGAGTTGACCAGCAGCGACCGCATCACGGTGGAGAGCTGGTCGGTCAGCAGCTGCCACGTCCGCGTGCCCTCGCCGCCGTCCGGCGGCGCCCCGGGGGGCAGGCCGCCGACGCCGACCGGCACCGGGATCGTGCCCTCGCCGGTCGCCGGGGCGGTGCCGGTCGGAGTGACCGCGTGCAGCACCAGCACGTACGTGACGGCCAGCAGCGCGGCGCCGGAGAGCAGGAAGAGCCCGCTGTAGAGCAGCGTCATGCGCAGCCGCACGGTTCGCCCATGGGTGCGGACGCGCGCGAGCGGGCCGGGCAGCCGGGCGGCGAGCCGGCGGAGCGCGGCGCGGGGGACGATGGACATGGCGGCGTCCTCAGATCCGGTAGCCACTCTTGGCCACGGTCTCGATGATCGGCGGGTCGCCGAGCTTGGTCCGCAGGCGGCTGACGACGATCTTCACGGCGTTGGTGAACGGGTCGGCGGACTCGTCCCACACCCGCTCCAGCAGCTCCTCGGCGGACACCGCGCGGCCGCCGGCGGCCAGCAGGACCTCCAGTACGCCGAACTCCTTGGGCGCCAGCTCCAGCGACCGGCCGCCCCGGGTGACCGCGCGGCGGGCGGTGTCGACGACCAGGTCGCCGTGGTGCAGCACGGGCGGCACGGCCGGATGGGCACGGCGGGCCAGCGCGCCGATGCGTGCCACCAGGGCCGGGAAGTCGAACGGTTTGGGCAGGTAGTCGTCGGCGCCCAGGTTGAGCCCGTCCACCAGGTCCTCGGTGGATGCGGCCGCGGTGAGCATGAGCACCCGGCTCCGGCAGCGGGCCGCCATCAGCTCGGCGCACACCTGGTCGCCGTGCATGCCGGGAAGGTCTCGGTCGAGAACGATCACGTCGTAGTCGTTGTAGAGGGCGCGGTCCAGGCCGGACCGGCCGTCCAGCGCGACGTCGACGGCCATCCGCGCGCGGCGCAGGCCCAGCGCGACGGTCTGCGCCATCTCCTTGTCGTCCTCCACCACGAGTACGCGCACCTTCGCTCCCTCTCGACGCGCCCGGTTGGACAGTGCCCCTCCCAGCTTGGCGCTCCTGGACAGCCTTCACCACCACCGGTTTCAGTGAGGTTTCGCCGGTTCGGACGGCACGCGCCGGAGGGCCGCCGACCGGGGAAATGTCGTGAAGACGATTCGGCGGGTGCCGATGAATAGGTGCTGTCCAACCGTCCGGAATGGGCTCTTGGACGGTCTTCTTGTCGGCTCGCAGCGTCGCTATTAGCCTGACCCTGCCTCCGTTCGAAACTGCCGAGGAGAGATCATGCCCAATCCTTTCGACGACGAGAACGGCTCGTTCTTCGTGCTGGTCAACGACGAGGGACAGCATTCGCTGTGGCCGTCCTTCGCCGACGTGCCGAGCGGGTGGAAGACCGTCTTCGGCGAGGACACCCGCCAGGCCTGCATCGATTACGTGGAGGCGAACTGGACGGACATGCGGCCCAAGAGCCTCATCGAGTCGATGCGGAAATCCGAGGCCGTCGGCTGAGCGGCGACGACCAACTCCGGGGGATGTCCCAGTCATGAGAGCCGGCACGCCACCACCGATGATGATGCGCGAAGGTCCCGATCTGTCGCTCACCCGACAACAGATCAAGCCGGGGACTCCTAAGCGGATCTTGCCCTATGTGAAGCCGTACCGCGGCGGCGTCATCCTCCTATTTGCAATGACGACGCTGAATGCCGCGATCGCGGTTCTGGTTCCCCTGCTCCTCAAATATCTGATTGACGACGGCATAGTGGCGGGCGACGCCGGCGTCGTCGCCGGCACCTCGATCGCCGTGGTCGGGCTGGCGCTGCTGTCCACGGTGCTGGGGCTCGGCGAGGTGTGGTTCGCGGCGCGGGTCAGCGAGGGCCTCGTCTACACCCTGCGGACCAGGGTCTTCGACCATGTGCAGCGTCAGCCGCTCGCGTTCTTCACCCGGGCGCAGACCGGCGCGCTGGTCAGCCGCCTGAACACCGACGTCATGGCGGCGCAGCAGGCGGTCTCGTCGCTGCTCATGATGGTGGTCTCGGCCGCGCTGACCATGGTGTTCGTCCTGGTCACCATGTTCTACCTGTCCTGGCTGGTCGCCGTCATCTCGATGCTGGTGCTGCCGCTGTTCGTGCTGCCCGGCCGGCTCATCGGCCGGCGCCTGCAGCGGCTCACCCGCGCGATGATGCAGGCCAACGCCGAGCTGGGCTCGCTCATGAACGAGCGGTTCAGCGTCACCGGCGCGCTGCTGGCCAAGCTGTTCGGCCGGCCCGGCAGCGAGCTGACGGCGTTCTCCCGGCTGGCCGCGCGCGCCCGCGACGTCGGCGTGCTGACCCTGCTCAACGGCCGGCTGCTGTTCCTGACCATGACGCTGCTGACCTCCCTGGCCACGGCCGTGGTGTACGGCGTCGGCGGCGGCCTGGTGATCAACGGCGCGTTCCAGATCGGCACGCTGGTGGCGCTGGCCACCCTGCTCACCCGCCTGTTCGCGCCGGTCGGCATGCTCTCCAACGCCCAGGCGGACGTGCTCACCGCGCTGGTGAGCTTCGACCGGCTCTTCGAGGTCCTCGACCTGCGGCCGCTGATCGTCGAGAAGCCCGGCGCCGAGCCGCTGCGGTCCTCGGGCACCGGCGCCGCGCCGGAGATCACGTTCGACCAGGTGTCCTTCCGCTACCCGCTCGCCTCCGAGGTGTCGCTGGCGTCGCTGGAACCCGCCGCGCTGCCGGTGCCCGAGCGACCCGTCGACACCCCGACGCTGCGCGACGTCAGCTTCACGGCACCCGCCGGCAAGCTGACCGCGCTGGTCGGCCCGTCCGGCGCCGGCAAGACGACGGTCACGCACCTGGTGTCGCGCCTGTACGACCCGAACTCGGGCGAGGTGCGGATCAACGGGCAGGACCTGCGGGACGTGACATTGCAGTCGCTGCACGACACGGTCGGCATCGTCACCCAGGACCCGTACCTGTTCCACTCGACGATCCGGGAGAACCTGCGCTACGCCAGACCGGACGCGACCGACGAGGATCTGGCCGAGGCCTGCCGGGCGGCGCAGATCTGGTCGCTGATCGAGACGCTGCCGGAGGGCCTCGACACTGTTGTCGGCGACCACGGCTACCGGCTCTCCGGCGGCGAGAAGCAGCGGATCGCGGTGGCCCGTCTGCTGCTGAAGGCGCCGTCCATCGTGGTGCTGGACGAGGCCACGGCCCACCTGGACTCGGAATCCGAGGCGGCGCTGCAGCGGGCCCTGCAGACGGCGCTGGCGGGCCGCACCTCCCTCGTGATCGCCCACCGGCTGTCGACCATCCGCGAGGCCGACCGGATCCTCGTGCTCGACAAGGGCCGCATCCAGGAGAGCGGCACCCACGACGAGCTGATGGAACGGGGCGGGCTCTACGCCGAGCTGTGCCGCACCCAGTTCGCCGGCCAGGCGTCGCGCAACGGCAGGACGCCCGTGCCCGAGCCGGCCGGCGCGTACCCGGCAGGGCCGCCGCCGTCCTTCCCGGGCGGACCGCAGCCGCCGTTTCCCGGCGGTGGTCCCGGAGGCCCGGGATTCGGCCCGCCGCCCGGCGCCGGGCCGTCGCTGCGGCCGGGCTGACCCGGCCTCGCCCCGCGGCCGCCCGGCCCGCACCGGCAGCCCCTGACCGCCCGGCCAACGCCGGCCGCCCCGGCCGACACCGGCACCCGGGCCGCCGGCCCGCACCGGCCGGGTGGCGGTGGCCCGCGCCCACCACACCGACCAGCGGACGCACGAGAGCGGAGAAGAACCAAGTGAGCCAGGTCGCGATGTTCGGCACGCTGGCGACATTGTTCTCGGACCAGGCGCGGCGCACCCCGGAGGCGACGGCCGTCCTCGGCGACGCCGTCGCATACTCCTACGCCGAGCTCGACGACGCGGCCACCCGAGTGGCGCACGAGCTGGCCGCACGCGGTGTCGGCCGGGGTGACCTCGTCGGCGTGCTCATGCGGCGCTCGCCGGACGTGGTGGCCGTCCTGCTCGGCGTATCCCGGGCCGGTGCGGCGTTCGTGCCGCTCGACCCGGCCTATCCGGCGGCCCGGATCGCGTTCGTGCTGACCGATGCGGACGTCGCCCTGGTCGCCTGCGATCCCGGCGCGGAGGATCGGATCCCGGCGGGCACGCCCCGGTGGGCTGCGGACGTGACCGCCGCCGCTCACCGCCCGGCCGCGTCGTTCCCCGCGATCGGGCCGGACGACGCGGCGTACGTCATCTACACCTCCGGCTCGACGGGCGTTCCCAAGGGCGTGGTGGTCACGCACCGGGGCCTGGGCGCGCTCGCGGGCGCCCAGATCGAGCGGTTCGCGGTCTCGCCGGCGTCGCGGGTGCTGCAGCTCGCGTCGCTGAGCTTCGACGCGGCGGTGTCCGAGCTGGCCATGGCGCTGCTCAGCGGGGCGACGCTGGTCGCCGTGACCGGGGCGTACGAGGCGCTGGGCCGGGTGGCGGCGGAGCATGCGGTCACCCATGTGACGGTTCCGCCCTCGGTGCTGGCGGCGGTCGACGAGCTGCCCGGCTCGGTGACGACGATCGCCGTCGCGGGGGAGGCCTGCCCGCCGTGGCTGGCCGCGCGGTGGGCGCGGCGGCGGCTGATCAACGCGTACGGGCCGACCGAGATCACCGTCTGCGCCACCATGAGCCACCCGCTGACCGGCGGCGAGGATCCCGTACCGATCGGCGTGCCGATACCCGGCACCCGCGTCCATGTGCTCGACGAGCGGTTGCATCCGGCCGGGTCCGGCGAGCTCTACATCGCGGGCGCCGGGGTGGCCCGCGGCTACCTGGGCCGCCCGGGCCTGACCGCCGCCCGGTTCGTCGCCGCGCCCGGTGGGACGCGGATGTACCGCTCCGGCGACCTGGCGAGGTGGACGGGTGACGGCCGGCTGGTGTTCGAGGGCCGCGCCGACGCCCAGGTGAAGGTCCGCGGCATCCGGGTCGAACCCGGCGAGGCCGAGGCTGTCCTGGGCACGCACGAGCAGGTGCGCCAGGTCGCTGTGATCGTCCGGGACGGGCGTCTGGTCGCGTACGCGGTCACCACCGCTGCCGGCGACACGCTGCGGGCCTTCGCCGCCGAGCGGCTGCCCGCCCACCTCGTGCCCGCCGCGGTCGTGGTGCTCGACGCGCTGCCGGTCACCGTCAACGGCAAGCTGGACGTCGCGGCGCTGCCCGCACCGACCTTCGCCGGGGAGGGGCGGGGCCGGGAGCCGCGTACGCCGGTGGAGGAGAAGCTGTGCGAGGTGTTCGCCGGCGTCCTCGACCTCGACCACATCGGCGCCGACATCTCCTTCCTGGACCTGGGCGGCGACTCGCTGACCGCGATGCGGCTCATCGCGCGCCTCCGCGTCGTCACCGGCGTGGAGATGTCCGTCGCCGAGCTGTTCCGAGCGCCGACCGTGGAGGGCGTCGCCCGGCTCATCGCCGACGGCGGCCCGGCAGCCCGGCGGCCGCTCGTGCGATCCGAGCGTCCCGTGGTGGTACCGCTGTCGTACGCCCAGTCGCGGCTGTGGTTCCTGAGCCGGCTCGGCGGCGCCGTCTACAACGAGCCCCTCGCGCTGTCGCTGTCCGGTGTGGTGGATGTCGACGCCCTGCAGGCGGCCCTGGGCGACGTGGCGGACCGGCACGAGAGCCTGCGCACGCTGCTTCCGCAGACCGGCGGGGTTCCGCGGCAGGAAGTCGTGGAGGGTGTGGCGGGGCGGCCGGTGCTGCGCGTCGTCGAGGCCGGCGAGGAAGGCGCGGGCGCCGCGGTGGCGCGGCTGTCCGGTGTGGCGTTCGACCTGGCGACGGACCTGCCGTGGCGGGTGTGGCTGCTGCGGGAGTCCGCGCGCCGGCACGTGCTCCTGATCGTCGCGCACCACGTGGCGGTGGACGGCTGGTCGATGGAGGTGCTGGCACGGGACCTGCGTGACGCGTACGACGCCCGTTCGCGCGGGGAGGCGCCGTCCTGGCCGGAGCTTCCGGTGCAGTACGCCGACTACGCGCTCTGGCAGCGGGAGGTGCTCGGCGACGTACTCGCCTCTGAGCTGGCGTACTGGCAGCGGACTCTGGCGGGTGCTCCGGGGGAGCTGGCGCTGCCGGTGGACAGGCCGCGTCCGCTGGTGCCGTCTTTCGTCGGTGGGTCCGTGCCGGTCTCGGTGGATGCGGGGGTTCATGCTGCTTTGGCGCGTCTGGCCCGGCGGAGCGGCGCGACGATGTTCATGGTGGTGCACGCGGTTCTGGCGGTGTTGCTGTCTCGGATGGGTGCGGGGACCGATCTGCCGGTGGGTACGCCGGTCGCGGGCCGTGGTGATGCGGCGTTGGATGAGCTGGTCGGGTTTTTCGTCAACACGCTTGTGTTGCGGGTGGACGTGAGTGGTGATCCGACGTTCGTCGAGGTGCTGCGGCGGGTGCGGGAGACGGATCTGGGGGCGTACGCGCATCAGGATGTGCCGTTCGAGCGTCTGGTCGAGGAGCTGAACCCGGAGCGGTCGCTGAGTCGCAACCCGCTGTTCCAGGTCATGGTCGCGCTGCAGGCGGACCCGGCCGAGAGCCGCGCCTGGCAGCTGCCGGGTCTGGCCGTCGCCCCCTTCCCGACCGGCGCACCGGCCGCCGCTTTCGACCTCTCGCTCACTCTCACCGCGCACCACGACGCCGGACTCACGGGCGCCTTGAACTACGCCACCGACCTCTTCGACGAGGACACGGTCCGGGCCCTCGCCGACCGCCTGGTCCGCGTGTTCGTCCAGGTTGCGGCCGACCCTGCCGTCCGGGTCCGGGATCTCGAGGTGCTCGGCGCCGCGGAGCGTCGCACGATTCTGCGGGAGTGGAACGACACCGCTGTGCCGGTGGGCTCCGGCACGGTGCTCGACCGGTTCGCCGCGTACGCGCTGCGTCGACCCGACCGCCCGGCAGCCCGCTGCGGCGCCGAGACGCTCAGCTATGCCGAGCTGGACGTGCGGTCCAGCGCCTGGGCGGCACGGCTCGCGTCGCTCGGCGCAGGTCCGGACGTCCGCGTGGCGCTCTGCCTTCCCCGCGGCGTGGACATGATCGTGGCGATGGTCGCCGTGTGGAAGGCCGGCGCGGCGTTCGTACCGTTGGATCCGGCGCACCCGGCGCAGCGCCTCGCCCTGATCCTGGCCGACAGCGGCGCCGAGCTGGTGATCGGCGCCGCCGGGACCCTCGACGTCCTGCCTCTCGGCGCGGCCCGCCCGGTGCTCTGGGACGCCGGCCCCGGCGCCGAGCCCGCACCGGCAAGGCCGGTCCACCCGGACTCCCTGGCGTACGTCATCTACACCTCCGGGTCGACCGGAACACCCAAGGGCGTGGCGGTTCCCCATCGCGGCTTGCTGAACCTGGCCGGCGCCATCGGCTCGCAACTGGCCCTCAGCGACGGCGCCGTAGTTCTCCAGTTCTCCTCGTTCAGCTTCGACGCGGCGATGCTCGACGTCGTCGTCGCGCTCACCACCGGCGGCACCCTCGCGATCGCCACCGCCGAGGAGCGCCTCGACACGGGGGCGCTGACGGCGATGATGCGCGCGACCGGCGTCGAGATGGCCAGCGTCGTGACGTCGCTGATGGCGCTGATCGACCCGGACGACGTGCCCGGCGTGCGCAGCTGGATGGTGGGCGCCGAGCGGGTGCCGGCCGAGCTGACCGCCCGCTGGGCCGGCCGGGCGAGGGTGTTCGTCTGTTACGGCCCCACGGAGACGACGGTCATGGCCACCACCTTCCTGGCCGGGCCGGACGCCCGCACCGACGCCGCGCCGCCGCCGATCGGGGTTCCACTGCGCAACAACCGCGTCTACGTCCTCGACGAACACCTGCGACCGGTCGCCCCCGGCGTGGCGGGCGAGATCTACCTGGCGGGTTCGCAGCTGGCACGCGGCTACGCCGGCCGGCCCGCGCTCACCGCCGACCGGTTCGTGGCCTGCCCGTACGCGCCCGGCGAGCGCATGTACCGCTCGGGCGACCTCGGCCGCTGGGACCGCGACGGCAGGTTGCATTTCGTGGGTCGCGCCGACGAGCAGGTGAAGATCCGCGGGTTCCGGGTGGAGCCGGGCGAGGTGGCGTCGGTGCTGGCTGCTCACGCGGAGGTGGCGCAGGCGGCGGTGAGCGTGCGCGATGGCCGGCTGGTGGCTTATGTGGTGTCCACTGCGGACGCAGCCTCGCTGCGGGCGCACGCGGCCTCCCGTCTGCCCGACTACATGGTTCCGGCGGCTTTCGTGGCGCTCGACGTGTTGCCGGTGACCGTCAACGGCAAGCTCGACCTGGCCGCGCTGCCCGCCCCGGACGCCGTCGCCACGACCGGCCGGGACCCGGCGGGTCCCACCGAACAGCTGGTGGCCGGTCTCTGCGCCGACGTCCTCGGCGCCGAGCGGGTGCCGGCCGACCGGTCGTTCTTCGATCTCGGCGGCGACTCGCTGTCGGCCATGCGGCTCATCGCCCGCATCCGCGCGGCGACCGGTGTCGACGTCCCCATCGTCGACCTGTTCCGCGACCCCACGGTCGAGGGCCTCGCCCGGCTGGTCGCCGGCGACGAACCCGCGGCCCGCCGGCCCCTCGTCCGGCGGGTACGCCCAGCCGTCGTGCCGCTGTCGTACGCGCAGGCGCGGCTGTGGTTCCTCAACCAGGTCGACGGCGCCGTCTACAACCAGCCGCTGGCCCTGCGCCTCCACGGTGACCTGGACGTCGCCGCGTTGAGAAGCGCGCTCGGCGACGTCGCGGACCGGCACGAGAGCCTGCGCACGATCTTCCCGCAGACCGTCGACGGCGAGCCCCACCAGCGGCTCCTCGACGGTCACGAGGCGTGGCCCCCGTTCGTGCGCATGGCCGGCACCGAGGAGCGGCTTCCCGGCCTGATCGCCGAGTGCTCGGCGCGCGGCTTCGACCTCGGCGCCGAGTTGCCGTGGCGGGTGTGGCTGTTCGAGCGCGGCCCGGCCGAGCACCTGCTGCTGGTCGTCGCCCACCACGTCGCCGTGGACGGTTGGTCGATGGGGGTGCTCTCGGCCGACCTGCGTGCGGCGTACGCCGCCCGGCGCCGGGGCGGCGCGCCCGAATGGGCCCCGCTGCCCGTCCAGTACGCCGACTACGCCCTCTGGCAGCGTGAGGAGCTGGGCGACCCCGACGACGAGCGCAGCCTCATCGCCGGGCAGCTGAGCTACTGGCGGCGGCAGCTGGCCGGGTCGCCGCCGGAGCTCGACCTGCCGTTCGACCGGTCACGGCCGGCGGCCCCCTCGTTCGCCGGCGCTGCGGTCGACGTCGCGGTGGGCTCCGACGTCCACGCGGGCCTGCTGCGGCTGGCCCAGCAGAGCCGGGCCACCATGTTCATGGTGGTGCACGCGGCCCTCTCGGTCCTGCTGTGCCGGGTCGGCGCCGGAACCGACATTCCGGTGGGAACGGCGGTCGCGGGCCGTGGTGATGCGGCGCTGGACGAGCTGGTCGGGTTCTTCGTCAACACCCTTGTGCTGCGGGCCGACTTGAGTGGCAACCCGACGTTCGCCGAGGTGCTGCGGCGGGTGCGGGAGACGGATCTGGGGGCGTACGCGCATCAGGATGTGCCGTTCGAGCGTCTCGTCGAGGAGCTGAACCCGGAGCGGTCGCTCAACCGCAACCCGCTGTTCCAGGTCATGGTGGCGCTGCAGAACCTGCCCGGCCGAGGCGGCCGATGGGAGCTGCCCGGTCTCGAGGTCACCGAGCTGGGCACGGTCGCCGAGGCCGCGCGCTTCGACCTGTCGCTGGAACTGAGCGAGCGGGAGGGCACGGGCGGCACGCCGGGCGGGCTCACGGGCGTCCTGCGCTACGCCACCGACCTGTTCGACGAGGAGACGGCCGAGTCCTTCGCCCGCCGCCTGGTCCGCATCCTCGAGCGGGTCGCGGCGGACCCCGCCATCCGGATCGGCGCCGTGGACGTGCTGGACGCGGCCGAGCGTACCCGTGTGGAGCTGTCCTGGAACGACACCGCCGTCGCGGTCCCGGCCGCGACGGTCCCGGAGCTCTTCGTCGCCCAGGCTGCGAGAACCCCTGATGCGGTCGCGGTCCGTTGTGGCCCTTGTCGATTGACGTACGCCGAACTGCACGCGCAGTCGGACGCCTGGGCCGCACGCCTCGCGGAATGGGGCGCGGTTCCCGAGACTCGGGTGGCGCTTCTGCTGCCGCGCGGCGTGGAGATGGTCGTGGCGATGCTCGGCGTGTGGAAGGCGGGCGCCGCCTTCGTGCCGCTCGACCCGGCCTATCCGGCGCAGCGCCTCGGCCTGATCATCGCGGACAGCGGCGCGACGCTCGTGCTCGGCACCGCGGCGAGCCTGGCGGATCTGCCTCCGGGCCCGGCACGCCGCGTCGAGTGGGTCACGCCGCCACGGGCCGATCCGCCGGCGATCAGGACCGGCCCTGAGTCTCTCGCCTACGTCATCTACACCTCCGGTTCGACCGGGACGCCGAAGGGTGTGGCGGTCGCGCACCGGGGCGTGGCGAACCTGGCGTCGGTGATGCGGCCGGTGCTGGGCGGCGGCGTGGTGACGCTGCAGTTCGCCTCGTTCGGCTTCGACGCGTCCATTCTGGACATCGTTGTGCCGCTGACCAGTGGCGGGTGCGTCGCGATCGCCTCCGCCGAGGAACGTCAGGACGCCCGGGCGGTGTCGGCCATGATCCGTGAGGCCGGGGTCGAGGCGGCGAGCGTGGTGCCGTCGCTGCTGTCGGTTCTCGACCCGGCCGACGTGCCGGGAGTGCGCACGTGGGTGTCGGGTGCGGAGCTGCTGACGGCCGAGGCGGCGAACCGGTGGACCGCGCACGCCGCGATGTGGAACACGTACGGCCCCACCGAGGCCACGGTGATCACGACGGCGGTGCCACTGCCCCGTCACGCGGACGCCGCACCGCCGATCGGTGCCCCGATCGGCAACGCCCGCGTCCACGTCCTGGACGAGTTCCTCAACCCGACCCCGCCGGGCACGACCGGCGAGGTGTACATCGCGGGTCCGGGCGTGGCGCGCGGGTATCTGGGCCGGGCAGGGCTGACGGCGGCCAGCTTCGTCGCCGGACCCGGCGGCGAGCGGTGGTATCGCTCCGGTGACCTGGCCAAGTGGGACGCCGACGGCAACCTGCGCTTCGCCGGACGCGCCGACGAGCAGGTGAAGGTCCGCGGGTTCCGGGTGGAGCCGGGTGAGATCGTGGCGGTTCTCGAGGGCCGCCCGGACGTGTCCGGGGCCGCGGTGATCGTGCGGGACGGCCGCCTGGTGGCCTACGTCGTCTCCACGGCGGACGTTTCCTCGTTGCGGGCGCACGCCGCGTCTCGCCTGCCCGACTACATGGTCCCCTCGGCATTCGTGAGGCTCGACGCGCTTCCACTGACGGTCAACGGCAAGCTTGACCGGACCGCGCTGCCGCCGCCCGCAGCCAACGCCTCGGCAGGCCCGGCGCCGGATAACCCCGTCGAGGAGCTGCTCTGCGGGCTCTTCGCCGACATCCTCGACGTCGAGACGGTGCCCACCGGCGTCTCGTTCTTCGACCTCGGCGGCGACTCGCTGCTCGCCATGCGCCTGGTCGCCCGCATCCGGGCGGTGCTCGGCGCCGAACTGGCCATCCGCGACCTGTTCGCTGCCCCCACCGTGCAGGGCATCGCCCGGTTGCTCGCCGCCGGCACGGGGACCGCGCGTCCGGCACCGGTACGCCGCGCTCGCCCGCACACGCTGCCGTTGTCCTCCGCCCAGCAGCGCCTCTTGTTCCTGCACCGGCTCGAGGAGGCGGAGCGTGGCGCCGGCGCGGCCTACAACCACCCGCTGGCCTTCCGCCTCTCCGGCGACCTCGACGTACGCGCCCTCGACGCCGCCCTGGGCGACGTGGCGGACCGGCACGAGAGCCTGCGTACGGTCTTCCCGGACGCGGGCGGCACGGCGGTCCAGCGGGTGCTCGACAGCGCGGCAGGCCGTCCGGAGTTGTCCGTCGTCGCGGCCGCTGAACCGGAGCTGCCCGCGCTGATCGCCGCGGAGGCCGGCCGCGGGTTCGATCTCGCCCGCGAAGTGCCGTGGCGGGTCCGGCTGCTGGCGCTCGGGCCGGGCGAGCACGTGCTGCTCATCGTCACCCACCACATCGCCGTCGACGGCTGGTCCACCGCGATCCTCGGCCGCGACCTGCGCACCGCGTACGCCGCGCGCCTGCGCGACGAGGCGCCGGGCTGGGCGCCGCTGCCGGTGCAGTACGTCGACTACGCCCTCTGGCAGCGGGAGGTGCTCGGCGGTGTGCTCGCCTCTCAGCTGGCGTACTGGCAGCGGACTCTGGCGGACGCACCGGTGGAGCTGGCGCTGCCGGCCGACCGCCCCCGCCCGGCCGCGTCCTCCTTCCGGGCCGGCTCGGTGCCGGTCTCGGTGGACGCGGAGGTTCACGCTGCTTTGGCGCGTCTGGCCCGGCAAAGCGGCGCGACGATGTTCATGGTGGTGCACGCGGTTCTGGCGGTGTTGCTGTCTCGGATGGGTGCGGGGACCGATCTGCCGGTGGGTACGCCGGTCGCGGGCCGTGGTGATGCGGCGTTGGATGAGCTGGTCGGGTTTTTCGTCAACACGCTTGTGTTGCGGGTGGACGTGAGTGGTGATCCGACGTTCGTCGAGGTGCTGCGGCGGGTGCGGGAGACGGATCTGGGGGCGTACGCGCATCAGGATGTGCCGTTCGAGCGTCTGGTCGAGGAGCTGAACCCGGAGCGGTCGCTGAATCGCAACCCGCTGTTCCAGGTCATGGTCGCGCTGCAGAATGTGCCGGCGACCGACGACGACTTCGCGCTGTCCGGCCTGCGCGTCACCCCGGTCGGCACCGGCCCCGAGTCGGCGCGCTTCGACCTGTCGGTCGAGCTGGTGGAGCGGCGCGACGCGGACGGCGGGCCGGCCGGGCTCACCGGCGACATGCGGTACGCGGCCGACCTGTTCGACGAGCCGACGGTCCGCGCGCTGGCGGGTCGCCTTACCCGCGTCTTCGAGCAGGTGGCGGAGAACCCGGCGGTACGGGTCGGCGACCTCGACGTGATCGCGCCGGACGAGTGGGCGCTCGTAGTGGACCTGTGGAACGCGACCGCCGTTCCCGTTCCCGAGACGACGGTGCCGGAGCTGGTGGCGGCGCAGGTGCGGCGGGCACCGGACGTGGTAGCGGCGCGGTGCGGAACGGAGTCGCTGTCGTACGCCGGCCTGGCGGCCCGCTCCGACGCGTGGGCGGCGCGGCTGGCCGACCTGGGTGCCGGCCCGGAGACGCGTGTCGGGTTGTGCCTGCCGCGCGGCGTGGACGTGGTGGCCGCCATGCTGGCGGTGTGGAAGGCGGGCGCTGCTTTCGTGCCGCTGGACCCGGGACTTCCGGCGTCGCGTCGCGGGCTGATCCTCGCCGACTCCGGCGCCGAGTGGGTGATCGGCACGCCGCAGACCCTGGCGGGCGTGCCGCTGGGGACGGCCGAGCCGGTGTGGTGGGGCGCCTGCGCGGACGCTGAGGCGCCGGCGGTACGCGTGGGCCCGGACTCGCTCGCCTACGTCATCTACACGTCCGGTTCGACCGGGACGCCGAAGGGCGTGGCGGTCGAGCATCGGAGCGTGGTGAACCTGGCGTCGGTGATGCGTCCGGTGCTCGGCGGGGAAGCGGTGACGCTGCAGTTCGCCTCGTTCAGCTTCGACGCCTCGATCCTGGACATCGTCGTGGCGCTGACGAGCGGGGGCACGCTCGCGATCGCGTCGGCGGAGGAGCGTACGGACCCCCAGGCGCTCGCGGCGATGGTTCGCGAGGCCGGGGTCGAGGTGGCCAGCGTGGTGCCCTCGCTGCTGTCGGTTCTGGACCCCGCGGAGGTGCCGGGGGTCCGGAACTGGGTGCTGGGCGCCGAGCGGCTCTCCGCCGACCTGGCCAACCGGTGGACCCCGCACGCCGCGATGTGGAACACCTACGGCCCGACCGAGGCCACCGTGATCACCACCGCCGTGCCGCTGCCGCGCCATGCCGATACGGCGCCGCCCATCGGCGCCCCCATCGGCAACGCCCGGGTCTATGTGCTCGACGAGTTTCTCAACCCGGTGCCGCCCGGCGTGACCGGCGAGCTGTACATCGCCGGTCCGGGCCTGGCCCGTGGCTACGCCGGCCGGCCCGGTCTGACGTCGTCGGCGTTCGTGGCGTGCCCGTTCTCGCCGGGTCAGCGAATGTACCGCTCGGGCGACCTGGCGAGGTGGGCCGGCGGGAACCTGCACTTCGCGGGCCGGGCGGACGAGCAGGTGAAGATCCGGGGGTTCCGGGTGGAGCCGGGCGAGGTCGCGGCCGTGCTCGCCGGCCACGCCGCCGTGTCTCAGGCGGCGGTGATCGTGCGGGACGCGCGTCTGGTCGCCTATGTCGTGTCCGCCGCCGACCCTGCGGAGTTGCGGGCCCATGCCGCATCGCGGCTTCCGGACTACATGGTCCCGGCGGCGTTCGTCGCGCTGGAGACGTTGCCGCTGACCGTCAACGGCAAGCTGGACCGGGCCGCGCTGCCCGCTCCCGAGGCCGCGGGCACGGCCGGCCGGGCGGCCGCGACGCCCCTGGAAGAGCTGTTCTGCGGGCTCTTCGCCGAGGTGCTGGGCCTGGAGGAGGTGAATGCGGAGGCGTCGTTCTTCGACCTGGGCGGCGACTCGATCATGTCGATGCTGCTGGTGTCGACGGCGCGCCGGGCCGGTCTGGTCATCACGGCACGGCAGGTGTTCGAGCGGAGGACCCCGGCCGGGCTCGCCCTCGTGGCCACGGTGGCCGGCGACGCCGTCCGGGCGGTGGGGGAGCCGGGAGTCGGCGACGTGCCGCTCACGCCGGTGCATCGCGAGCTGATCGACCGCGCCGGCATCGAGGGGGCGGCCGGGGAGATCCTGGTGACGACCCTGTCGACCCCGGCCGGCGCCGATCGGGCCGCACTCACCGCGGCGGTGCACGCCCTGCTCACCCACCACGACATGCTGCGTGCCCGGCTCGAGCCGGACGGCGACGGCTGGCGACTGACCGTACCCGGGACTGTTGCCGCGGCCGACCCGCTGCGCCGGGTCGACCCCGCCGGCCTGGACGATGCGGTCCGGCTGGCCGTCCGCGAGCTCGACCCGTTGCGCGGGGTGATGGTCCGCGCGGTGTGGTGCGACGCCGGACGCGACCGGCCCGGACGGCTCGTGCTGGCGATCGCTCACCTCGTCGCCGACGCCGTGTCGATGCGGGTGCTCGCGGCGGATCTGGCCGACGCGTACGCCATGGCCGCGGCCGGACGCCCGATCGCGCTGCCCGTCGTACCCGTCTCCTACCGGCACTGGGCGCGGTCCCGCGCCGCCGAGGCCGAACCCGTCACGCCGGCCGACGGGCCGTCCGACGATGTGCCGGTACTGCCCGATGCCGTCGGTGACCTGTCCGGCCCCGCCCGGGACCTGTCGGTGCGGATACCGGCCGAGGTCACGGCGGCGTTGCTGACCCGGGTGCCGGCCGCGTTCCACGCGGGAGTTGAGGACGTGCTGCTGGCGGGCCTTGCGAGGGCCGTCACCGCCCGGCGGCCCGGCGCCTTCCTGGTGGACGTGGAGGGCCACGGCCGCGACGGTGACCTCGACCTGTCACGGACGGTGGGGTGGTTCACCAACGTTCGCCGGATACGGCTGGACCCGGGTCCCTGGGAGGCCGGCCGCGTTCTCAAGCGGGTCAAGGAGCAGCTGCGCGGGGCGCCGGTTCCCGGGACCGCGCAGATCGGCTTCAACTATCTCGGCAGGTTCGCCCCCGCCACCGAGACCGGCGCCTGGCAGACGGTCGCGCAGGACATGGCCGGCACCGAGGGCACGCCGGCGCAGCACCCCCTGGAAGCCATCGCCCTGGTCGAGGACGACCGGCTGACGCTGGTGCTGTCGTGGCCGGACGGCGTCCTGACCGAGGGTGACGCCCGGGCGCTGCTCGACTCCTGGATGGCAGCCCTGGGCGTCCTCGCGGTTTCGGACGGGGGTGGCCATACGCCGTCGGACTTCCCGCTGGTGGCGGTGAGCCAGGCCGAGGTCGAGGGTTTCGAGGCGGCGGCGGGTGACGCGGGTCTGGCTGAGGTGTGGCCGTTGTCGCCGTTGCAGGAGGGCATGCTGTTCCACTCCCGTTATGACGAGCGGGGGATGGATGTCTACATCGAGCAGCTCGTCTTCGGTGTCGAGGGTGATCTCGACCCGGAGGTGTTGCGGGCGGCGTGGCAGGCGGTGGTGGATCGGCACGAGACCCTGCGTGCGGCCTTCCCGCAGCGTGACGCCGGGTCACCGGTCCAGGTGGTGTGGGAGCGCGTGGCGGTGCCGTGGCAGGTCTCCGACAGCGACGAGACGCATGCCGAAGAGATTGCGGTGCGGGAGCACGCCCGGCGCTTCGACCTGGCGCAGGCGCCATTGCTGAGGGTGCTGCTGCTGAGGTTCGCCCCGGACCGGTGGCGGATGGTCGTCACGCTGCACCATCTGCTCCTGGACGGCTGGTCCCTGGACATCCTCACCGGGGAGCTCGAGGCCGCGTACGCGGCGGGTGGCACGACCGTGGGCTTCCCGCCGGTGGCCTCCTACGGCGGCTACCTGGGCTGGCTGGCCCGCCAGGACGGTGCGGCCGCCCGCGAGGCGTGGCGCCGCGAGCTGTCCGACCTCGACGAGCCGACGCTGGTCGCACCTCTGGACCACGGCGCCGCGCAGACCGTCCCGGACGTCGTCGCCGGCGAGGCCGGTGCCGAGCTCGACGCCGCGCTGCGGGAGCTGGCCCGAACCCACGACCTGACCCTCAACACCGTCGTCCAGGTGGCCTGGGCCGTGGCGGTCGGTCTGCTGACCGGTCGCCGCGACGTCGTGTTCGGTGCTTCGGTGGCGGGTCGTCCGGCGGATCTGCCGGGCATGGAGGGCATGCTCGGGCTGTTCATCAACACGATTCCGGTGCGGGTGCGGTTTCAGCCGGGTCAGACGGTCGCTGAGCTGTTGGCTGACTTGCAGGCGCGGCAGACGGCCTTGATGGACCACCAGTACCTGAGCTTGAGCGAGGTTCAGCGCCTCGGTGGCGGGGGCGCGTTCTTCGACACGATGATGGCGTTCGAGAACTTCGGCGCCGGCGCCGGCCCGGCGAGCCGCGACACCGCCGTGCGCTTCGTGCCGGAGCCGGGTCGCGAGGCGATCAACTACCCGCTGGTGCTGGTGACCGGGGCCGACGCCGGGCTGACGATGCGCCTGAGCTACCAGCCCGACGTGGTGAACCCCGCGGTCGCCCGCGCGACGTTGGACCGGGTCATCGCAGTGCTCGCTCACATGGCCGCGGATCCCCACAAGCGGGTACGGGACCTGTTCCTGGTGCCCGGAGCCGAAGCGATCGCCTCACCGCGCCCGGTCGGTGCTGATCCGGTGGGTTCGTTGGTGGAGGTGTTCGAGGCGCAGGTGGAGCGCAGCCCGGATGCGGTGGCGGTGTGTTTCGGGTCGGAGTGGTTGTCGTTTCGGCAGTTGGATGTGGCGGCGAACCGGTTGGCGCATGAGCTGGTCGTGCGTGGTGTGGGGGTGGAGTCGCGGGTTGCGGTGGTGTTGGAGCGTGGCCTGGATCTGGTGGTGTCGTTGCTGGCCGTCCTGAAGGCCGGTGGTGCGTATGTGCCGGTGGATCCGGGCTATCCGGTGGAGCGGATCGCGTTCGTGTTGGCTGATGCCGCTCCGGCGGTGGTGGTGTGCTCGAGCGCGACGGCCGGCGTGGTGACCGGGTACGACAACGTGCTGGTGGTCGACGGTGGTCTGTCGGACGCGCCTGGCTTCTCACCGGGGGTGCCGGTGCCGGCGGGTGCGGCGGCGTATGTGATTTACACGTCGGGGTCCACCGGGCGGCCGAAGGGTGTGACGGTCAGCCACGGCAATGTGCTGCGGCTGTTGTCGGAGACGCAGCCGTGGTTCGGGTTCGGTCCGGATGATGTGTGGACGGTGTTCCACTCGTTCGCTTTTGACTTCTCGGTGTGGGAGTTGTGGGGTGGTCTGCTGAGCGGTGGGCGGGTGGTGGTGGTGCCGTTCGCGACCTCTCGGGATCCGCGCGAGTTCATGACGTTGCTGCGTGAGCAGGGTGTGACGGTGTTGAACCAGACGCCGTCGGCGTTCGGCCAGCTCGCCGCCGTAGCGCACACGGATCTGCCCAGGCTGCGGTTGGTGATTTTCGGCGGTGAGGCACTCGACACGTCCGGGCTTGCGGGGTGGGTGCGCCGGTATCCGCGAGTGCGGTTGGTGAACATGTACGGCATCACCGAGACCACGGTGCATGTCACCTATCAGCCGGTCGAGGCCGACACCGTCGGTGGGGGGATCGGGGTGCCGATCCCGGACCTGGCGGTGGAGGTGCTGGATGAGTGGTTGGTGCCGGTACCGGCCGGAGTGACAGGGGAGATGTATGTCCTGGGTCGGGGTGTGGCGCGGGGGTATCACGGTCGTCCTGGGTTGACCGCGGCCCGGTTCGTGGCGGCGCCGGGCGGAACCCGCCGATACCGCTCAGGGGATGTAGCCCGCCGTGGCCCGGACGGGATTTTGCAGTACCGGGGTCGTTCGGATGCGCAGGTGCAGCTGCGGGGCTTCCGGGTGGAGCCGGGTGAGGTCGAGGCGGTGCTGGCCGGGCACCCGCAGGTGGTGCAGGCGGCGGTGGTCGTGCGGGATGACCGTCTGGTGGCCTATGTGGTGTCCACGGTCGATGTCGAGGTGTTGCGGGCTCACGCGGCGCGGCTCCTGCCGGACTACATGGTGCCGTCGGCGTTCGTGGCGCTGGACGCGTTGCCGTTGACGGTGAACGGCAAGCTCGACCGGGCTGCCCTGCCGGCACCGGACGGGGTGCGTACCGGGCGGGCGCCGGCTACGCCGGTCGAGGAACAGCTTTGCGCGCTGTACGCGGAGATCCTCGGCGTCGATCGGGTGCCGGCCGACCGTTCCTTCTTCGTCCTGGGCGGTGACTCGCTGTCAGCCATGCGCCTGGTGTCGCGTATCCGCGCGGTCTTCGAGACGGACGTGAGCATTCGTGCCCTGTTCGCCGGGCCGAGCGTGGCTGAGGTGGCTCGCCTTGTCGAGGGCGAGGGCGGCGTGGTGCGCGAGGTGTTGACCCGCCGCCAACGGCCCGAGGTGCTGCCGCTGTCGTATGCGCAGCAGCGACTGTGGTTCCTCAACCGGCTCGAGGACCGCGGTGCGAGCGCCGCTTACAACATGCCGATCGCCCTGCAACTCGACGGTCCCCTCGACACCACCGCGCTGCGGGCGGCCCTCGGCGACGTGGCCGACCGGCACGAGAGCCTGCGCACCGTCTTCGCCGAGTCGGAGAGCGGCGCCCGCCAGCTGATCCTCGACGGCGCGGCCGGTCACCCCCCGTTCGACCTGGTGCCGGCCACAGAGGAACAGCTGCCCGACATGGTCGCCGACTTCTCGGGCCGCGGCTTCGATTTGAGCGCTGACCTGCCGTGGCGCGCGCGGTTGCTGGTCCTCGGGCCGGCCGAACACGTGCTCCTGCTGGTCCTGCACCACATCGCGATCGACGGCTGGTCCATGGACATCCTGTCCCGCGACCTGCGCGAGGCCTACGCCAGCCGCCTCGACGGCGAGGCACCGGCCTGGGCGCCGCTGCCGGTGCAGTACGCGGACTACGCCCTGTGGCAGCGTGAGGTGCTCGGCGACGTCATCGCCGGACAGCTGCAGCACTGGCGGCAGGCTCTCGACGGCGCACCGCCCGAGCTGACGTTGCCGTTCGATCGGCCCCGCCCGGCGACGCCGAGTTTCCGCGGCGCGACCGTGCCACTGGAGATCGACGCGGCGGTGCACGCCGGCCTGGCCGAGCTGGCTCGTAGCAACGACGCGACGCTGTTCATGGTGGTGCACGCGGCGCTGTCCGTGCTCCTGTGCCGGGTGGGCGCGGGGACTGACATCCCGTTGGGTACCGCGATCGCTGGGCGCGGCGACGCGGCCCTCGACGACCTCGTCGGGTTCTTCATC
>NZ_JBFAPM010000023.1:0-130949 GCF_040676695.1 Actinoplanes sp. NPDC049548
AAAAAACCCTTTCCCCCCCCCCCCCCCCCTCCCTTCGGCGGGGGGCGGGGGGGGGGGGGGGGGGGCGGGGCCCGCGGCGCGCCCCCCCCCCCCCCCCCCGGGGGGGGGGGGGGCCCCCCGCGCCGGGTCAGACGAAGATGTCGAGGACCATCACGCAGGCGAAGCCGACCACCGAGATCACCGTCTCCATCACCGACCACGTCTTGATGGTCTGCCCGACGGTCATCCCGAAGTACTCCTTGACCAGCCAGAACCCGGCGTCGTTGACGTGCGAGAAGAACAGCGAGCCGCATCCGATCGCCAGCGCCAGCAGCGACACCTCGGGCTTGTCGAGCGTGGCCGCGAGCGGGGCCACGATGCCGGCGGCGGTGATCGTCGCGACGGTGGCCGAGCCGGTGGCGACCCGGATACCGACGGCGACCAGGAAGCCGAGCAGCAGCGCCGAGATGTTGGCGTCCTTGGCGGCGTCCGCCACCACGTTGCCGACCCCGGCGTCCACCAGGACCTGCTTGAACCCGCCGCCGGCGGCCACGATGAGCAGGATGCCGGCGATCGGCGGCAGCGACCCGCCGATGACCGACGAGGTCTGCACCCGGTCGAAGCCGGCCCGCTTGCCCAGCGTCCACATCGCCAGCAGGACGCCGAAGAGCAGCGCCACGACCGGCTCGCCGAGCACCTCGAAGGTGGTCCGCAGGCGGGTGCCCTCGTCGAGGACCAGCTCGGCGACCGCCCGCAGCAGCATCAGCACGATGGGCAGCAGCACGGTGAGCACCGCGGGCCAGAAGCCGGGGTTGCGCCGCCCGGCGGGCAGGCGGCGGTCGACGAGCTCGTCCGGTTCCCCGGTGCCCGCGTTGGCGAGGTCGTCACGGTCGACGAAGTCCTGACCGCCGGCCGGCCCCGCACCCGGGCGGTCGGCCACGGCGGTCCGCTCCCGGGCGGCGGCCGCGCGGGCGGGAAGCGCGACCGGCACCCGCTTGGCGATGAAGTTCCCGAAGACCGGGCCCGCGACGATCACCGTCGGGATGGCGCAGATCAGCCCGAACGCCAGCGTCAGGCCGAGGTCCGCGCCCAGGCTGGAGATCGCCACCAGCGGGCCGGGGTGCGGAGGGACGAGGCCGTGCAGCACCGACAGGCCGGCCAGGGCCGGGATGCCGATCTTCAGCAGCGGTACGTCGGTGCGCTGCGCGACCAGGAGCACGATCGGCACCAGCAGCACGACGCCGACCTCGAAGAACAGGGGCAGACCCACGAGCGCCGCGACGCCCGCCATGGCCCACGGCAGCGCCGAGCCCGAGACCTTGCGGACGATCGTGGCGACGATGCCGTCGGCACCGCCGGACTCGGCGAGCAGGGCGCCGATCATGGAACCGAGCGCGATCAGCAGCCCGACGTTGCCGGCGGTGCTGCCGACGCCGGTGGTGAACGACTTGACGGTGGCGCCGGGCGCGGCGCCGGCGACGATCCCCAGCACAGCCGCGCCGAGGATGAGGGCGAGGAACGGATGCCACTTTGCCCAGGCGATGAGCAGAATGACGACCGCGATACCGAGCACCGCGGCGAGGATCAGTTGGCCGGTACCGGCGGAGGTGATGGCCTCCGCCGCCAGCACGGGAGCGGCGTGCGCTGTCATGGGCGAGCCGTACCCTGATCGAAGGAAATCGAATCAGCCCCGGGGCGCCGAGGACAGGTTCCGCTTGACCGTACGCGTGAACTCGTCGGCCACGATCTCCGGCTGACCCTTCGCCACCGCGTCCAGCGCCAGCTCGGCCACGACCGCCGGGTCCGTCTTCTGCTCGGCCGGAATGGAGGACGCCATGTCCGTGTCCATCCACCCCACATGCAGGGCGGAGACCTGGACGCCGCGCGGGGCGAGGTGTTCGCGTACGGCGTCGGTGAGCGCCCACTCGGCCGCCTTGGCCGACGAGTACGCCCCCAGGCCCGCGGGGTGCGCCCAGGACAGCACGGACAGCACGTTGAGGAACGCCCCGCCCCCGTTGCGCTCGATGACCGGCGCGAAGGCCCGCGTGACGGCGAGCGTGCCGAAGTAGTGAGTCTCCATCTCCAGGCGGATCTGGTCGAGGTCGCCGTCGAGCAGCGTGGCGCCGGTGCTCGTACCGGCGTTGTTGACCACGAGGGTGGCGTCCGCGGCGATCTCGGCGGCTCGCGCGACCGACGCGGCGTCGGTGATGTCCAGCTGCACCGGGATCACGCCCGGCAGGTCGATCGTGTCGGGACGCCGGGCGGCGGCGTAGACCTTGGCGCCGCGCTCGACGAGCTGGGCGGCGAAGCGGCGGCCGAGGCCGCGGTTGGCGCCGGTGACGAGGGCGACGGAGTTCTCGATGTCCATGCCGATAGATTATGAACGTAATCTTATCCCGGCAAGGTTAGATGACGGACGTCATACAATGGTTCCCATGGCACGGGTCTCACAGGCACAGGCACAGGAGAACCGCGAGCGCGTGGTGCGTACGGCCGCCCACCTGTTCCGCGAGCGCGGCGTCCAAGGGGTCAGCGTGGCCGACCTCATGGGCGCGGCCGGGCTGACACACGGCGGCTTCTACAAGCAGTTCGCCTCGAAGGAGGCCCTTGTCGCCGAGGCCACCAGCCGTGCGTTCGCGGACCACGGCGAGCGTCTGACCGGCCTCGACGACGAGCATGCCGGCGACCATGACGCGGCGCGCCGCGACCTGGTCGAGCGCTATCTCTCCCCCGAGCACCGCGACGACGCCGGCAGCGGCTGCCCGGCGACCGGCCTCGGCCCCGACCTGGCCCGCGAGGATCCCTCGAGCCCGGCCCGGCAGCCGTACGCCCGAGGCGTCGAGGCGTTCGCCCGCTGGATGGCCCGCGAGAACGGCGACGAGGACCTGGCCGCGGTCGCCACGATGGTCGGCGCCCTGCTGCTCGCCCGTGCCACGGCCGGCACGCCGATCTCCGACCGCATCCTGGCCGCGGCCCGGCAGTCCCTGGCCTAGGAGCCCAGCGGTAGTCCCGCCTGCAGCAGGTCGAGGGCACGGTCCAGGGCGGCGAAGTCGTCGTCCTCGAAGACCCCGCTCGCGGGCAGGGCCGCCAGGCCCGCGCCCATGACCGCGCCGGCGAAGACCCGGACGGAGAAGTCGTCCGCCGGCAGGCCGGCCCATTCCGCGACCGCGGTGGCGAGCATCCCGAGCGTGTCCGTGTACTGGCGCAGCGCCCGGGCGCGAAGGTCGTCGACCGACTGCAGGATCTGCTGCCGGCGCCGCTCCGCGGCCCACTCCTCGGCGCTCATGCCGCCGAAGACCTGCCGGATGCTGCGCTTCACCGCTTCCACCGGGTGCAGGTCGGCCGGTTGCTCGCGCAGCGCGGCCAGCAGCAGGGGGTCGACGTCGTCGGTGAGGACGACGTCCTCCTTGGTGGGGAAGTACCGGAAGAAGGTGCTCGGGGAGACCTCCGCCGCCTCGGCGATCTGGTCGACCGTCGTGGCGGCGTAGCCCCGTTCCTCGAAGAGCCGCAGGGCGTGCTCGCGGATGGCGGCGCGCGTCCTGGCCTTCTTGCGTTCCCGTAGTCCCGGCGAGGTCATACCGTCGATTCTGCCGCCGGCTGGGGCGGAACCGGCGCGAGGGGGACCTCCTCCTGCGAGCGAGCCGGGCGCCCGGGGAGGAAGAGAGCCGCGAGGACCGCTCCGGCGACCGCCACCACGCCGGCCACCAGCAGCGCCGTACCCATGCCGTCGGTGAACGCGGACCGCACCGCCTCGAGGGCGCCCGGGTCACCGAGCCGGGACGCCACCGCCACGCCGGTGGAGACGCTGTCGCGGGCGGCGTCGGGCAGCCCGGCGTGGTCGATGCCGTCGCGGTACGCGGCGTTGAGCACCGTGCCGAGCACCGCCACCCCGATCGCGCTGCCGACCTGGCGCATGGCCTGGATCAGGCCCGAGCCGACGCCGCTGCGCTCCCGCGACAACGCGCCGAGGGCCGCGTTCATCGCCGGGGGCATGGCGAAGCCGAGGCCGATGCCGGTGAGGGTCACCCAGCAGGCGATGAAGGCGTACCCGGTGCCGGGGCCGGTGGCCGTACCGGTGAGCAGCCCGGCTGCCAGCAGCGCCATGCCGGTGGTGACGACCGGTTTCGCGCCGAGCCGCGGTTCGAGACGACCGGCGATCCGGGCGCCGGCCATCAGGCCGCCGATGACCGGCAGCAGGCGCAGGCCGGTGCCGAACGCGTCGTTGCCCTGGACCGCCTGGAACAGCAGCGGGAGCGCGAAGAGCAGGCCGAACATGCCGAAGCTGGCCAGGGTCGCGAGGACCGTGCCCCAGGTGAAGCCGCGGGAGCGGAACAGGTCCAGGTCCACCAGCGGCGCCGTCGAGCGCCGTTGCCAGAGCACGAAGGCGGCCATGAGGGCCGCGCCGGCGGCGACGGTGACCAGCGAGCGGGGTTCGGTCCAGCCGCGTTCGCCGACCTCGATGATCCCGTACGTGAGGGCGACCAGGCCGGCCGCCGACAGGGCGATCCCGGGGACGTCGATGCGCCGGGTGCGGTCGCCGTGCGACTCGGGCACCCACAGCGCGACGGCGACGATTCCGGCCACGACCAGCGGCAGGTTGATGAGGAAGACCGAGCCCCACCAGAAGTGGTCGAGCAGCCAGCCGCCGACCAGCGGGCCGAGCGGGATGCCGAGGGTGTTGGCGGTGATCCAGACGGTCAGCGCCCGGGTCCGCTCGGCCGGCTCGAAGATCACCGTGAGGACGGCGGAGCTGAGCGGCATGATCACCGCCGCGCCGAGGCCGAGCCCCGCGCGGGCGGCGATGAGCTGGCCGGAGCTGGTCGCGTACGAGCAGGCGGCCGAGGCCAGGCCGAAGAGGGCGAGCGCGCCGAGCAGCATGCGCTTGCGCCCGAAGCGGTCGCCGAGCATCCCGGCGGGGAGCAGCGCGGCCGCCAGGACCAGGAGGTAGGAGGTCGTGAACCACTGCAGGTCCCCGGTGGACGCTTGCAGGTCACCGGCGAGCGTGGGCAGCGCCACGGACAGCACCGTGCCGTCCAGGCCGATGGCGATCGTGCTGAGGGAGAGCGCTCCGAGCGCCCACCAACGCGAAGTGGAGGTAGCCATGAAATGAGAGTAACTGTCAAAAGCCAGAGTCAGTCAGAATGTGAGATGCGTCATCATCGGGACGTGACCGACTTCGCTGCGGCGCTCGGCCTCCCGGGCCTGGCCGACGTGCACACCCACTTCCTGCCCGAGCGGATGCAGCGGCGCGTCTGGGCACACTTCGACGAGGCGGGACCGCTGATCGGCCGCGACTGGCCGATCCGCTACCGCGGCACCGAGGCCGAGCGCGTCGCCGAGCTGGGCCGGCTCGGCGTCCGGGTCTTCTCCGCTCTCGCGTACGCCCACCGCCCCGGCATGGCGGCGGACCTCAACGCCTGGACGCTGGACTTCGCCGCGCGCACCCCGGGCTGCCTGCCCAGCGCCACGTTCTTCCCCGAGGCCTCGGCGGGCCGCGACGTCCGGTCGGCGCTGGACCGCGGCGCGCGGATCTTCAAGCTGCACCTTCAGGTCGGCGGCTTCGACCCCCGCGACGACGCCCTGCACGAGGCGTGGGGGCTGCTGGCCGAGTCCGGTACGCCGGTCATCGTGCACGCCGGCTCGGGTCCGGTGGCGCACGGCTTCACCGGACCCGGCCCGATCGGCGAGGTCCTGGCCCAGCACCCGCGCCTGACGATGATCGCCGCCCACCTGGGCGCCCCCGAGTACGCCGGCTTCCTCGAGCTCGCCGAGCGCTACGAGCGGGCGGGGCTGGACACCACGATGGCGTTCACCCGCTTCTTCGAGGACCTCGCGCCCTTCCCCCGCGACCTGCTGCCCCGCCTGCGCGACCTCGGCCTGGCCGGCAAGGTCCTGCTGGGCAGCGACTTCCCCAACATCCCCTACCCGTACGCCCACCAACTCGAGTCGCTGGCCGCCCTCGGCCTCGGCGACGCGTGGACCGCGGCGGTGTGCTGGCACAACGCGGCCCGGCTCCTCGGCCTCTGACGGCGCGTTGCGGCAGGCCGGGCGTGCGCGGCTGTGTCACGATGCCCTTCGACCGCGCCGGAGACCGGCGCGCCCGCACAGGAGGTGACCGGCGACGATGAAGAAGGCCGTCGGCTGGATCGTGCTCATCCTGGTCATCTTCTACATCGGCACCAACCCCGGCCCCGCCGCGGACATCGCGCAGGGCATCGGCAACGGCGTGGCGCAGGTGTTCCGCAACATCGGCGTCTTCTTCTCCGACCTGGCGTCCTGACCGCCGTGCGGGTGGTCTGCGCCGGGCTCGCCACGGTGGACCTCGTGCAGCGCGTGGAGCGGCTACCCGGCCTCGACGAGAAGGCGGAGGCGCTCTCCGCGGAGGTCGCCGCGGGCGGCCCGGCCACGAACGCGGCGGTCACCGCGGCGGCCCTCGGCGCCGACGTCACCCTGGTCACCGCCGTGGGGGCCCACCCGCTCGGCGACCTCGTCCGCGCCGACCTGGCCGCCTGCGGCGTGACGCTGCTGGACGCCACGCCGCACGCCACCGCGCCCCCGCCGGTCTCCGCGGTCACCGTTCTGGAGGGCACCGGTCAGCGCACGATCGTCAGCCGCAACGCCCGGGGCGCGGCTGTGGGCGTACCGGAGGGTCTCGAGGAGGCGCTGGCCACCGCGGACGCCGTGCTGGCCGACGGGCATCACCCGGCACTGGCCCGGGCCGCCGCGCGCAGCGGGCGGCCGCTCGTGCTGGATGCGGGCAGCTGGCGGCCGATCTTCGCCGAGCTGCTCCCCCGTGCCGCGTTCGCCGCCTGCTCGGCCGCTTTCCGCCCGCCCGGCGACTCGCCCGTGGAGGACTCGCTACGGGCGATGGGCGTGCACCGCGGCGCGATCACGCGCGGACCGGAACCGGTGCGGTGGTGGTCGGGCGACGCCGCCGGCGAGATCGAGGTGCCGCTGGTGGAGGCCGTCGACACGGCCGGCGCCGGAGACGCGTTCCACGGTGCCCTGACGGTCGCCGTCGCGCGCGGTGCCGACACCCCCGAGGCCCTGCGGTACGCCGTGACGATCGCCGGCATCCGTGTCCGCCACCGCGGCCCGCGCTCGTGGCTGGCGGCCTTAAACCGCTCGTGACCACACCCCGCACGCGCCTACCATCGGCGGCATGCACGCCAGGATGGTGACGACGACGCCGGGACACCCCGGCGTACGTTCGCGCTGATCCATTCTCGAGCGACGACACGGCCCCGGGCGAGATGCCCGGGGCCGTCGTGCGTCCCGGCCTCTCCCCGGCCACGAGACCAGGGGGACATCATGGCCATCGACCATCGCAGGCTCGGGCGCGAGCTCGACGTCTTCGACTCCGACCCGCTCATCGGCGCCGGGCTGCCGTTCTGGCTGCCGGAGGGCGCCGCGGCCCGGCATGAGGTGGAGGCGTACGTCCGCGACCTCGAGCGCCGCGCCGGCTACCGGCACGTGTACTCGCCGGCGCTCGGAAAACAGGAGCTGTACGAGCTCTCGGGCCATTGGGCCCACTTCGCCGGCGACATGTTCCCGCCGCTGCACCTCGGCGGGGGCGACGACGCGCTGATGCTGCGGCCCAGCCTGTGCCCGCACCACGCGCTGGTGTTCAGGTCCCGGCAGCGCTCGTACCGGGACCTGCCGCTGCGCATCGCCGAGCTCGGCACCATGTACCGCGCGGAACGCTCCGGCGTGCTGGGCGGCCTGGCCCGGGTCCGGTCCATCTCGCTCAACGACGGTCACGTCTTCTGCGCCGCCGAGCAGGCCGGCGCGGAGGTCGCCGGAGCGCTGCGGCTGCTGCGCCAGGCGCACGAGGCACTGGGCCTGCGCGCCTCGTCCTACCGCTTGTCGCTGCGCGGCGACGGCGGGAAGTACGCCGGGGACGACGAGTCCTGGGAGCGCGCCGAGCGCCTGCTGCGGGAGGCGCTCGACGAGGCGGCCGTGCCGTACGCGGTGGCGGCGGGCGAGGCGGCGTTCTACGGGCCGAAGATCGACGTGCAGGTCGCCGACCCGGCCGGCCGCGAGTCCACCCTGTCCACCGTCCAGGTCGACTTTCACCAGCCGGCCCGCTTCGGCCTGGCCTACTCGGACGCGTCGGGCGGGCGGTCCCGGCCGGTGCTGGTGCACCGCAGCCTCGTCGGCTCGTTCGAGCGGTTGTTCGCGCACCTCCTCGAGATCCACGCCGGCGCCTTCCCGGTGTGGTTCTCCCCCGTGCAGATCGCCGTCCTGCCGGTGGGCTCCGCCCAGCTGCCCGCCGCCGAGGGGTTCGCCCGCGACGCGGTAGCCGCCGGCCTGCGTGCCGAGGTGTGCGCCGACGGCACCGTCGGAGCCCGGATCCGGGATGCGGCCCGGCGCCGGATCCCGTACGCCGCGGTCATCGGCGACCGAGAGGAGCCCCGGGGTGCGGTGGCGCTGCGGCTGCGCGACGGCCGGCAGCTACCCGCCCGGCCCGGGGCGGAGGCGATCGCCATGGTCGCGGGCCTGGTGGCAGCGCGCAGCCCCGGGCTCCTGCCACCCGACGTGTCCGGCACCTGACGTCAGGCCGCCAGTGCGTCCAGGATGCGCTTGTGGTTCGCGTCCAGCTCCTCGGCGCTGACGTCGGCGTCCGCCCGGGCGAAGTCGAAGTCCGCCATGTCGCGGGCCGGGAAGACGTGGACGTGCGCATGCGGCACCTCGAACCCGGCGACGACCAGCCCGATCCGGGGCGCGTCGAAGGCCCGCTTGAGGGCGGCGCCGATCGTCCGGCTCACGGTCATCAGGTGCGCGACCAGCTCCGGTTCGAGATCCGTCCACTCGTCCACCTCGGCGCGCGGCACGACGAGGGTGTGCCCGGGCGTCAGCGGCGCGATGGTGAGGAACGCGGCCACCCGGTCGTCGGACCAGACGATCCGGCCGGGCAGCTCACCGTTGATGATTCTGGAGAAGATCGTCGGCATACGCCCATCACATCACGCCGCCCGGGCCCGGCGCCGGGCCCGGGCGGCGAGGTTCATGCTCAGACGGTACGGGCCAGCCGATCGGCGAGGAGCTTCGCGAACCGGGCGGGGTCGGTGAGGTCACCACCCTCGGCGAGCAGGGCGGTGCCGTACAGCAGCTCCGCCGTCTCGGGCAGGGCCGGGTCGTCGGCGCGCCGGCCGTACGCGTCCCGCAGGCCGGTGACCAGCGGGTGCTCGGGGTTGAGCTCGAGGATGCGCTTGACCGGCGGCACCTGCTGCCCCATCGCCCGGTACATCTTCTCCAGCGTCGGGGTGATGTCGGCGGCGTCGCTGACCAGGCAGGCCGGGGAGGTGGTCAGCCGGGTCGACAGGCGCACCTCCTTGACCTCGTCGAGGGTCTCGCCCAGCCAGGTCAGCAGCGGCGCGAACTCGCCGGTCGTCTCCTCGGAGGGCTTCTCGTCCGACGGCAGGTCGACGGTGCCGCGCGCGATCGACTGCAGCTTCCTGCCGTCGTACTCGGGCACGGCCTCGACCCAGATCTCGTCCACGGGGTCGGTGAGCAGCAGGACCTCGTACCCCTGGGCCTTGAACGCCTCCATGTGCGGGGAGTTCTCGACCTGGGCGCGGCTCTCGCCGGTCATGAAGTAGATCGCGTCCTGGCCCTCCTTCATCCGCGAGACGTAGTCGGCCAGGGTGGTCGGCTCGTCGCCGGCGGTGGAGGCGAAGGACGCGACGTCCAGGATGGCCTTCTGGTCGTCGGCCTCGCCGAGCAGGCCCTCCTTGACCGCGCGGCCGAACTCGCGCCAGAAGGTGCGGTACTTCTCCTGGTCCTTGGTCATCAGGTCCTTGACGGTGGAGAGGACCTTCTTGGCGAGCCGGCGCCGGATCAGCTGGATGTGCCGGTCCTGCTGGAGGATCTCGCGGGAGATGTTGAGCGACAGGTCCGCCGCGTCCACGACGCCCTTGACGAAGCGCAGGTAGTCGGGGATCAGCTCACGGCTGTCGTCCATGATGAACACGCGCTTGACGTAGAGCTGGATGCCCCGGCGCCCGTCGCGCTGGAACAGGTCGTGCGGCGCCCGCGACGGGATGAACAGCAGGGCCTCGTACTCGAAGGTGCCCTCCGCCTTGAGGTTGATGATCTCGAGCGGGTCGGTCCAGTCGTGGCTGATGTGCCGGTAGAACTCGGCGTACTCCTCGTCCTTGACCTCGGCGCGGGGCCGGGCCCACAGGGCCTTCATGGAGTTGAGGGTCTCCGGCTCGCCCTCGCTCTTGACCAGGCGGATCGGGAACGAGATGAAGTCCGAGTACCGCTTGACGATCTCCCGGATCTTCCACTCGTCGGCGTAGTCGTAGAGCGCGTCCTCCTCGTCCTTGGGGCGCAGGTGGACGGTGACCGCGGTGCCCACGGGCGCGTCCGGGACCTCCGCGATCGTGTACGTGCCCTCGCCGGCCGACTCCCAGCGCGTACCCGTGTCCTCGCCGGCCTTGCGGGTGACCAGGGTGACGTTGTCGGCCACCATGAAGGTGGAGTAGAACCCGACGCCGAACTGACCGATCAGCTCGGCGGACTCCTTGTTCTCCTTGAGCTGGCGCAGCATCTCGGCGGTGCCGGAGCGGGCGATCGTGCCGATGAGGCCGACCACCTCGTCGCGCGACATGCCGATGCCGTTGTCGCGCACGGTCAGCGTGCGGGCGTCCTTGTCGGCCTGGATCTCGATGTGCAGGTCCTCGCCGCGCAGCGCCTCGTCGTGCAGGCCGGCGAGGCGCCGCTTGTCCAGGGCGTCGGAGGCGTTGGAGATCAGCTCGCGCAGGAAGATGTCCTTGTTCGAGTAGATCGAGTGGACCATCAGCTGCAGGAGCTGGCGCGCTTCGGCTTGGAACTCCAGCGTCTCGGTGCTCATGTCATCCCTCCGTGCGTGCGGTGTCTTCCCGCTGCTGATCGTAGGACCCGCCGCGGACCTATCCGAAGGGGTTCCCGTCGGGCATCGCGGGCGGCCAGCTGACCGAGTCGGGTCCGGGCAGTCCGCCGGCGCCCGGCTCCCACGGGAAGTCCTGTCCGCCGTCCGCACCCTGCGGCTCCGACTTGGCCGGTTCCGGTTCGGCCGGCGGGGCCGGCTCCTCAGTGGCCGGTGTCGTCGCGGGAGTGGTCGCCGGGTCGGTCGCGGGGGTGGTCGCCGGGTCGGCCGCGGGGGTGGTCGCCGGGGTCGTGGGCTCGTGAGTGGCCGGCGTCGTGGCGGCCGGGGTGGTGGGCCGATGCGGCGCCGGGCGAGTGGTGGCCCGGGTCGGGGTCGGCACCGGTGGCTGCATCACGACCGGCGGCCGGGGCGCCGCGGTGGTGTCCTGCGGCGCGGCGGTGACCGGTGCCGGGGCCGGCCCGGTGGTCGCACCGGCCGTGGCGGCCGCCGTCGCGGCGGCCACTGCCGCGGTGCCGGCCACCACGTTCGCCGCGGGGGTCCAGGGGGTCAGGGTGCGGATCCGGGACGGGGCTCCGGTCTGCGGTGCGGGCAGCCCCGGGGCCGCGGTGCGCGTCGGCGCCGCACCGCCCGGCCGGGCCGCCGAGCCCAGCGCCTCCTCGGCACCCGCCACCACGGTCCGGTCCCGGGTCGCCGGTACGCCCTCCCGCTCATCCACCGCCCCGAGCACGACCGCGCTCGTTCCGGACACCAGGCACACCAGCGCCATGCACCCGATGATCTGCTTTTCCCGCCTCGTCAGTTCGACCATGAATCCGTCATACAGGCATGAACAGGACTTACGAGGCGGTTCGGTCGTATTTCCCTCCGTGTCGCCGCACCACCGTTTCCGCGACTTCACTACGCAGTGTGACAAATGTAGGTCTTGTCGGACTGCCGCTACTCTCTGTATCGTGCTTCACGTCCCGGCCGAGATGATGATGGAGTACGAGTGAAACTCAGCGAACTCGCCATGGCCGCGGCAATCACTGTGAGTGTTGTTGGCGTTTCTTACGCTACGTTGAACGTCGGCGGGACGAAGACCTCGGCCGTCAAGGTCGCGCAGCAGGTCTCCTGCCGCACGGTGGACGACGCGATCGTCGCGTACGTCGCCCAGCACAACCGGACCCCGGCGCGGACGGCCGACCTCAAGCCGTACGTGAAGGGCGACATCTCCGCGTACCGGATCGTCCGCGGCCAGGCTTCGGGACCCGGCTGCCGCTGACCCGCCGGGGCGCCGTCACGCCGCGGCCCGCGGCGCGTTGATCGGCTGATGAACAGACGCACCCTGCTGACCGGCGCGGCAGCCGCGACGGCCGTGGTCGCCGCCGGCGGCTACGCACGGTCCTGGTCCGCCGCCGAGCCGGTCGTCCCGGACGTGCCCGTGGGCGACGAGCGCCTGGAGCAGCGGCACTCGCGGGCCAGGGGCCGCACCGTCGACTTCTACACCGCGGTCCCGGCCGGGCACGGCGACGGCCGCGGCCTGCCGGTCTGCCTCGTCCTGCACGGCGCCTCGAAGACCGCTGCCGACTTCCCCGCGCTGGGGCTGGGCAGGTTCGTCACGGACTCGGCCCGCCGGGGCAACCCGCCGTTCGTCCTGGCCGGGGCCACCGGGGACCGGCTGGCATGGCGGCCCTCCGGCGCCGACGACCCGCAGCGGATGGTGCACGAGGAGATCCCGGCCTGGTGCGCCGAGCGGGGCTTCGACACCACGAAACTCACGGTGGCCGGCTGGTCGATGGGCGGCTACGGGTCCCTGCTGCTGGCCGAGACCTTCCCAAGGTTCGTGCGGGCGGTCGCCGCCCTCTCACCCGCCGTGCCGCTGGGGGATGAGGTGCTCACTCACGCGGCGGCGCTGCGCGGCGTCCCGGTCGGGTTGTGGTGCGGCACCGAGGACGGGCTGCTGCCCCGCGTACGGGAGCTGGAGCGCGCGTTGCCGCAGCCCAAGGCCGCAGGGAGCTTCAGCCGTGGCCGGCACAACTTCGCCTACTGGAGCACCTGCCTCCCCGCGGCCTTCGACCTCGTCGCGCGAGTGAATGCCTAGAGGCCTTTACCCGGGGAGGCCGGGATCCGTAGCGTCATTACTCAGTGCAACGGTTCCACAACGCTCGGAGGAAGCCATGCGTCGTGCCACCGTCCTCGTCGGATCCGTCCTCGCCGCGCTCTGGGTCGCCGCGCCCGCGCAGGCCTTCGCCCACAACGCCGTTCACAACGCGAACCTGCACGCCCTGCTCGACGGGCTGACCCTCGCCGTGGTCTCCGCGCCGGCCTGGACCGCCCTGCTGTGGCGTGGCCCCCGGCGGGTGCTGCTGGCCGCGCTCGTCGCGGTCGTCCAGGTGCCGGTGGCGGTCATCGGGTTCGTGCCGGCGGTGAACCCGTACGTGCACCTCACGCTCTTCGTCCTCGCACTGGCCCTGACCGGCGCCTCCCTGCGCCTGGCCCGCCGCGGGGTCAGCGTGCCGGCACCGGCCCCCGACCGGCGGTGACCCACTCGCCGGACGGCGCCCGGACGGCCAGTCCCGACACCGGGGCGTCCGGGCCCGGGCCGGCCCGCAGCACCCGCACCACCGGGCAGCCCGCCGTCTCCGGATGCCAGGAGCCGGCCGGGTCCCCGCACCGCCGACCAGCGGCAGTGCTCCTCGTCGGTCCAGCCCCAGGCGATCAGCAGCTCCCGGCCGCCCATCGAGTAGCGTCCTGCCGAGGCGACCCGCTCGCCCTCGCGGCGGCGGAAGAACTCGGCACGCAGTCCCGGGACCGCAACGCCCTCGAACTCGGCGTCCGTGACGGTCCGGTGCGGCGTGTAGGTGTCAAGATCAGGCATCGGCACGGGCCGACCCTGCCACGCCCGCCGGACCTGCACCGCGCGAGACACGCCGCCGGCGTGCGGCAGACTCCGTGGCTATGCGCCTGGTCTCCCTGCTCCCCTCCGCCACCGAGATCGTGTACGCCCTCGGCCTCGGCGACGACCTGGTCGGCGTCACGTTCGAGTGCGACGAGCCGCCGCACGCCCGGCGCGACAAGACGGTGGTGGTCGGGGGCCGGGACACCCGCGGCCTGTCCCCCGCGGAGATCGACGCCTATGTGAAGGCTCAGATGGCGGCGGGCGCCGACCTCTACACCCTGCACGCCGGCGCGCTGTCCGAGCTGGATCCCGAGCTGATCCTGACCCAGGACCTGTGCCGGGTGTGCGCGCTGCCGTCCGACCACGTGTCGGACGCGCTCGACCATCTCGGGTGTCGTGCCGACGTGGTGTCGCTCGATCCGTACTCCCTCGAGGAGGTCCTGGAAACGTTCCTCGAGGTGGGCGACCGCGCGGGAGTGCCCCAGCGCGCCGCGGCGCTGGTGGCGGGGTTGCGCGCCCGGCTGGACGCCGTGGCGGCGGCGGTGGCCGGGCGGCCCCGACCCCGGGTCGCGGTCGTCGAGTGGGTGGATCCGCCGTTCACCGCCGGCCACTGGGTGCCCGACCTGGTGACCGCCGCCGGCGGCGAGCCGGTGGCCGCCCGGCCCGGCCGGCGTTCGGTGGAGACGACGTGGGCCGAGCTGGCCGCCGCCCGCCCGGAGGTCGTGCTCGTCACACCGTGCGGCTTCCACCTGGCCGGTGCGGCCGAGCAGGCCGCCCGGGTGGTGCCGCACTTCCCCGATGCGCAGGTGTGGGCGATCGACGGCGACGGCCTGGTGGTGCGCCCCGGCCCGCGGCTGGTCGCCGGCGTCGAGGCGATCACGGCGATCCTGCACCCGGACGCGGTGCCCGCCGCGCCGCCGGACGCGATCGCCCGGATCGCCTGACGGACCTCAGGCGCTGACCGGTTCCGCCCGGCGAATCCGGCGGGCCGAACGGGTGCGGGCCCTGCGCGCGGCGGCTGCGACGGTCAGGCGGCGTTCCTGCTCCGCGCGCCACAACCAGGCGATGTCCAGGCCGAAGGACCAGATCAGCGAGAGCGTGACGGCGGCCACCGCGACGAGCATGACGGCGTCCGGCAGCAGCCGTGTGGTGGCGACCACGAGAACCACGCCCTGCACCGCGGCGACCGTCTTGCGGGAGAAGCGCGGCGGAAGGGCGCCGTTGAGCCACGGCGCCGCCCAGGACGCCACGACGAAGGCGTAGCGGAAGGCGCCGAGAGCCACCGCCCACCACCCGAAGACCCCGGCGACGAAGACGCTGAGCACGAGGGCGAGGAAGGAGTCGACCTCCATGTCGAAGCGGGCACCCAGGGCCGTCGTGCTGTTGGTGCGGCGCGCCACCTGACCGTCGACCGCGTCCAGGGCGAGCGCCACGGCGACCAGCGTGACGAGGACCGGCAGGTTCACCGCGCCCTCGAGGGAGGTGACCACCAGGGCGGTCACGGCGCCGACGAGGGTGGCGCGGGTCAGAGTCACCGTGTTGGCCGGGCCGAGCGCGCGCATCCCGGCGCGGCGGAGCCCGGTGCGCAGCAGGACGCAGAGCACGATGGCGTACGCCGTACCGGCGAGCCAGCCGGCGAGGCTGAGCCCGGTCGTGGCGGCCAGGACGGCCATGAGCGCGACCTGCACGGCCACGCCCACGAGCGGCCCCCGTCCCGAACGAGCCGTCATCGTGCCGATACTCATAGTCACCCTGCCTCCGGATCCGCAAGATCGGGTCCCGCGTATGGTTGCCGCAGTCCCTCCTGAACACGCGTCTTCGCCACGTTCGGTTCACCGGTCCGAGGAGAAAACCACCGCATGACACGTACGGCGGAAGCGTTCTGGGTGGCCGCACCCGGTTCCGGCGAGATCCGGCCGGTGACCCTGAGCGAGCCCGGACCCGACGAGGTGCTGGTCCGCGCGCTGCACTCCGGGGTGAGCCGCGGCACCGAGACGCTCGTGTTCCGCGGCGGCGTGCCGGAGAGCCAGCACGCCGCCATGCGGGCCCCGTTCCAGGAGGGCGACTTCCCCGCCCCCGTCAAGTACGGCTACCTCAGCGTCGGCGTCGTCGAACAGGGCCCCGAGCACCTGCTCGGCCGCACGGTGTTCTGCCTGTACCCCCACCAGACGCACTACGTCGTCCCCGCCGAGGCGGTCACCGTCGTGCCGGAGTCCGTACCGGCGTCGCGGGCGGTGCTCGCCGGCACTGTGGAGACCGCGCTGAACGCCCTGTGGGACGCGGCGCCCCTGGTCGGAGACCGGATCGCCGTGGTGGGCGCCGGCATGGTGGGCGCGAGCGTCGCGGCGGTGCTGTCACGCTTCCCCGCGGCGAAGGTGCAGCTCGTCGACGCGGACCCGGCGCGGGCCGAGGTGGCCCGGGCGCTGGGCGTGGGCTTCGCGCTGCCCGCCGACGCCACCGGCGACTGCGACCTGGTCGTGCACGCCAGCGCCTCCTCGGCCGGCCTGACCCGCTCCCTCGAGCTGCTCGCGCCGGAAGGTACGGTCATCGAGCTGAGCTGGTACGGCGACCGCCAGGTGGAGGTCCCGCTCGGCGAGTTCTTCCACTCCCGGCGCCTGACGATCCGCAGCAGCCAGGTCGGCGGCATCGCCCCGGCCCGGCGCGGACGCCGCTCGTACGCCGACCGCCTCGCCGTTGCCCTCGACCTGCTCGCCGACCCGGTGTTCGACACCCTGCTCACCGGCGAGTCGGGCTTCGCCGAGCTACCTGCCGTCATGCCCCGGCTGACCGGCGGGGAGCTGCCGGCCCTGTGCCACCTCATCACCTATCCGACAGGAGAGTGAATGTTCAGCGTCACCGTCCGTGATCACATCATGATCGCCCACAGCTTCTCCGGCGAGGTCTTCGGACCCGCCCAGAAGCTGCACGGCGCTACGTTCGTCGTCGACGCGACGTTCAAGCGCCCCGAGCTGGACGCGGACAACATCGTCGTCGACATCGGCCTGGCGAGCCAGGAGCTGCACGCGATCTGCGGCGCCCTGAGCTACCGCAACCTCGACGAGGAGCCGGACTTCCGCGGCGTCAACACGTCCACGGAGTTCCTCGCCAAGGTCATCGCCGACCGGCTCGCGGACAAGGCGGCGGGCGGCGGGCTGGGCGCCGGGGCGAGCGGGCTCACCGGCATCGCCGTGACGCTGCACGAGTCGCACATCGCGTGGGCGAGCTACGAGCGGGACCTGTGACCCGACCGCTGCATGTGGTGCTGCCGGGCGACATCGACGACCCGGCGGCACCCAGCGGCGGCAACACGTACGACCGCAGGGTCCTGACCGGCCTGGCCGCCACCCGCGAGGTGCACGAGATCGCGGTCGCGGGGCGGTGGCCGTACCCGTCGGCGCCGGACACCGCCCACCTGACCACCCGGCTGCAGGAGCTGCCGGATCGTTCCACCGTCCTGCTGGACGGGCTGGTCGCCTGCGCGGTCCCCGAGGTGGTCGAGGCCGAGGCCGGCCGGCTGGACCTCGTCGTGCTGGTGCATCTCCCGCTCGGCGACGAGACCGGCGCGCCGCCGGAGCTGCCCGCACGGGAAGGCCGGACGCTGCACGCGGCCCGGGCCGTTGTCGCGACCAGCACCGGCGCCGCCCGGCGCCTCGAGTTCCTGCACGGCCTGCCGGCCGGAAGCGTCCACGTGGCCCCGCCGGGTGTGGACCCCGCGCCGCTCGCCCCGGGTACCCCGGCCGGCGGGCGGCTGCTGTGCGTGGCCGCGGTGACGCCCCGCAAGGCCCAGGACGTGCTCGCCGAGGCGCTGCGGACCCTCGACGACCTGGAGTGGGAGTGCGTCTGCGTGGGCGCCCTGGACCGCGACCCGGAGTTCACCGCCCGCGTACGCGCCCGCGCCGGTGACCGGATCCACCTCGCCGGGACCCGGACCGGCGCCGCCCTGGACAGCTCGTACGCCGCCGCCGACCTGCTGGTCCTCCCGTCGCTCGCCGAGACGTACGGGATGGTCGTCACCGAGGCGCTGGCCCGCGGCATCCCGGTGCTCGGCACCCGGGTCCAGGGCGTACCCGAGGCGCTCGGCGAGGCGCCGGACGGCACCATGCCGGGTGGGCTGGTGCCGCCCGGCGACGTACAGTCCCTGGCCACGGCCCTGCGGCAGTGGCTGACCGACCCCGGCCTGCGCCGGTCCTGGCGGGCCGCCGCCCGGGCCCGCCGCACCGGACTGCGCGGCTGGGACGAGACGACCCGACGACTGAGCGAGGTACTGCACGTATGACCGGAGAGTTCAGCACCGACTGGCTGACCCTGCGCGAGCCGGCCGACGCGGCCGCCCGCGCCACCGACCTGCCCGGCCTGCTGCGCACCGACGGGACCCTGGTGGTGCGCGACCTCGGGTGCGGCACCGGGTCGATGGCGCGGTGGCTCGCCCCGCGGCTCCCCGGCCCCCAGCGGTGGGTCCTGCAGGACCGGGATCCGGCGCTGCTGGCGTACGCGGCCTCGCACGCACCCGTGGCCGCGGCCGACGGCAGCCCGGTGACCGTGGAGACCGTCGAGGGCGACGTGACGGCGCTCACCACGGAGGACCTGGCGGACGTGTCGCTGGTCACCTGCTCGGCGCTGCTCGACCTGTTCACCGCCGACGAGGTCATGGCCCTCGCCGACGTGTGCGTCTCGGCCGGCACCCCCGCCCTGTTCACCCTCACCGTCGTCGGGGAGGTGACGCTCGACCCGCCGCACCCGCTGGACGCCGCGGTGGCCGCCGCGTTCAACGAGCACCAGCGCCGGGAGATCGGCGGCCGCTGGCTGCTCGGCCCCGAGGCGGTCGGCGCCGCGGCCGAGGCCTTCGCCAAGGCGGGCGCCTCGGTCACCACCCGGCCCAGCCCGTGGCGCCTCGGCCCGGAGCACGCCGAGCTGGCCGCCGAGTGGCTGCGCGGCTGGGTCGCCGCGGCCGTCGAGCAGCGCCCTGACCTGCCGGTCGAGGACTATCTCGCGGACCGGCTGCGGGACGCGGCGGCCGGGACGCTGAAGGTCACGGTCGGGCATCAAGATCTTCTCGCGCAGAAAGACTGAACCGCCTCGCGCCGCCCGGACGTATTAGTCGCAGAAGGGTGACGGAGGGGACTGGGGAATGAATCGATCGATCTGGGCGTGGGTGCGGCTGCTCGGCGGGGTGGGGATCCTCGCCGTGCTGCTCTGGCGCCTGGGGACCGGGGCCTTCCTCGACGGGCTGCGGGTGATCGACGCGAGCGCGCTCGGCACCGCCTTCGCGATCGGCGTGGCGACCACCGTGCTCAGCGCCTGGCGCTGGTGCCTGGTGGCCCGCGGCCTGGGCCTGCGGCTCTCGCTGCGCGGCGCGGTCGCCGACTACTACAAGGCGCTGTTCATCAACGCGGCCCTGCCGGGCGGGGTGCTCGGGGACGTCGACCGGGCCGTCCAGCACGGCCGGGAGGAGGGCGACGTCGGCCGCAGCGTCCGGGCCGTGGTGCTCGAACGCACGGCGGGACAGATCGTGCTGCTGTCCGTGGGGCTCGGGGTGCTGGTGACCGTACCGTCGCCCGTCCTGGCGCAGCTGCGCGAGCACGGCCGCGCGGTCGCCGTGGCCGCGGCCGTCCTCGCGGGCGTCGCGGTCCTGCTGGTCGCCGCGGTGGGCCGGCTGCGCAGCGGAGCCTCCCGCTGGGCCCGCGCCGCCCGGACCGCGCTCGCCGAGATCCGCGCCGGCCTCCTGGCCCGCCGCAACTGGCCCGGAATCGTGCTCGCCTCCACCCTCGTGCTGGCCGGGCACCTGGCGACGTTCGTCGTGGCGGCCCGTGCCGCCGGCTCGCACGCGCCGGTGCTGCGCCTGATCCCGCTGATGCTGCTGGCGCTGCTGGCGATGACGCTGCCGGTGAGCATCGGCGGCTGGGGACCCCGCGAGGGCGTGACCGCGTGGGCGTTCGGCGCGGCCGGCCTCAGCGCCGCCCAGGGCCTCACCATCGCGGTCGTCTACGGGCTCTTCGCCTTCGTCGCCGCCCTGCCCGGCCTGGTCGTCATCGTGTCCCGGGCCGCCCGCGGACGCGCGAAGGCCCAGGCCCCGGGCGAGCCGGCCGCGGTGCCCGCGGAGCTGGTGACCGTACGCCCTCAGCCCGCGCCGCCCGTGCGGGAGCTGGTCGGCAGCGGTGCGTGAGGCTGCCGCCACGCTGCCCGCGCATTATGTTGGGACGGTGGAAGATCGCCCGTACGTGCTGCTCAGTTGCGGCATGTCCATCGACGGGTACGTCGACAGCGCGGACGACGAGCGGCTGCTGCTCTCCAACGACGCCGACTTCGACCGCGTCGACGAGGTCCGGGCCGGCTGCGACGCGATCCTCGTGGGCGCGGGCACGGTACGCCAGGACAACCCGCGGCTGCTGGTGCGCGACGAGGCGCGGCGGCGGGCCCGCGTCGCCCGGGGGCAGCGGCCCGACCCGGTCAAGGTGACCGTGACGGCGACCTGCGACCTCGACCCGCAGGCGCGGTTCTTCACCCTCGGGGAGTCGGAGAAGCTCGTCTACTGCACCACCCGGTCGATGCCCTCGGCCCGGCGCAAGCTCGCCGGGGTCGCCACCGTCGTCGACGGCGGCGAGCCGGTGGACCTGGTCCGGGTGACCCGCGACCTCGCCGACCGCGGCATCGGGCGGCTCATGGTCGAGGGCGGCGGCACCATCCACACCCAGTTCCTGACCGCCGGGCTCGCCGACGAGCTGCAACTGGTGGTCGCGCCGTTCTTCGTGGGCGACTCGAAGGCGCCCCGCTTCGTCGGCGACGGCGCGTTCCCGTGGGGGCCGCACCGGCGCGCCGACCTCATCGAGGTGCGCCAGATCGGCGACGTGGTGCTGCTGCGCTACGCGCTGTCCGACCGGTTCAGGGGTGACCGGTGACTCCGAAGGGGGAATCAATGCCGGAAGCGCCGGGCTGGAGAGACGTTCCGGAAGCCACGGTACGGACCCGCGTCACGGTCCCGCTGCGCTTCGCCGACGGCTACACGACGACCGCGCGCGTGCTGACCTTCGACGGCCTCGTCGACGGCCGCGAGCATCTCGCCCTGGGCCTCGGCGACTGGGAGCGCGCGATCGGCGACGCTCCCCTGGTCCGGCCGCACAGCGAGTGCCTCACCGGCGACGTGTTCGGCAGCCAGCGCTGTGACTGCGGCCCGCAGCTGCGCGAGGCCGTCGAGCGCATCACCGCCAGCGGCGGCCTGCTGCTCTACCTGCGCCAGGAGGGTCGCGGCATCGGCCTGTACGCGAAGCTCGACGCGTACGCGCTGCAGGAGGTGGGGCTCGACACGTACGAGGCCAACGTGGCGCTGGGCCGGGGCGAGGACGAGCGCGACTACACCGCCGCCGCGCAGATGCTGCTGGCCCTCGGCGCGGACAAGATCCGGCTGCTCAGCAACAACCCCGACAAGGCCGCCCAGCTGCAGGCGTGCGGCGTCGAGGTCAAGGAGCGGATCCCGACGGGCGTGCACCTGTCCGAGGCCAACCTGCGCTACCTCGCCACCAAGGCCACGCACACGGCCCACACCCTCGACCTCCCGGGGCTGTGAGGTCCCCACCGGAGGTGATTCCGCCCGCCGCGGGATGCGGCCGGGGCGCCGGGGCACCATGATGGCTGGCGGGCCGACGGGAAGCGCGGGTGGGATGGACGACGAACGGGCCGGCGATCCGGAGGTGATCACCTCCGCGGCCGAGCAGATGCCGTTCATCGTCATCGTGTGCGACGGGCCCGAGCTGCGGATCGCGTACGTCAACGCGGCGACCAGGGCCCTGCTGGGTGGCCGCGAGGCGGTGGGCCTGCCGCTCGGCGAGGCGCTCGCCGACGTCAGCGGCCAGCAGTGGATCGAGATGTACGCCGGCGTCTACGCCTCCGGCGTCCCGGTCACCGGCGCCGAGTGGCGGGCGACCCTCGACCAGCCGGACGGCTCGGTGCACGAGCTCTACGCCACCTTCACGATCTCGCCCTGGCGCCGGGCCGACGGCACGATCCGCGGCGTCATCGGCGCGGGCTTCGACGTGACCGACTCAGTACGCGCCCGGATGGCCGCCGAGAGCCGGACGGCCGAGCTGGAGGAGCGCTACCAGCAGACCCGCGACGTCGTCCTCGCCCTGCAGCGCGAGCTGCTGCCCAGCGGCCTGCCCGTGCTGCCCGGCGCGCAGATCTCGGCCAGCTACCTGCTGGCCGACGACGACCGGGCGGCGGGCGGCGACTGGTTCGACGCCGTGGTCCGCCCCGACGGCACCGTGGGCCTGGTGGTCGGCGACGTCGTCGGCCACGGCGTGACGGCCTCCGGGGTGATGGGCCAGCTGCGGGCGGTGCTGCGCGACCGGCTGGAGGACGGCGCGGACCTCGGTGAGGCGCTGGCCGCCGCCGACCGGTTCGCCCGGCGGCTGCCGGCGGCGCACGCCACCACGGTCTGCCTGGCGCTGCTCGACCCGGACGAGGGCACTCTGCGCTACTGCACGGCCGGACACCCACCCCCGCTGCTCGTCACCGCCGACGGTGGCTCCCGCTTCCTCGACGTGACCGGCGGGACGCCGCTCGGTACAGGCGGTGTCCTCCCGACCGGCACCGCCCATGTCGGCGTCGGCGACGTCGTGCTGCTCTACAGCGACGGCATCCTCGAACGCCCCGGGATGACGTTGCCGGAGAGCAGCGCCGAACTGGCCCGCACCGCCGCGAACGCCGCCGCCGGGCGGGCGCTGCACGCGCCGGCCGCGACGGCGGCCGAACGGGTGTGTACCCAGACCGTGGAGCTGATGGTCCGCGCCACCGGCCACCGCGACGACATCACCCTCCTGGCCGCTCAGCGGGTCACCGCCCCGGCCGACCTGGTCCTCGAGCTCCCGGCCGAGCTCGCCTCCCTGCGCACCGCCCGCGTGGTGCTCGCCGACTGGCTGGCTGCCGCGGGCGCTGCCGAGGAGGACGTCTTCCTGCTCCAGCACGCCCTGGGCGAGCTGGTCACCAACGCGATCGAGCACGCTTTCGACGGCGCGCTCGGCAAGGACGTCGTACGCCTGGCCGTGCGCCTGTCCCCCACCGGCCGGGTCGAGGCGGAGGTGACCGACCACGGGACCTGGCGGGAGCCGGCCCGGCAGTCGCTGCGCGGCCGCGGGCTCGCCCTGACCGCCCAGCTCGTCGGCGGGCTGCGGGTCGTGCCCGGCCCCGCGGGAACCGTGGCGACGATCCAGCACCCGCTGCTGCGCCCGGCACAGACACCCGGCCGGCCGGACCCGACGCCCCACGAACCGGTGGACGACATGCCGCTGCGCATCGACGAGGTGACCCCCTCGGAGATCCGGGTCAGCGGCACGGCCGACGCCGCCTCCGCCTCGATGCTGCGGCAGGACCTGCTGCGCCGTACGCGCGGCGGCCACCTCCCGGTCACCGTCGACCTCACCGGCGTCACGCACCTGGCCAGCGCCGGCGTCTCGGCCCTCCACCACGTCGCCGAACAGCACCGGGAGCAGGGCGCGGAGCTGGACCTGCACGCGGCCCGGGGCAGCGCCGCCCAGGCCGTGCTCGACCTGGTCGGGCTGCCCCACCGGGTGGATCAGGCCGGGCAGACGCTGCCCTCCTGAGGGACGACCAGGTCGACCAGGTACGCGTCGACCGCCGCCGTCATGCACGCCGAGCTGTTGTACGAGCCGTGCCCGGCACCGGCGTACGTCAGGAGCACCCCCGAACGCCCCAGCTGCCGCGCGACCGACAGCGCCCAGTTGTAGCCGCTGGCCGGGTCGTGCCGGGAGTTGATCTGCAGCACCGGGACCGGGGTGTGCACGTGCAGGCGGTGCTGAGGGTTCGAGACGCCGTAGGGCCACCCGAGGCACAGGCTCACGGCCATGGCACCGGCGGAGTAGCGCAGGTCACGGGTCTGCGCCCGCTTCATGAGGCGGGCGTACTGGCCGTAGTCGCGGACCTGCAGCGCCCAGTCGGCGCAGACGACCGGGGTCACCGGCAGCGGCACGGCCGCCGGTGTGAACGGTTCCCCGTCGAGCAGGGCCTTCAGCTGGCCGGCGAGAGCCTCGTACCTCGGCCCGTAGAGCATCGCGTGCAAGGTGGTGGTCAACGCCCAGAGCTGATCGGGCCCCGCCTTCGCCGTCAGCCGGTGCCACGCCTCGCGTGCACCCACGTCGTGCACGGCACAGGCCTGCCCCGCCTGCTCGCACCAGGCGGCGAACGCGTCGAACGAGTCCTGCAACGCCCAGCCCTGCGTCCGCAGGAACCCCGCCACGTCCTGACTGTGGTCGACCGCGCTCTCCAGCACGAGGGCACGGACGCGGTGCGGATAGCGCTCGGCGTACTGCTCACCCAGGAGCGTGCCGTACGAGCTGCCGTGGAAGGTCAGCCGTTCCTCGCCGAGGGCGGCTCGCAGGGCGTCGAGGTCACGGACCGTCTGGTCGGTGCCCGCGTGGCGGAACACATCGCTTCGGCAGGACGCCCAGTGCTCCCGGTTCGCCGCGACCCGCCGGTCGAACTCCGCGGGCCCGGTGATGATCGGGTTCGGGTTCGCCGGAACGCCGCAGACCACCGGGCTGCTCCGGCCCACCCCGCGCGGGTCGAAGCTGACGATGTCGAAACGACGCTTCAGGTCGGCGCTGAAGCGGCCCATGCCCGTCATGATCCGCTGGGTGCCGGAGTCACCGGGACCGCCGGGGCCGAAGACCAACGTGCCCACGCGCGCGGCCGGATCGGTGGCCGTACGGCGGGCGATCGACAGGTGGAACCGCTCGCCGTCCGGACGGTCCCAGTCGACGGGCAGCTCCAGCGAGGCGCACTGCGCCCCGGACGGATCGGTCGCCGCGCAGGGTTGCCAGTCGATCGGTGGCGGACCGGGCGAGGCCGATGCCGGTACGGCCACAGCAGCCACGGCGGCCACGGCCAGGACGAGTGCTCGAGAGATCAGCATGCCTCGATCCTGGTGCGACGCACGCCACAGGGACATCGGGCGCTTCCCGGAGCGGACCCGTAAGGAGTACGCCTATCGTCGGTGATATGACGACCGTCGACTTCTACTTCGATCCCGCGTGCCCGTTCGCCTGGATCACCTCCCGCTGGATCCTCGAGGTCGAGCAGCAGCGCGACCTCGACCTGCGCTGGCACGTGATGAGCCTGTACGTCCTCAACGAGAACCGCGACCTCCCGCCGTCCTACCGCGAGCTGATCGACCGGTCCCTGGGCACCGTACGGGTCGTCACCGCCGCCGCCCAGCAGCACGGCGATGAGATCCTCGGCCCGCTGTACACGGCGCTCGGCACCCGCATCCACAACCAGGGCAACAAGGACTTCGACGTGGTCGTCCGCGAGGCCCTCGCCGAGCTGGGACTGCCCGCCGAGCTGGCCGCGGCGGCGCAGACCGACGAGTACGACGCCGCCCTGCGCAAGAGCCACCACGAGGGCATGGACCCGGTCGGCGACGACGTCGGCACGCCCACGATCCACATCGACGGCGTGGCGTTCTTCGGCCCGGTGCTCAGCAGCATCCCCCGCGGCGAGCAGGCGGCCAAGGTCTTCGACGGTGCGGTGGCGCTGGCGAGCTACCCGGACTTCTTCGAGCTCAAGCGCACCCGTACGGGTGGCCTGAACTTCGACTGACGACCGCGGCGCCGGCTCCGGACGACGGACCCGGCGCCGCTGCGGTCGTCCGTGGCATCCGGGGAGCCGCCATGTCCCGGCGCCCGCGCCTTGTCCACAGGGTCCGGCCGCCCGTCGAGGGAGTCACTAAACTCGCGGGGTGACTTCCGCTCCCCCGCTCGCCGGCCCCGCCTACGACGTGCTCAGCCGGGTCTTCGGCTACTCCGGCTTCCGTGGCGGGCAACGCGAGATCATCGAGCACGTCATCGGCGGCGGCGATGCGCTCGTGCTCATGCCCACCGGCGGCGGCAAGTCGCTGTGCTACCAGATTCCCGCCCTGCTGCGCGACGGCACCGGGGTGGTCATCTCCCCGCTGATCGCGCTCATGCAGGACCAGGTCGACGCGCTGCGCACCCTCGGGGTGCGGGCCGGCTTCCTCAACTCGACCCAGGACCCGGACGAGCGGCGGCTCACCGAGCAGCTGTTCCTCGCCGGCGAGCTCGACCTGCTCTACATCGCTCCCGAAGGGCTCGGCGTCCCGGCCACCCAGCGGCTGCTCGACCGGGGCCGGATCGCCCTGTTCGCGATCGACGAGGCGCACTGTGTGTCGCAGTGGGGCCACGACTTCCGCCCCGACTACCTCAACCTGTCGATGCTGCACGAACGCTGGCCCGACGTGCCGCGCATCGCCCTGACCGCGACGGCGACGAGCGCCACCCGCGAGGAGATCGCGGTCCGGCTCGACCTGACCGGCGCCCGGCACTTCACCGCGAGCTTCGACCGCCCCAACATCCAGTACCGCATCGTCGCGAAGAACGAGCCCCGCCGCCAGCTGCTCGACCTGCTGCGCACCGAGCACCCCGGCGACGCCGGCATCGTCTACTGCCTGTCGCGAGCGTCTGTGGAGAAGACCGCCGAGTTCCTCACCCAGAACGGCATCGACGCGCTGCCCTACCACGCCGGCCTCGACGCGGGCACCCGCGCCGCCAACCAGAGCCGGTTCCTGCGCGAGGACGGCCTGGTCATGGTCGCCACGATCGCCTTCGGCATGGGCATCGACAAGCCGGACGTACGGTTCGTGGCCCACCTGGACCTGCCCAAGTCGGTCGAGGGCTACTACCAGGAGACCGGCCGGGCAGGCCGCGACGGGCTGCCGTCGACCGCCTGGCTGGCGTACGGGCTGCAGGACGTGGTGCAGCAGCGCAAGATGATCGAGACCTCCGAGGGCGACCTCGCGCACCGCCGCAACCTCGCCGGCCACCTCGACGCGATGCTGGCCCTGTGCGAGACGGTCGAGTGCCGGCGCGCCCAGCTGCTGGCCTATTTCGGTCAGCCCGCCGACCCGAAGTGCGGCAACTGCGACACGTGCCTGACCCCGCCCGAGTCCTGGGACGGCACGGTGGCCGCCCAGAAGCTGCTGTCCACGGTGCTGCGCCTGCAGCGCGAGCGCGGCCAGAAGTTCGGCGCCGGCCAGTCGATCGACATCCTGCTGGGCAAGACCACCGAGAAGGTGCTGCAGTTCCGCCACCAGGAGCTGTCGGTCTTCGGCATCGGCACCGACCTGCGCGAGCAGGAATGGCGCGGCGTCGTCCGTCAGCTCCTCGCCCAGGGCCTGCTCGCGGTCGAGGGCGACTACGGCACCCTCGTCCTCACCGACGCCAGCAGCGCCGTCCTGCGCAAGGAACGCCAGGTCATGATGCGCCGCGAGCCCGAACGCACCCGAGCACCGAAGGCCCGCCGCGCATCGTCCGCCGCGGCCACCCCGACGGCCGACCTCGACCCAGCCGCCGCCCCGGTCTTCGAGCGCCTCCGTGCGTGGCGCGCCTCGGCAGCCAAGGAGGCCGGCGTCCCGGCGTACGTGATCTTCCACGACGCAACCCTGCGCCAGATCGCGGCGCTGCGACCCGGCTCGCTGTCGGAACTGTCCACGGTGGGCGGCGTGGGCGAGACCAAACTGGCCCGCTTCGGCCAGCAGGTCCTGGACACCCTCGCCGCCGAGTGACCGTCAGTCCGGGTGGTACCGGGCCTTCACGCGGAACGAAACGACGTGGCGGTGATGCTCGTACGCCTGCCGGTAGACGCCCCCCTTGTCCACGGGCCGCTCGGCGAGGGTGACCTCGTCCCCGTACACCGGTCCGCGACGGCCCCGCTCGAACTCCGTGTACACCGGCGGCGCCGTCGGTCTCCTCCCGCTGCGGTCAGCGCCGGCCCACCGAGGCGGTCGTGCCTCGCGGAGCTCGACGGCGGCCAACCACGCGCTTCGTGTCCGTGTTGAGCTGCCGGAAATGCGATGCCGCATCCTCCGTGAGGTGTCATGCTTCGCGCTCACACCCGATCAGCAAAGGATCACCGCATGGATTTCGCCACAGCCCTCGAGCAGCATCTGGCCACGATCACCGCCCGCGACGCCGATGCGTTCCTCGCCACCGTGCACGACGACGTCGCGGTCATCGCGCCGAACGGGCGAATGCTGGCGGGCCGGGAAGAGGTCGGCGCCTTCCACCGGAGCTGGTTCGACGACCCGGACTGGAGTTGGAAGCTCGAACCGCTGCGGCACACGGAGGCCGGGGACACGGGTGTGGCGACTTACGCGGTCACCTACGACGATGTCGACGCCGAAGGCCGGCCGTATTCGATGAGCTATCTCCTGACATTGATCTTCGCCCGCATCGGCGGAACGTGGCTTCTGGTGCATGACCAGAACACGCCACGATAAGGCCGAATTCTGTCAGAAGAACGTAAGGAGTTGATCTCTTCCGGTCACGCAGCTCTCCCGGTTTACTCGAAGGCGTGATCCAGGCTCTCCTGACCTATCCCGTTTCCATGGCCGACGCTCGCCATTCTTGGCGTGATTTCCGGCGTCGGGGCGTTCCGGCTCGAGCCGTGACACCGGCGCCGGCCGCGGGCTCGGAACGTCGGCCTCCGCCGGCCTGTCTCGCGCAGAGCGCGGGGCGCCTCCTCCCGGCACCGGGTTCCTCGGCCCGGGCCCGCACGCCTCAGCCGGATCGTCCCCACCGGCGCTCCGGCCGGCTCTTACCGCCGGTCAGCATCCGCACTGCCGTCGACAGCCCGCACCAGCCGGCACCAGAACTCCACTTCACAGCGCTCACCAGACCGGGCCCGAACTCCAGTCCACAGCCCCCACCGGTCCTCAGTTCCCACCAGGCCGGACCGGCACTCCCGTGCACAACTCCGGTCCTCCGCGCGTTGCTGCTCGGGGCGCTGGCCGCCCGAATCGGCGCCCATTCCCGCCAAGCACTCCCGCGCACAGCCCCCACCAAAACCCCGGCCCTCAGCTCCCGCCAGGCCACACCGGCACTCCCGTGCACGGCCCCCACCAGAACTCCGGCCGTCGGTTTCCGCCAGGCCACACCGGCACTCCCGCGCACAGCCCCCACCAGAACTCCGGCCCTCAGCTCCCGCCAGGCCACACCGGCACTCCCCCGCACAGCCCCCACCAGAACTCCGGCCCTCAGCTCCCGCCAGGCCACACCGGCACTCCCCCGCACAGCTCTCACCGGCGCTTCCGTCGACGGTTCCCACCGGCGTCGCTCTGCCGGATGGCGGGCTGCCGGGCCGACCGGCGCCGGCCCTGCGCGGGATGGCCCGTCTCACGCGTCAAGCCGGCCCAGGCACGACCGCACATATGCCGTCTCATGATCGCGATCCTTCGTGACGTCGTTAGCGTCAGTATTTGGCGCAAACGATTTTTCTGTGCCTTTCGGTGCGGCGCTGCTTCGATGACCGCCCAAGCCGATGCACGACCCGCCGATATGGGTGCGATTGAGACACACGACACGTTGTCATTTTTCCGGCACTTTCCGTAATAAGAGGTGCCTAGGGTTGTGGACCCGCTGTCCGAACACCGTCACAGGGATCCGGAGGTGCCGCAGCTGTTCGATGATGAGGCCGAGACGCCGTACGAAGTCTTTGTCTTCACGGACGAGACCTACGAGAATCTCCTCGCCGCCGGAGTGAACCCGTTGTCGGTCATCGAGGTTTTGCACGCTCACGGGGTGGTACGCCGGCACATCGGGCCGGCGATGCAGGTGGCCGGGCCCGATCGCAAGGGAACGTGGCTGGTGGTGGCACTGATCGAGGACAGCGATGACACGTACACGGTCGCCTCGGCACGGTACCTCGACGACGTGGAGGTCGAAGCGATCGCGCGGATCAAGGGAGACACCCCATGAGCAGGTTCGACGATGCCGCTGCCTCCGTCAACGACCGGGACTGGGCCACCGCCCAGCGTGACAACCGCCCCCGGGCGAGCGGCGTGGTGCACGCGGTGACCATGTCGTACGAGATGACGGAGCGGCTCGTCACCTTGGCGCAGCGGCGGGGCATCAGCCCCAACGACCAGATCCGGGAGATCGTCGAGGACTATCTGGACGACGGTGTCGACGAGGTGGTCAGCATCCGCCGTTCCGACCTGCACCGGGCCATCGATCTTGCCGTGAAGAACGCCACCTGACCCGGCGCCTCCGGGGCCGCCGTGCAGATCCGGTCCGCCCCGGACGGCGCGACATGCCCCGCTCCTTCCTTGCGAGAGAGCAACGAGCTGACGGGGCCCGGTGGTCCCACAGGTATCAGGGACCTCCCGAGCCAGGACGGCTGCCGGCGACCGCACCGAAAGTGCCACTGACTTACGCCCCGCTCGCAGAAAGCTCAAGCGCAGCGGCGGGCGGCCGATCAGTCACGGCGTGAACCCCATGGTGCCGTTCCCGCTGCCGGGCACACAGCTCGTGCACGTCGGCCGGCAGCCGATCTTCGACGTGACGGGCGATGTCGTCGCGTACGAGCTGCTGTTCCGGGGCAGCATGGACTCGGTCTCCGCGGTTCGCCGGGACACCTATGCCACCAGCCAGGTGATCGTCAACACGTTCACCGAGTTCGGCATCGACGAGGTCGTCGGGGACCGGACCTGCTTCATCAACATGACGCGGGAGTTCCTCACCGGGGTGCTGGACCTGCCGTTCGGGCCCGAGCACGTGGTGCTCGAGGTGCTCGAGACCGTCGACGTCGACGACGAGGTGGTCGCCGGGGTCACCGCGCTCGTGGCTCAGGGCTATCGGATCGCGCTCGACGACTTCGTGTGGGGTTCCGGGCACGAACGGCTGCTGCCGCTGGCCGACTTCGTCAAGCTGGACCTGCTCACCACCGACCCCGGCCGCCTGGACGACATCGTCCAAGCCTGCCGGGCGTTCCCCCAGATCAAGATCGTCGCCGAGGGGCTGGAGACCGGTGAGCAGCTGGCGCTGAGCAACCGGTACGGCTTCGAGCTGCGCCAGGGCTACGTGCTCAGCCGACCGCAGGTGCTGACCGCGGCCAGCCTGACCCCGTCGAAGCTGCGCCGCCTGGAGCTGATCGGCGCGCTGAGTGCCACCGACGCCGACCTCGAGCAGATCCTGGCGATCATCGCCGGGGACCCGGCCCTGACACTGCGGGTGCTGCGGGCCAGCAACTCCGTCGCCGCCGGCGCCACGAGCCGTGTGTCGTCCGTACGCCAGGCCGTCGTCATGCTGGGCCTGGCGCACATCCGGCAGTGGGCGATGCTCATGGTCGTCGGCGACGTCGCCGAGGCCACCGAGTCGCAGATGGCGGACGCGCTGACCCGTGCCCGGCTGTGCGAGAACGTGGCCACGGCGTTCGGCGCCAAATCCGACGCCGCCTTCATGGCCGGGCTGATCACCGCCGTGGCCCAGATGATCGGGCTGAGCCCGGCGGCGATCGCCCACCAGCTGCCGCTGGACACCGAGATCTCCTCGGCGCTGGAGCGCGGGATCGGGCCGCTGGGCCAGGTCCTGCGGGTGGTCAACGCCTACGAGCGTGGCGACCTGGGCGAGGTCGCGGCCGCCTACGCGGGCGAGGACCTCTCCGGCACGGTCATGGCCGCGATGCGCTGGTCCACGATGGCGGTGGCGGCCACCCAGACCGCGGCCTGACAACTCCTTGCCGATATCCCACCATCTCTATAGGCTTTGCGAATGGTGAAGCTGTCGCAAGCCACCCGCCTCGCAAGCCCCGTCGACACTGCCACCTACGGCGAGTACCGCACCCCCCAGACCCCCGGCGAACCCCTCCTGCGCTTCACCGGACGCATCACCGCGGAGGGCGACTTCACCCCCCGCCCGTTCCGCTACCACCTCTACGGCGGCTGGTTCTGTCCGTGGTCCCATCGCGTCGCCATCACGCGTGTCCTCGCCGGGCTCGAGGACATCGTGACCATGTCCTTCGTCGACGGCGACCGTGACGGGCGCGGCTGGGCGTTCCGGGAACAGCACGGCCCCGACCCCGTCAACGGCTTCACCCTTCTCCGCGAGGTGTACGAGGCGACCGAGGAGGACTTCGACGGCCACGTCTGCGTGCCCGCCCTCTGGGACCGCGCGACCGCTCGCCTGGTCAGCAACGACTGCCACGGCATCGGCATCGACCTGGCCACCCGCTTCGGGCATCTCGCGACGCCGCTGGTCCGCACCTATCCCGACCATCTGCGCGAGGGCATCGAGGAGCTGGACCGGTGGCTCGGGCCGGCGGTGAACCACGGCGTCCGCGCGGCCGGGCGGCCGGGTGCCGCCCGCGATGCTCTGCTGGAGGCGTTCGAGCAGCTGGACGGGCGGCTGTCGGCGTCGCGCCACCTGCTCGGCGACGACCTCACCGAGGCGGACATCCGGCTGTGGGTCACTCTCGTCCGCTACGACGTCGGCCCCAACGCCGGGCGCACCATCAATCCCGGCCTGCACGTGTATCCGCATCTGTGGTCGTACGCCCGCGACCTGTACACGATTCCCGCCTTCCGCGACACGACGGACTTCGCGGCCTTCAGCCGCCCGGGCGCGGTGCTTCCCGACTGGTCGGCTCCGGCCGATCGCTAGCCGAGGTGCGCGCGGGCCTCGTCGATCCGCGCGCTGAGGAACGCGCGTTCCACGTCGTTCGCCGTCAGGATCAAAGCCTCCTCGTACGCGGTGAGCGCCTCGTCCCACCGCTGCAGCCGCCGCAGGAAGTCGGCGCGGGCGGCGCTGAGGTAGCCGTACGCGGCGAGCGCAGGCTCGTCGAGGAGCGGGTCCAGCGCCGCCAGGCCCGCACCGGGGCCGTCACGCATGCCCACCGCCACGGCTCGGTTGAGGTCCACGACCGGGCTCGGCCACAGGTCCCGCAGCACGTCGTAGAGGCCGCAGATCTCCGTCCAGTCGGTGTCCTGCCAGGTGCGCGCCTCGGCGTGGACCGCGGCGATGGCGGCCTGGACGGCGTACCGGGAGGGCGGCCGTCCGCTGAGCGCCTCGGTGAGCAGGGCCGTGCCTTCGGCGATCCGGGTGCGGTCCCAGCGGGAGCGGTCCTGCTCCTCCATCAGCGCGAGGCGGCCGTCCGTCGTCGTGCGGGTCTCGCGGCGGGCGTCGGTGAGCAGCAGCAGGGCGAGCAGGCCGGCCACGTCACCGTCACCGGGCACGAGCTCGTGCAGCATCCGGGCGAGGCGGATGGCGCTGTCGCCGAGGTCGTGGCGGGCGAGCCCGGCACCGACCGGCGCGGTGTGCCCGGTGGTGTAGACGAGGTGCACGACCTCGAGCACCGCGCCGACGCGCTCCGGCAGGTCGGCCGCGGCGGGCACCCGGTACGGGATCCGGGCCGCCGCGATCTTCTTCTTGGCCCGGGTGATCCGGGCGGCCATGGTCGGCTCCGGTACGAGGAACGCGCGCGCCACCTCGGCGGTCGACAGGCCGCACAGCAGCCGGAGGGTGAGGGCCACCTGCGCCTCGCGGGCCAGGGCCGGATGGCAGCAGGTGAAGATCAGCCGCAGCCGGTCGTCGGCCACCGCGCTCGGCGCGGGACAGTCCTCCGGCCCGGCCGTCACGTCGTCGGTCACGAGCAGCGGCAGGGTCCGGCGCAGCACGGTCTCGCGGCGCAGCAGGTCCGTCGCCCGGTTGCGGGCGACGGTGGTGAGCCAGGCCCCGGGACGGTCGGGGACGCCGTCGCGCTCCCACGCACCCAAGGCCTTGGCGTACGCGTCCTGGGCGCACTCCTCGGCGAGGTCGAGGTCGCGGGTGACGCGTACCGTCGCGGCGAGGACCCGGCCCCACTCGCGGCGGTACGCGTCGGCCACCGCCTCGGCGACGCCGGTCAGTTCCGCTCCACCAGGGGACGGATCTCGACACCGCCGAGGCCGGCGGTCGCCTCGCGCAGCCGGCTCGCCAGGGCGATGGCCGCGTCCAGGTCGGGGGCCTCGACGACGTAGTAGCCGCCGAGCACCTCCTTGGTCTCCAGGAACGGCCCGTCGGTCGGGGCGGGCCGTCCGTCGGCACCGACCCGCAGGCTGGTCGCCGTGCCGGCGGGCTGCAGCTGCGCTCCGCCCAGGATGGCGGGCCCGGCCGATGCGGCGAACGCCACGTGGGCGGCGTGGCGGGCCTCGAGCTCCTCCGGCGGCAGCGCGTCCCATGCCTGCTCGTCGCCGTAGATGAGGATCAGGTACCTGGCCATGTCGTGTCCGATCTCGTCGGGGCCCCTGCGGCCCGTTCCTCCCTGCGACGAACGGGCGGGACGCGGATCGACACTATCGCCGGAAGAAGCTCCCGCGGGTCAGGCGGCGTACCAGCGCAGCAGGGCCGCGCCGACCGACATGCCGCCGCCGAAGCCGGCGAGCAGGACCAGGTCGCCGGACCCGAGCGCCCCGGAGCGGGCGGCGGTGTCGAGCGCGACCGCCGCGGAGGCGCTGCCGGTGTTGCCGTAACGGTCCAGGACCAGATGGGTACGCGCGCTCGTGAGCCCGGCCGCGTCCACCAGCTCCTGGATCATGACGCCGTTGGCCTGGTGCGGCACGAAGTGGTCGACCTGCCCGGCGGCGACCCCGGCGCGCTTGAGCAGGGCCTCGAGCACCGGCGGGACCCCGGCCATGACGAAGTCGCGGACGCCGCGGCCGTCCATGCGGAAGAAGTGGTCCCCGTCGGCGACCGTCTCCATCGAGGCGGGCAGGCGGCTGCCGCCGGCCTTGATGTGGATCAGCTCGTGGGCGTCACCCCGGGTGACCAGCTCGACGTCGACCAGCCCGTACGGCGCGGGCACCGCACCGACGACGGCGGCGCCGGCCCCGTCGCCGAACAGGATCGCGGTGCGGCGGTCGCCGAAGTCGAGGATGCGCGAGTAGATGTCGGCGGCCACGACCAGCACCACGGCGTCCGGACGGACCGCCACGAGGCTGTTGGCCAGCGCGAGACCGAACACGAAGCCGGCGCAGACGACGTTGATGTCGAAGCAGGCGGCCCGGTGCGCGCCGATGGCGTGCTGCACCAGCGAGGCGGTCGGCGGCTGCGGCGAGTCGCCGGTCGACGTCGAGACGATGAGGTAGTCGACCCGGTCGGCGGCGATGCCGGCGTTCTCCAGGGCGGCGGCCGCGGCCCTGGTCGCAAGGTCGGAGGTGGCCTCCTCGGGGCCGGCGAAGCGGCGGGCCTCGATCAGGGTCTTGCGCGAGATCCACTCCGGGGTGGTGTCGGTCACCCGCTCCACCAGGGCCTCGTTGGTGACCTCGTGCTCGGGCACGTACGAGCCCGTGCCGAGGATCCCGACGCGCGGTATCGACTGCATGTCCGCACAGATCGGCTCCCGCGCCCCGGGGTTGAGGAGTCGGTGGCGCCCGCCCCTGTGGCATGTGACCCATATTTGTCACCGAAAAGCCTTCCCATTGTGCAAGATATTAATCAGGCTCTATCTCAACCCGGCCCCACCCCGGCCGGGAGGAGAGGAGAAACGGTGCGCACCAGAGCCATCGTCACGGCCACCACGCTCGCCGCGTCCGCGGCGTTCGCCGCCCCCGCGGCGGCCCAGGCCGCCGAGCCGCAACCGGTCACGCCCGCGCTCGCCGTGAGCCGCGCCACCGAGGCGATCGGCGCCCACGGTGCCGCCTTCGCCGCCGCCGGTTCCGACACGTTCGCCCAGCGCGGCGTGCTGGTCGAGAAGAGCGGCGCGAGCCACGTCCACCTGGACCGGGCGTACCGCGGCCTGCCGGTGATCGGCGGCGACGTCATCGCCCACCTCGGCAGCTCAGGCGCGCTCAGCGCCGTGACGAAGACCCAGCGGGCCCCCTTGACCCTGTCGGCGGTGCCGACCCTGAGCGCGGCCAAGGCGGCCGGTGCGGCGGCCCGGGCGCTGGGCGGCACCGCCACCCCGGGCGCCTCCACCACCCTGGCCGTCGACGCACTGCCGGCGACCCCGGTGCTGGTGTGGCGCACGGTGGTCACGGTGCCCGACCCGGCCGGCGGCGACGGCGTCACCCATGTGCTGGTCGACGCGCACACCGGCAAGGTCGTCGACAAGTGGGCCGACGTGCACACGGTCGAGGGTTCCGGCACCGGCTACAACGTGGGCACCGTGCCGCTGGACACCACGAAGTCCGGCTCGACGTACCAGCTGAAGGACCCGGTGCGCGGCGGCACGTACACCACCGACATGAACAACCGGCGGATCGGGCAGGGCACCCTCTTCACCGACGCCGACAACGTCTGGGGCACCGGCACGCTGAGCAACGACCAGACGGTGGCCGTGGACGCGCAGTACAGCGTCGCCGAGACCTGGGACTTCTACCTCGAGAAGTTCGGGCGCTCCGGCATCGCGGGCGACGGCAAGGGCAGCTACAACAAGGTGCACTACGGCAACCGGTACAACAACGCCGGCTGGTCGGACACCTGCTTCTGCATGATCTACGGCGACGGTGACGGCACCACCTTCGGCCCCTTCACCTCGCTCGACGTCGGCGGCCACGAGATGACCCACGGCGTCACCTCGCGCACCGCGGGCCTGGTCTACAGCGGCGAGTCCGGCGGGCTCAACGAGTCGATGAGCGACATCTTCGGCACCCTCGTCGAGTTCCACTCGAACAACACCAAGGACGTCGGCGACTACCTGATCGGCGAGAACATCGCGCTGGACCACACGCCGCTGCGCTTCATGGACGACCCGTCCAAGGACGGCTCTTCGGCGAAGTGCTGGAGCAGCAACGTCGGCAACCTCAACGTGCACTACTCCTCCGGCGTCGGCAACCACGCCTTCTTCCTGCTCGCCGTCGGCAGCGGGGCGCACACCGTCAACGGCGTCGCGTACGACAGCCCGACGTGCAACGGCAGCACCGTCACGGGCATCGGAAACGACAAGGCGGGTGCGATCTTCTACAAGGCGCTCACCACGTACATGAGCTCCGGCACCAACTACGCCCAGGCCCGTACGGCGACCCTGAACGCCGCGCGCGACCTGTACGGCACCGGCAGCACCGAGTACAACGCCACCGCGGCCGCCTGGTCCGCGGTCAGCGTCGGCTGACCGGACGACACCTCAGCGGGGCCGTACACCACGGTGTGCGGCCCCGCGTCGCGCAGAGATAATCATGAACGTGACCAACTGGGAGTACGCACGCCTCGAGTACCGCGCCGCCGGGACGTTCGGCGCCGACCGCTTCATGGACTGGACGGCCACGTTCCACCACCCGGGCGGGGTGCTGCGCTGGGGCACCGACGAGCGCTTCGACGACCTGCGGCACCTCAACCGGGCCGGCGCCGCGGGGTGGCAGGCCTACGACCGGGCCGCCATCCACGTGATCAACGAGCCGCACCGGCTGCACGGCGTCACGTACTCCATGCGCCGTCCGATCCCGTAGACCTAGACGTAGTCCTCGAGCAGGGCGGGGGTGAGGCCGGCCTTCTTGATGGCGCGCAGCGCGGCGAGGAAGTCCTTCACGAAGGCCTTCCGGAAGTGCATCAGGATGATGTCGCCGGGCTGCACCCGTTTGCCCTCCTGGAAGCGGACCTTGCCCTTGTGGACGGTCTCCTTCCACATGAAGCCCGCCTTCAGGCCGCAGTCGTGCGCCGCCCGCAGCGTGGTCGCGTCCTTGTTGCCGAACGGCGGGCGGAACAGCACCGGGCGACGCTGGTACAGGCTCGCGAGCTTGTCGGCCGAGCCGCAGAGCTCCCGCTTCTGGAACGCGTACGGCCGGCCGCGCAGGTTGGAGTGGGTGATCGTGTGGGCCTCCACCACCGCGCCGGCGTCGATCATCGGCCGGAAGTAGTCCGGGTCGTCCGCGATCGCGTCCGTGGTCAGGAAGAGCGTCACCGGTACGCGCGCCGCCGCGATCAGCTTCGGTGCCTCGGGATGCTTGACGAAGCCGTCGTCGATGGTCAGGAACGCCACCTTCTGCGTGGTCGGGATCCGCAGCAGGTACGGCGCGCTGCCCCCGGGCGGCACCGTGATCTTCTGCGGCGCCGGAGCCGGGCCGAAGGTGGGGATGTCGGAGTCCCGCCACCCGGCGTGCTGCCGGTCAGGCCGGCCACCGGCGGGCGCCGCGGCGGACGGGACGGCGGCGGGGCCGGACGACGCCGCGGAAGGCGCCTTCCGGTCGGGGCCGTCGGCGGCGGAACACCCCGCCAGCACCAGCACCGCCGTCACCGCCGTCACCGCACGCAAGATCGACATGGTCGGTCATCGTCGTCCTCACCGTGTCAGACCCCGGTGAAGTGCCCCTGGGCGCTCGGACCGGCACGGAAAGTGATCATCAGGAGTAACGCCATGTGACACTAGGCTCGCAGGATGACCACCGACGCTGCCGGCGTACGCATAGGGTTCATGTTCGACCGGGACCGCGCCCCTGAGGAGCTGCCGGGGTTCGCGCGCGACCTCGAGGCCGCCGGGGCCGACGACCTGTGGGTGGTCGAGGACCTGGGCTGGGCCGGTTCGGTCAGCGCGGCGGCGCTGGCGCTGGCCGCGACCGGCCGGCTGCGGGTGGGCATCGGGATCGCGCCGGTGCCGCTGCGCAATCCGGCGCTGCTGGCGATGGAGCTGGCGACGCTGGCCCGGGTGCATCCCGGCCGGCTGGTCGCCGGGCTCGGCCACGGCGTGCCGGAATGGATGCGCAAGGTGGGCGCCGAGACCTCCGGCAAGCTCGCGCTCCTGGAGGAGTCGATCCGGACGGTACGCGGCCTGCTCGGCGGCGAGAACGTCACGGAGCACGGCCGGGAGGTGACCGTCGACGGCCTGGCGCTGGTGCACCCGCCGGCCGAGCCGCCGCCGCTGGTCACCGGGGTGGTCCGCCCTCGGTCGCTGGAGCTGTCCGGGCGGCTCGCCGACGGCACCATCCTGGCCGAGGGAACCGGTCCGGCGGAGATCGCCGCCGCCCTCGGTCCCATCGGCCGGGGCCGAGCGGCGGGCGACCGCCCCGGGCACGAGCTGATCGTGTTCGCGTTCCTGCACGTCGGCAACGACCCCGCGGCAGCGGCAGCGGCGACCGGCGACCTGGTCGCCGGCCAGGCGGCCTGGCTGGGAGTGCCACCCGAGGAGGTGTTCACGCTGGTCGGCCCGGCCGCGACCGTACCGCAACGGGTCGCCGCCCTCCGCGAGGCCGGTGCCGACACGGTGGTCCTGCGCCCGCTCGGCGAAGACCCCGTCGGCCAGGCCCGGGCGGCGCTGACCGCGCTGGGCCGCTGAGGGGTACGCGGCCACGCGAGCCGCGTACCCCTCAAGCGGTCAGCTGCTGAACACCTGGAACTCCGCCGCGACCGCCGAGCCCGCAGCCGTCGAGCTCGTCGCGCAGTCCGTGCTCGAGCGCGGGTCGTTCTCCTGCTCACCCGCGTAGAGCGGGTTGCCCGTGCACTGGTTGCTGAGCACCCGCAGCCGGACGTGCGTGGCCAGGGTCGGGCGCACGGCGAAGGACTTCAGCACGAGGTTCGGCACCTTGGGGCGGAACCGCCCGGTGTCGAAGGCGTTCGCCGGGCTGGTGTACGCCACCTTGTAGCCGGCGTCGCTCGCGCAGTCCGCACCCGTCGTCGCGTTGCAGGTGAGGACCTCGAACTGGCGCACGGTGCTGTACATGACCGAGGTCGACGCGCCCGCGCCGGGGAAGGCGCTGAGCTGGACGCGGGACACCAGCTTGGCGGTGTCGGCCGGCAGGTCGACGGTGACCTGCCGGCCGGCGGCGCCGCCGCTCGCCGTCCACGCCGTGCCCTCGGCGTCGTCGGTGAGGCGGCCCGGGTTCGTGCCGTCGCCGGTGATCGTCGCGCCCGACGCCGCCGAGGCGAGGTTCGCCGGCATGACCACGCCGATCTGGCTCGTGACGCCCGGGTGGACGGTCTGGGTGAAGCGCTTGTGGCCGAATCCCGCACCGATCGCCAGGAACCGGTAGGTGCCCGGGGCCAGCGTCACCGTGTCCGGCAGCTCGGTGGCCGGGTCGGTGTCGGCGACGGGGACCGCGCCGTAGTCGTAGTCGCCGATGTAGAGGCGGACCGGCTTGCCGGCGGCCTCGCCCAGGGCCTTGAACGTCACCTCGGAGTTCTCCGCGTACGGCGACGCGAAGCTGGGCACCGGGTCGGCGTCGGACGGGCCGCTGGAGGCACCGGCGCCCATGCCGCGGGCGGCGAACGCGTTCCACAGCAGGTCTGCGTTCGCGCCGTCGAAGCGCAGCGCGTCGGCCGTGATCATGTTGTCGCGCATGTCCAGCATGCTGATCGACCCGGTGGCCGCGAGCAGGTACGAGTCGAAGACCAGCTGCATCCACCGCCGGTTGCCCGGGCACTCGGTCGCCGGGGTGGTGCCGGCCGCGCAGCTCTCCTGCTGCGTGCGGGTTCCGGAGCCGTACCGGGCGATGAAGGCGCGACGGACGTCGAAGTTCGTCGCGCTCCAGATCTCGCCGTCGGAGTGGACGGCCGAGCCGCGGTCGTAGCCGTAGTCGGAGTAGTTGAGCGGGCTGGCGCTCATGTCGTAGTTGCGGATGCCGGTCGCGAGGTCACCGGTCACGTAGCCGCCGGTGACCGAGTACGTGTTGCCGCGCGGGCTGTAGCCGCTCTCGAACAGGTACTCCATCGCCGTGAGGTCGGACCAGCTCTCCCCCATCGCGCCGCCCTGGGTGGAGCTGATGCCGGCGTCCGGGCCGGCGATCATGCGGTTGCTGATCGCGTGGGTGTACTCGTGGCCGATGACGGTCATGTCGAAGTCGCCGTCGACGCAGGGCGGGTACGCGGCCCCGGCGAACGGCTGCCACATGTACATGTTGGTGACCGGCTGCATCCCGTCCGGCGGGGTGTTCTGGTTCGCGTTGTTGCGGGTGGTCGCCGTGGCCGCGCCCTGCTGGGCGTTGCCGTGCTCGGCGTCGCCACCCCGGCCGTACGGCAGCGTGTTGACCTTCTGCAGGTTCCAGGTCGCCTCGGTGAACCCGAGCTTGTACGACCAGTCGTGCATCCGGTTGTGCATGGCGAACAGGTTGGCGGTGGCCGCGTCGACGTCCGCCTGCTCGGGCGAGGTGAGCGTCGCCGGGTCGCACTTGCTGGTGTTCCACTGGTTGGTGAACGGGTAGACGTACTCCCGGTCGGGCTTGGTGGTGGCGGGCACCGCCGGGGTGCCGTTGCCCCACAGCCGTACGGACTCCGCCGAGTTGCCGGTGGTGGTGAACGTCGGGGTGCCGGTGGTGGCGTCGACGTCCCACGGCTTGCCGGTCGCGGGGTCCAGCACCTGCCGGGAGCAGCCGGCCGCGGTCGTGGTGCACCACGTCTGCCGCGTGTCGGCGCCGTTGGCCGGCGGTGTGGCGGGGAAGACCTTCCAGTGCGGGTCGTCCCCGGCGAAGTTCACGAGGTTCTCCCGCAGCAGCACCTTGCCGTCGACCGCGTCGACGTAGGTGGTGTAGCCGAGCGGGTGGTCGACGTCCTTGGACAGGACCACGACCTGGTACGCGGCGCGCGGGTCGGCACCCGGCATCGGCACGGCCACGAGCCGGACGCGCGAGTCGGCGAGGTCGCCCCGGGCGATGCCCGCATCGGCGAGCGCGGCGGCGAGCGCGTCATCCGCCTGCAGGCGTGCGGCCTCGGGCGCGGCGGTCCGCGGGCTCAGCGAGGACGTGACGCGCAGGACGTCGCCGCCCTTGACCGCGACCGCGACGAGCCCGTCGTACGCCGCGGGCAGGCCACCGTACCGCTGGCGCAGCAGCACGACGGTGCCCTGGCCGACCTTCGTCTGGGCGACGGTCTCGAGGTCGTCGACGGCGGCCGTCCGCAGGGCGAACAGGCCGGTGCTCCTCTTCAGGTAGGCCCGGGCGACGGTCTGCGCGTCGCCCCGGAGCCCGGTCGCGAGCCGGCCCTTCGCGGGCGTGACCGAGGCCGGCGTGCCCAGCTTGTTCCAGCGGGTCACTTTGTCGTCGCGGCCCAGGGAGCGCTGGGCGGAGGACGGCGCGGCGGCCTTGCCGCGGTTGTCGACGAAGGCGTAGTCGTCATCGAGGTGCTCGCCGGTCAGCGGCGTGGCCGCGGCGGGCGAAGGGTTCGCGGGCGACGCGCTCGCGCCGATGGGCGCGCTCGCGATGATCGTGGTGACGGCAAGGATTCCGGCGACGGCGGACCGTCTGCGTATGCGCACGCAAGCCTCCTGAGATCGTCCTGGAGGGTCTCCCCAGACGATCGAGACCTTACGGGAGCATAGACGGCCATAGATGACGATTCTGTTGCAACAATGACGGAGATCAATGAGGCTCGACTCCCGGCGACGGCACCGCTAAGTTGGCGTTCAGGGAGGTCGCCGATGACTCCGCTGCAGGAGCTGGCCGCCACGCTGCGGGCCGCGCTGGGTGCCGACCGGATCGTCGACGACCGCCAGGAGCTGCGGACGTACGAGTGCGACGGCCTGGCCCACTACAAGGTCACCCCGGGGCTGGTCGTCCTGCCCCGCGACGCCGAGGAGTGCGCCCTCACCGTGCGGGCCTGCACCGCGCTCGGGGTGCCGTTCGTCGCCCGCGGGTCGGGCACCGGGCTGTCCGGCGGAGCCCTGCCGCACGCCGAGGGCGTGCTGGTGGTGACCTCGCGGATGCGGGAGATCGTCGAGATCGCGCCCGCCGACGAACGCGCCGTCGTCGAGCCCGGCGTGATCAACCTGCAGGTCACCAAGGCCGCCACCCCGCACGGCTACTACTACGCTCCCGATCCGTCCAGCCAGCAGATCTGCTCGATCGGAGGCAACGTCGCGGAGAACTCCGGCGGCGCGCACTGCCTCAAGTACGGGTTCACCACCAACCACGTGCTCGGCGCGCAGATCGTCACCCCGGACGGCGCCCTCGTCGAGCTGGGCGGGGCGGCTCCCGACACCCCGGGCTACGACCTGCTCGGCGCCTTCGTCGGCTCCGAGGGCACGCTCGGCATCGCCACGCGCGTCACCGTACGCCTGACGCGGCTGCCGGAGTCCGTGCGTACGCTGCTCGCCGCCTTCGCGACCACCGACGAGGCCGGCGCCGCCACCTCGGCCATCATCGCCGCCGGGGTCGTCCCGGCGGCGATCGAGATGATGGACGCGCTCGCCATCGAGGCCGCCGAGGCGGCCGTGGCGTGCGGATATCCCGCGGGCGCCGGCGCGGTGCTCATCGTCGAGCTGGACGGGCCCGCCGCCGAGGTCGCCGCCCAGTTCGGCGAGGTGCGGGAGCTGTGCGAGCGGAACGGCGCGTTCGAGCTGCGGATCGCCGCCGACGAGGCCGAGCGGGCGCTGTTCTGGAAGGGCCGCAAGTCGGCGTTCGCCGCGGTCGGCCGGATCAGCCCCGACTACATCGTGCAGGACGGCGTGATCCCGCGGACCGCGCTGCCCGAGGTGCTGCACCGCATCGGCGAGGTGGCCGCGGCGCACGGTGTCCGCGTGGCCAACGTCTTCCACGCCGGCGACGGCAACCTGCACCCGCTCGTGCTGTTCGACGCCGCCACCGAGGGCGAGGCCGAGCGCGCGGAGACGGTCTCCGGCGCGATCATCGACCTCTGCATCGAGTACGGCGGCTCGATCACCGGCGAGCACGGCGTAGGGATGGACAAGGCCAAGTACATGCCCCGCATGTTCACCGGCGACGACCTGGAGACCATGCACCTGCTGCGCTGCGCGTTCGACCCGGCCGGGCTGGCCAACCCCGGCAAGGTGTTCCCCACCCCGCGGCTCTGCGGCGAGGTTCCCCGGCAGCATTCCGCCACCGACGCTCCAGCCCCCGCGGAGATCTTCTGATGCGCTGGAGCAAGGCCGGCAGCGACGACCACGTCGGCGGCGTCCCGGCGCGCTACCTCGCCGCGCCCGCCTCCACCGAGGAGGCGGCCGAGGCTCTGCGCGCTGCCGCGGCCGACGAACTGGCCGTGGTGGTCCGCGGCGGCGGCACCAAGCTGCACTGGGGCCTCCCGCCGCGCCGGCTCGACCTGATCCTCGACACGCACCGGCTCACCGGCGTCGTCGAGCACGCGGCCGGCGACCTCATCACGGTCGTCCGCGCCGGCACCCGGCTGTCCGAGCTGGACTTCGGCACCCAGCAGCTGGCCCTCGAGTCGCCGCTGCCCGGCGCCACCGTCGGAGGAGCGCTCGCCGCGAACACCAGCGGCCCGCGCCGACTGCTCTACGGCACCGCGCGCGACCTGGTCATCGGCATGACGGTGGTCCGGACCGACGGCACGGTCACCCGCTCGGGCGGCAAGGTCGTGAAGAACGTCGCCGGGTACGACCTGGGCAAGCTCTTCACCGGCTCGTACGGCACCCTCGGGCTGATCACCGAATGCGCCTTCCGCCTGCACCCGGTGCCCCCGGCGCGGGCCGTGGCGCTGTGCGAGGCGGAGCCGGCCGAGGTGGGCCGGCTGCTGGCGGCGGTCCGCGCCGAGCAGGTCGTACCGTCCGCGGTGGAGGTCGACCGGACGGAATCCGGACCGGTCAGCCTCGCGGTGCTGCTCGAGGGGACGGCCGAGGGGGTCCGGGAGCGGGCGGCCCGCCTGGAGAAGGTGCTCGGCGGCACGACGGGTGACCTCCCGCCCTGGTGGGGCACCTACCCATGGCCGCCGGACGGCGTGGGAATGAAGCTCACCGCGCGCCTGTCCCGGGTCCCCGACCTGCTCGACACCCCGCCCGGCACCACCGTCCGCGGCTCGGCGGGCACCGGCGTCCTCTACGCGCACGTCACCGGGGACGTGGGCGGCGCGGTCGAGCGGTTGCGGGCCACGGCCGTCCGCGCCGGCGGGCACGCGGTCGTGCTGACCGCACCCGGCGAGGTCCGGCGGGCCGTGGACATGTGGGGACCGGTGCCCGGCCTGGAGCTCATGCGCCGCGTCAAGGACCGCTTCGATCCGCAGCACCGCTTCGCGCCCGGCCGCTTCGTGGGAGGCATCTGATGGTCGACGCCACCTGGGGTACGCACGACGCCCCGCGCGACGTGCTCGGCCCGGTCGCCGGCACACCGGCGTTCGACGAGCACCGCCCGCCCCGCACCGACCTGATCAGCGACTGCGTGCACTGCGGCTTCTGCCTCACCACGTGCCCCACGTACGCGCTGTGGGGCGAGGAGATGGACTCGCCCCGGGGCCGGATCTACCTGATGAAGACGGGGCTGGACGGCGAGCCGATGAGCGACTCGATGGTCCAGCACTACGACCGCTGCCTCGGCTGCATGGCGTGCGTGACGGCCTGCCCGTCGGGCGTCCGCTACGACCGGCTCATCGAGGACACCCGGGCCCAGGTCGAGCGGCGCTTCGAGCGGCCACCGCGGCAACGGGCCCTGCGGGCGGCCATCTTCGCCCTGTTCCCGTACCCGCGGCGGTTGCGGTTGCTGCGCGGGCCGCTGCGGGCGTACCAGGCTAGCGGTCTGCAGCAGCTCGTGGCGCGCAGCGCGCTGCTGACCCGGCTCGGGCCGACGCTGGCCACGCTCGAGTCGCTGGCCCCGCGGCTGAGCGCGGTCCCCCGGCCGCCCCGGCTCGTCCCCGCGGCCGGCTCCCGGCGGGCGGTCGTCGGCGTGCTGACCGGCTGCGTGCAGAGCGCGTTCTTCCCCGACGTCAACTCCGCGACGATCCGGATCCTCGCCGCGGAGGGGTGCGACGTCGTGGTCCCGCCGGCGCAGGGGTGCTGCGGCGCGCTCAGCGTCCACAACGGACGCGAGGCGGAGGCGCAGCGCTTCGCCCGGCGGCTCATCGACACCTTCGACCGCGCGGGCGTCGACCACGTCGTGGTCAACGCGGCCGGCTGCGGCTCTTCGATGAAGGAGTACGCGGACCTGCTGCGCGACGACCCCGCGTACGCCGACCGCGCCGCCGCCTTCGCCGCGAAGGTCCGCGACCTGTCGGAGATCCTGGTCGAGCTCGGCCCGGCGGCGAAGCGGCACCCCTTGCCGCTGACCGTCGCTTACCACGACGCGTGCCACCTCGGGCACGCCCAGGGGGTCCGCGCGCAGCCCCGCGCGCTGCTGGCGGGCATTCCCGGGCTGACCGTGAAGGAGATCGCCGACCCGGAGATCTGCTGCGGCTCGGCCGGCATCTGGAACGTCCTCAACCCGGAGCCCGCGGCCGAGCTGGGCGCCCGCAAGGCCCGGACGGTCCTCGACACGGGCGCCGAGCTGCTCGTCACGGCCAACCCGGGCTGCCTGATGCAGGTGGCGGCATCCGTGCGGCGCCTCGGCGGGGACATCGCCCTGGCCCACACGGCCGCGGTGCTGGACGCCTCGATCCGCAACCTGGGCACCGATCAGCTGCTGGCCCGCCGCTCCTGACTAGCGTGTGGGCGTGAGTGAACCCCTGGCCGCGACGATCGACTCCCTGTACGCCACGTTCGCCCCGGTGCCTCGGCCGACTGCCGTGGACTACTGCGACTGCTGCTTCACCGTCGAGGAGGAACGGGCTCTGCTCGCAGACGTCCCGCTACGCCAGCTGCCGGCGGACGCGCTGCGGCCCTACGCCGCGAACGTCATGTTCACCGTCGGCGGTGTCGACGACTTCCGCCACTTCCTGCCACGCCTGCTGGAGATCGCCTGCGGCGAGGGCTTCAGCTGGCCGGACCTGGAGTCGGTCGTCGGCAGGCTCCGCTTCGCCCGGTGGGACGGGTGGCCCGACGATCAGCGCAACGCGGTCCGGGACTTCCTCACCGCTCTCTGGAACCACGCCCTGACCAGTGAGCCGGAGGCGGAGGACGTCGACGCCGTCCTCTGCGCCATCGGGAACGCCGAGGTCGACCTCGAGCCGTACCTCACCGCGTGGACGTCGACCCTCAGCCGACCGGCGGCGGCGCAGCTGCGGTCCTTGCTCGAGGACGGCTGCCGGTCGGACCGTACCGGGCGAAGGCTCACCAACGCCTTCTGGCGGGACCGGGACGGCCAGGCCCGGCAGGTCCTCGGCTGGCTGTCGAGCACCGACCTGCATCTGGCGCTGGTTGCCGCGATCGAGGTCACCGACAGCGAGGAGACGCTCTCAGCGATCCTCGCTTCGCTGTGACGGATGGACCGTCACTCGACGGCGAGCTCGCCCAGCTCGGACCAGTCGTCCTGGTCCACGGTCTGGCTGATGATGCGCGGGGTGGACCGCAGGTGCGGCGGCAGGTCCTGCTGCGCCTGCTTGAAATGGTCCGAGCCGACGTGCGCGGCGCCCGCGTCGCCGTCGCGGAAGGCCTCGACCAGGACGTACTCGTTCGGGTCGTCGAGGCTGCGCGACCAGTCGAACCATAGGCATCCCGGTTCGGCCCGGGTGGCCCGGGTGAACGGGCCGGCGATCTCCGGCCACCGCTCCGCGGACTCGGGCTTGATCGCGAACTTCGCCGTAATGAAGATCATTTCTCATCCTTCCGTGCAATCCGGTGCAATGCTTCTCCCCGCCCGCGCGGCGGCCGATGCTGGGCCGATGAGCGGCCACCCCCACACCGGTCTGCTGCAGTCCGTCACGCGGGCCCTGCGCGTGCTCGACCACGTCGCCGCGGCACCCGGCCCGCTGCCCGCCCGGGAGATCTCCCGGGCCCTCGGCCTCACCCTTCCGACCACCTACCATCTGCTCAGCACCCTGGTGAACGGCGGTTACCTCGTCCATCTTGCCGACGAGAAGGCGTACGCGCTCGGTCACCGGGTGGACGACCTCGCCCGCGGGCTGCACCGGCAGATCGCGGTGCCGCCGGAGATCCGGCGGGTCGCGGCCGTCACGCATCGCCAGGCCCGCGCGGCGGCGTACTACGCGATGCTGCGCGACACCGAGATGATCGTGGCGCACGTCGCCGAGTGCCCGGAGCATCCCCGCATCCGGCCGCTGGACGTCGGCTTTCACCATGCTCCGCACGCCACCGCCTTCGGCAAGCTCATGCTCGCGATGCTCGAGCCCGGCGCGGCCGACGACGTGCTCGACGCTACGGGTACGCCGCGGGTCACCGCCGCCACCGTCACCGACCGGCGGATGCTGCGCCGCCAGCTGGACCAGATCCGCGCCACCGGGCTCGCCGTCGAGGTCGACGAGTTCCAGGCCGACCTCTCCTGCATGGCGGCGCCGGTCACCGACGCGACCGGCCGGTTCGTCGGCGCGGTGGCGATCTCCCTGCCCACCCGGGACCTGCGCGACCACCGCTGGGCGGCCGAGCGCGCGGTGCGCATCGGCGCGGTCCGGGCGACCAGGGCGGTGGCGCTCACCACGGCCGTCCGGACCGGCCGGTGTCAGGCGGACCGTGCCAGGCCGTAGCGCGTCTCCAGCAGGCCGCGGCAGAACACGGCATTGCCGTCGATGCTGACGCGTACGGTCCGGGCGAGCCGCAGCCAGCCGGGCAGCCGCTCGGCCGGGAACGGCTGCCCGGCGTCGTCGCACAGGGCGTAGGTGCTGGTGATCCCCAGGGCTGCCCGGCGGCGGCCGACCGCGGCGGCCGGTGACGGCGCGATCCGCAGGGCCTCCTCCATCGCAAGCCCGCCCAGGTCCTCGGCTCCGGCCGCCGCGAGGGCCCGGGCCAGCCGCTCCTGCGCGGCTGTGTGGGCCTTGCGCTCGAACGTCAGGCGCAGCTCGGCGAGGGCTGGATCGAGGCCGTCGCTGCGGAACGAGGCGGCGAAGTCGCCGGCCGCAGCGACGCCCGCGTTGATCTCCGCCGCCACGAAGTGCTCGAGCAGCACCACCTCGGCGACCCGCACGCCCGGTACCGCGGCGACCGCGTCCCGCGCATCGGCCACCATGAGCCAGGCGAAGTTCGGGGCGCAGAAGTACGTGGGCAGCCGCAGCTCCACGCGTACCCGATCGGTCGTGATCTCGATCGCCGCCACGAAGCCCAGCTCGGTGATCGGGCGGTCCAGCTCCGGATCCCGCACCGTGGCCAGGGCTGCCTGCACCGCGGACGCGTTCATGCGCTGGACGCCAGAGGTTCGGGGGCGGCGCCGACGGCCGGGCCGCTGTCCTGCGGGGCGGCGCTGACCTGGAACTCCGGCTTGACGTCGAGGTCGTAGAGGGCCGCGGCGTTGAGGCCCAGGATCTTCTTCTTGACGTCGGTGGTCAGCACGCCGTACTCGCCCTGCAGGTCCTCGGGGATCTGGAAGTCGACGAACTTCTCGACCAGCCACTTGGGCTGCCAGATCGCGTAGTCGCTGCCGAACAGGATGCGGTTCTCGTCGAGCCAGTACAGCAGCTCGCCGATGATCTGGGCGAAGTAGCGCGGCCGGCTGTGGATGAACGGCATCGCCACCGCGAGGCCGCCGTACACGTTGGGCTCCTGGGTGGCGATCCAGCAGAAGTCCTCGAGCCGCGGCAGGCCGACGTGCTCGACGATGAAGCGCAGGCCGGGGAACGCCGTCGCCGCGTCGTCCACGTCCGCCACGTCGAAGGCGTCGCGGTTCATCGGGTAGACCGTCGGCCCCTTGTGCACGTGGATGTTGCGGATTCCCAGCTCCAGGCACTTCTCCAGATACCGGTACGCCCACGGGTCGGACAGTTTCCAGCCCTTCGAGTCGCCCTTCCACTCGGCGGTGTAGACCTTGACGCCCTTGAGGTGCCAGCGCTCGTGCAGGCGCTCGAGCTTCTCCAGGCCGGCCTCGCCGTCGCGCGGGTCGAAGCGGCCGTTGACGATGAACCGGCCCGGGTGGCGCTCGGCCATCTCCCCGTTCTGCTCGGTGGTGTTGAAGCCGTTGACGTACCAGTCCGTCAGGTACGTCGACTGCAGGATCGCCACGTCGTCGTAGCCCACCTCGAACAGGTCGTGGATCATCCGCTCCTCGGGGTAGCGCTCGAACTCCTCGAGCGACCACCGGTACTCCTCCGGCGAGAGGTTGCTGTGGTAGTCGTAGAAGCACTTGATGAAGCCCTCGCCGTACCGGTTGATCTGGTTGGCGGGGCTGCCGTCCCAGAAGTGGGTGTGGCCGTCGACGATGTAGTAGCTCTGGCCGTCCTTGCTGTACACGTACGCCTCCTACGGCACGAGGATCCCGCGGCCCTGGAGCCGGCCGGCCTCCAGGTCGTCCATGGCTTCGTTGACCGCCGCCAGCGGGTACGTGCGCGTGTGCAGGCGTACCTTGCCCGCGGCGGCGAGGATCATCAGCTCGTCGAGGTCGGTGTACGAGCCCACGAGGTTGCCGATGATGTTGCGCTCGGTGGAGATCAGGTCGATGGTGGGGATGTCGACGCTGCCGCCGTACCCGATGACGAAGTAGCTGCCGGCCCGCCGCGTGACCGCCAGGCCGGTACGTTCGGCGCCCTGCTCCCCCACGAAGTCGAGGACCACGTGGGCGGTGTCGGTGAGCCCGTCCGCGGCCTCGACGACCTCGTGCGCGCCCAGGTCCCGGGCGAGCCGCCGGGCGCCCTCGCTCGGGTCGACCACGATCACCCGGGTCGCGGTCATGGCGAGCAGGCACTGGACGCCGATGTGCCCCAGCCCGCCGGCGCCGATCACCACGCAGGTCGTGCCCGGGTGCAGCAACGGCACCGCCTTGCGCACCGCGTGGTACGCCGTCAGCCCCGCGTCGGCGAGCGCGGCGACGTCGGCGGGTTCCAGCCCCTCGGCGAGCTTCACGCAGGCGCGGGCGTTGGTCAGCAGCAGCTCCGCCATCCCCCCCGTCGGAGTCGATGCCGGGGAAGCGCGAGTTCTCGCAGTGCACGTCGTCGCCGGACCGGCACGGCCGGCACAGCCCGCAGGTCGCCAGTGGATGCAGGATGACCGCATCGCCGGGAGCGACGTTGGTGACGGCGCTGCCCACCTCGCGCACCCAGCCCGCGTTCTCGTGCCCGATCGTGTACGGCAGCGCCACCCCCGACTTCTGCGCCCACTGCCCCTCGACGATGTGCAGGTCGGTGCGGCACAGCCCGGCGGCGCCGACCTCGACGAGCACGTCGAGCGGCCCGGCGACCGCGGGCTCGGGCACCTCGTCGAGCGACGGGCGTTTGCCGTAGGCGTGCACTCGGACGGCTTTCATCGGCCTCAGCTCCTCGGTCCGGCGTCTCCCCGCACTCTGGACCCGGGCCGGATGCCTTCGGCAAGGTGCCGTTCAGATGCTGACAACGCCGTGTTGACACCGCCTACCGGTGCGCGGAGGCTACGAGCAAGCCCGCTGGAATGCCTGCCATGGACCTCGCCAGAGCCGCGCAGATCACGCTGATCATGTTGTCGCCCACCCTCGCCGTGGGCGCGGCGATCTATGCCTCGCGCCTCGCCCGGGCCGTGTGGGAGAGGACCCGGCGGACCGACGAGCTGCAGTCCCGGTCCGCGCCGATCGAGCAGCTGGCCACGGATTTGAGGCGGCTGCTGCACCAGCACGACGCGCTGCGCGCCGGCACCGGACCCGGCCTGCGCCACGTGCGGCTGCGGGCGCTCGAGGCCGCCATCACCGACCTGGCCGTGCAGGCGGCGCGGGCGCTGGGCGTACCGGCCACCGCGCCACCCGGGCACGCCGGCCTGCGTCCCGCCGAGCTCAGCCGGCTGCTGCACGACCTGAGCGACGCGGGCCTGATGCTGCCCGCCGTCGGTCTGCTGGCGGACTAGAGACGTAGGCTCGCAAGGTCACGTGCGGCGCCTGGCGGGTCCGGGCCGAGGTGAGGAGACGGCCACGCCCAGGGAGACCGGTCGCAGGGTCATCGCGTCCAACAAGAAGGCGCGGCACGACTACGCGGTCCTCAAGACGTACGAGGCCGGCATCGTGCTCGCGGGCACCGAGGTGAAGTCGCTGCGCGCCGGGTACGCGTCGATCGCCGACGCCTTCGCCCAGGAGCACGAGGGCGAGATCATGCTCTACAACCTGCACATCGCCGAGTACGGCTTCGGATCCTGGACCAACCACGCGCCGCGGCGCACCCGCAAGCTGCTGCTGCACCGGGTGGAGATCGCGCGCATCCTCGACAAGCTGCGCGAGCCCGGCATCGCCCTGGTGCCGCTGTCCCTCTACTTCAACGACGGCTGGGCCAAGGTCGAGCTCGCCCTCGCCCGGGGCAAGAAGGAGTACGACAAACGGCAGGCGATCGCCGAGCGCGACGCCAACCGTGAGATCGCCCGCGCCCTCGGCCGCCATCTCAAGGGCCGTTCCCGGTCCTAAATGGTTTTTGCGCCGCAAAACCGGCGCGCGACGTGGAGAAATCTTTTTCGAGCCGGTTCTCGTCTCGCGGATCACTGCGTTATCTGACAGTCTCGATGAGTGACTTTGTGATCTGCGCCATATTTGGCGACTGTCTCTCCGGACGGAGGATCGCTGATGATTCCACGGCGGACGGGGGCGGCTCGGCGGCCGTCACGATGGGTGGCACTGGTCGGCGTGGCGGCGCTGGTGACACCGGTCGCGGCCTGCTCCAGCGGCCCCAAGGGCACGGTGGTGAACCTCTACGGCGGCGCCAGCGGCGTCGGCTTCGACAAGATCATCAATGACTGCAACCAGCGGGCGGCGGGCCGGTACACCATCGTAGGCAACCTGCTGCCCAGTGACGCCGACGGCCAGCGCGACCAGTTCGTCCGGCGGCTCGCCGCCCACGACGACGGCATGGACCTGCTCGGCATGGACGTCACCTGGACGGCCGAGTTCGCCGAGGCCAAGTGGATCCGGGAACTGACCGGCGACCAGAAGGCGCAGGCCATCAAGGACACCCTGCAGCCGCCGATCGACACGGCCACCTGGAAGGACAAGCTCTACGGCGTCCCGCGGACGACCAACGTCCAGCTCCTGTGGTACCGCAAGTCGCTCGTACCCACTCCGCCCAAGACGTTCGACGAGATGATCACGATGGCCCAGCAGCTCAAGGCCGCGGGCAAGCCGTACGAGATCGGCTTCACCGCGGCCCAGTACGAGGGCTACGTGGTCAACGTCAACAACCTGATCACCGCCGAGGGCGGCACCCTCGTCAACGAGGACAGCTCGGCCCCCACCATCGACGACAAGACCGTGCAGGCGCTGACCCTCCTCAAGCGGCTCTCCACCTCCGGCGTCACGAGTGCGTCGCTGTCGAACGCCCAGGAGCCCGAGGTGTTCGCGGACCTGCAGGCCGGCCGCTCGGCGTTCTCGCTCAACTGGCCGTACGTCCTCAGCGCCATGCGCGACGCGAACCCGGAGCTGGTCGACGACCTCGGCTACGCGCCGTACCCGTCGGTGGACGGGAGCCCGCCGAAGGTGACGCTGGGCGGGATGAACTACGCCATCAGCAGCTTCAGCAAGCACCCGCAGGAGGCGTTCGAGGCGGCGATGTGCCTGCGCGACCAGAAGAACGCCCTGAGCGCCGCCCTCGACGCCGGTGACGTCCCGGCCCTCGCCACGGTGTTCCAGCTGCCGGAGTTCCAGAAGGCGTACCCGATGGCCGACGTCATGAAGGCCGAACTGCAGGCAGCCGTCCCCCGGCCGGTGTCGCCGGTCTACCAGAACATCTCGACGCTCGTCTCGACGACGTTGTCACCCCCGCAGAAGATCGACCCGCAGAAGGCGGCCGACAAGCTACGGGACTCCATCCAGGATGCGATCGACGGCAAGGGGATCGTGCCATGACCGCCACACCGACGTCGGCGGCCGCGCAGGCGGCCGAGGACCGCATGGACGACGGCACCACCGAGATTGCGCGCCAGCGCTACACCGACGCGAAACGGGCAGAACGCAAGCTGGGTCTGATGCTGGTGGCTCCGGCCGTGGTGATCATGCTCGCCGTGGCCGCCTATCCGATCCTGTACGCGTTCTGGCTCTCGCTGAACAAGGCCGACCTGCGGCAGCCGGACGCCAACAAGTTCATCTGGTTCGACAACTACGTCACCGTCCTGTCCAGCCCGATCTGGTGGACCGCCTTCGGCGTCACGATGCTGATCACCGTGGTCGGGGCGACCCTCGAGCTGGTGCTCGGCATGTGTCTCGCGCTCGTCATGCACCGCACCTTGGTGGGACGCGGACTGGTGCGCACGTCGGCGCTGGTGCCCTACGCGATCGTGACCGTGGTCGCGGCGTTCTCCTGGCGCTTCGCCTGGACCCAGGGCATCGGCTGGCTCGCGCCGCCGGACTCGGCGCCGCTCACCCAGTTCTGGCCGTCGCTCTGGATCATCATCCTGGCCGAGGTCTGGAAGACCGTCCCGTTCATGGCCCTGCTGCTGATGGCGGGCCTGGCCCTGGTGCCCGAGGACCTGCTCAAGGCCGCATCGATGGACGGCGCGAGCTCGTGGAAACGGTTCTGGACGGTGACCGTACCGTTGATCAAGCCGGCCATCCTGGTCGCGCTGCTGTTCCGCACCCTGGACGCGTTCCGGGTGTTCGACAACATCTTCGTGCTGACCAGCGGCTCCAACAAGACCAGCTCGGTGTCGATGGTGGCGTACAGCAACCTGATCCGGGGTCTCAACCTCGGCATCGGGTCGGCGATGTCGGTGCTGATCTTCGTGACCACCGGGATCATCGCCTTCCTGTTCATCAAGTTCTTCGGGACGGCAGCGCCCGGGTCGGACGTCGAAGGGAGGCGGTAGTCATGCAGCCGGAGACCACCAACCGCAAGCTGATGTGGTGGGGCGTCAACATCCTCGTCCTGCTGTACGCGTTCATCCCGGTGGCCTGGATCCTCTCCCTGTCGCTCAAGGACGAGGCCACCCTGAACGACGGCAAGTACTTCCCGACGGAGCCCACCGACGACAGCTACTCGGCGATCTTCTCGAACTCGGACTTCCTCCGGGCGCTGATGAACTCGATCGGCATCTGCATCATCGCCACCCTCATCGCCATCGTCTTCGGCACGATGGCCGCGTACGCCATCGCCCGGCTCCAGTTCCCCGGCAAGCGGGCCATCGTGGCCACGGCGCTGCTCGTCTCGATGTTCCCCCAGATCGCGCTGGTGACGCCGCTGTTCAAGATCGAGACGGCGATCGGGCTCTTCGACACCTGGGGCGGCCTGATCATCCCGTACATCGCCTTCGCGCTGCCGCTGGCGATCTACACGTTGTCGGCGTTCTTCCGCGAGATCCCCTGGGACCTGGAGAAGGCGGCGAAGATGGACGGCGCCACGCCGTACCAGGCGTTCCGCCGGGTGATCACCCCGCTGGCGATGCCGGGCGTCTTCACGACCGCCATCCTGGTCTTCATCGCCTGCTGGAACGACTTCCTGTTCGCCCTGTCGCTGACCTCGACGTCGCGGGCCCGCACCGTGCCGGCCGCCATGAGCTACTTCACCGGCGCCACCACGTTCGAGAAGCCCACCGGCCCGATCGCGGCCGCCGCCGTGGTCATCACCATCCCGATCGTGCTCTTCGTGCTGGTCTTCCAGCGGCGCATCGTCGCCGGCCTCACCTCGGGCGCCGTCAAGGGCTGACCCACCCACCCACCGGACCTCGACACAGCAGAGGAGCTGAAGTGGCCGAGATCGTTCTGGACCATGTCGTGAAGCGCTACCCCGACGGCGCCCTGGCCGTGGACGACTTCAACCTCGACATCGCCGACGGCGAGTTCATCATCCTGGTGGGCCCGTCCGGGTGCGGGAAGTCAACCACGCTCAACATGGTGGCCGGCCTGGAGGACATCACCGCCGGCAAGCTCATCATCGACGGCCAGGTCGTCAACGACAAAGCGCCCAAGGACCGCGACATCGCCATGGTGTTCCAGTCGTACGCGCTCTACCCGCACATGACCGTCGGCGAGAACATGGGCTTCCCGCTGCGCCTCGCCGGCATGGACAAGGCCACCATCCGCCAGAAGGTGGCGGAGGCGGCCGAGATGCTGGAGCTGTCGCAGCACCTGGACCGCAAGCCGTCGAACCTGTCCGGCGGCCAGCGCCAGCGGGTGGCCATGGGCCGGGCCATCGTCCGCCAGCCCAAGGCGTTCCTCATGGACGAGCCGTTGTCGAACCTGGACGCCAAGCTGCGGGTGCAGATGCGCACCCAGATCTCCCGCATCCAGAAGACGCTGGGCACCACGACCCTCTACGTCACGCACGACCAGACCGAGGCGATGACCCTCGGCGACCGGGTCGTGGTCATGCGCGGCGGCGTCGTCCAGCAGGTCGGCTCGCCCGCCCACCTGTACGCCCACCCGGCGAACCTCTTCGTGGCCGGGTTCATCGGCAGCCCGTCGATGAACTTCCTGCCGGGACAGCTCAAGGGCCAGGGCACCGTGGTGACCGCGCTCGGCGAGGCGCAGCTGCCGGACCGGGTACGCCAGGCCCTCGACAACGCCAAGACGAACGGGCGCGACGTCATCATCGGCATCCGCCCCGAGCACTTCGAGGACGCGTCGCTCGTCGGGGACAAGCCGGGTGCGACGTTCGACGCCCCGATCGACATCGTGGAGGCGATGGGGTCGGACGTGTACGCCTACTTCGCGATGAAGGGCGACCAGGCCCACTCGGCCGACCTCGACGACCTGGCCAAGGACACCGGCAACGACCTGCACGGCGAGGGCGTCCTCATCACCGCCCGGCTGGACGCGGCGGCGGACGTGCGGCGCGGGCGCAGCGCCCGGCTCTGGTACGACACCGCCAAGATGCAGGTGTTCGACCCGGCCAGCGGCAAGAGCCTGGTGGCAGCCGACTAGCCGGCCGGCGGCAGCTCCGCCGCCTCGTCGGCCAGCGGCAGCTCCGCCGCCTCACCGGTCAGGGGCGGCGGAGAGTGCTCGGGTGCCGGCAGGTCGTGGTGCGAATACCGGCCCTGGTGGCGGGTGACCCGTAGCGGCACGACGTGGATCGGCGCGGGCGCCTCCGCGATGCGCCCGGGCCCCCACCGCACCCAGAACGGTATCCGGCCCTCCTCCGCCTCGGCCAGCAGCTTCTCGACCGTCCGCCGCCGGTCGGTGTGGTCGACCTCCACCACGATCGGCGGCGCGCCGGGCCGCGCGAGAGCCACGTCCAGCACGGAATGCTGCCGGTCCATCGGTGGCGGCAGCCGCATCACGCTGGGCGCCCGCCGGTAGACCCGCCACCCCTGGCCGGTGCCCCACGCGGCGACGGTGTCGATGATCAGCGCGGTCACCTGCTCCTGGGTCAGATCCCGGAACGTCAGCGCCGCGAGCCGTTCGCCCAGATCCTCCACCCGCGCAAGCTTAGAGCCTGCCCTTGACGCCTTGACTCACCAGCGGCGGGAACGTCGAGGATGCTGCACTGGCCGGCGACGGCCCTGCGAACAGGTGGCTAGGGCCGGGCCGAACCAGCGGCGCAGCGCCTCCTCCAGCCCTGCGCCCGTCGTTCCCTGCCACGCCACGTACGTGTCGGGACGCAGCAGCAGCGCCGACTCCAGCCCGGGAACCACCACCACGTCGACGCGGTCCTTCCACGCCCCCACGGTCAGGTCGCCGGTCGGGTCGAGCAGGAGCGGCCGGCCGGATCGGGTCAGCTCGCGCAGGCCAGGTGCGTCCGGAGCGGGCCGGCCGACGAACGCGCCGGTGTCCGTACCCATCGGATAGCGGACGTCGGATCCGGCCAGCAGGTCCGCCAGATGCTTGCGGGTCCCCGGCAGGTCCATCAGCTCCCCGAAGAGCGCGCGCAGCGCGGTGATCTCGCTGCCCGGCCCGATGAGGGCCGACTGCGCCTGGGTGTGCATGGTCACCCTCTCCGCGACCGGCCGGCGTTCCTTCTCGTACGTGTCCAGCAGCCCCTCCGAAGCCTGACCGTGCACCTCGGCGGCGAGTTTCCAGCCGAGGTTCATCGCGTCCTGCAGTCCGAGGTTGAGCCCCGGACCGCCGATCGCGGAGTGCACGTGGGCGGCGTCGCCGAGCAGCAGGACCCGCCCGGCGCGGTACCGCTCGGCGAGGCGGGTGTTGCCGCCGGCGAGGCGCCGCATCAGGTGGGGTCCCGCGCCGGTCGGTGGGGCAAGGGGAAGCGGCGCGGCGAGAACCCGGCTCGCGCTGGCCGCCAGCTCCTGCAGGGAGGCCTCCCCCTCGGCCGGCTGATCCCATTCCATCGTGCTCAGCAGCGGGTCCCGGCCGGGAACGACCGCCCACGTGATCACGCCGTGCTCGGTGCGGGTGTGCTGGAACGGCGGCACCTCGCCGTACCCGGGCACGACCAGTCCCCCGGTGTCGCTGATCATGCCGCCGGGCACGCTGACGTGCCCGGTACGCGACACCGACCGGCTGGTGGTCACGCCCGGGAAGCCGATGCCGGCCAGCTTGCGGACGACACTGTGCCCACCGTCGGCACCGACCACATAGGAGGCCCGAACGGGAGGGCGCCCCTCAAGCTGGACGGTCACCGACTCGTCGTCCTGGGTGAGCCCGACGACCTCATGCCCGCGCCGGATGTCGACACCGAGCTCGGTGGCGCGCCGCACGAGCATGGCCTCGATCTCCCGCTGCGGCACGAGCAGGGTGAACAGGGCGTTGCCCGGCACCTCGCGCAGGTCGAGCGGAAAGGCACCGAAGACGAAACCGTCCGCGGGTCGCGGCTCCTCGGAGCCCCCGGTGAGCCGTTCGTAGAGTCCGCGACGGTCGAGCATGCGGACCACCTGGCCGACGAGGCCATTGGCGCGCTGCTCGGTCGTCGGTGCGGTGAGGCGTTCCAGCAGGACCGGGCGGACGCCGGCGAGAGCGAGCTCGCAGGCGAGCATGAGGCCGTTGGGACCGGCGCCGGCGATGACGACGTCGTCCATGACGATCACCCTTTCTCGGGTACGGAGCACCGGCCCGGCGGCGCCGGGCGGACCGCCGGTGGTGATCAGGAAGGAGCCGGGAGGCCGGCAGCGACGAGGGCGAAGGCCTCGGTGAGCAGCCGGTTCACGGGTACGGGCGGGTCGGTGCGCAGGAAGTGGGCGGTAGCGGTGCTCGAGGCGGCCAGCACGGCGGCCGCCACCAGGTGGGGATAGAGGTCACGGGCGAGGTCGGTGCCGGTGCGCTCGGCGACCGCGGCCGCGAGCTCCGCCTCGGCGACGGCTCCCGCGCGCAGCACCTCGCCCTGCAGGACCGGCTCGGCGAGCATGATCCGCAGTCCGGCGGCCCATTCGGCCTGGTCGGTGACGGGGTGCTCGACGACCTCCGGCCCCGGCACCCACTGGGCCAGCACCGCCTGGGAGAGCGCCTCCCACAGAGGCTCGGCGGGCGGACGGCGGCGCAGTTCGGCGGCGATCCGCACCAGCCGGTCGAGGTGCCGCGCGGCGATCGCCTCGCCCTTGCTGGCGAAGTAGTTGTTGAACGTGCGGGGTGACACACCGGCCGCCTCGGCGATGTCCTCGACCCGGACCCGGTCGAACCCGCGCTCCACGGTGAGCCGGATCGCCGCCCAGCTGAGGGCGGCCCGCGTCTCGGCCTTCTTCCGTTCCCGCAGCCCCATGAGCCTCACCGTACAGGAACTTGCGCGCTCCGCAAAGATGCGTGGCACGCAACTTTGGTGCGGTGGGCAGTCCGTCCGGACCCGGCATACGTACCGCTTTCCGGCATCGACAGGAGGGAACATCATGCAGGGACCCACGTCACCGCCCGACTGGCCCGAGCCCGACGCCCCGCGCCCCGAGGAGGAGCCGACCGTCGAGCTGCCGGTGGTCACCGGAGCTCCGCCCCTCGCCCGCGCCGCCCTGTCCCTCGCCCTCACCAGGCGAGAACCACCGTCCGAGCCCGCGCCGCCCGAGCCTCCGCCGCCACTTCCCGAGAAGCCCCGGCCGGTCGAGACCCCTCCCCCGCCGGCCGCGGCCGAACCCGGCCGGCGTTGGCTGGTCGGCGCCGCGATCGCCGCCGCGGCCCTGATCCTGACCGGCGTCACGGTTGTCGCTCTCGGCCGCGACCGCGACGAGCCGGACGGTCGGCAGTGGACACCACCGGCGGCCGCCGGGGGGTCGGCGCCGTCCACGGATCCCGCGCCGGCGCCTGCGGGGCACACCGCGACGGGCGCGCGCGACGGGCGTACGGCGGCAGCCCTCGACCTGATCGACGGCGCCCGCACGATCAGCCTGCGCACCTCCGACCTCGGCGACGACCTGTACCGGATCAGCACCCCGGCGGGCGAGCCGCGCGCGGACGAGCAGGCCGGCCGGATCCGGGTACGCCTCGACGGCCGCCCCGACGCCGTCGACGTCGCGCTGAGCACGCGGGTGCGGTGGGACCTGCGGATCTCCGGGGGCGCCGACCTGAGCACCATCAATCTGACCGGCGGGCGCGTCGGCGGGGTGGACCTCACCGGCGGCGCCAGCCGGATCGACCTCACGCTGCCCGAGCCGGACGGCACCCTGAGCGTCCGCATGTCCGGCGGGGCGAGCCTGCTCGACGTGCGTACCGCCGGGTCGGCCCCGGTGCGTGTACGGGTCGGCAGTGGCGCCTCGGAGGTCGTTCTGGACGGGCGTACCCACCGGGGCGTGGCCGCGGGCCGGACGTTCACGCCCCGGTCCTGGGACGCCACGACCGACCGCGTGGATGTCGAGACCGTCGCCGGGCTGTCGGCACTCACCGTCGCGCCTACCGGCGGGTAATGACAGGATGCGGGCATGACGACACTCGATCCGGCGGCTGCCCGCGAAGCCTGGCGGCTGGCCGAGCCGCTGCACGCGATGGTCTACTTCGTGCCGGAGGCCACCGAACGCTTCGAGGCGCTGGGGATCTCCGCCCGGGCCGGCTACTTCGCCGCCCGCGGCGGCGTCTTCGGGCCGGTCGGGCCCGCCCCGGTCGTGGCGACCTTCTACAACTTCCGCCCCGACCTGGTCGCCCGGTTCCTCCCGTCCACCTGGGAGATCGTCAGCCCGGCCGCGGCGATCGAGGCGCGCCTCGCCGCGGCCGACGCCGCCCTCGAGCGCGGCCTGGGCGACACGCTACGCAGCGACGAGGTGGCCGAGGCGGCGTCCCTGGCCCGGCGCGCCGCCGAGTCCGCCACCGCGCACCTGGCCGGCCGTCCTCTGTACGCCGCCCACACCGAGCTCGAGTGGCCGAAGGAACCGCACCTCGTGCTGTGGCACGCCCAGACGCTGCTGCGCGAGTTCCGCGGCGACGGTCACGTGGCGGCGCTGCTGCTCGCCGGGCTCAGCGGCCTGCAATCGATGATCCTGCACACCGCATCGGGCCAGGCGAGTGGCGGGTTCCTGCGCGCCAGCCGCGGCTGGAGCAAGGAGGAGTGGGCCGCGGAGACGGAGACGCTGCGGTCGCAGGGCCTGATGACGGGCGACGAGCTGAGCGACGAGGGCCGGGAGCTGCGCGCCCGCATCGAGGCGGAGACCGACCGCCTCGCGGCTCCGGCCTACGAGGTGCTCGGGACCGACGGATGCGTACGCCTGGCCGAACTCGTCCGCCCCCTGAGCCGGACCCTGGTGAAGGCGGGTTTCCTGGCGAGCGTCGCCCCGGCACGCCCGAAGCAGTGAGCGGCCGCCGAGGGCAGGTCGACGCTGTGATGGGATCGACGGCGGTTCGTGTACGACCCGGGCGGAGGTCTCCCCTATGATGCGCGCTACATCTGCACCTGAAGCCGTCCGGAGGCAAGTCGTGGCATCGTTCCTCTTCCTCGTGGCCGGGCTCGTGGTCGGTGTCCTCGCCGGCTGGCTGCTGCGGGGACGCCAAGTCGCCGCCGGCCGGCCCGCCGGGGCGAGCACCGCCACGCCCGTCACCCCCGAACCCGCCGTACCCGACCAGCGCACGGAGGAGGCCGCGGAGCCCGTCGCGGCGCCGGCCGACGAGCCCGAGCCCGAGCACGAGCTTCCGGTCGCCGAGCCGGCGCCGGCCGCGGTGGAGGAGCCGCGCGAGGCGCCGGTCCCGGTGGCTCCCGCCCGCCCGGAGCCGACGCCGGTCGCGGTCGCCGCGGAGCCGGTCGCCGTCACGACCGAGCCGGTCGCCCCCGAGCCGCTCACGCCCGCACCCACGGCTCCTGCCGCCAACGGCTCGGCTCCCGCGACCATCGAAGAGCCGGTTCCCGCCGCGGCCGCCGAGCCCGAGCCCGTCGCCGCCGCGCCTGCCGCGGTCGCGCCTGCCGTTGCGGAACCCGAGCCGGTTCCGGCCGCGGTCGCCGTCGCGGAACCCGAGCCGGTTCCCGCAGCCGTCGCGGCGGACGAACCGGTGGCGACGATTCCCGTGCAGGGCGGCGAGCCGGCCGTCGCGCCGGTGCACGAGCCCGACGACCTGACGAAGATCGCCGGCATCGGGCCGAAGATGGCGATGGCTTTGGCCGCCGGCGGCATCACCACCTTCGAGCAGCTCGCCGCCGCCGACGAGGCCACCCTGCGGGCCGCGATCACCGGGGCCGGCATGCGGCTCGCGCCCAGCCTGTCCACCTGGCCGGACCGCGCCCGGGCGCTCGCCGCCCGCTGACCGCCCGGCTCGATTTCGCGCCGCACCCGCATGCCCGTCCGGTTCGCCGGGCGGGCATGACGCCGTTCGCCGGATCCCCTGAATCGACGACCACCTACCCGGTTCACCGCTGTGACCTAGTTGCCAATACTATGCAACAGCATCACGTGCCCAATATGCTGGCCGCGTTGCAGCCGTATGGGGAGGCACGATGGAGACAGTGGCGATGCACATCGCCAACGGGATCGTGGACGGCCCGGTGTCGGCGCTGTTCGCCGTGCTCGCCGCGCTCGCTCTGGCGTTCTGCGTCTGGCGGGCGCGCGCCGACCTCGACGACCGGCTGGCGCCGATGGCCGGCCTGGTGGCCGCGTTCATCTTCGCCGTGCAGATGCTCAACTTCCAGGTGCTGCCGGGCGTCTCCGGCCACCTGCTCGGCGGCACCCTCGCCGTGGTCCTGGTCGGACCGTGGGTCGGCGCCCTGTGCGTGTCGACCGTGCTGATCGTGCAGTGCCTGCTCTTCGCCGACGGCGGCCTCACCGCCCTGGGCCTGAACATCACCAACATGGCGCTGCTCGGCACCGCGGCGGGCTATCTGCTGGTCGCGGCACTGATGCGGGTCCTGCCGAAGACTCCGGCCGGGGTGGGTGCCACCGCCTTCATCGCCTCGGTCGTCGGGGTCGTGGTGGCCTCGCAGGGCTTCGTCCTCGAGTACTGGCTCGGCGGCACGACCGAGCTGTCCCTGTCCACGGTGGCCGGGACGATGGCCGGCGTGCACACCCTCATCGGCATCGGCGAGGGCCTGATCGCCGCCACGACGGTCGCGACCGTCGCCCGCGTACGCCCGGACCTGGTCTATGCCCTGCGCCGGTTCCGCCGGGCGCCGGTGGCCGAGCCGGTGACCGTCTCCGGAGGTGTCGGATGACCAAGCGACTCGGATGGTTCCTCGCCGGCGGCCTGCTGGTGGCGCTGCTGCTGGCCGGGGTGGTCAGCAGCTTCGCCTCGAGCAGCCCCGACGGTCTCGACGCCGCCGCGCGCCAGGGATGCACGTTCAACGCCGACGACGAGATCACCGGCGGCACGTGCATGGCGCAGAAGGAGCGGGAGCACCAGCTGGCCGGGAGCCCGCTGGCCGACTACGGCGTCCGCGGCCTGGGCGACGGCGCATTGTCGACGGGGGTCTCCGGCGTGCTCGGCGTCCTGGTCACTTTCGCCCTCGGCGGCGGCCTCTTCTGGCTGGCCCGGCGCCGTCCCGCCGGCACGACCCTCGCGCGCGACCGTGCGGAAGCCGAGGTCTAGTGGGGGCCGGTCACGCCCATCCCCTGTACCTCGACCGGCCGAGCGCGGTGCACCGCCTGGCTCCCGAGGTGAAGATCCTCGCGACCCTGCTCTTCACGATCGTGGTGGTGGCGACCCCCCGCGAGGAGCTCGGGGCCTTCGCCGGCTACGCGCTCCTGCTCGCCGGGGTCACCGCCCTCGCGCGGGTGCCGGCGTCGTGGCTCGCCAAGCGGGCCACCATCGAGCTGCCCTTCGTGCTGCTGGCCGTCGCCCTGCCGTTCGCCGGGCACGGTCCGCGGGTCGACTGGCTGGGGTTGTCGCTCTCGGTCGACGGCCTCTACGGCGCGTGGAACATCGTCGCCAAGGGCACGCTCGGGGTGCTGGCCTCGCTGCTGCTGGCCGCGTCCACCACGATGCGCGACCTCATCCTGGGGCTGGACCGGCTGCGCTGCCCGGCGGTGTTCACCCAGATCGCCACGTTCATGCTGCGCTACCTCGACATCCTGGCCGACGACGCGCGGCGGATGCGGATCGCCCGGCTGTCACGCGGCTACGATCCGAGGTTCCTGTGGCAGGTCAAGGCGTTCGCGGTCAGCGTGGGGTCGTTGTTCCTGCGGGCGTACGAGCGCGGCGAGAGGGTGTATCTGGCGATGGTCTCGCGCGGCTACGACGGGCGGCTGCCGCGGCCCGAGGCGGGCGGTGCGACCGCGGCGCAGTGGGCCCAGTCGGCAGTGCTGCCCGCGTCGGCGGCCGTGATCGCGCTGGCGGCGGTGCTGGGATGAGTCTGCGGATCACGGGGCTGACGTACGCGTACCCGGACGGAAGTGTCGCCCTCCGGGGCGTCGACCTGAGCGTCGCGGAGGGTGAGCGGGTCGCCCTGCTGGGGCCCAACGGCGCCGGCAAGACGACGCTGGTCCTGCACCTCAACGGGGTGCTGCACGGCGGCGCGGGCACGGTCGAGGTCGGCGGCCTGCGGGTCGACGCCGGTGACCGGTCGCGGCTCGCCGAGATCCGCCGCCGCGTGGGAGTCGTCTTCCAGGACCCGGACGACCAGCTGTTCATGCCGACGGTCGCCGAGGACGTCGCCTTCGGTCCGGCCAACCTGGGCCTGCGCGGCGCCGAGCTGGCGGCGCGGGTGGACGAGGCGCTGGCGGCGGTCGGCATGGGCGAGCACCGCGACCAGGTGCCGCACCACCTGTCGTTCGGGCAGCGCCGCCGCGTCGCGGTGGCCACGGTGCTCGCGATGCGCCCGGAGCTGCTGGTCCTGGACGAGCCGTCGTCCAACCTGGACCCCGCGAGCCGGCGGGAGCTGGCGGAGATCCTCGAGCGCCTGCCGGTGACCGTGCTGATGGTCACGCACGACCTGCCGTACGCGATGCAGCTCTGCCCCCGCTCGGTGATCCTCGACGGCGGCCGGATCGCGGCCGACGGGCCGACCGCCGACATCCTCGCGGACGACGGCCTGCTGCGTGCGCACCGGCTGGAGCTTCCCTACGGTTTCCACCCGGTACGGCCGTAGGACCGGACCTCAGGCCTTGGCGGCGCAGGCGCCCGGGGGCAGCTCCGCCTCGCCGAGGATGCCGAGCGACTGCTTGACCTCGGTGGTGGTGCCGAGCTGGCGGTAGCGCGCCCCGATCACGACGTCGACCACCTCGCCCTTGCGCTTGGGGTCGTAGGCGCGCTCGGCGTCGCCGAGGAAGTACGCCTGGAGCAGCTGAGCGTCGCCGACCGCCTCCGGCCCGTAGCGCAGGAGCGCGACACCGTCGAAGCGCTTCCTGTTCTCCCCGGGCTTCCTGACCTTGAACTCGCGGTTGGCGAACTCGGCGCTGACGCCCTTGGCCAGCCCCTGCGTCGCGGTGCCGTTGAGCACCTTCACCGTCACGTCCTTCGGCCCCGTGGGCAGCCGCAGGTGGGCGATCGGCGCCCCTGCGGGACAGCCGGCGGCGACGGCATCGGCCTGGGTGTCGCGGAGCACCGCCGTCACGACGACGACGATCGCCGCCACGGCGAGGACACCGACAAGGAGGAAAGCGCGGACGCGAGTGAAGCTCACGGTCCGCGAGAGTAGTGCCCGGCCGCAACGGTCACGCCGTCGGACGCCCCGCGGCAGTGGCAGCCTCGGGGTACGCCGCCTCCGGCTCGAACGGGTGCCGCAGCCGGTGCATGACCTCGTCGCTGGACCGGGCGGTGAAGGCCGCGGCCGCGCCCTCGTCGGTGGACTCGGCGCGGAACTGCGGGACGGCGAGAGCGTCGGGGATCATGCGGGTCCTGTCTGGTCGGTGATCGGGAGACCGCTGGCCTCTACCCGGCCGGGGCGCCGGTCAATCCGCCGGGAGCGGTCGCCCGATCGGGGGAACCGACGGCGCCCCATTGGTACAAAGGTGGCCATGCGCCCCGAGCACTTCCGCATCACCCGCGTCATGATCGACGGCGGCCGGGAGGTCTGCCTCCGCCTCTCCGGCGACCTCGACGGCGATGCCCGCGACGAGCTGCGACAGGAGCTCTTCGATGCCGCGCACGACAACGACGCGCCGCTTCTGGTCGTGGACCTGCACAAGACGCTCTTCCTCGACTCCGAGGCGATCGGGGCACTGCTGGACGGGTTGTTGCGGGCGCAGGAGGCCGGGAAGGCGGCCCAGATCGTCAACGCGCGCGGGGTGGTGCGGACGGTGCTGCAGGTCACCGGGGTGCTGGACCTCTTCGGGGCGACCGCCGAGTCGTCGGTCGGGCTCGGCGGCCCGGGCGGGGCGACGATCCTGCCGCTGCGCGCGCCGCGCGGCCGGCCGGATGCGGCGGCACGGCGGCGGCGCGTCACATAGGAGGGTCAGCCGCGAACGGCGGCGACGATGGCCTCCGGCGTGGTCCGGACGGCCGGGCCGGGACTCACCTCCACGAACCGCACGATGCCCTTGCGGTCCGCCACCACGACGGTGGGGTGCGGCAGGGTGGAGCGGCCGGTGCCGAGCATCTCGGTCGTCTCGGGGCTGCTGAAACCGATGCCGAACGCGTCGATGAGGGCGTGCCGGCCGTCGGAGGCGACGAGGTAGCTCAGCTCGTGCCGCCGCTTGACCGGGGCCAGCCGGTCGGCGCGCTGCGGACTGACCGCCACCAGGTGGGCGTCCAGGCCGGTCAGCACGGGGGCGAGCCGTTTCTCGTACGCGGCCAGCGCCGCATCGCACTCCGGGGACGCGGCGTGGCGGAAGAACACCAGCACCAGCGGGCCGGTGTCGAGGAGGCGGTGCAGGTGGACCGGGCCGAGGTCGGCCTCGACGAGCGCCAGGTCGGGAACCCGGCCCCCGGGGGCGATCATGCGGGTCCACACCGCGTCGCGCTCCAGCTGCCGCCGGAACGCGAGATCGGTGGCCGGCGACCGGTACGCGGAGGTGATGGTCATGTCCCGATATTACCTATCCAATTGATAGGTATTGGTTACAAGGTCACGACCGGCGGATGTGGTCCCGGTGTCGCCGACCCGCCCTCCCCAGCGTCAAAATGCTCATATCATGGCATTTCGTACAAGAGCGAGGGTCGGGATGAGCGCCATGACGCATGCAGTGCCGGATCCGCCGGTGCCGGAGGAGCTGGAATGGGCGCTGGACGAGGCGAACAAGGAGGTCGTCGCCATCGCGCCCGGCTGGTTCCGGGCATGGCCGACCGGTGACGAGAAGTGGTCGGCCGTCAACGTCCGCGCCGCCACGCAGGTGATCGTCAACCACAGCCGCGAGGACGACCGGCACCCGGACAGCTGGACCGTCCGTGCCCTGTTCGGCGACAAGGCGGTCGAGCTGCGCGTCGGGCCGTACGACAACAAGGCCCAGGCCATCTGGGTGGCGCACGCCATCCTCAGCATCGCCTTCGGCAACGACGGCCACTGATCGGTCCGGGGCCCGCCGCGGGGGTACGGTGGTCTGATCGCGGACCACGGAGGTGACGTCGTGGCCGACCCCGACGAGTCCCACCGCTTCGACGACATCGTCGCGCATCTGCACGAGGACGATCCCGGGTTCACCGCCGCCTTCGAGGAGACCAGGACGCCCGGCCGGCTGCCGTTGGCCATCGGCGCGGTGCTGTGCGCCGGGGCGCTGGCGCTGCTGATGTTCGGCGGGGTGACGGGTGCCGTGCTCGCCGTCCTCCCCTGGCTCGCCGGCATGGCGCTCGCCCTCAAGGGCCGCGGCTGACCCGCCGTCAGCCCGGACCGTACGCGGTCAGGCCGCACCAGGCGACATACTCCTCGGGACCGCCCCCGGCCAGCGCCTGCCGCGCATGCCACACCGCCGAGGCCAGCGAGTCACCCCGGCTGATCCGCTCGTGCAGCACCGCCATGCACCCCGCGCAGGCGCCGTCCGGGATCGGCAGGTCGGTGGCGGTGATGCCCGCGCTGCCGTTGGACATCATGGCGCCGACGAAGCCGAGGACCTCGCCGCCGCCGTACGACCGCTGCGCCCCCGAGTTGCAGGAGGCGAGGATGGTCCGGTGCGGCGCCACGCCCCTGGCCAGCATCTCGTAGAGGGTGAGCCGGCCGTCGCTGAGCTCCAGGGCCGAGAACAGCGGGCTGTCCGAGCGGAACAGCCCGTGGCAGGCAAGGTGCGCCAGGTCGGCGTCCTTGACCAGGGCGATCGTCGCGTCCACCGTGCTCTCCGGCGGCACCAGGGTGCGAGCGCCCGGGTGCGCCGCCGCCACTGCCCGCGCCTCGGCCAGCGCGCCCGCCAGGTCCGGGCCGGCCACCACGGCGACCCGGGTGCGCCCGTCGTCGTCCGGCGGCCCTTTCGCAGGCGTCCGGCGGGCCCGGGCCCACAGCGCGGCCGACGGCGACACCGAGATCGGCGCCGGGTGCAGTGCGGACCACGGCATGCCGAGGAACTGGGCGGACGGCACCACCACGAGCGGCACGTCCGCCGGTACGCCGACCGGCGTGATCAGCAGCCGGGTCAGCGCCTCCACGGCGTCGCGAGCCGCGCCGTGGGCGACCGCCGAGAACCGGGTGCCGTGCAGCAGCCGCCGCAGGCCGAACATCAGCGCCCCGGCCTCCTGACGGACGGGCTCCAGGGTGCCGAGCTCGACGATCCGGGTGCGCCTGGGCTCCAGCACGACGGCCAGCACGCGCTCGCCCACGACGGCGTACTCGACGAGCCACTCCCCGTCGAGAGCCCGCCGCAGCCCCGCGGTGCCGGCCGGGTCGGTCTCGCCGGCGGGGTCCTCGCCGGTCCAGGACCGGCGCCGGATCCGGGCCTCGAGCATGCTCTGCCGGGCCAGCAGGACGGCCGGCTCCTCGCCGCGCTCCAGCCGGGCGACGCGCAGTTCCTGGGCGATGCCGCGCAGCGCGATGACGTCGTCGTCCACTCCGGCCGGGGGTGGCTGCACGCGCAGCAACGCCGCCGCCCGCGTCCGTTCGAGCCATTCGAAGATGGCGGCGGGCGAGCCGGAGGGCAGCAGGCGGCGCAGCCCGACCTCGCCCAGCTCGGCGCCGTGACCGGAGGCGAGCACGCGCAGCTCCAGCGACGGCAGGGCGGCGCGGTGCCGGGCCAGGTCCCGCAGCCCGCGGACGCACTCGCGCAGCACGTCACCGGACCGGTCCGCCTCGGCGAGCAGCGCCCGGGCGAGGCGCCCGCGCAGACGCACCAGCAGGGCCTGGCCCTCGGCCAGCTCGCCCACCGCGGTCAGCTCGGCTCGGGCGACCGCCCGGCGGTCCAGGGCGAGGGCGGCCCGGCCCGCTGCGAGATGGCCGTACGCCGCCTCGGCACGCAGGCCCAGGCTCTCCAGCGTCGCCGCGGCCCTGCGCAGCCGGCGCAGCACCAGCGGTGAGTAGCCGTCGCGGCAGGCCAGGGCCTCCGCCTCCGCGACGGTCGCCCGGGCCGCCCAGGCCGGACGCCGCTGCCGCCGGAAGTCCTGCACGGCCGTGGTGGCCTCCGTGAGGGCGGTCGCCGCGTCCCCGAGCTCGAGGGCGAGCAGCGCCACCCGGAGCCGGGCCTCGGCCGCCATGAGCTTGGCGCCGTGCCGGTCGAAGTCGGCCGCCGCCGAGCGGGCCGCGGCCATGGCCTCGTCGAGCAGGCGCAGGTCCCGCAGGACGTCCGCGTACTCGAGGTGGTGCTCGCCCAGCGGCAGGCCGGCGGCGGCGTGCAGGCGCCCCGCCTCCTCGAAGCGGCGGACGCTCTCGGCCAGCCGTCCGGCGTGGAAGCTGGACCAGGCCCGGCTGTTGGCGATGACCGCCGGCAGCTGCGGCCCGAGGTCGTCGGCGAGGACCGCGGCCCGGTCGAGGTGCACCAGCGCCTCGTGCGGGCGGCCCAGCAGGGTCTGCGCGTTGGCCAGGTTGTTGGCCGCCTTCACCAGCACGATCGGCGGACAGTCCGGGTCCTCGAGCAGGTCCCTGTACGCCTGCGCGGCGGCGACGACCCGCCCCCGGTTGTGGTCCAGGACCGCGAGCTGGAAGCGCAGCTCGGGCCGGTCGGCGGGATCGATGAGCGGCTCGGCGTGGCGCAGGTCACGGGCGGCGGCGTCGTAACGGCCCAGCTCGTGCAGCGCCACCGACCGGGTGACCAGGACCTCGCCGAGCCGGCGCGACAGGCCGTGCCGGCGGGCGAGGCGGACGGCCTGGTCCAGCAGGCTCCGCGCGCCCTCGTTGTCCAGGGCGGCGTGCCGGGCCCAGGCCGCGGCGCGCAGTGCGGCCACCAGAGCCTCGACGTCCGTACCGGACCGGGCCCGCCGGAGGGTCACTTCTGCCGCCCCGGCGTATCTGAACGGATCGAGCGTGACTCTTCTGTAAGCGGCGTCGGCCTCCTCCCGAAGGCCCACCTCTGTGTCCACCTGGCACCACCCGGGGATCCGGCGGGAAGGTCGTCGTCAGCGTACCGACGAAAAGGGGGACATATCCATGACCATCGAGTCACATTGGCCGCTGGAGGACCGGCGTTCGGCCGAACAGCTGGCAAACGACCAGCGGGACGTCCGCCGCCAGGTCGAGGTGCTCAGGACCGCGCAGCACGACATCGTGGAACGCATCCGCGCCCGCCGCCGCACCGTGGGCCGGCCCATCGTGAGCTACGCGCCGGACGGCGGCGACCGCCGGATCCTCCTGGCCGAGAACCAGCTCGTGGTCGACACCGCACGGGCGGCGGACGGCCCGGTGCGGGAGGTACTGGACCGCTACCGCGGGGAGCAGGAGCACGAGGGGCCCGGCTGGCGGCGCCGGACCCGGGTCTTCACCAGCCGGGACCCGCGGCGGCTCGATCTTCTCCGCGCCGACGCCGACACGTTGCGCCGCCACGGCATCCCGGCCGGCGTCAACGTGATCGTCCCGCTCGGCTACGTGATCAAAGGCAACTCCTACCCGGGCGTCAGCACGGCCCCGGGTCCCTTCGCGACCAACGGCGCGACCGCACCCGTACGGGTCGCGATCGTGGACACCGGCCTGACCGACCAGCCCCGCACCGACGACTGGATGCACGAGGTGCGCAACGAGGGCACGGACCCGCTGGACGAGGTGGCCCCGTCGACGCGCATCGACTGGTTCGGCGGGCACGGCACCTTCGCGGCCGGGATCGTCCGGCAGATCGCCCCGGACTGCGAGGTCTGGGTCTACCGCTTCACCGGCCCCGACGGCCTGGGCTCCGACGAGGCGGCGGCCGACATGCTCGTCCGGGCCGCCGACGACGCCGCGGGACACCGGCTCATCATCAACGCCTCGTTCGGCGCACCCGCCGTGGACGGCATCCCGCCGCTGGCGATGAAGGAGGCCGTCGACCACATCCATGACACGTACGAGAACGCCCTGATCGTGGCCAGCGCCGGCAACGACGGCCTGGACGTGGAGCACTATCCGGCGGCCTTCCCGGGGGTGAAGGCGGTGGGCGCGCTGAACAGCGACCTGACCCCGGCGGCGTTCTCCAACCACGGGTCCTGGCTGGACTGCTCCGCGGTGGGCGTCGGCATCGTTTCCACGTTCGTCAAGGGTCTTCTGCCGCCCGAGCTGGACCTCTCCCCCACTATCGAGTTCGGTCCGGACTCCTGGGCGACGTGGAGCGGCACCTCGTTCACGGCGCCGCAGATCAGCGCCGCGGTGGCGGCCCTGTGCGGCGAGGACGCCGGCCTCAGCCCCCGGCAGGCGTTCGAGCAGCTCGTCGCCGGCCGGCCGGACCGGCCCGACTACGGCAAGGTGGTCCACCTGCTGCCCGGCACCCCGCTCTGACCGGGTGCTGGGCTCACACCAGGGTCCACTGTGTCGCGATGGCGGGCGCCCCGGCGCGGCGGCAGGTGAGGCTCATCGGTCCCGGAAGCACGTCGTCGATGACGAACAGGCCCCGGCCGTCGGCGTCGACGCGGCGGGCTTCCGGGGCGGCGGGCTGGCGTACCTCGATGCGGGCGGGGCCCTGGGGCGCGAGGTGGCCGGTGAGCCGGCGCCGCGTACCCACGGCCTCCACCTGCACCGCGATGATGACCTCGTCGGCGCCGTGCGGGCCGACGACCTGGAAGGTCAGCTGGCGCGGCTGGGGCGCCGTCCCGGGATCCCGGACGGCGACGGCCTGCCGGTGCACCGCGGCGTCACCGGTGGCCGCCTCGGAGTCCTCGACGAGCTCCGCGAGCTCGGCATCGAGGCCGCGCAGGCCGAAGCTCTGCCGGGCGAGCTCGACGGCGTCGGCGGGGGGCGGGTCGGCCTCCCGGAAGAGCTGACCGAGCCGGGCGAGGAGGCTGTCGTCGTGCGCGTCGTTCACGGTGTCTCCTCGGGCCGGTGGGAAAACCAGTTGCGTAGCGCGTCCATCACTGTCAGGAATTGCCACCGGCGCCGTGGATACCTTCTGTCAGGAATCGGCGGAGCTGGGTCAGGCACCGGCCCCGGGTCGGCCCCAGACTGCCGATCGGCATGCCCAGCGCAGCCGCGGCGAGCTCGTACGAGGGCCGGCCGTCCTCCGCCTCGACGACCAGCACCCGCAGCACGTCCCGGCACCGGCGACCGAGCCGCCGGAACGCCTGCCAGAGCTCGGCGTCGCGGTCGGCGACCAGGAACGGCAGCTCGGGGTCGTCCTCCTCCGGATCGCCGGGCCGGTCGACCAGCCACGCCTCGTCGACGGGCTGGGCGCGGCGGGCCCGCCGGATGGCGGCGAGCGCCTCGTTGCGGCAGGTGGTGCCGATCCAGCCGCCGAACTTCGCCGGGTCCCGCAGGGAGTCCAGGTTCTCCAGCACCCGCAGCCACGTCTGCTGGAAGACGTCCGCCGCGTCGGCCGGGGCCAGCCGGTGGACGCGGCAGATCGCCCAGACCCGGGCGCTGTAGCGCCGGACGAGCTCGTCCCACGCCGTCTGGTCCCCGCCCGCCGCCTTGCCCACGAGCGCCGCGTCGTCGACCGGTCCGCTGTCGCTCATCTCGCCTCCGATCGCCGAATCACCATGGACCACGGTGGAGCGCGTCACGGGTGCACGAGCAGCGCGTACGGATCGTCGGGATCCTCGTCCACCTTGAACCCGGCCGCGGTCAGGATCTCCGCGTAGCGCAGGATGCGCTCGGCGGGCGGGTCGAAGCCGCAGTACAGCACCCGCAGCGGCCGGCTGTTGCCACCGCCCGTGCCGAGATCCTGCACGACGAAGCCGTGCGGATGCCGGGCGGCGTTGAAATCCCGCAGGCGGGCCTTGCGCAACGCGGTGCGAACGGCCTCCGCATCGCGATCCCGGGCCGTGTGCAACGGCCGGCCGAACTTTCCATACCCGTACGCGGGGGAAGCGCCATTGCTCTCCATACCTGGATAATCGCGCTGCCGTCACCCGTTGGCTACAGCGTGTACGCACAGACTCGCTCATGCGCCCGGTTCGTGGGGTTTCCGCCGCTCCCCGATCTGCCGTTCGTCGAGGTAGGCCTCGCGTCGGTCGAGCCGCCGTTCCCGCTCGTCCGCCGCGCGCTGCCTGCGGTCGGCCGCCGTATCGCGCTGGTCGGCCAGCAGCCGGCGCCGGAACTGCCGCTCGTCCTGCAGGATCTCCCGCTGCTCCTGCAGGATCTCCCGATCGGTCAGGTCCGTCTCGCGCTCGTCGAGCAGCTCCTCCTGCTCGGACATGAGCTGTTCGCGCTGCGACAGCGCCGCCTCGCGCTCGGCCGTGGATCGCATCTCGTGCGCGGCGGTGTGGTCGTCGCCGAAGCGGAGCGTCGTCGCCGCCGGCGTCTCGTCCCGCCATACCCGCCACCATAGGCGCCTCACGACGATGATCGATACGGTGCCCGATCTTTGACGAGCACGTTATGCGGCGGCGGGCACACTTCCCCGCGTGCGAGTGCTGGTGGCGGACGACGAACGGCTCCTGGCGGACACCGTGGCACAGGGGCTCCGGCGCCTGTCGATGGCCGTGGACGTCTGCTACGACGGCGACACCGCGTTCGAGCGGATCACCGTCCACCGCTACGACGTGGCGGTGCTCGACCGTGACATGCCCGGGCGCACCGGCGACGACGTCTGCCGCTGGGTGGCGGGTACCGACGACGTGGAGACCCGGGTCCTGCTGCTCACCGCCGCGGCCGGGCTGCGCGACCGCGTCGAGGGCCTCGGCCTGGGCGCGGACGACTATCTGACCAAGCCGTTCGCCTTCGCCGAGCTGGCCGCGCGGGTCCAGGCGCTCGGCCGGCGATCGACGCCCGCCGTGCCGCCCGTCCTGGAGCAGGAGGGCATCGTCCTCGACGTGGCCCGGCACGTCGCCACCCGCGACGGCAAGGTGCTGAACCTGACGAACAAGGAGTTCGCAGTCCTGCACGTGCTGCTCGCCGCCCGCGGCCGGGTGGTCAGCGCCGAGGAGCTGCTCGAGCGGGCCTGGGACGAGAACACCGACCCGTTCACCCACGTCGTGCGGGTCACCGTCATGAACCTGCGCAAGAAGCTCGGGGAGCCGGGTGTCGTCCACACCGTCCACCGCTCCGGCTACCGGATCGGCGGCAGCTTCTGAGGCTTGTCCAGCACGTCGCGGAAGAGGTCGCCGCGTTCCCGCAGCCGCGGCAGGATGCTGCGCACGGTGAAGCCGTCCGGGCGCAGCGCCGGATCGTCCAGCTCGTCCCAGTCGATCGGCGCCGACACCGGGGCCCCGGCGGCCGGACGCGGACTGTACGGCGCGACGAGGGTCTTGTTGATCGCGTTCTGGGTGTAGTCGAGGCGGGCCAGACCGTTGCGGTCGCTCTTCTGCCACTTCCAGCTGACGAGGTCGGGTAGCACGGCGCCGACCGTCCGCGACAGCTGCTCGACCCACGCGCGGGTCTCGTCGAAGCTCGGCCCGGGCACGATCGGCACCCAGATCTGGATGCCGCGCCGGCCGGTGACCTTGGGGCGGGCGGTGACGCCGAGGTGCTCGAACGCGGTGCGGTGCAGCCGCGCCAGCGCCAGCAGGTCGTCCCAGCCCGTCGTGCCGCCAGGATCAAGATCGATGAGGGCGTACGTCGGCAGCCGCGGCGCCTCGGTCCGCGAGGTCCACGGGTGCCACTCGAGCGCACCGAAGTTCGCCGCCCAGACGAGGGCCGCGGGCTCGTCGACGACCAGGTAGGTGCGGGTCTCGCCGGGGTCCGCGTCGGGGTTGTCCCAGCGCGGCAGCCACTGCGGCGCGTGGTCCGGCACCTCCTTCTGCCAGAAGCCCTTGGTGCCCGCGCCGTCCGGGTAGCGGTGCAGGTTGAGCGCCCGGCGCCCCAGGTACGGCAGCAGCGTCGGCGCGACGGTGGCGGTGTAGCGCAGGAAATCCCGCTTGGTGACGGGCTCCTCGCCGGGCCGGGCCGGGAACAGCACCTTGTCCAGGTTCGTCACCCGCAGCCGGCGGCCGAAGATCGTCCAGGTGCCGGTGGAGCGGAAGCCGTCGAGCTCGGCCAGCTCGTCGTCCGTGACGGGCGCCGCCCTCAGCGTCACGGCGGCGCGCGCGGCGGGTTCGCCCGAGCGCCAGAGCCGGTCGGGATCGGCCTTCACCTCGTCGTTGGTGCGACCGCTGAGCACCGAGTGCGGATGGTCCTCGGCGTCCCAGCCGCTGACCGCGTACGCGTCCCGCTTGTGCAGCAGCAGCCACTCCTCCTTGCCCGACGCCGCGGTCCGGGTGCGGACCAGCACGAACCGGCCGTGCAGCTTCTCGCCGTCGAGGTCGAAGTGCAGCTCACCGGCGGCCACCTCGCGAACCGGGTCCACGCTGCGCCCGGCCCGGCGGGCGTGCGGCTCCCAGGTGCCCGCGTCCCAGACGATCACGTCGCCACCGCCGTACTGACCGGCCGGGATGACCCCCTCGAAGTCGAAGTACTCGAGCGGGTGGTCCTCGACGTGGAAAGCCGCCCGGCGGACCGCCGGGTCCAGGGTGGGCCCCTTCGGCACCGCCCAGCTGACCAGCACCCCGTCGATCTCGAGCCGGAAGTCGTAGTGCAGCCGGGTCGCCCGGTGCCGCTGCACCACGAAACGCCGGACCCCCTCCGCAGCGGTGGGCAGCGGGCGTCCCGCGGGCTCCGGGGTCCGGGCGAAGTCCCGCTTGCGCCGGTACGTCGTGAGCGGATCGGGCGGCACGGTCAGGAGGCGCGCTTCCTCGCGGTGGTCTTCTTGGCGGTCGTGGTCTTCTTCGCGGTCGTGGTCTTCTTCGCGGCCGTGGTCTTCTTCGCGGTCGCGGTCTTCTTCTTCGGCGCCGCCTTCTTGGCGGCCTTCTTGGCGGGCGCCTTCGCCGACTTCTTGGCGGCCTCCACGCTGCGGCGCAGCACCTCGAGCAGGTCGGTGACGTTCGTCGGCTCCGGCGCCTCGGCCGCGACGGTGACCTCCTTGCCCTTCTTCTTGGCCTCGATCAGCTCGTTGACCCGGTCGGTGTAGGTGTCGCGGTACTCCGCCGGCTTCCACGGGCCCGACATCGAGTCGATGAGCTGCGCCGCCATGCTCAGCTCGGCGGGCTTGGCCTTCGCCTTGCCGGGGATCCGGTCCAGCTCCGCCTTCGGGTCGCGGACCTCGTCGGCGAAGTACATCGTCTGCAGCACGAGCAGGTCGCCGTCCGGGCGGATCGCGGCCAGGTACTCCTTGCTCCGCATCACCAGCGTGCCGATCGCCGCGCGGTTCGCGTCGCTCATCGCGTCCCGCAGCAGCGCGTACGTCTTCATGGTCTCGTCGCTGCCCGGGGCCAGGTAGTAGGTCTTCTGGTAGTAGATCGGGTCGATCTCGTCCAGGTCGACGAACTGGTGGATCTCCAGGCTGCGGGACCGGCCGGGCGCCACCGAGTCGAGCTCGTCCGGCTCGAGCATGACCAGCTTCCCGCCGCCCACGTCGGTGCCCTTGACGATGTCGTCGAACTCCACCTCGTCGCCGGTGCGCTCGTTGACCCGCTTGTAGCGGATCCGGTCCGCCGTGCCCTTCTCGAACTGGTGGAAGGACACCTCGTGCTCGTGGGTGGCCGAGTACAGCCCGACCGGCACGGAGACCAGGCCGAAGGTGATCGAGCCGGTCCAGATCGGGCGCGCCATGACCCGTGCCCGCTCAGCGGCGCCCGAGCCGGCGCTCGCCCGACGCGCCCGGCTGGTACGTGAGGTTGTAGTGCGCGTACACGGCCGGCTCGTCGGCGGCGGTCAGCTCGCCGTCGAGGTCGATGGAGGGGGCCTCGCCGACCAGCTTCTTGTCGTAGCGCACCCGCACCGCGGACGGGCTGACCGTCGCGCCGCCCAGCGGCACGAACGCCAGCTTGTGGCGGCCGATGAAGCCGACCTTGACCGTCGCGAAGGCGGGTTCGTCGGTGGCGGTGTCCACGTACACCGCCTCCAGCTCGCCGATCTTGTCGCCGGCCGGGTCGATGACCTTCTCGCCGCGCCAGTCGCGCAGGTTCTCAGCGGGGAACATGCCCCTGTATCTTCCCGCACGCCGCGGGTCGAAACGGCCGCGGTTTGTGACCCGTGAGGCCGGGCAATCCCCGCCTATGTCGACCGGCCTCGATGATCCGCCGCTCCCCCGCCACCTGCAGCTCGAGATCACCTCGGCGTGCAACCTGCGCTGCATGATGTGCCTGGTGCGCTACCGGCCCCCGGTCAACAAGCTCGCCGGGGCGATGCGCCCGGAGTTGTTCCACCGGCTGGTGGCCGAGGTCCCGGGGCTGCGGCGACTGACCTTGCAGGGCCTGGGCGAGCCGCTGCTGTCGCCGTACCTGCCGGAGATGATCCGCACGGCGGTCGAACGGCACATCACGGTCGGCTTCAACACCAACGCCACCCTGCTCACCGCCCGCCGCGCCGCCGAGCTCGTCGAGAGCCGGGTGGACTGGGTGCACGTGTCGCTCGACGGCGCGCACGCGACGGCGTACGAAGCCATCCGCGACGGCGCCGACTTCGCCACCGTGGTGAGGAACCTGGCCGGCCTGGTCGCGGCGAAACGGGAAGCCGGCAGCGCGACGCCGTGGATCCGCGTCGTCTTCGTGGCCATGCGCGACACCATCGGCGAGCTGCCCGACCTGGTCCGATTGCTCGCCGACCTCGGCGTGGACGAGCTGCACGTGCAGAACCTCTCGCACAGCTTCTCCGACACCGACCCGGCCGGAGGTTACGAGGGCATCCGCCGGTTCACCGCGGACCAGGCCCTGTGGACCGGCGCCGACGATGACCGCGCCCGCCACGCGTTCGCGGCCGCGACCGAGGCGGCGAGGGAACGCGGCCTGAAGGTACGCCTGCCCGCCCTCGGCGTACCGGAGGCGGGCCCCGGGCCGGACCGGCGAGGCTGCTCGTGGCCATGGGAGGCCGCGTACGTCACGAGCGCCGGCGTGGTCCAGCCGTGCTGCATGGTCATGGGCGACGACCGGGTGTCGCTCGGGAACCTGACCGAGCAGACGTTCCCGGAGATCTGGCGCGGGCCGGCGTACCGTGACTTCCGCCGCCGCTTGGCGGGCGACGACCCGCCGGAGGTCTGCCGGGGGTGCTCGCTCTACCACCGCACGTTCTGACCGGTCAGCTCTCTGCGAGACCGAACAGATCCTCGAGGACCGCCTGCGACCTGGGCGGCAGAGGTTCGGCGGGAAAGAATCGTTCGCACAAGTCGAGGGCGGCCGCGAGAGTGCTGATGCCCATGATGGTGGCCAGCGTCCGCAGGTCCTCTTCGTCACGACTCCTGGCCGCGAACGCCTTCATCGCGGTTCGCGTCGTACGCGAGCGCCATGGCGGCACCGCCGACCACGAAGAGATCCGCCACGACACCTCTACGGACCAGACGTTCTCCGAGGGCGGTGAAGGCGCGTTCCAGCTCCGCGCGCCCCAGCAGGCCGTCGTCGCTCATGCGGCCTCGAGGTCACGCGAGGACAGGAAGACACCGTGCTTGCGAAGAGCTGCAGGCGCCCAGACGAGCGCCTCCATCCTCTTGGACGGAAGGTGCGAAGGGAACCACGGCGTAGCCAGGACACGCGAGCGTGACCAGGACGGCGGCGCAAGATCGAGCTGAGCGGCGAGGTGTTCCGCCAACGCGGCCAGCAGAGCGTCCCACTGCTCACCGACTCTGTCAGGCTCGTCGCGAAACAACCGGGGCTTGGCGTCGACCGGCTCCCAGCGATACTCCTCGAGGAACTCCCACACGTACTTCCATCGAACCTTGTCGTCGTGCTGACCGGCCAGCCGGACAGCCAGGTCAGCCATCGTCATTGCCTTATATTCCATGGTCACCGAACCGTCAACTCGCCGCGCGAAGACTCGGCACCCAGGATCTCACAGCACCCTCCGCACGGCAGGTAGGTGCCCCTGCCCCCAAGACCGGTCAGCGCACGAGCCGGTAGCGGCCGGGCTGGTAGGTGACGGTGCCGGCGTCGTCCAGCTCGTAGGTGCACGCCGGGTCGTCGCCGGTGACGCGGAGCCGGTGGGTGCCGAGCAGCTGGAACGTCGACACGCCGGGGAGCACGGCCAGCGACGGGAGCTGGACCCGTACGGTCGGCGCGGTGACCGGGCCGGAGTCCGCGCCGAGTCCCAGCCGGCGCACGGCCCAGCCGACGGAGGCGGGCGAGTCGCCGAGCCGGATCACGGCGTCCGGGCCGAGGCGCAGCGGGTCGTCGATGCCCGGCGGGGGCCCGTCCGCGGACGGGGTGCCGCTCTCCTCGGTGCGGCACGACCACTGGTCGTCCTGCCTGCTCAGGTGCAGGGTGCGGCGCCATCCGGCGCCGCTGCACGTGACCGTCAGCCGCTGGACCGTCCCGGCCTCGTCGATCTCCGCCCTCCACTGCGAGGCGTACGGGTGGGGGCCGGCGACCACAGAGCTGCCCTCCACCGACCCCGCGGACGGGAACACCAGCTCGGTGCCGACGGTGTCGGTGCGCTGCCACGCCAGGTGGGTGACCTGCGCCGGCGCGGCCGTGCGCGGTGCCAGCAGGTCCGTCGACGACGGGGTCACCGAGGTCCTCCCTCGTCGCCGGCCGGCCGCCGGCGCCGGCGGCCCTGGGTCAGCCCGGCCGCGATGGCCTCGACGGTCTGCTCCAGGTAGTTGAAGTCGGGGACGGCGACCGCCTCCGCCCGGGCGTGCAGCGTGCCCGGGGTGATGGTGTCGTCGATGCGAGCGACATGGTGTTCACCGTTGCTGTCCATTGCTACCCCCTTCGTGACTCCAAGGCATACAACCATCTTTGCACTATGCAAGGTTCTTGGCCAGGATGCGGCCTGCCGTCATGGGAGATCACGCGGAGGCCGGCTCGCCGGGGTCGCGGTCCTCGGCGTCCTCCTCGCGGTGCGCCGCCCAGCCGAGCCACCAGTCCGGCTCCGACGCCTCGCCCGCGGCGTCGGCGAAGGCGCTGAGCGCGTCGATCACCGCCGGCTGCCACAACTCCTCGGTGGCGGCGACCAGCCGTTCGAGCTCCGCCCGCCGCCGGACGAGCACCCGCTCCACCACGTCGTGACCGGCCGGCGTCAGGCGTACGCGCACCACCCGGCGGTCGGACGGCGATCGCATCCGGCGCACCAGCCCCTTGCGGATCAGCCGGTCCAGCATCCGCGTGCCGGTCGACGGGTTGACTCCCAGCTCCTCGGCGATGTCGATGCTGCGCTGCGTTCCCCGTACGGCCAGCACCACCAGCGCCCGGAACTGGGGCAGCGTGACGTCACCCTCGACGGCCGCGAGCGAGCGCGCGGTCATCCCCACGAACGCGCGGCTGGCCCGCATCAGCGCCTGGACCGTGGCGCTCGCGGCCCCTTCCGCAGATGCTTGCATAGGGACATGATTGCACGTTCGTACGGTGCGCCTACTCCTCCGTGGCGCCGACGTCCCGGTACGTGCGGCGCAGCACCTGGGCGGCGGTCCGGCCGTGCAGCGGCTTGCAGAAGTGGAAACCCTGGCCGAAGCCGCAGCCCATGGCGGCGAGGATGCGGGCCTGGTCGGCGGTCTCGATGCCCTCGGCCACGACGCTCATCCGGAACGCCATGCCCAGCCGCACGACCGCCTCGGCGACCGTACGAGCCTGCGGGTCGTCCGCGATGCCGGTGACGAACGAGCGGTCGATCTTGAGGATGTCCACCGGCAGGCGACGCAGGTAGCTCAGCGCCGAGTAGCCCGTACCGAAGTCGTCGACCGCGATGCTCACGCCCAGCCGGCGCAGGCTCTCGAGACGGGCGACGACGTGCGAGTCGGGTTCCAGGATGACGCCCTCGGTGAGCTCCAGGACCAGGCGGTTCGCCGGGAAGCCGGTCTCGGTGAGGATGGTGCGGATCGTGTCGACCAGGGCCGGCTGCTGCACCTGCGCCGGTGACACGTTGACGCTGAGCCGCATGTGCTCCGTGCCCGGGACGGTGTCACGCCAGCGGGCCGCCTCGCGGCAGGCCTCCCGCAGCACCCACTCGCCGAGCGGCACGATGGCGCCGGTCTCCTCGGCGAGCTCGATGAACTCGGCCGGCATCAGCAGGCCGCGCTCCGGGTGACGCCAGCGCACCAGCGCCTCCACGGCGACGACCGAGCCGTTGGACAGGTCGACGGCCGGCTGGAAGAGCACGACGAGGTCGCCGTCGTCGATCGCCTGCCGCAGCTCGGCGTCGCGGCCGCGGGTGTCCAGCTCCGAGGTGAAGAACTCGTAGCGGTTGCGGCCGGCACGCTTGGCCGCACCCATGGCCGCGTCGGCGTGCTGCAGGAGCAGCTCGCCTTCCCCGGTGAGCTCGTCGCGGACGGCCACGCCGATGCTGGCGCCGGTCGTGAGCAGGAACTCGCCGTGGATGACCGGCGTGTTCAGGGCCTCGACGAGGCGCTCGGCGATGCGGGCGGCGGCGGCCCGGTCGGGCAGGTTGGGCAGGATGACGGCGAACTCGTCGTCGCCGAGGCGCCCGGCGGTGTCGCCGGCGCGCAGCTCCGAGCGCAGGGCGCCGGCGACCGCGGCCAGCACGGCGTCGCCGGCGTCCTGGCCGTACCGGTCGTTGAGGGCCCGGAAGTGGTCCAGGTCGATGACCATGACGGCGGCGTGCCGGCCGTCCTGCACCGGCTGGGTGGACAGCTCCGCCAGGCGCTCGCTCACCAGGGTCCGGTTGGCCAGCCCGGTGAGCGCGTCGGTGAACGCCAGCTGCCGGTTCTCGCGCAGCGCGTACATCTGCCGGGCCACGACCAGGGCAGTGAGCAGCACGGCACCGACGATCATGCCGCCGAACGGGTACATCCCCTGCTCGCGGGCGAGGACGCCGAGCAGGCCGTAGGCCAGCCCGATGGCGCCGTACGGCAGCCAGTTGATCGTCGCCCGCCGCTCGGGCACCCCGTCGCGGGCGGCGCGGGACCGCCGGCACTGCCGGTGCGCGGAGAGTGTGAACAGGTAGCAGCCGGACAGCCAGAACAGGTCCGGCCAGGAGCCGCCGACGAAGCCGGCGTGCAGCTGGACGTAGCTGTAGTAGACGTCCGCGACGACGTAGACCGCGACACCGCCGGCCAGCAGCCGGATGGGGGCCTGCGTGATCTCCGTGCGCCGCAGCAGCACCGCCGCCAGGGCCACCACCAGCACCAGGTCCCCGACCGGCAGGGCGGCAGAGTAGAAGAGCCCGGCCGGCGAGGCGCCCTCGGTGACCACCAGCGGGCCGAGCACGAGGTACCACAGCACCATGAACGAGCTGGCCCCGACGATCAGCGCGTCGAGCGCCAGCTTGATCTTGTCGCGCCGGCTCCGGTGCACGCCGGGAAGCAGGACGAGCCCGATGAGCAGGAACGGCACGAAGGCCAGGAACCAGTAGTCCGCGAACGACGGGTACGCGTCGGTGTGCAGCACCGCGTCCTCGACGAACCACGACGTGTGCGCGACGAGCTGGCAGAAGAACGCGGCCGTGATGAAGCCCCAGGCCCGGCGCGCCCTCGGCTCGAGGCCGCCACGCCGGACCACCCGCACGCCCAGCACGGTGAACAGCAGCGCGATCGGCGGGTAGATGCCGTCGGTGACGTACGCCCGCAGCGTCTCGCCGCCCCACCCGCCGGCGTACCAGACGAGGAACGCCGCCAGCAGCAACCCACTGCCCGCCACGGCCGCATCGGCCGCGCGGTCCCCGAGCTCACGCCAGTTCTTCACGCCGGACCATCGACCGTGACGCAGGTCGCTTAAGAATAGAGACGTTTATCGATCCGGACGTGGTGGTAGTTCCGGGGCATGACGACGCAGCAGGCCCTCCGCCCGGAGAAGACGTTCTTCGGCCAGCCGCCCGTACTGGCCAACCTCTTCGGTGTCGAGCTGTGGGAACGGTTCTCCTTCTACGGCATGCAGGGCATCCTGCTGATCTACCTCTACTACAGCGCCGCCGACGGGGGCCTGGGACTGTCCGAGGCCACCGCCACCAGCATCGTCGGCGCGTACGGCGGAGCGGTCTACCTCTCCACCATCCTCGGCGCCTGGGTGGCCGACCGGCTGCTCGGCCCCGAACGGGTGCTCTTCCTCAGCGCGATCCTGGTGATGGCCGGGCACGTGAGCCTCGCGGTGCTGCCCGGCCTCACCGGAGTCACGACGGGGCTGATCCTCATCGCCGTCGGCAGCGGCGGCGTGAAGGCCAACGCCACCTCGCTGGTCGGCTCGCTCTACGACGAGCACGACGAGCGCCGCGACGCCGGCTTCTCCCTCTTCTACCTCGGCATCAACCTGGGTGCGCTGGTCGGCCCGCTGCTCACCGGCCTGCTGCAGAAGAACTGGGGCTTCCACTGGGGCTTCGGCCTCGCCGCGCTGGGCATGGCCGCCGGCCTCACGCAGTACGCCCTCGGCCGCAAGCACCTCACCGGCGCCGCCCGCGTCGTGCCCAACCCGCTGCCCCGCGGACGTCTCCTGCCGATCGCCGGGGTCGCCGCCGCGGTGGGCCTGCTCGTCGTCGTGCTGGCCGCGACCGGTGTGCTGCGCGCCGCGTACCTGTCGACGGTGGTGGTCGTGCTGAGCGCCCTCGCCGCTCTCGCCTACTTCGTGGTGATCCTGACCAGTCACAAGATCACCGGCGTGGAGCGCCGCCGGGTGTACGCGTTCATCCCCATGTTCGTCACCAGCGCCGTCTTCTGGTCGCTGTACCAGCAGCAGTTCACCGTCGTCACGATCTACTCCGACCAGCGCCTGGACCGCGACCTGTTCGGCTGGGAGATGCCGGTCTCCTGGGTGCAGTCGATCAACCCGGTCTTCATCATCGTGCTGTCCGGTGTCTTCGCCGCCCTCTGGACCCGCCTGGGCCCGCGCCAGCCGTCCACGCCGGTCAAGTTCGCCGCGGGCACCGTGATCATGGGCGTGGCCTTCCTGCTCTTCCTTCCCCTCGCCGGCGGCGGCCCGAACAGTGCGCCCCTGCTCGCCCTCGCCGGCATCCTGCTGGTCTTCACGGTGGCCGAGCTGCTGCTGTCGCCGGTCGGCCTGTCGCTGGCGACCAAGCTCGCCCCCGCCGCCTTCCACACCCAGATGGTGGCGCTCTTCTTCCTCTCGGTCGCCCTGGGCACCGCCGCCTCCGGCACGCTGGCGAACTACTACAGCGAGCAGCACGAGACGGCGTACTTCGGCATCCTCGGCCTGATCGCCATCGTCGTCGGCGCCGCCCTCGCGCTCGCGGCCAAACCGATCAGCCGGCTCATGAGCGGCGTGCGCTGACCCGGGCTCAGCGGCCCCGGACCGATCCGCGAAAATGGGGGTGAGCGTACGAGAACGGAAGTTGGGGATCGTGGCAGAAGCAGCAGGAGCCGTCGACTGGGTCAGCCGGTTCGCCGACGAGGTGATCGCCGAGGCGCAGCGCCGCTCGCCGGGGCAACCTGTGGTGTGCGCGTCCGGGCTCAGCCCGTCCGGGCCGATCCACCTCGGCAACCTGCGTGAGGTGATGACCCCGCACCTGGTCGCGGACGAGATCCGCCGGCGCGGCCACGAGGTGGTGCACCTCATCTCGTGGGACGACTACGACCGGTTCCGCAAGGTGCCGGCCGGCATCGACGCGTCGTGGGCCGAGCACATCGGCAAGCCGCTGACCGCCGTGCCCGCGCCGCCCGGCAGCCGCTTCCCCAACTGGGCCGAGCACTTCAAGGCCGCGATGATCGACTCGCTGGCCGAGCTCGGCATCGAGTACCGCGGCATCTCCCAGACGGAGATGTACACCTCGGGGGCGTACCGGGACCAGATCCTCCTGGCCATGCGCGAGCGGGAACGGATCGACGCCATCCTCGACCGCTACCGCACCAAGGGCCGCACCGCCGCACCGAAGGCGAACGCCAAGCTCGACGAGGCCGACGCCGCCGCTGCCGCCGAGGCGGCCGAGGGCTCCGGCGCCGCCGACGAGGACGACGGCCAGGCGAGCACGGGGTACTACCCCTACCGGCCGTACTGCGCCCAGTGCGGCAAGGACACGACGACGGTCACCGCGTACGACGAGACGACGACCGAGATGACGTACGAGTGCGCCGACGGGTTCACCGAGACCGTGCTGCTCAGCGAGTTCCACCGCGGCAAGCTCGTGTGGAAGGTCGACTGGCCGATGCGGTGGGCGTACGAGGGCGTGCACTTCGAGCCCTCCGGCGTCGACCACTCCTCGCCGGGCTCCTCCTTCGTGGTCGGCGGCCAGATCGTCCAGGAGATCTTCGGCGGCGCCCAGCCGATCGGCCCCATGTACGCCTTCGTCGGCATCAGCGGCATGGCCAAGATGTCCAGCTCCCGCGGCGCGGTGCCCACCCCGGCGGACGCCCTCGCCATCATGGAGGCGCCGCTGCTGCGCTGGATGTACGCCCGCCGCCGCCCCAACCAGGCGTTCAAGGTCGCCTTCGACGCGGAGATCCAGCGCCTCTACGACGAGTGGGACGCCCTGGAGGCCAAGATCGAGGCGGGCACGGCGGCACCGGCCGACGATGCCGCGCACGACCGCGCGGTGCGGACGGCCACGGTCACGCTGCCGGCGACGCCGGTGCCGGTCGCGTACCGCACTCTCGCCTCGATCGTCGACATCACCACCGGCCACGACGAGCAGACCCTGCGCATCCTGCGCGACCTCGACCCGCGGCGCCCGGTGACCGACCTGGACCAGGTCCGGCCCCGCCTCGACCGGGCTCAGACCTGGGTCACCACCCAGCTGCCCCCGGAGGCGCGCACCCAGGTCCTGGCCGAGCCCGACAAGGAGCTGCTGGCGTCCCTCGACGACGACCAGCGCGAGTCGCTGCGGTTGCTCGCGGCGGGGCTCGACGAGAGCTGGTCGCTGGACGGGCTGACGACGCTCGTGTACGGCGTACCGAAGGTCATGGCCGGCCTGCCGCCGGACACCAAGCCGACCCCGGAGCTGAAGGTCGCGCAGCGGTCGTTCTTCGTCCTGGTCTACCGCCTGCTGATCGGCAAGGAGACCGGCCCCCGCCTGCCCACGCTGCTGCTGGCGGTGGGCGCCGACCGCATCCGCAGCCTGATCGGCGCCTGACCCACGAACCCGCCCGGGCGAACCGCCGCGCCCGGGCGGCTGTCAGGAGTCCTGGCTGGCCAGGAACGCGATCAGGATGATCAGGGCGAAGGGGATCGCCAGCCCGATGATCGTCATGGGCCGCTGCAGCAGCCGCGGCCCGGGATCCATCGGCGGGCGGCTGGGACCGAACGGGTTCGGCTGCGGCGCGGCGAGGTTCGCGACCTTGCCGCGGCGGAACAGGTTCAGCAGCACGGTGATCGGCGTGATGATGAACGACGCCCAGCCGTACCACCCCTGCACCAGGGTGCGCGAGGTCATCGCACGGAAGGTGCCAAGCCCGCAGTCGCGGCAGAATGGCCCGTCCAGGCTCAGGAACCGCATGACGATGACGAATCCCTGATGACCACGGAACTTGGCCGGCGCGGCGGGCACACTGCCGCACAACCGGCAGGCGACCACGGCGAACTGCCCCGCCTGACCCGCCGTCACGCCGGCCGGCTGCACCGGACCGCTGTACGGCGCCGGCGCCGGCTCGCCGTAGGAGGCCTGAGCCGGCGGGGCGTAGGGCGCCCCGGGCTGCGGCGGCGCGCCGAACGAGGCCGGCGCCCCGTAGGGCAGCTCAGCGGGCTGCGGGCTGGAACCGGGCTGCTGCGGGTACGACACGACGGGATCCACCTCGGTGCTGGGAACGACGAGCCGCGTCAGGGTACTGGTCCGGTGATGATCTCCGCAGCCCCGCGGGTGCCGCAGCTTTAGCATGTGGCGCATGCGGGACATCGACCAGTCATCGGCCCACGCCCGGATCGAGGCCGCGCGCGCCGCGCAGTCACCGACCCTCGACCTGTCCCGGTGCGGGCTGCACGAGGTGCCGGACGCCGTCCGCGACCTCACCCACCTCGAGTCCCTCCATCTGCAGTTCAACAACCTCGACGACCTGCCCGACTGGCTGAGCGGCCTCGACCGGCTGGTGGACCTCAACGTGCAGAGGAACATCCTGGAACACGTCCCCGAGGTGGTCGGCTCGCTCACCGGCCTTCGCAAGCTCGACCTGAGCGAGAACAACCTCGAGGGCGAACCGCTCGACCTCCTCGGCCGCCTGACGAACCTGCGCGAGCTCGCCCTGATCGACACCAGGTCGGACCGGCTCCCGGAGAGCATCGGCAACCTGACCCACCTCACGGACCTCGACCTGTACCTGGGCTGGTTCCACAACTCGCCGGAGAGCCTGCCGGACACCCTGGGACAGCTCACGGGCCTGACCCGCCTGGAGCTGTCCCGTAACGGCCTGACCGAGGTGCCGGGCTGGGTCCGTCACCTGACCAACCTGCGGGTGCTCGGCCTCTGGATGAACGACATCCTGGAGATCCCCGAGTGGATCGGCGAGCTGACCGAGCTCCGGGAGATCTCGCTCCCCGGCGAGCCGGAGGAGCGGACCCTGGCCCTGCTGCGCAGGCTTCCGCACCTCCGGAAGCTCAGTTCCGACGAGGGGGACGTGGACCTCGGATGAGGCCGGGCGTCAGAACTTGATCGCCTTGCCGCCCACCCCGGTGAAGGCCAGGATCGCCGTACCCGGGGCACCCTGCACCGCGTCGTCGCGGCGGCCGGGCTGACCCAGCGAGTACGCCTCCGCCTTGACCGCCTTGAGCGCCGCGAAAGCGCTCGCCTCGTCGGTTGCCGCGCCGTAGAAGAGACGGAACCCGGCCGACTTCCCCTTGCCGAGCTTGCCGAGGGCGATGTCGACCAGTGCGCCGTGGTCCGCCGGGCCGTTGCGGACCGCCTCACCGGTGAACGACACGCTGCCACCCGCCGACAGGGGATCGGCCGACGCGAAGCCGTTGTCGCTGCTGAACCGGATCTTCTCCGCCGTGCCACGCTGGAGCGTCACGTACTCGCTGAAGGCGGTGGGCTCCATGTCCCAGTCGACCAGCCGGCGATAGACCACGTCCGGCAGCGTGTCCTTGCCGATGTTCTTGACCGTGACGTCGACCTGGAACAGCGCCTTCGTCTTCCTCACCGTGTGGAACTCGTGAGTGACCTGTAGCTTGTCGTCCACGGTCACCACCGACAGGGCCTTGTCGGGCCCGTGCGTGAACTTCGCCGCGGCCAGGTGGTCGGTGCCGCTGGCCTCGTCCGCGTACCCGGTCAGGCCGGTCCTGGTGTCGGCCACTCCCCAGCCCTCGCAGGCACAGCCCGGCGAGACGTAGTCGAAGTTGGGCTTGAGGAGCCGCAGGCCGTAGGTCGTTCCGCCCTCGGCGTCGGCGCGCTGGCCGGCGAGGTTGAGGTCGGCCAGCTGGTTGACGCCCAGGCCCACAGTGCCGTTGGTGATGATCGCTCCGTGCCGCAGCGCGGCCCGTGCCGCCGCCATGTCGAGCCGGGGGTACGCGACACCGGTCCGCGCGTCGGTGACCGGATGGCCGGTGGCGGCGAGCGTGGCGGCGATGGTCGACGCCGAGTCGGCAGGGTCCCCCGAGGCCAGCGCCGCGATCGCCCCGGACACGTGCGGCGCCGCCTGCGAGGTGCCGCTCATCTCCTCGATGCCCTTGCCCCCGGACTCCTTGCTTCCCGGGGCGAGCAGGTCGACGAGCGCTCCGCCCTGGCTGAAGCAGGTCACCTGGTCGGGAACGGTCCTGCTGTCCGTACAGGGCTCGAACGCCTGGTTCTTGAACTTGCCGTCGTAGACGGCGCCGACCACGAAGGCGCCGGGTACGCAGGCCGGCTCCCCCACCCCGTCGACGTACTTCCCGTCCACGGTGCCGTCGTTGCCGGCCGACACGACCGGCTGGACGCCGAGGTCGATGAGGGTCTGGAAGATCGGGGTGAAGGGCGACCCGGTGCATTCCGCCGTCTCGTGGGTGGCCTTGCCGAGACTGAGGTTGAGCGCCTTGACGTTGTGCTCCGCGGCGTGGTCGGCGACGTACTGGATGCCCTGGATCACCGTCTCGTCCGTGGCGCCTTTCCCGTCGAAGACGTCACCGGCGATGATCTTCGTCTTGGGCGCCACGCGCAGGACGAGGCTCGCGACGTTGGTGCCGTGACCGCCGTCGTCGCGCTTGTGGTCGTCGGGGGCGAACTCGTGCTCGTCGACGACGGCACACCCGGCACCCGGGCACTTGCCGAACACCGACTTCGACCTGGTGTAGTCGACGCCGCTGTCCAGCACGGCCACCGCGGTGCCCTCGCCGTCGTCGCCCTTCTTCACCACCTCCGGTTGCTTGATCAGCTTCAGGTCGTCCTTCCCGGTGTCCGTGTAGGAGCGCGGGCTCGAGACACTGGCCACGTCCGGATCGGCGGCGAGCTTCCGCAGGTCGTCCTTGCTGGACAGACGAACCAGCTCGACGGGGAACGCACCGAAGTCGTGCGTCACGGAAACACCGGAGGCGGACCGGTTCACGCCGGCCTTGCGCTCGGCGTATCCGGCTCGCGCCGTCCGCAGATAGGCCCGGTTCGCGGCATTGCGCTGGACCGTCAGGTCCGTCTCCGGATCCGGGCTCTGCGTGCCGGCGGACGCGTCGCCGCGCGCGTCGGCGGCGGAGTCCCGGGCCGCCGCCGTGAGGTCGTCGTGCCGGATCACCACGATCGCGTCGGCCGCGCCGTTCTCCACGGCCGCGGCGAGGACGGGGTCGATCGTCGCGGCCGGGGATTCCGAAGCCGGCATGACATCCGCGTCGGCGTGCACACCGGACACCAGCGCGACGGCGAGAATCAGACCTCCACCTGCCGTGGATATCCGAAATAGGCGAGTTCTCTTCATACGAAAACCATCGCAGCCGCCACCATGGACGGCCATCGTCCGGCACAGCACTGATGACGCGCCGCCCGAGCCGGCCCGGCAGCGATCGACCGACCCCGTTCGAGTGGAGATCGGACCGAGCGAACCGTACGCCAGCCCAGGGCCCCGTCTAGGCTCGTCCATGATGACGACTCTCGGTGTGGTCTTCCGCCCGCAGAACCCGCCCGAACGCCTGCGGTCCGTCGCGCGCGCCGCCGACGAGGCCGGCCTCGAGGAGCTGTGGCTCTGGGAGGACTGCTTCCGCGAAAGCGGTATCGCCTCCGCGGCCGCCGCCCTCGCCTGGACCGATCGCCTGACGGTGGGAATCGGTCTGTTGCCGGTGCCGTTTCGCAACGTCGCGGTGCTCGGCATGGAGGCCGCCACGCTGCACCGGCTCTTCCCCGGCCGGACGATCCTCACCCTCGGCCACGGCGTCCAGGACTGGATGGGCCAGGTCGGCGCGCGGGTCGGGTCGCCACTGACCCTGCTCCGCGAGCACATCGAGGCGCTGAGGGCGCTGCTGGCCGGCGAGACGGTCAGCACCTCGGGCCGCTACGTCAAGCTCGACAAGGTGAAACTGGACTACCCGCCGGCGGTTACCGCCCGGATCTACGCCGGAGCGACCGGAACCAAGACCCGCGCACTCGCCTGCGAGGTCGCCGACGGGATCCTGCTGACGGCCGGCACGTCACCGGAGGAAGTCGCCGCCGCCAGGCCCGCGGCCAGAGCCATCACGGTCTACGTGCACGCGGCCACCGGCCCCGACGCCGAGAAGCGCATGGCCCGTGAACTCGAGTTCTGGGGCGAGTCAGACAGAGCACACACGACGGCCGTCGGCGGCGCCGCGGACATCGCTTCCATGGTCAACCGCTACGCGGACGCCGGAGCCGACGCCGTGATCCTGCAACCGACCGCCGACGAACCCGACATCGAGGGCTTCACGCGCTTCACCGCACAGGACGTCCGCGCCCTGGTGCCGTGATGGCGTCGGGGCATCGCCCGCCTCAAGCACCAGGCGCCGTCGCCTCCGTCGCGACAGGCTCGCGGCGGAGGCGAATCCCGGCTCTTGCCGGTTGCTACTCGTAGCAGCCGGTCCGGTCGCTTTCCAGCTGTACGTCGGTGACCTTCTTCTTCTCGATGCTGATCCGGTAGTGCGCGCCGTCGCCCTTGACGGCATCCACCAAAGCGTCACCGCCGGTCCGCCGGGCGGCAGGGGTGTCATCGCCGTCAACGCGCCACGTGAGGTGAGGATAGGCGCGGCGCACCGCGGCCAGCGTGCTGCCGGGCTTGATGCCCTCGGGCGTCTTCTGGTCGCCGAACGAGTCGACGGCGCGCAGCCCGTACTTGCCGTTGAAGACCATCCAGACGTCCTTGGACTGGCCCTTCCAGTGCGCACTGACGCAGCCGTCAGGCCCGGCAGCGTCCTGGTCGGTGTTGACCACGATCAAGCCGGTCGCCTTGGCCGCCCGCAGACTCATGCCGATCTTCAACGGCCCGATCCGGTCCGGGCGAATGGTCAGGCGGGCCGAATCGGTGTGGTTCGTCTTGACCAGCTCAGGCGCCGGCGCCGTGCTCGACGACGACGGCCGGGGCGTCGCTGCGGCTTCCGCAGCATCACCGGCCGAGGCGGCGGGTACGGCCGAGGCGGCGGGTACGGCCGAGGCGGCGGGTGCGGCCGCGGAGGAAGCGGCACCGCCCGGTACGGCGGCGGCGTCCTCATGCCCGGTCGCGGTGTTGCTGCAGGCGGCAACCAGAGCCACCAGCGTGGTCGCACCCAAGACCTGGACGAGACGATGCATTGCAGTGTTCCTTCCCCGTGTGAGTTCATGCGGCGCGATGCGCCTTCCCCGGCGTCCCATGACCGTGACGCCCGGGCAGAAGTCAGCATCGCGGCTCCGCCGCCCCGGCAACTCACGGAAACGTGCCAACGGTGCTACGTCGAGTTGAACGGCACGACTGCGGTCGAGACGTTGCTGAAGGCCGGAATGACGTTCGAGGGAATGGCGGACAAGTACGAGGCAGATGGATCAGCCGCTGCGGTCTTCTCCAGCAGCGGCTGATCGTTGCCCGGCGAGGACGTCAGAACGAGTCCACCGCCGGGAATCACGGCATGAGAGTGAGGCGGGCCGCGCCCACGGACGGCGGCGTGACAGTGCGGTCGCTGCGGCGTCAAACTGCGCTAGCGGAGGCGTTCATCCACCGACTCCCCGTGCTGGCTGACACACTCGCGACATGAGCTCTTTGCCGGAGGCCTGCATTGCGGACTGGACCAAGTTGTGGCGCCTGGCCCAGCGGCTGGCTCTGGAAGAACGCGATGAACCGGCCTCCGTTTTCGAGCGGATCGGATTGTTCTTGGAAGATCCTGCTGAACAGCGCAGGTGCGACTACGACGTCACTCCGGCCAATAGCATCATGATCGCGTCTACCGGCGGAGACGGGGTCCACTTCTCCGCTTTGGTCACCGGCAGCGGCGGATCCGCACCGATTGTCATGACCGTCCCGATGGCCTTCGATACTCCTAACCACGTCCTGGGCAGCGATCTGCGCGAGTTCCTCGCCCTCGGTCGCGCACGCGGCTACTTCGGCCTGGAGCGGTTGGCCTACCAATGGGAGCGCCCAGAAGCGATCGCTCAACTACAAGCCGACTACGAGCCCACGGGGTCGCGACAAGCGGAGATGCTGCAGCTCCTCATCGAGGAATTCGACCTGCAGCCGTGGCGCGATGTCGGGGAACGCTTGGATGAGCTCGCTTCCGCGCACAGCGCACAGCTGTAGAAGCTCATCACCTTCACCCCTGATCCGCAAGATCCGTCATGGAGGCGGGACTGGGCCCCGGCGGACGCGCAATCGCGTCCGACCCCGTTCGAAGACCTGCCTCAGTCGGCGTTCATGGACGAACTTCCGCGTCAGCATCGTCTTCCAGCTCGGTGGAGTCGATTTCAGCCAGACCATGACCAACGGGCCGGTGAGCATCCTCGACTTCGTCCTGATGCTGCAGGCAGCGCGGACGACAATGCGGCGCGGGGGCACCTCGGAGATCGAACTGTCCGACCGGGGTGACCAGTGGTCGTTTTCGAGACAGCGCGGGACGGTGTGGTTGCGTATCCGAGGTGGACACGACGGCCGCGGCATCAACGGCTCGTGCCCCGCGGAGGAGTTCGACCAGCTCGTGGACCAAGCCCTGGCTGACGCCCTGAGACTGTTGTTCTGGCAACAGCCGGCGCTGAGGCGAAACAAGTACCTTCAGTCGCTGACCAGCCAAGCAGCCGGCACCTGAAGGGAAGGCCGACGACCGCAACCGGCGCGGTACGTCCGCCTGACCACCGACGAAGCCGGGCCTGCAGAACAACCCGACCCACCGCAACCACAACGCGGAAGCCAGACCACCCACCGCAAGGTGACCGCAAGCTGAAGTACGCACGAAGCAGCGAGCAACCCCTCACCCACCCGCCGCATGCCCCCACGCAAGGTCGGGGGCCGGGGTGACCAAGAACGGCGTAGAAACGCCCCACCAGCCGTCTTGGTCACCCCGGCCCCCGACCGTCCCACCGCAAGCAGAACCCTCAAGCATGCGACAACCCGAAAGCGACGAGAAACCCGGCCACAGTGACAAGCCCGATCAACAGATGAGCGTTCTCAAACGCCTCGGGAATCATCGTGTCGGCCACCATGGCAAGAATCGCCCCGGCGGCCACAGCGGTCACCCCGGCCAGCACGGCATCCCCAGCCCCACCCAACAGGCTGTACCCGGCCAACGCCGCCAACCCACTGACCAGAGCGATCCCGCCCCACAGCCCGAAGACATACCGCCGACCCCGCTCGGCACGACGCATACCGGCCGCACTGGACAACCCCTCTGGCACATTGCTGATGAACACCGCCGCGACGGTGACCGCCCCGACCGCACCCCCGCCGAGCAGACTCGCCCCGATCACGATCGACTCGGGGATGCCGTCGAGCAGGGCGCCGAGGGCGATGGCCGTACCGGATCCGGAGTCCTCGCTCTCGGAGGGCTGCTGGTCCCCGGAGCGTTTGCGATGCCGGGCCCCGTGCCGCGCCAGCAGGATGTTGCAGGCGGTGTAGACAACGGCACCGCTGACGGCGCCGATCACCGTCGGGGTCAGGCCGCCGCGCTCGTCGGCCTCCTCGATGAGCTCGAACGCGACCGCGGAGAGCAGAACGCCGGCGCCGAAGCCCATGACGGCCGCCACGACGTGCCGGGGTACGGGCGCGAGGTAACCCACGGCTGCCCCGATGAGCAGGGCGGAGCCCGCCAGCAGTCCCCATCCTCCGGCTTGCAACCACTCTGGCATGGGCTTCTTGTGCCCAGTTTTCCGTGGATCACCCCTTCACGGCGCCGGCGGTGAGGCCGGTGACGATGTAGCGCTGCAGGATCTGGAAGACGAGGACGGTCGGTACGGCGGTCAGCAGCGTCCCCGCGCAGAACATGCCGAAGTTGTTGTTGCGTTCGCCGGCCACCAGGCCGTACATGCCGACCGAGAGGGTTTTGGCGCCAGTGTCGGTGAGGAAGACGTTGGCGATCAGGAACTCGTTGATGGTGCCGATGAACGCGAGCAGGGCCGTGACCGCCAGGATCGGCGCCACCAGCGGCAGCAGGATCCGGAAGAAGGTCTGGGCGTGCGAGGCGCCGTCCATGGTGGCCGACTCGTCCAGTTCCCGGGGCACGGTGTCGAAGAAGCCTTTCATCAGCCAGGTGTTCACGCCGAGCGCGCCACCGAGGTACAGCAGGATCAGGCCCGACGCCTGGTTGAAGCCGATCGCCGGCCACAGGTCGGTGATGGTGGAGAACATCAGGAAGATAGCCACGATCGCCAGGAACTGCGGGAACATCTGAATGAGCAGCAGGGCCAGGAGGCCGGTCCGGCGGCCGCGGAAACGCATGCGGCTGAACGCGTACGCGGCCAGCGCCGACAGGAACACCGACGCCGCCGCCGACACACCGGCCACCAGCACGGAGTTGAGGAACCAGCGCGGGAAGCGGGTCTCGGTGAGCAGCCGCGTGACGTTGTCGAGGGACGCGCCGGTCGGCACCACCGACGTCGACGACAGGGTGCCGAGGGGGTTGAGGGCGGCCGACACCACGAAGACGATCGGGAACAGCGAGAAGATGAGGGCGAGGACGGCCACCGCGTGCCGCCACCCCACCCGCGTCAGCCACGTCATGCGTAGACCTCTTCCTGGCGGCGGGTACGGCGGAAGCTGACCGCCGAGATCACCGCGACGATGACGAAGATGAAGATGGACACCGCGGCGGCGAAGCCGTACTGGGCGCCGGAGCCACCGAAGGCCAGCCGGTAGGTGTAGGTGATGAGCAGGTCGGTGGCCCCGTTCGCGGGGTTGTCGGCGGCGAACGGCGCCCCGTCGGTGGTCAGGTAGATCGCGTTGAAGTTGTTGAAGTTGAACGCGAACGACGAGATCAGCAGCGGGGTGAGGGCGACGAGCAGCAGCGGCAGGGTGACCCGGCGCAGCGACTGCCACGCCGATGCGCCGTCGAGCCGGGACGCCTCGGTGAGCTCGGCCGGGATCGCCTGCAGCGCTCCCGTCGCGACGAGGAACATGTACGGGTAGCCCAGCCACAGCTGCACCAGGATCACCGCGATCCTCGCGGTGGTGGCGCCGCCGAACCAGTCGACGTCGAGCCCGAACAGGTTGTTGATCAGGCCGAAGTCGGTGTTGAACATGTCGCGCCAGACCAGCAGCATGGCGAAGGACGGCATCGCGTACGGCAGCACCAGCAGCGTGCGGTAGAGCCGCCGCCCCCGGACCCGCGGCGAGTGCAGGGCGAGCGCGCAGACGAGGCCGAGCACGAACGTGCCGCCGGTCGAGGCGAGGGCGAAGAGCAGGTTCCAGACGAGGGTACGGGCGAACGGCCCGGAGATCGCCGGATCGGTGACGAGCCGGGTGAAGTTGGCGAGCCCCACGCCGACCTTCCAGCCCTGCGCCAGCCGTTCGCCGTCCGCGGCGACGAACGCGCCCGCGGACTCGTCGGCGGTCCAGGTCTTCCCGGTGGCCGCCTCGCGGATGCAGTCGCACCCGGCGTCGTACGCGCGCCCGGCCTTCCCTTCGTACGCGCGCGACAGCCCCTGGGAGCGGATCGCGCCGCCCGGGGTGGGCACGGCCAGGTCGGTGATCTCGCGGCTGCGGGCGCTGGCCTGGCCGCCGTTGAGGATCGTGTAGCCGGCGGCGGCGGTCACCCGTCCGGCGGCGTTCACGGACGCGCCGCCGGAGGGCAGGTCCTTGAGCCCGTCGGTGGTGCCGGCGGAGACCTTACCGGTGGCGGGGTCGGTGACGAGGAAGGTGAGCGGGCCGGTGGCCGGGTCGCCGGTGGTGGCGACGGTCAGCGCGTACTCGGCGGATCCGGGCACCCGGGTGACCGAGGCGGTCTGGATGGCCACGACGGCGTCCTGCTTGTCGCCGCGGTGCCCGTCGCTGAAGTTCGTGAACGCGGTCGAGGCCGTGTAGAGGACCGGGAACAGCTGGAACACGACGAGGAACAGGGTGCCGGGCACGAGGTACTTGGCGGGTATGTGCCGCGGTCCGGCGTACAGGTAGAACAGCCCGGCCGTGGCCGCGACGAGGATCGCGAGGCCGGCCCACTGCCGCTGCTCGACCAGGGGGAAGGCCGCCCACAGCGCGATGGCGGCGGTGAGGCCGAGCAGCAGGATGGTGAGGAGCCGGCCGCGGGAGCCGCTCCGGCCGGGCCGGGGGGCCTGGGCCGGAGCGGTCTCCCGTTCGAGGAGCGCGGTCATTACTTGATCTGTCCGGAGATGGTCTTCGCGGCCGCGGTCAGGGCGGTCTTCGGGTCGGCGCCGCCGACGACGGCGGACTCGGCCTTGCCGAACGGGTCCCAGATGGTCGCCATCTCGGGGATCGCGGGCAGCGGGACGGCGTTCTTGCCGGCATCGAGGAACTTGGCGAGGTCCGGGTCGGCGCCCTTGACCTGGTCGAAGGCGGCGGTCAGCGCCGGCGGCCGGGGTTCGGCCTGGTAGAGGGCGACGGCGAGCTCGGGCGTGGTGACGTAGTTGGTGACGAACTCCTGGGCCAGGGCCTTGTTCTTGCCCTTGGCGGCCACGTAGAAGGTCTGCACACCGAGGAACGGCTGGGCGGGCTTGCCGCCCGCGAAGCCGGGTACGGGCGAGATGTCGTACGCGATCTTGGCCTTCTTGGCGTCGGTGATCGCCCACGGTCCGGAGACCAGGAAGGCGCACTTGCCGGCGGTGAACGTGGCGATGGAGTTCTCGACGGTGATGGAGCGCTTGAGCGCGCCGTCGCCCTTCTCGCCCAGTCCGGCGATCTTCTGGAACGCCGCGATCGACTCGGGCTTGCCGACGCCGAGGTCCTTCTTGTCGTAGTCGCCGTTGGCGGCGCGGCCGAACAGGTAGCCGCCGGCCGAGGTGAAGAACGGGTAGAGGTGGTACGCGTCGCCGTTCTGGCCGACCTGCAGGCAGAGGATCTCGCTCGCCTTCTTCTCCGCCTTGAGCTTCTGCCCGGTCTTGACGAGGTCCTCGACGGTGGCGGGTGCCTCGGGGGCGAGCTTGGTGTTGCGGATCAGGGCGAGGTTCTCGGTCGCGTACGGCACGCCGTAGGTCTGGCCGTTGAAGGTGACCGCCTTGAGCGCGTTGGGCGCGATGCCCTGCTGCTGCTCGGCGGTGAGCTGGACCGGGTCGATGGCGCCGTTCTGCACGAGGTTGCCGATCCAGTCGTGCGCGCCGACCATCACGTCGGGGCCGCTGCCCTGCTGGGAGGCGGTGACGAAGGTGGTCTGCTGGTCCTTGGAGATGGCCTGGACCTCGACGGTGACGCCGTTCTCCTGCCCGAACCGGTCGGCGAAGGGCTTGAGGGCGGCGGCGCGCTTGTCGTCGCCCCAGATCACGAGCTTGCCGCCCGCGGCCGGTGCCGCCGAGCCGGCGGTCGTGGGGGTGTCGTCGGTGCCGCTGCACCCGGCGGCGAGGGCGATCAGGGCGACCGCCGTTATGGCACGAATGCGCATGTTCTACTCCTATTGGGCAGCACGGGGCCGCCCGCTGCACAGAGTGGGTTCGAGGGGAGAAAGGTGCCCGAGGAGCACGTTGCCGGGACGTTAGCAAGGAGTTTCGGCGAATGGAAGACCTTGCAAGTGTTCCGCAAGAACTTCCAAGGTCTAAAGTGACGCCCATGCGCGCACGACTCTCCGATATCGCGCGCCAGGCCGAGGTCAGCGAGGCGACGGTGTCGCGGGTGCTCAATGACCGGCCCGGCGTGTCCGCCGACACCCGGCAGGCGGTCCTGACCGCCCTCGACGTCCTGGGCTACGAACGCCCCGAAAGACTGCGCAAACGCAGTGCGGGACTCGTCGGCCTGATCGTGCCGGAACTGGAGAACCCGATCTTCCCGGCCTTCGCCCAGACGATCGAGTCGGCACTGTCGCAGTCCGGCTTCACGCCCGTGCTGTGCACCCAGACGCCGGGCGGCGTGACCGAGGACGAGTACGTGGAGATGCTGCTCGACCGGCAGGTGTCAGGCATCGTGTTCGTCTCCGGCCTGCACGCCGACACCACCATGGACCACGACCGCTACCGGCGCCTGGTGGACCGGCCACTGCCGATCGTGCTCATCAACGGCTTCGCCGAGGGCCTCGACGCCCCGTTCATCTCCTGCGACGACCGGCTCGCCGGGGAGCTCGCGGTCAACCACCTCGTCGCGCTCGGGCATCAGCGCATCGGCTTCATCTCCGGCCCGGACCGGTTCCTCAATGTGCAGCGCAAGCTCGACGGATACCGTACGGCCATGCGCCGCGAGCTCGGCCTGCGCGACCGGGATCTCGACGAGATGGTCGCGTTGACACTGTTCGGCGTCGAGGGTGGCGAGGTGGCCGCCGGCCAGCTGCTCGCCCGGGGGGTCACGGGCATCGTCTGCGGTTCGGACCTGATGGCCCTGGGCGCCATCCGGGCGGCGCGCCGGCGCGGCCTGAGCGTTCCGCGGGACGTGTCGGTGGTCGGCTTCGACGACTCACCGCTGATCGCCTTCACCGACCCGCCGCTGACCACCCTGCGGCAGCCGGTGTCCGCCATGGGCAACGCCGCCATCCGCCAGCTCGTGGACGAGATCAACGGGCACGGGGCGCCCCGCTCGGAGTACGTCTTCCCGCCCGAGCTGGTGGTCCGCGGCTCCACGGCCATCAACAAGAGTGACCACGGCCCGGAGAGTATGAAGTTTTCCGCGGCGTAAGACGAACCTGTTAAATCGATCTTTGAAAGTTGTTGCGGGCCTTCCGATGAAGGCCCGCTGCTGCTGCCTGGGACTTTCGGAGGACCTCGGTCCCGGTAAGTAAACCTCACTGTAAGCGAAACCGAGCATTTCGGGCATCACGCCCCAGCGCATCGAGACCTTTCTCTTTACGATGCTGAAACACGCTGCTAACTTTCCTCCACTTGCGCAAGGAGTTTCACCCACTCCCGCGTCCCTGGAGGCACGCCATGCGTATCCGTCCGGTCGCCGCCGCCGCGGTGACCACCCTGCTCGCCGCGAGCCTGCTCGCCGTGGGCGTCGTTCGCCACGGTGACCAGGCGCAGGCCTCCACGGCCTCCCCCGGCACCAAGGACGTCATCGTGCACCTCTTCGAATGGCCCTCGGCGTCGGTCGCGAACGAGTGCACGACCGTCCTCGGCCCCAAGGGTTTCGGTGGCGTGCAGGTCTCGCCGCCCCAGGAACACGTCGTCCTGCCGGCCAGGGGCCACCCGTGGTGGCAGGACTACCAGCCGGTCAGCTACCAGCTCACCAGCCGCCGCGGTGACCGCAGCGCGTTCGCGGCCATGGTGCGGACCTGCCACGCCGCCGGGGTGAAGATCTACGTCGACGCGGTGGTGAACCACATGGCCGGCGGTTCCTCGACCGGCAACGGCAGCGGCGGCTCGACGTACTCGCAGTACGCGTACCCCTCCGTCCCGTACGGCAGCGGCGACTTCCACCACTGCGGCCGCAACGGCAACGATGACATCGTGAACTGGGGCGACCGCTGGGAGGTCCAGAACTGCGAGCTGGTCGACCTGTCCGACCTCAAGACCGAGTCCTCGTACGTGCGCGGCAAGCTCACCGCGTACCTGAACGACCTGGTGTCCCTGGGTGTCGACGGCTTCCGGGTCGACGCGGCGAAGCACCTGCCGGCCGCCGACCTCGCCGCGATCGTCGACCCGGTCACCGGCGACCCGTACGTCTACAGCGAGGTCATCGAGGGCGGCAGCGGCGAGCCGTCGCCCGAGGAGTACACCGGCACGGGCGACGTCACCGAGTTCCGCTACGGCGACGTCGTCGGCGGGGCTTTCAAGGACGGTAACCTCGCCAACCTCACCAACCTGGCCTCCCAGATGCGCCTCGCTTCCGGCGACGCGGTGGCGTTCGTGGACAACCACGACACCCAGCGCAACGGCCGCGCGAAGCTGACCTACAAGGACGGCGCCGCGTACGCGCTCGCCGAGGCGTTCATGATCGCCTGGCCGTACGGTGTCCCGCAGGTCATGTCGAGCTTCACCTTCACCGACCCGCAGGCGGGTCCGCCCGCCGCGACCAACGGCACCACCAACGCCGTGAGCTGCGGCAACGGCTGGCAGTGCGAGCACCGCGCCCGCACCACGGCGAACATGGTGGCGCTGCGCAACGCCGCCGCGAGCGCCGCGGTCACCAACTGGTGGAGCAACGGCTCGAACCAGATCGCGTTCGGGCGCGGCAGCGCGGCGTACGTGGCGTTCAACCGCTCCGGCTCCGCGCTGACCCGCACCTTCCAGACCTCGCTGCCGGCCGGCACCTACTGCGACGTGATGGCCGGGGACTTCGCGAACGGCTCGTGCTCGGGGCCGGCGTACGCGGTGAACGCCGCCGGCCAGCTCACCGCCACCGTGGCCGGAAACTCCGCGCTGGCCCTGCACATCAACGCCCGCGGCACCGGCAACCCCGGCTGCTCGTCCGCCTCGGTCTCCTTCGCCGCGACCGTCACGACCACCTGGGGCCAGAACGTCTACGTCACGGGCAACACCGCGGCGCTCGGCAACTGGAACCCGGCGTCCGCGGTGGCGCTGTCCTCCGCGTCGTACCCGGTGTGGACGGCGACCGTGCCGCTGCCGGGCACCACGGCGGTGCAGTACAAGTACATCAAGAAGGAGGGCTCGACGGTCATCTGGGAGAGCGACCCCGACCGCACCCGGACCACGCCCTCGGCGTCGCCGTGCAGCGCGACCTGGACCGACTCCTGGCGCTGAGCCGGGCGTTCGAAGAAAGTTCCGGGCCGGCCGATGAGTTCGGCCGGCCCGGCGAGTCTTCCCGTCATGACAATCATCGACACCACCCCCGCACCGCGCGCTCGTGGCCTGCACCGCACGCTGTGGGTGCTCCAGGTGCTCCTCGCCGCGTTCTTCATCGTCGCGTCCGCGGGCCCCAAGCTCTTCGGCGAGGCGTACGCGGTGCAGACCTTCGAGGACATGGGCGCCGCCCCATGGTTCCGCTACTTCATCGGCCTGGTCGAGCTGGCCGGCGGCATCGGCCTGCTCGTGCCGCGCCTCGCCGGAGCGGCCGCGGCCGGGCTGGCGCTGCTCATGGTGGGGGCCGCGGTCACCCAGGCGGTCATCCTGCACGGCGGCGCGCTGGTGCTCACGCCGGTGGTGCTGTTCGTGCTCTTCGTGGTTCTCGCCTGGGGCCGCCGGGACTCGTTCACCCGGCTCCTCAAGCGGTGACAGAATCCGACAGATGCAGTACCTGGTATCCGTCATCGCCGACGACACGACCCGCCTTGCCTCCCCGGAGGAGGCGGCAGCCATCGACGCGTTCAACGACCGGCTCCAGGCGGAGGGCCACTGGGTCTTCGCCGCCGGCCTGGCCGAGCCCGCCTCCGCCGCGGTCATCGACAACCGGGGCGGGGAGCCGCTGGTCACCGACGGGCCGTTCGTCGAGTCGAAGGAGCACTTCGCCGGCTTCTGGGTCCTCGAGGCGCCCGACCGGGAGGCGGCGCTCCGGCTCGCGGCCGAGGGCTCGAAGCACTGCAACCGCAAGGTCGAGGTGCGGCAGATCCTGTGAACGAGGTGAACGCGCGGGAGGCGGTCACCCGGGCGCACCATGAGGAGTGGGCTCGGGTGGTCGCCGCCCTCACCAGGCGGTTCGGCGACCTCGACGTCGCCGAGGAGGCGGCGGCCGAGGCGTTCGCCACCGCGGTCGAGCGGTGGCCGGCCGACGGCGTGCCGCCCAGCCCCGGCGCCTGGCTGACCACCACCGCCACCCGCAGGGCCATCGACCGGATCAGGCGGGAGAACAAGCGCGAGGACAAGCAGCGCCAGGCGGTTCTGGTGTACGACGACGGCCCGCCCGAGCCGACCGGCGCTGTCGACGACGAGCGGCTCCGGCTGATCTTCACGTGCTGCCACCCGGCACTCGCGATGGAGACCCGGGTGGCGCTGACCCTGCGGATGGTCGCCGGCCTGACCGTGGCGGAGATCGCCCGCGCCTTCCTGGTCCAGGAGTCCGCCATGGGGCAGCGCATCACCCGGGCCAAGGCCAAGATCAAGGCCGCTCGGATCCCCTACCGGGTGCCGGCCGCGGAGGACCTCCCGGCGCGCGTGTCCGGCGTCCTCGCGGTCCTGTTCCTCGTGTTCAACGAGGGCTACCTGGCGACCGGTCCCGGCACCTCTCCCCTGCGCCACGACCTCACCGCCGAGGCGATCCGGCTGACCCGCCTGCTCCGCACCCTCCTGCCCGGCGACGGTGAGGTGGCCGGGCTGCTGGCGCTGATGCTGCTCACCGAGGCCCGCCGCGGCGCGCGCGTCTCGGCGAGCGGCGAGCTGGTGCCCCTCCCCGACCAGGACCGCGGCGTCTGGGACGCCGCTCTGATCGCCGAGGGCCATCGGCTGGTGCGTGAGCGCCTGGCCACCGGAGCCGCCCCGGGCCGCTATCAGATCCTTGCCGCCGTCAACGCCGTCCACACGTACGCGCGCGACGTCCGCGACACCGACTGGTCGCAGATCCGCGCTCTCTACGATCAGCTCGTCCGCCTCGACCCCTCGCCGGTCGTCGCCCTCAACCGCGCCGTGGCGGTCGCCGAGCTCGACGGCCCGCAGGTGGCGCTGGCCACGGTCGACCGGCTGAAGGGCCGGCTCGCCGGCTACCACGCCTTCCACGCGACCCGGGCCGAGCTGCTGCGCCGGATGGGACGCGACGAAGAGGCCCGCACGGCGTACGACGAAGCCATCTACCTCGCCGGCAACTCCGCGCAGATCGCATATCTGACGCGCCGCCGGGACGAGCTGAGGTCACCCTAGTTCGACGTAGCGCGTGGTGCCGTCGGTCCGCGCGCGGAGGACCTCGCTCATCAGGCCCCACTGGGCGGTGGAGAGCATGGGGCGGGCCTGCTCGGCCGTCACGAACGCGTGGTCGGCGAGCTCGCCGGGGCTCAGCGTGATGGCCGCCCGCTGATCCGCCGGCAGGACGCCGCCGTCGAAGACGAAGTAGAGCTTCGCCGGCGTCCAGGCCGTCACCAGCAGCCGGCCGATCGGCGGGGTCAGGCCCAGCTCCTCGCGCACCTCGCGCACGCACGCCTGCAACGGGGTCTCACCGGCGTCGACCCCACCGCCCGGCAGGTTCCAGAAGTCCTTGTAGGTGGGGTCGACCAGCAGGACGCGGCCCTCGTCGTCGCTGAACAGGGCGCCCGACGAGACGCGCGGGCGGGCGGGCTCGGGCTCGGTCACACTGCTGCTCCAGCTTCGTGTGCGGGGGCGATCCGGGCGTACGAGCGGCTGACGGCGACGAGCCAGTCGAGGCTCCCGTCCACCTCACCGGGCGCCGGGCCCGTACCGGTGGGCGGTGCGCCGTCGGCGCGGCAGTGCAGCGCCGCGAGGATGGACCGGGCCTCGGCGTCGGCGTCGGCGTCGCCCGGTTCGCTTTCGGCTTCGGCACGGTACGGCCGCAGCGCGAGCTGCCCGTCCCAGATCTCCACCATCCGCCGGTAAAGACGGTAGTCGAGGTCGCCGACGGCGGCCGCCTCGCCCCGGGCCGGCGAGTGCAGGGCGATGTCCGGGAACGCCGCCCGCAGCGCCGACCACAGCGGCTCCAGCGCCCGGTACGCGGCGAGCTGGTCGACCCGGGTCTGCGGCCCCCAGCTCGGCATCGTCAGCCCGGCGACGAACAGCACCTGGCCCAGGCCGGCGAACGGCATGGCGATGTCGACGAGCGCATCGACCCGGACCCCCGCGCCGAGCAGGATGAGATAGGCGCCGCGGCAGGCGCAGTAGCCGAAGCTGACCAGCGCGCCGGCCGTGGTCAGCCGCAACCCGCGCCGCAGCCATGGCAACGGGCCGGCGAGCCCGGAGAACCGCCACGCGCGGTAGGTGATCGCCACGAGCCCGACGCTGAGCGCCACGAGGAAGATGGTCAGGTACCACAGCATCGACGTCCGGCCCGCGTGGGTCTTCCAGAAGTCCACCGTGTACCGGTCGTGCACCGGCGCCAGCAGGATCAGCGCCGCCATCGCCGCCACCACGACGAGGCCCAGGACCATGACCCCGCGGGCCCGCCCCCGCGCCCGCCGCGCCGGCCACTGCCAGAACGCCAGCAACTGCAGCACGAAGACGCTGAACAGCACCATGAAGGCGTGCACGAACAACTTCGTCAGGTTGGGCACGCCGAGGGCGGCGTCCACCGGCTGGTAGACCGGGCCCACGGTCAGGGTGAACGCCACCGCGGAGAACCCGAACGCCGCGCACATCGCCCGCAGTGCCGGGTTCGCCCAGTCGCGGCGCAGGTGGTTCATCTTGTAGACGAACGCGATCCAGCTCGCCAGGGCGCCGGCTCCATAGACCAGATCATGCATCGGTACGCCCTCCGCGCCGCGGCGGCAGGAGCGCCTGGGCGAGCCGGGACGTGACCCCGGCCGGACCGTCGGGAGCAGCCGGCGGGCGGCTCAACCGGCTCAACAGCATCGATGCCATGACTTCGGCTTCCTGTTCCTGGTCGTCGGAGTAGTGACTGCGTTGCAGCAACGCCCGTACGAGCTTCGGGTCGAGGTCGGGGAACAGCGCCCGGGTGTCGAGTCCCGGGCCGCCGGAGAGGTTGGCGTGGCCGCAGATCAGATGAGCGAGCTCGTGCGCGACGATGTGCTCCTGGTGCAGCCGGTTCGTGCCGGACTCGTACGCGATGAGGTCCACATCGGGCAGTGCGAGCCAGAGACCGCACGGCCGCGCCTCGGACAGCGGCATCGGCAGCAGGCGGATCGGCCGTCCCCGGCGCCGCGCCAGGTGCTCGCAGAGAACGGTGAGATCGGCCGTCGCCGGCAGCTCGAGCGCCGCCAGCCGCGAGGCGCAGTGTCGCCGCAGTCGCCGGAACCGCCGCGACGGGAGGACCATGGTCGTCAGCCTCGTCCCAACCTGAAGGGTGATGGGCTCTCGTCCTGCGCGGGGAAAAGATGTAGCCGGCTCCCACGGGGGAAGGAGTCGGCTACATCGACGCTCACCCTACAGCAGGGATTCACAGCGGACAATCGACCCCTGCGGCGCGCCGACCCCATCGGACACCCCCGTGTTGCCGATGCCGGTCGGCGCGCCACAGGGGTGGCTGGCGCCGCCCGGCCCCGGGCGGTGGGCGATTCCGTCCACACCAGTTGACGACTGCCGTCCACAATAGCGAGACGCCTTCGCGTGTCAACCGAAATGCTACGGTGCCACCGCAGGAGCAACGTCCACGACAGCGAACGCAGGGAGTCACCGTGGCGGCGGAAGCGAAGGGCGGCTCGCTGGCACAGCGAATCGACCATCTGTTCAAGTCGGTCCAGCCGCACGGCCGCGAGTACAGCTACGACGAGGTGGCGCGCGGCTGCGAAGCCCTGACGGTGGGCACGTTCTCCAAGACGTACGTCTGGCAGCTGCGCACCGGCCAGCGCGACAACCCCACCAAGCGGCACCTCGAGGCGCTGGCGGCGTTCTTCGGCGTCCCCGTCGCCTACTTCTTCTCCGACGAGGTGCTCGACAGCGTCAACTCGCAGCTCGCCCTCGCCGCCGCCCTGCGCGACGCCGACGTCCGGGAGATCGCCCTGCGGGCGCTGCGCATGGACGACGCGACCCGCCGGTCCGTGGCCCGCATCGTCACCGAGATCAGCGAGATGCAGCACGGCAAGGCTCCGGACGACGGCAAAGCCTGAGCGGGCCTATGATGGCCCCTCACAGCAGCCGTCGTACGGGGGTGACATGGACCTGTCAGGAGGCGCGAGTCCTCTGCTGGAGCCCGGCGAGGCGGTCGAGCGGATGGCGGCCTGGAAGGACCGGATCGACCGGCTCGCCACCGACACGAAGGCGATGAGCGACCGCCTCGGCGAGCTACGCGTCACCGCCGCCGACGACAACCGCATGGTCGAGGTCACCGTCGACGCCCAGGGAGCGCTGGTGGACATCCACCTCGGCCGCCGCATCCAGCAGGTCGAACCCGACGTGGTGGCGCGCACCATCATGGCGACGATCCGCGCGGCCCGGCTGCGCACCGCGGACCGGGCCCAGGAGATCATCGCCGAGACGGTGGGCACCGACTCCCCGGCCGCCCGGGCGATCGCGGCCCAGGTCGGCGACCGCCTGCGCGACACCGCTCCCGGCGACCGGCCCGAGTGGTCCTGATGTCCGAAGGATTCCTCGCCGACGCCGCCCAGATCCGCCGCCACGCCGGCAACCTCGAGGAGGTTCGCGCCCGCTTCGCCGCGATCCGGGCGGCGAGCGCCCACATCGCCCAGGACGACGGGGCGTACGGGCTGCTGTGCAGCTGGCTGCCCGCGGTGCTCGAAGGACGGCACCAGCGCCAGGACAGCCTCGTCGCGTACGTGGAGGAGAACCTCGCCATCGCGGCGGACGAGCTGGCCGCGGTGGCCGGCGCGTACGAGGATGTCGACGCCGGCGCCGCCGACGCCATCCGCAAAGCCGGCAGCGCCCTCCGCGGAGATCCGCGATGAGCGACGGATCGCTGGTCGCCGACGTCGTCTCCACCCGCGAACCGTGGACCGGCGCGGCTCTGGCCGACAGCTTCCAGGGCCTGGTCAGCGCGATCGAGAGCGGAGGCTGGGTCGACGGCGCGCTCGCCGGCGGCGCTTTCGCGGTCGAGGTGGCGGCGACAGCCCTCGACCCGCTCAGCGCGCTGCTGGCGAACGGCCTCGGCTGGGCGATGGAGTACTTCGAGCCGCTGCGCTCGATGCTCGACGAGCTCACCGGCATGCCCGACGTGGTCGCGTCCCACGCGGCGACCTGGCGGAACATGGCCGCCGAGCTGAGCGACATGGCCGCCACCCTGCAGGGACACCTCAACGGCGACCTCCCCGACTGGCAGGGCCGAGCGGCCGAGGCCTACACGAACCTGATGGGCCACAACGTCGACGCGATCGGCGGCCTGGGCGCGGTCGCGGCAGCCATGGCGGCGGCGACCGAGGCCGCGGGCAACCTCGTCCAGTTCACCCGGGACATCGTCCGCGACCTGATCGCCGACCTGGTCGCCCGCGTCATCGTCTGGGCCGCCGAAGCGATCTTCGTGGTCACGATCCCCGTCATCGCCGAACAGATCGTCGCGGCGGTGGTCAAGTGGGCGGGCCGGATCCTGACGTACACCACCGCGCTGGTCACCAGCCTCACCAACCTGACCCGCCTGTTGAACGGTTGATCCTCCGACCCTGGACATCCCGACCGGGGCGCCCTGCCGGATATCTGATCTGCCTTACCGAACGCGAGGATTCCGATGTTCGATGACGAGCCATCTGCCGAGGCAACGGCACGGATCGACGAATGGGAGCAAGCATTCCAACGCCGCGCAGAGCGGGCGCAGTTGCTCGCGCGGCGTACTGAAGGGCTTGGGGCCTCCGCTCGCAGCGCTGACCACCTTGTCCAGGTCACCGTGAACGGCAATGGACAGCTCACGGATCTGCGATTGGACGAGGGCATCAGGCGCCAGTCGGCAGCCACCACGGCCGGCGCGATACTCGCGACACTGCGACGCGCCAGGGCGGATCTGCTGCGGCAGTTCGACGAGGCGACCGCCGAGACCGTCGGAGCGGACAGCGAAACTGGCCGGGCACTGATGCGGTCAATGAGGGACCGGCTCGGCTCGGTCGATGCTCCGATCGACGACCGAGGCGGACCCGGAGCGATTCTGTGAGTCAGCCGGGCGGCGAATTCCAGGTTGATGCGGCGGCTCTGGTCACGCATGCCCGTGAAGTGGACGGCATCGGCGACGGCCTCGCCACAGCGGCTGAGGCCGCCGAAACGGTCCGGACGGACACCGGGGCATACGGCCAAGTCTGCCAGCTTGTTCCCGTGATGCTGAATGGTCTGCAGCAGTTCATGGTGGACGGAATCTTGACCGCAGCCGCTTCCGCCCATGACACGGCTGACGCCCTTCGATCCGTAGCGGCAGACTACGACGAGGCCGACCGCAGCGCAGCCGAGAGATTGAAGAACTCGGTGAGGGACCGATGACCACTCCGAATCCGCTGGTCGCAGCTGACGCGGGCGGACCCGTCAGCCCTTGGGCAGGAGTGTGGATCGCCGAGGACATCGAGGCGATCATGGCCGGTGTCGAGAGCGGCAGCTGGATCGACGCCTCCATCGGCGCGGTCTCGGCCGGACTGGACGCACTCGCTTTCGTCTCCGATCCGATCGGCTCCCTGTTGCAGTACGGCGTCGCCTGGATCATCGAGCACGTCAAGCCGCTGTCGGAGGCGTTGGACTGGCTCGCCGGAGATCCCGGTCAGATCGCCGCGCATGCCCAGACCTGGCGGAATGTGGCCTCGACTCTGCAGGACCGGGCCGCCGATCTCGATCGTGCGGTGCGGTGGAACACCGCCGACTGGAGCGGCAACGCCGCCGATGCATACCGCACCTGGACAGGTCAGCAGCGGGATGCGGTGGGGGGAATGGCCGCCGCGGCTCAGACCATGGCAGCCATCACCGAAGGCGCCGGTGTGCTCATCGCCGGCGTCCGCATGATGGTGCGCGACGCGATCGCCGTGCTGGTGTCCCGGCTGATCACCTACGCCGCGGAGGAGGTCTTCTCCCTCGGGGTGGCGACCCCTCTGGTGGTCGAGCAGGTGAGCACACTGTGCGCTTCGTGGGGTGCTCGCATCGCCAAATGGCTCAGGGGTCTGGTGTCCAGTCTCATGCGCCTGAGGACGCTGACCGGCAGGATGAGCGCCGCGATCGAGGCGCTCAAGAAGCTGCTCAGCCGTCTGCGCGGTACCAAAGGGTCGGGTCGGACCAGCCCGTCCGGGAAGCCGGACCCGAGTCGCAAGCCGCGTGGCAGGCGTACCGACGCGCATCCGACGAAGAAGAAGGACCGGCCGCTACGGCGCGAGAACGAGGCGGCGGACGCGCTGTCCGAACACGGCTTCGACGTGGAGCAGAACCCGCCGCCGAAGCCGAACGGCAAGGAGCCCGACTACAAGGTCGAGGGCGAGTATTTCGATTGCTACTCCCCTAGCACCAAGAATCTCGACAACATCCGGGACGAGGTGAGCGGCAAGGTCAAGGAGGGGCAGGCAGATCGACTGGTGCTTAACCTCGACGACTGCCCCCGGTCGCTCGACGAGATCCGCGGCGTCCTCGAACGGAAGCCGGTCAACGGACTCAAGGAGATTCTCGTGGTCAAGGACGGCAAGGTTCTGCCCTTCTATCCGTTCTCCTAACGACACTATTCCGGACACTGCTAGCGAGGCCGAAGGAAGACGATGGCGACCGAGTACACCTACTACAGCGCGGCCGACCTGACCACGGAGGAGCTGCGGTCCGCGCTGACCGCCGCGCTGGGCGGGTCCCTCGCGTCGGATGGCACCGTGGTGCGGGAAGGCTTGAGCGCTTGGGCGCATCGGGTCGAACCCGGGGACGAGGCCGCAGCACCCCGCCTCTTCCGGTTTCCGCATCGCTTGACGTGCCGGTTCCGGTTCTCCGCCACCAGGCGCGAGCTGGAGGAGCACAACACGGCGCTCATGGTTGGCGCCTTCCTGGCGATCACCGACCGCACTGGCGCCGACAGCGTCCTGCTGTTCAACGGCGAGGAAGCCGTGCTTCAGAGCGTGGGCGGCGAAGCGGTCTTCGCGAGCAACTGGGAAGACTGGGACACTCTGCCGGAGGTGTCGGCGCTCAGAACCGGACGCCGCGTCGCTCAGCTCTCGCAGCCCCTGCTCTGACCCGACCGAGGAGGCTCGAAGCACTCGAAGTGTTGGACGCGGCCGCCCGGGTGCCGTAGCGGGAGTGCTATGCCCGTAATGTCCGGTACATGGCTTCTCGTTTTCGCCTGGCCGCTTCTCTGGCCGCCGCACTGCTTCTCGCCGCGTGCACGCCGGAAGGCGTACCGGAGTCCCCCGTCGCGTCCTCGCCGGCGGCCGGCGGGGATGCCCGGCCGAACATCGTGTTCGTGCTGACCGACGACCTGTCGATGAACCTCGTCCGGTACATGCCGCACGTGCGGGCGCTGCAGCGCCGGGGCACCACGTTCACGAACTACACCGTCACCGACTCGCTGTGCTGCCCGTCGCGGGCGTCGCTGTTGACCGGCAAGGTTCCGCACCGCACCGGCGTCTTCACCAACGGGGGCGTGGACGGCGGGTTCGTGATGTTCCACCGGCGGGGACACGAGAAGGACACGTTCGCCACGGACCTGCAGCGGACCGGGTATCGCACCGCGCTGTTCGGCAAGTATCTCAACCGGTATCAGCCGGCGAACACCATCGGCACCGGGCCGCCGTACGTGCCGCCGGGCTGGACCGGGTGGTACGTGGGCGGGAACGCGTACAAGCAGTTCGGCTACTCGCTGAACGAGAACCGCGTGGTCCGCCACTACGGCCACACCCCCGACGACTACCTGACCGACGTGATCAGCGCCAAGGCGTCCGCGTTCATCGAGGAGTCCGCTGCCTCCCGTACGCCCTTCCTGGTGGAGCTGGCGACGTTCGCGCCGCATTCGCCGTACACGCCGGCCCCGCGCGATGCCGGCGCCTTCCCCGGCCTGACCGCCCCGCGCGGGCCGGCTTTCGACGCGCTGCCCTCGGACGCGCCGAAGTGGCTGGTGGACCGGCGGCCGCTGACCGCGCAGGAGCGGGCCCAGATCGATGTCGTGTTCCGGAAGCGGGCGCAGGCGGTGCAGTCCGTGGACCGGATGCTGGCGTCGTTGCAGGCGACCCTCGCCCGCGCCGGCGTGGAGCGCAACACCGTCGTCGTGTTCAGCTCCGACAACGGTTTCCACACGGGCGAGTACCGCCTCAACCCCGGGAAGCAGACGGCCTTCGACACCGATGTCCGCGTGCCGCTGGTGGTGGCCGGGCCGGGTGTCGGGGCGGGGCGAACGGTCTCCGCGCCGGTGCAGAACGTCGACTTGCGACCCACGTTCGGCGAGCTGGCCGGGGTGACGGTCCCCGCCGACGTCGACGGCCGCAGCCTCACGCCACTGTTCGCCGGCCCGCGGCCTTCGGGGTGGCGCACGGCCGCGCTGATCGAGCACCACGGGCCCGACTTCGACCCCGACGACCCCGACCGTCCCCGGCCCGGCAGCGGCAACCCTCCGACGTACGCGGCTCTGCGCACCGAGACCTACACCTATGTCGAGTACGTCGACGGGTCGCGGGAGTTCTACAACCGGCGTACGGACCCGCACCAGCTGCGCAATATCGCCGACCGGTTGCCGAGGGCCCGGCGCAAGGCCCTGCACGAGGCGTTGAAGCGGCTGACCACCTGCCGCGGGGCTTCGTGCCGCATCGCCGACCAGGTCCGCGGCTGACCGTCGGGGCACCCTACGATCGCCCGATGCTGATCGAGTTCACCTTCAGCCGGGACCGGGACTACTTCCGCCCCAACCTCACCCCCGGCGCCCGGCTGAGGACGCGTCCGCTGCTCATCGGCGGCTGGTACGCCGTGACCGCCGGCGCCGCCCTCGTCGCGTTCCTGCCCGGCAGACCCGCGGCCGTCCTGCTCGGGTGCGTCGGGGTGCTCGGCGGCATCGGCCTGCTGGTCCTCAGGTCGCGCCGCATCCGCGCCTTCGTGACGGTGCCGGCCTCGTGGCTGAGCCCGCGCCGCTGGTTGGTGACGGAGGGCGGCGTCGCCTCCAGCACCCACCTGACGCGGGCCCGGTACGCCTGGTCGGCGTTCCGCACAGGCGTCGCTCTGCCCCACTGCTACCTGTTGGTGCAGGACGGGAACGTGATCGTGGACATCCCTCGGCGCCCCCTCTCCGCCGACCAGGACGCGGAGCTGGGCCGGTTCCTGGTCGTCCGGGGCATCCTCGGCCGGCGGGCGGGCCGGTGACGGCGACGCGGATCGAGGTCAGCTCGTCCGCGGCGCCGTGGGCCGGCGGGCCGGCAACTCCGTCCCGGCGGTCGCTGGCCGGCCTCACGGCTGCCGTGACCGCCGCGGCCGCGGCCACGTGGGCGGTGGGTGTACCGGCTGTGGTCATCGGCGGCGCCTGCGCCCTCCTGGTCATCGCTCTCTGGCGCTCGTACTCCGCGGCAGGCCGGCTGGACCGGCCCGGTCCGGAGGAAGAGGCCGAGCGCCACTGGGTGATCACCGACGAGGAGGTCCAGGTCTCCCGGACGCATTCGGTCACGACGTGGCGGTGGCCCGCCGTCGTCCGGGTCGACGTCCTCCCTGGCCACTATCTGCTGCACCCGGAGCGGGGGCGGCCCCTCGACGTCCCGCGGGAGCCGCTCACCGACGCTCAGGATGCCGGGCTGCGGGCGATCCTAGCCTTATGGAATCTTCATTCCAAGTGAAGGTGATGCATGTCTTTTGGAATTGACATTCCAATGCTTTGATCGCAGGGTGGAATGCACATTCCAACTTGACGGAAGGGCTGTCATGGCTTCGTTGCACGGCAAGACCGCGCTGGTCACCGGCTCCACCAGCGGCATCGGCCGCGCGATCGGCGACCTCCTCGCCCAGCGCGGCGCGCACGTCATCGTGTCCGGTCGCGACAGCGCCCGGGGAGAGGCGGCGGTGCAGCAGATCCGCGCCGCGGGAGGCAAAGCCGACTTCGTCCCGGCCGACCTGGCCGCGGCCGGTGACGCCGCCCGGCTGGGCCGCGACGCCCTGGGGGTCACGGGGCGCATCGACGTTCTGGTCAACAACGCGGGCATCTTCCCGTTCCACCCGACCGCCGGCACCACCGAGGAGGTGTTCGACCGCGTCTACGCCGTGAACGTCAGGGCCCCGCTGATGCTCTTCGCGCAGCTCGTGCCGCAGATGGTCGGCAACGGCGGTGGAAGTGTGGTCAACGTGAGCTCGGTGATCTCGCTCAAGGGCGTGCCCGGCGCGACCGCGTACACCTCCAGCAAGGCGGCCCTGAACAACCTCACCCAGGTGTGGACCGCGGAGTACGCCCCCAGCAACGTGCGGGTCAACGCCGTCGGGCCCGGCATCGTCGAGACCGAAGGCTCGCAGAACGCCCTCGGCGACGACAAGTCGGCGTTCGTCGCGCTGACGCCGGCCGGCCGGATCGGTCGGCCCCGGGAGGTGGCCGAGGCGGTCGCGTTCCTGGCGTCCGACGAGGCGTCCTACGTGTACGGCGCATACCTCGCCGTCGACGGCGGCGCCTCGACCAGGTAGCGGACGCCGGTCAGGCGGCGAAGGTCTCGATGTAGCCGATCGCCGCGTCGGTGGCGGCCTTGAAAGGCGCCGGGGTGCGCCGCACCTGGGCCAGGAGCAGGCCGCCCTGGATGGCGGCGAGCATGGCCGCGGCCAGCTCCTCGACGTCAGCCTCGGGCCGGAGGATGCCGTTGTCGCGCATCCGGCGCAGCCCGTCGCGGATCGGGCGCTCCCAGCGTTCGAAGGCCGCCACCAGGTCGGCCCGCATCGTCTCGTCGGTCTCCGCCAGCTCGCTGGCCAGCGACCCGATCTCGCACCCGCCCGCGCAGGAACGCGACTCCTGGGCGGCGACCGCGGCGGCGGCCCAGGCCCGGAGTGCCCCGAAGCTGTCGAGATGGTCGAGCAGCGGTCGCTGCACCTCGAGCGTGTTCTCGATCTGGTGCTCGATCACGGCGCGGACCAGGTCGTTCTTGTCCGCGAAGTAGTGGTAGACCTGCGAGGCGCTGACCTTGGCCGCCTGCTGCACCTCGGGGATGGTGGTGCCGGCGACACCCTTGCGGAACATGAGGCCGGCCGCCGCGCCGACGATCCGGTCCCGGGTCCGCTTGCCGGCCGCGGTGAGCCGGGGGCCGGCCGTCGTCCCGGCGCTCTCCGTCGTGGTCACGACACCGACAATATCCCGCTAGGGTGACCCCATGCTGAGATTGATGATCGTCACTGCGTTGCTCGCGTCCGGGCCGGTGGCCGGTCCGCCCGCCGACCGCGTCACCATCGACAAGGTGAAGGTCAACGGCACCGGCTGCCGCTCCGACACGGTGGCGGTCGGGATCTCGCTCGACAAGACGGCGTTCACCGTCATCTACAGCGACTACCTCGCCCAGGCCGGCGTCGGCAGCAAGAACAAGGACGAGCGCCGCACGTGCAGCATCACCGTGCGGCTCACCGTCCCGGCCGGCGTCTCGTACGCCGTCTCCTCGGTCGACTACCGCGGCTTCGCCCACCTCGAACCGGGCGGCTCCGCGACGCTGTCCGGGCGCTACCACTTCCAGGGCTCGGGCGCGCCGTCGTACAGCGTGCATCCGTTCGGCAGCGGGCTCGACGACGACTGGCTGGTGACCGACGCCGTGGGCAGCGGCCCCGTCTACAGCCCGTGCGGCAAGGACAGCAAGGTGGACATCGACACCGAGCTGCGCGCCGTGGCCGACCGGGCCGACGCGCCCACCAGCTACATCACCATGGACGCGACCGACAGTGCGGTGCTGAGTACGTACCATCTCACCTATCGCACCTGCTGACTCACAGGTCGCGCCGGCCGAACGCGACGGCCGTCAGGCCGAGCACCAGCGCGATCCACACCGCGGTCCAGACCAGGTACGCGGCGGTGAGCGGCGCCATGCTCAGGAACGGCGACTCCTCGATGCCGGAACCGACCTGCAGCAGCAACGCCGGGTCCTGGAACGAGTTCATCGCGCCGTGCCACAGCCCGTCGGTCGGCAGCAGCATCCGCGACACCGTCCCGACCCGGGCCACGCCGGCGTTGCCCAGCGCCTCCCCGACCGAGCCCACCACCCCCGCGATCCAGGTAGCGCCGAAGAGGCCGACCGCGACGATGCCCGACGCCATCGGCGAGATCGCGGTGGACAGCAGCAGTCCCAGCGTGAGCAGCACGACCGTCTGGGCGGCGAGGAGGACCAGGCCGGTCAGCGGGCGCGGCGGCCAGTAGCCGATGGTGGCCCGGACGATGCCGAACTGCGCGAGCCCGGCCACCACCACGAACCCGCTGCCGAAGACGACCAGGCCCAGCCACTTGCCGATCAGGACGGCCGGGCGGCGGACCGGGCGGGCGAGGACGGCCAGCGCGATCCCGGACTCGATCTCGCCCGCCACGGTGGGACCGGCGAGGAACGCCGTGCCGAGCGCCGCGATCAGGCTCAGCCCGAACATCACCAGGTTGAGCACGGTCGAGCCGGCCATCCGCGCCTCGCCGGAGGTGAAGCCGCCGAACTCCGCGTCGAGCCGGGCGAAACCCCAGGCGCTGAGCACGAGCAGCACGACCGTCAGGACCGCGAGCGAGCGCAGCACCCGGCGGCGGGCCGCCTCCTGCAGGGTGAGGGCGGCGATGGTCAGCACGGTACGGGCGGTCATCGGTGCTCCTCCTCGGAACCGGTACGCAGGATGTCGAGGAGCCGTTCCTCCAGGCTGATCCGGGTGGGCTCGACCGCGTGGACGCGGACGCCCAGGCCGACCAGGTCGGCCACGAGGTCCGGCACGGTGGCGGGATCCGGGTCGGCCGGCAGCGCCACCGTGTACGCGGTCCCGCTGCGGGTCAGCCGTCCCGTGGCGGCCAGCCGCGCCTGCGCCCGCGCGTCCACGTCGTCGAGCCGCAGTCTCAGCTCCCGGCTGCCGAGCAGCTCGGCGAGCGTGCCTGAGGCGGCCACCCGGCCCTTGTCGAGGATGATCACGCGGTCGCAGACCCGCTCCACCTCACCGATCAGGTGTGAGTTGAGCAGCACGGCGACCCCCCGCTCCCGCAGTGCCAGCAGCAGGTCCCGGACGTCGGCGCGGCCGAGCGGGTCCAGCGCGCTCGTCGGCTCGTCGAGCACGACCAGCTCCGGGCGGGCCACCAGCGCCACCGCCAGGCCGAGGCGCTGCTGCATGCCCTTGGAGAAGCCACCCACGCGGTCCCCGGCGCGGTCGGCGAGGCCCACGCTTGCCAGGCATTCGCGCTGCTCCGGTACGGGCACAGCCGCGCCGGACAGCCGTACGTGCAACGCCAGCACCTCAGCGGCGGTGAGCCACGGCTGATAGCGGAACAGCTCGGGTAGGTAGCCGGCGCGCGCCCGGGCCCGCGGGTCCCCGGCGGGACGGCCGAGCAGGAGCACCTCGCCGGCGTCCGGCCGCACCAGGCCCAGCAGTATCTTGATGACGCTGGTCTTGCCGGCCCCGTTCGGTCCGAGCAGGCCCACCACCTCCCCGCGGCCGACCGTGAACGAGACGCCGTCGACCGCCGTCCGCCGCCGGTACCGCTTGCGCAGGCCCGAGCACCACACCGCCGGGGCCGGCGGCAGGTCGGCGAGCAGCTGCCGGGCCGCCGCGAGGTCGGGCGCGCTCACCGGTCCCACCGCAACCCGCGAGCGACCGTCAGCACCTCGTCGGGGCTCAGCGAGCCGGCGACCGCGGTGATGACGCCGTCGTCGACCCAGACCACGGCGGCCATCAGCCCGTTCCGGGCGGCGAGCACGGTCGCCGAGGTGCCGTTGACGTCGGCGGCGGAGGTCGTCATCTCCTCGGCCGACGTGAACAGCGGCAGGGTCGACCCGTCGGCGGAGAACGCGCGCAGCTGCGACGCGACGTTCTCGGGCAGGATCGGCAGGGACAGCAGGTAGTCCCGCGCCGTCTCGAACGGCACGCCCGAGGAGAACGCCTTGGGCGCGATCACCCGGCCGACGACCATGGCCGGCACCGGGCGGCCCTGCTGCCAGACGGCGGCGACTCCCGGCCCGGCGGTCAACCGGAACCGGCTGCCGTCGAGGCCGGGCGGGGGCGGCGGCAGCGTCTTGCCGGCCGCGGCGGCGGACTGCGCGGCCTTCTCCGCCGAGTACGTGAACACCGCGTTGGCCCGGCCTGCGACCCGGTACTCGGGTTCGCCCGTCACTCCCCCGGGCAGTTCGGTGATCCGGGGCAGGGTCAGGCCGGAAGCCTGCTCCGCGGCGGCCACCCCGGCGACCGCCCGTACGCTGACCTTCTCCGTCACCTGGAGGTCCCCGAAGTCGGACAGGTCCGGCAGCTTGACGAGGTCGGCCTCGGGGGCGATGACTGGGGCGATCCGCTCGGCGCGGAAGATCGGCAGCCAGTCGGCGGCGGCCGCGGCGCCGGCCCCGGCGAGGAGCGCGACGACCCCCACGACGGCGACGACCGGGCTCCGCAAGGCCGTGTGCCAGCGCCGCGCCGGGGCCGGGGTACGCACCTTCGCGCTGCCCTCGGCGGTCATCTCGCGCGCCAGCCGGGCCCAGCCCGCCTCCACGTCCGTGGCCGGATCGCCGCCCAGCGCCGCGCCGGTCAGCACCGCGTCGTCGCGGGCAGCCGCCAGAGCGGTCAGGCACACCCGGCAGTCCGCCACGTGCTCGCGGTCGGCCTGCGCGACGCCGGCCGGTTCGTCCACGAGCCGGCGCAGCGTGCCGTCAGTCGGATGACGCATGACGGTTCAACTCCTTGCGTAGAGCGGACTCGGCGCGGCGCACGATCGTGCCCACGCTGCCGGCGGACAGGTCGAGGGCGGCTGCCACCTCGGCGTAGCTCAGGCCGCTGTGCCGCAGCACGAGAGCGACGGCCTGCCTGCGGGGCAGCCGCGCCAGCGCCGCCCGCACGCGTCGGCGCTCCTCGAGCGTCACGACCGCGTCGGCCACGTCCGCGGCGACGGTGTCGTGCTCGCGGGCGTACTCCTCGCGGGCGGCCCGCCGCCGGCCGGACCGCAGATGGTTCAGCGCGGTGTGCGCCGCGGCGACGGACAGCCAGCCGATCGCCTCCCCGGCCGGCACGGAGGAACGCCCGAAGGACAGGAAGACCTCCTGGGCCACGTCCTCGGCCTCGTCGCGGGACCCGAGCACCCGGGCGGCGACCCCGACGACCCGGGGATAGGCCGAGCGGAAGACCGTCTCCAGGTCGGAGCGGACGCCTCCTGGCCCCGGGAGCGTCGTCACGGCACCGCCGTCCTTCCGTTCGGCCCGCCCGGCAGGATCGTCCGCGGGCAGCACCGCTACCGGTGGGGACCCGCAACGGCCCGCGGGCTCGACATCTTCCTCCATACCCTCAGAGCACCGCCGCCGCCGGGAATGTGACACCCAGGTTCTACGCGAAGAGGGCGAACCGGCTGCGGGTCCGGCCCCCGATCGTCGTGAACGCGCCGCCGGAACCGATCCGGGCGCGGGCCGGGTCCGCCGTGAGCACGTGCACCCCCACCCTGCCGTTGGCGCGCGGGTTCCAGCCGGTCAGCCGCCCGTTGCCGTCCAGGGCCGCGAGCTTGACCCGCGACGCGTACCCGGCCGGGCAGCCGAGCTGCGCGATCGTGCTGGTCGAGCGGCACGCGCGGTCGAAGTGGCCGCCCACGTACGTGACGCCCCGCAGCACCGCCAGGTTGTGCACGTCGCCGTCGAAGAGGTGGGTCCAGCGGACGGCGCCGGACGTGGTGTATCCGACCGCCCGGCCACCCGGGCCGCCGGAAGCCGCCGAGATGCCGGTCGGCGAGACGGCCACGTCCAGGACGGGGGCGGGCGCCTTGGGCCGGAACGCCCGGACCGGCACCCCGCTCGCGGAGGTCAGCGCGACCAGCCGGGCCTGCGGCACGCCGCCGGCCCGGTGGAAGTCGCCGCCGGCATAGACACGGGTACGGGTGACAGCGAGCGCCCGGACGGCACCGTCGGTGGACGCGCGGAACCCCCGGTCGAGCGCGCCGGTGCCGTGCGAGAAGGCGGCAATGTTGCGCCGGGCCACGCCGTCGACGGCGGTGAACGCGCCACCCACGTAGATCCTCCCGTTGCCGACGGCGAGGGTGGCCACTGATCCGGAGACGCGGTGCGAGAAGGGGGCGACGCGGCCGGTGACCGCGTCCAGACGGGCGAGCGCGTCGCGGCGCGCGCCGCCGATCTCGTCGAAGTCGCCCGCCGCGTACACCGCCGGGCGGCCGGTCACGGTGACGGCCAGCGAGCGTACGGTCCCGGTCGCGGTGGGATTCCAGGGCAGGACCGCTCCGGTACGGGCACTGAACGCGGCCAGCCGCTTGCGCTGGTACGTCCGGCCCCGGAACGTCACCTCCGTGAACGAGCCGCCGGCGTAGACGACGTCGCCGCGGAAGGCCAGCGACCAGACGGTCGAGTTGAAGGCCGGCGCCGCGGCGGGAGCGGCCCGGACGACCGGCGTGGTCACGGCGAGGGCGACGGCGGGCACGGCGACGGCGGGCACGGCGAGCGTGCAGGTCAGGGCGAGGATCGCGGGAATCAGGCGCACATGTTGATCAACTCGCCGGCGGGGCGGAAGGTTGCGCGGTCAGGGCACCGGCGCGCCCGCCCGGCGCTTCCTGCGGTACATGGCGCGGTCGGCGCGGGCGGCCAGCGCCTCGATGTCGTCGCCGGTCTCCCCGACCGCCCAGCCCACGCTCGCCCCGATCCGGTGCAGGCCGGTCGCGCCGTGGATCGGCTCGGCGAGAGCCGCGCGCAGCCGCTCCGCGGTGTCGTCGATCGTGGCGTCCAGGCCGGTCCCGGTGAGCACCGCCACGAACTCGTCGCCACCGGTACGCGCGATGACCTCGTACCCGGGAAGGTGGTGCCGCAGCCGCTCGGCGATCACCCGCAGCACCTCGTCGCCCGCCTCGTGCCCGGCGGCGTCGTTGACCTTCTTGAAGTCGTCCAGGTCCACGACCAGGACGCCGACCTGCCGGCCGGGCTGCCGCCGGATCCCGTCCGACCGGGTCTTCAGCAGGGTGCGGTTGGCCAGGCCGGTCAGGCAGTCGTGGGTGGCGGCGTAGTGCGCCTCGGCACGGCTGCGCTCCAGCTCCGAGTGCAGCCGGGCGTGCTGGATCGCGATCGCGGCGTGCTCGGCGAACAGCCCGAGGATCTCGAGCTGCTCGCCGCCGGGCTTGCGCAGGCCCTCCGGCAGGTCGACGCTGAGCACCCCCACCCACTCCCCCGACGGCGCCATGAGCGGCGCGAAGAGGCAGTCCATCGGATGCCACATCTGCGGGTCGTCGGTCTCCGGAATGTCCGGGACCCAGGTGTAGAGATCCTCCGGGACCCCGGTGCGGTGGTCGACGAAGTACAGGTTGCCCCAGCGCTCGGACCGGCGGAACAGATCCGCCCAGGTCGCCGCCGACCCCCGGTAACCGAGCAGCTCCCGGCGCAGGTCGTCGCTGCCCGCCACGGCCACGGCGGTGTAGTCACCGTTGGGCTCGGCCAGGTTGACGCAGGCCAGCCCGAACCCGGCGACCTCCACGACACCGCACGCCACGGCGTCGAGGGTCCGGGTCAGGTCGAGGCTGCCGTGCACGCGCTTGGTCACGGCGTGCAGGGCCCGCAGCGCCTGCAGCTGAGTGTCCGAACCCGCCATTCGGCGACCTCCCTCGACCGCGTCCTGATCAACCGACGGTAGACCATCCACTCACGAGTCGTGGACCCCCTCACCGCCGCGGCCGCCGGCGTAGCAGGATCGAGACATGACAATCGCTCACGACGTGGCCGGCGACGGATACCCCGTCGTCCTCGTGCACTCCACCGTCTGCGACCGCCGCATGTGGGACCCCCAGGTGCCCGCCCTCAGCGACGCAGGCCACCTCGTCGTCCGCTGCGACCTGCGCGGCTATGGTGAGACGCCGGCACCGGACCGCCCGTACGACAACGCCCGCGACGTCCTCGACCTGCTGGACCTGCTCGCCGTGGAGAAGGTGGCCCTCGTCGGCTCCTCCGGCGGCGGCCGGGTCGCCCTCGAGCTCGCCGCCCGCTGGCCTCACCGGGTACGCGCCCTCGCCCTGCTCTGCACCGCGCTCGCCGGCCACGAACCGAGCGACGAGCTGCGCAGCTTCGGCGAGCGCGAGGACGCCCTGCTCGAGGCGGGCGACATCGACCGCGCCACCGACCTGAACGTCACGACGTGGCTGGGCCCGTACGCCGACGACGCGACCCGGGCCAAGGTCCGGCAGATGCAACGCCACGCCTTCGAGGTCCAGCTCGCCGCGACCGAGGAGCAGCCGCCGATCCGCGTCGACACCGACCCGGCCCGCATCACCGCCACGAGCCTCGTCGTCTCGGGTGCCCACGACATGAGCGACTTCCGCACCATCGCGACCTACCTGGCGGGCACCGTCCCGGCCGCCCGACACGTGGAACTCGACTGGGCGGGCCACCTGCCCAGCCTCGAACGCCCGGACGTGGTCAACACACTGCTGACCGACTTCCTGTCAGCCCCGGGAGAATGAGCGAGACCATGCCCTTCGAGGTAGACGCGTGCGTCACGTTCCGGGCCCGCCAGGGTCTCCCGTCACCGGTCCGGGCGGCCGCCGGCCAGGATCGGCTCGCGCCGGGCGCGGATGTCGAGGTGGTGCTGCGGGCGGGCGTCGCCTTCGACGACGACGACCTCACCGAACGCGGCTGGTTCTTCGACACCGACGCGTTGTCCGCCCGGCTGGCGGCATGGGCGCAGCTGCTCGCCGACGGCCCCTGGACGACACGGTTCCCGTTCCGGCCGACGTTCGAGCTGGTCGCCCGCCACGTGTACGGTCAGCTCGCGCCGGAGGTGCCGGGTCTGGCCTTCGTGGAGCTCGAGGACCGCACGTACGGAAGCCGTATCCGCTATTCGCCGATGCCCTGGAGCATCTCCGGGGTGAAGTGAACGGCGACCTGGCCGTCCGTCAGGGTCAGGCCGCCCTCTTCGAGGATCACTCTCTGCTGCGCGTCGTCCATCCACGGATTGCCGACGGAATGGTGGCCATCGCGGCCCTTCACGTACACCTGGTAGTCGTCGACGGGAGCGAGAAGCAGCCAGTCGGCGCGTTCCACGTGCCGGAAGCAGTAGTCGGTGCCACCTTTGACCGCTTGGCACTGCGCGAGCGTCACCTTGGTGCCGAGCGCCACCTTCGGCGAGATCGATCGGGCCGCCGACACGAGAGCGAGCAGAACCAGCGCGACGACCGCCACCGTCCAGCCGATGCGGCGCGGCCTCGTTGAGTCCATGGCTCACACCGTAGGGACAAACGACAATCACGTGGGTTCAACCGGGTCTCATGGACTACCGGCGGTGCACTTTTTCGCTTGAGTCCGCGATGATGCCGCCGTGCGTCACCGGACAACTACGTCGCGGGCGCGCACTGGAGGCCGGGCTCCCGGACGACCAGAGTGCTGAGGATGCTGACCAGACATGCCGATCCCGCCACGGTCGGAAGGACCCAGCAGTCTCCGCCAGAGCTCCTGCTGCGAAGCCTCCCGGCCGAGCAGAGAGAAGTCCTCGTCGCGACGTACTTCTGCGGCCGGACGACGCGGGACGCGGCGCGAGTGCTCGGCCTCACCCCGGCCGCGGTCAACGCGCTGCTCTACCAGGCGATGCACGAGATGTCCCGCATGGTCGCCGCGGACGGGCCACGCCGGGCGTTCAGGGCCAGGGTCGGTTAGGGTCAGGCCGAGACCCGCGCCACCGACGACGAGGGAATGCGATGCCCCGGACCGACGACGACGTCGCTCTCCATGCGGCGCTGGACCCGCTGGTCCTCGCGCTGGACATCGGGTCCACCGCCACCCGCGGCGGCGTGCACGACGCGTCCGGCCGACGGGTACGCGGCCTGCAGCACAAGGTGCCGCACGCCTTCACGGTGGCGCCCGACGGCACCTCCGTCATCGACCCGGTTCAGGTGACCGCGGAGGTCGAGCAGGTTCTCGACGCGCTCACCGGCGATCCCCGGCTGGGGACCCGCGTCACGGGCGTCGCCATGGACACCTTCGCCGCCTCCCTGATCGCGGTCGACGCGGCCGGCCGAGCGCTCACCCCGTGCCTGACCTACGCCGACTCCCGCAGCGCCGAAGCGGTCACGGCTCTCCGCCAGGAGCTGGACGAGCACGTGGTGCAGCAGCGCACCGGCACCCGCCTGCACACGAGCTACCACGCCCCGCGCCTGCGCTGGCTCGCGGGCGCGCAGCCCCGTGTGGTCGCCGAGGCGGCGGCCTGGTGGTCCTTGGGTGAGTACATCCTGGCCCAGCTCGTCGGGCACCCGCTCGCCGGGACGTCCACGGTGGCGTGGACCGGCCTGCTCGACCGTCACACCGGCGAGCTCGACGCCGAGCTGCTCGCCGCCGCGGGCATCGGCCCGGAGCAGCTCTCCCCGCCGCGCGACATGACACAGCCGGCAGCACCGGCGGCCCCCGTACGCTGGCGCGCCCTCGCCCGGGCCACCTGGTTCCCCGTCATCACCGACGGCTTCGCCAGCAACATCGGATCCGGGGCGACCGACGCCACGGTGCTCACCGCGGCGACAGCCACCAGCGGTGCGCTGCGGGTGCTCCTCGACGGCCCCGCGGATCCCCTGCCGTTCGGGCTGTGGAACTACCGGGTCGGCGACGGACGCACGCTGCTCGGCGGCGCCATCAACGACGTCGGCCGCGCCGTCAGCTGGGCGCAGAGCACGTTACGCCTCAGCCCGGCGCTCGCCGCCGCCCTGACCGCGCCGCCGAGTGCCGCCACGCCGCTCGTGCTGCCGTACCTCACCGGTGAACGCGCGCCCGGCTGGGTCGGCGGAGCACGAGCCGTGTTCGGCGGGGTGTCGGCGGCCACGGACGCCGACGCCCTGTTCCGCGGGATCGTCGAGGGCGTCGCCATGACGTACGCGCGGGTCGCCGACGAGCTGCACCCGGCGGCCCCCGGGATCCTGGAGGTCGCGGCGGCCGGCCGGGTCAGCAACGACCAGCCGGAATGGCTGCAGGTTCTCGCGGACGTGCTCGGCCGACCCGTCACGCACGTGACCCGGCGGCGCGCCACGCAGCGCGGCACGGCACTGCTCGCCCTCGACGTGCTGGCCCCGGACGTCGAGCGCGCACCCCGGACCACGGGGGCGACGTACGAGCCCCGGCCGGCGCACGTCGAGCACTACGCGGAACGGCGCGCGCAGTTCGCCAAGGTGTACGACCTGCTCGTGCGCGGCTCCTGATTCCGCCCGTACGCCGGAAGCGTGACGGTCCGCAGCGGGACCACCGGCCGCGGGCCGGCCGTGAGACCGTTCGGGGAAGCCGCCCCCGACGAGCAGGAGATCCGATGGTCACGGTCCCGGCCGGCAGCACGCTGCTGCTGCGGTGCCCGGGCGAGCAGCCGCTCGCGCTGATCGCGATGGCCGAGGTGAGCGCGGCTTTCGTGGCCGAGCTGCCGCCCATCCCGGTGCTCGGCCCGGACGGCCCGGGCAGCCGTCGCTTCGGCATCCTCGAGCTCGTCAGCAGCGCCGGCGTCACCTGGGTCGAGGCGGAACTGCGCGACGGCGTCGTCACCCTCGCCGGCGAACCACCCACCGACGTGGTCCAGCGACGCGGTGCCGCGCGGCGCCCCGGCACGTACGCCGCGACGGGAACCGCCCAGCTCGACTCCGAACCGGGCCGCCGGCTGGTAGCGGTGTCCGGTCAGGTCGAGGACGTGTCCACCAGCGGTCTCCTGCTGCGCGCCGCGCCCGCCGACGGTGTCCACCTGCCGCCCGGCATCGTGCGGACGCTGCTGCACATCAGCATGCCGTGGGGCGACATGGCGACGACGGTCACGACGGTCGACCAGCGCGCCGACCAGCTGCGAGGAACGTACGAGTGGATGGGCCCGGCCGACGAGGCGGCCCTGCGGGAGTTCTGCTCGGCCCGCTGACTAGGGCGTGGCCTCGCGCTGGATCTGCTCGAACTGGGCGGCCATCGCCGCGGCCAGCGCCTGCGCGGCGGACAACGGACGGACCATGACCGTGAACTCGTCGATAAGGCCGTCCTCGTCCAGGTGCAGAAAGTCGCAGCCCTCGACGGCGACATCACCGATCCGCGCCTCGAACACCAGCGCGTGGTCGCGGCCGCCGTCGCCACTCAGCTCACGGACGTACCGGAAGTCCTCGAACACCCGCAGCACGCCGCGCAGGATCGCCGCGGTGATGGGCTTGCCCGGATAGGGCTTGAACGCCACCGGACTGTGGAACACCACGTCGTCGGCCAGGGTCGCCGCAATGGCGTCGGGATCGCGGGCCTCCACTGCGGTGCGAAAGTCGATCACGGCACCAGCGTACCGGTGACTCGAGGGCGCAGGCTCCGCGCCAGGACCGGGATCATCACCGCCGCGGCGACCAGCTGCAGCCCGATCAGGGCGGCGATGGTGCTGGTGGCCGCCCCGGACAGGACGGGCGGGATCATCGACAACACGGTCAGCGTCACTGCCGTCGCCACGAACCGTTCGGCGGGGCGGGCGCTCCAGCGAAGCAGGGCGGCGGCGATGCCGATGCCGACGACCGAGAAGAAGGCGGTCACCACGGCGAACCCGGCAAGCGGGATCGTCTCGCCGCCGTCGGGAATCTCGAAGTCGACGCCGCCGGCCCGGGTGAGCGCGGCGACCAGGGTGGTGGCCACCATGGCGAGGAGCGCGGCAAGGAAACCGGGGCCGAATCGTTTCATGTCGTTTTCTCCATGTCTCGGGTGATGATGCGCACCTGGGCCGTGCGGCGGCCCGGGTTGCGCAGGGCCCGCACGCCGGTGCCGCGGAGCCAGAAGCCGGCGTGGCGTCCGAGGACGGGGCCGGGCCCGCCGTCGCGCAGCTCCAGCTGCACGCGCCCTCGGACGACGACGGCGAACGCGTCGTACCACTGCGCCGGAAGCACCGCGACCCGCCCGCCGCCGCGCAGCGTGAGCGTCCACACCGGAACTACTCCGTGCCGTCCGCCTGCAGACGCTCCGGCAGCCCGAGCCGCGGGAACTGGTCGTCGTGGAACGTGACGATCTCGGTGATCGCCCCGCCGGCCACGCGCAGGACGTCGATGGTCAGCGGCAGGTACGCGCCCTCCGGCTCCCGCCAGAGGTAGAAGGCGACGGCGGGCTGCCGGTTCACGGAGGTCCGGACGGCGCGCAGGGGCCCCATGCCCTCGAAGCCACCCTCGACCCAGCCCTTCAGCACCGTGTCGCGGCCGACGTACAGACCCGGCGTGGGCGGCATGGAGAACCGGACGTCGTCCCGCAGCAGAGCGGCGATCGCGCCGACGTCCGTGGCCACGCTGGCGTCGGTGTAGCGGCGCACCAGCTCGCGCGTCCCGGCGTCCTCGTCGCCGCCGGTCCAGTCCTGCCGCTCCGCAGGCAGGTGCTCCCGCATGCCGGCGCGGGCCCGCTGCAGCGCGCTGTTCACGGAGTTGACCGAGTCCCCGAGCAGCTCCGCGACCTCCTTCGCCGGCCAGCCGAGCACATCCCGCAGGATCAGCACGGCCCGCGGCCGCGGCGCAAGGTGCTGCACCGCCACCAGATACGCCAGCTCGATCGTCTCCCGCGCGACCGCGACGCTCTCCGGCTCGTCCGCGTCACCCGCGGGCAGCTCGTCGAGCAGCCGGTCGGGATACGGCTGCAGCCACAGCACCTCACCGCCGGTCGCGGGCTCGGGGCGCCGCTTGGCGAGCAGGTCCAGGCAGGCATTGGTGGCGATCCGGTACAGCCAGGCCCGGAACGTCGACCGCCCCTGGAAGGTCCCTCGCCGCCGCCAGGCCCGCAGGAAGGTCTCCTGCACGGTGTCCTCGGCATCCTCGAACGAACCGAGCATCCGGTAGCAGTGCACGTGCAGCTCCCGCCGGTGCCGCTCCGCCAGCCCGGAGAACGCCGGCTCGTCGACCTCGCCCAGACCGCTCACGCCCAGCTCCTCCAGCCGCGTGTCCGCACTCATCAGATCATCCCTCCGCCTCGTCGTATCGCGTCGTAGGTATGACGGGCACGGGCGCGACAACTCATCACTTTGCGGCGGGCGCGTACCTTTCCGTCGTGGCACGGGCTTGTATCAGAAGGATCGTCGTCGACGACATCGCCTACCGATGGACCGTCGGCTAGGTCGATGCCGGCCACGTCAGGGTCAAGGTCTGGGGCGAGGGGCCCGAGCCCGGCGGTGCGCTGGAGGTCCTGGCGGCCTTCGACGACCCGTGGCTGAACTTCGGCGAGATCATCACCGCAACCGCCGGCGGGGCGGCCGAGGTGTTCGAGCTGAGGCCGGTAGCCCCGGCCCTGGTCGCGAAGATCGTCCGGCAGGCGCTCGACGCGGGGTGGCGAACCCATCACCGCGGAACGATGAAGCTTCGCCTGACCCCCGACCGGAACCAGCTGCACTTCTGAGCACGCGGTGCCGTGGTGGCGGCGAAATACAGTGTGCGCGTCTTGGCGGACAGGAGGGAGTGACACGTGGCGACGTCTCGATCACAAAACCCGGGGCTGCTGGGGGTGTATGCCATCCTCCTCGCGGTCGGTGGTGGTTTGTTGATCGCCGACTTGTCGAGTGCGGACCGGGACTGGTGGGACGTCGCCTTCCACCTGTTGATGGTCACCGGTTGGTCCGGCGCCCTCGTCCAGGAAATGAGGCTGCCGAAGGCGGGGCCTGTCAGCTGACAGGCCGATCCGTGGCCAGTCGTCGTCGTGGCCTTCGACTCACACACGACGGTCCGGCCACGGAGCAGCCAGAGGTGAAGAACGGTGCCGCGACTGCCGCGAGTACGTTCGCAGCATCAAGCCGCAGATGACCCCCTCGATGCCAACGGCGAGCGGCTGCAGGGGCTTCGACCAACCGCCGGAACAGCTCCTTTGACAGCACGGCGCAGCGTTCGACGTTTGCGCTTTCCACTCCTCCCAGAGATCGACTTGCGGCGGGCGGGCCGCGCCGCATCCACCAGGCCCGTCGATCACGTTCCATGACAAAGCTCGGTGAGCCATCAAATGACAGCAGGTCCTCGTGAGCGCGCGCTTGGGCCGCGGTCAGGTCCGGACCGCGTTGCCGGAGCCGCTCAGAAGAGCTCATCAGTCAGCGAGGACGCGTGGCCGTCCTTGTTCGCGAAGATGACGGCGTGGAACCTGCCACCGCCGGGATGCTCACCCGACGACGTTGACGAACGTGCAGTCTCCTGAAAGCGCCCGATCTCGTGGTCTCGTCGCTGTTTTCGTCACGCCGGAAAGGCTCGTCGTCCAGTCCGGCGTGGATCGTTTCTGGATATGAAATATCCGCGGTCATCCTGGATGGGTCCAACAGGCAGCTGGGACAATAGGAGAATGACGCAGCTCGCATTGTTCCCCACGAAGAATGTGCGAGACCGGGCGATGCGTCGCAATTATTCGCCGGCGGCTGAGGAGTTCCGGCGCGAGCATGAGCGGCACCGGTCGTGGGGCTTGGTGCAACGTCATTCTCGGCGCTTGCGCCGGGGGCGCGAGGGCGCGGGTCAGTCCTCGGCCCCGCATCCCAGCCCCGACCCCCGCCCCGATGCCCTTTGCCCTGGTGATCCCCGGCCCGGTGGTCCCCGCCCTGGCGATCCCCGCCTCGGTGACCTCCAGCCCGGGGCGCCGTCCAGGCTGACGGATGCGGCTGGCACACCTGATCGACCCAAGCATCCGCACAGCCCAGCACAGGACGACGGGCTGGGGCGAGGCACCCAGAACGGCAGGGTGCAGAGCAACAGCGCGGATGTTCACCGGTCCGCGGCGGTGACCACGCAGCAGACGCGCGCGGACGGCCCGCCGCTTCCCACCAGGAGCCACGGCCGCGAATCCTGCCGGGCATTCCCTGCGTCCGGAGAGCCGAGCGGCCGCGAACCTCGGCGTACCTCTGATCGTCACGAACGGGCGCGGTCGAAGCCTGCACACCGTTTCTCTGCGCCCACATACTGTGGCGCAAATACATCCTCGACCGTTGCCGCACCGAACCAGCAAGGTAGCCGCCTTTCACCCTCAAGAGGCCAACGAGGCTATCTCCGTAAACTGTTGATCGGCCCACTCATTGTGTATTCACGAATGGCGATAGTGACAGGTCGCCGAAATATGCGGCCATCCAAGCCGGCGTCAGGCGTCCCGCAGGACCGACCCGATGCGGCGGGCTGCTTCCTGGAGGCGGTCGGGTGGGTGGGCCGCGTACCCGATCACCAGGCCGGGCGGCCCTGGTGCCTGCCGGTGCCACGACAGCGGCTGGACCCGTACCCCCGCCGCCGCGATGCGGTCGGCCAGGACAGTGTCGTCGGTGTCGCCCGGCAGCGTGATCAGGACGTGCAGGCCGGCCGCGACGCCTTCCACGCGAGCCGCCGGGGCGTGGTCGCGCAGCGCCGCGACCAGCGCGTCCCGGTGGCGGCGCTGGCGGCGGCGGACCGTGCGCAGGTGGCGGTCGTGGTCGCCGGTGGCGAGGAGGTGGGCCAGGATGAGCTGGGGCAGGGCGGGGTTGCCGAGGTCGCTGGCGTGCTTCGCGGTGACCAGATCGGCGTGCAGGTGGCGGGGCGGGATGAGCCAGCCCAGCCGCATGCCGGGGGCGAGAGACTTCGAGACGCTGCCGCAGTAGGCGATGCGTTCCGGGGCCGAGGCCTGCAGCGCGGCGACCGGCGCCTGGTCGTAGCGGTGTTCGGCGTCGTAGTCGTCCTCGATGATGAGGCCGGGCCGGTCGAGCAGGGCGACGCGCCGGCGGGGGCTCAGGACCACTCCGGTCGGGAACTGGTGCGCCGGGGTCAGCAGGACCGCTTCCACGCCCGTCCCGTTCAGGTGCGCCACGTTCAGACCTTGACCGTCCACGGGTACGGGCACAGCACGCACACCCCAGTGGCGCAGTTCGTCGCGGGAACCGCGGGAGCCGGGGTCCTCCACGCCCCAGGCGTCGATGCCGCGTGCTCGGGTGGTCTGGCAGAGCAGGGCCAGTGCCTGGGCCACTCCGCTGACGACGATGATGTCGTCGGCGGCCGCCCGGACGCCGCGGGTGCGGGCGAGCCAGGTGGCGAGCTCGGTCCGGAGGCGGGGGTTGCCGCGCGGGTCGCCGTACCCGAGGTCGGCGCTGGTCGCTTCGGTCAGGACCGTTCTCTCCGCGCGCAACCAGGCGGCGCGGGGGAAGGCCGAGAGGTCCGGGACGCCGGGTGAGAGGTCGAGCTCGATGTCGGGCGACGGCTGTTGCGGGAGGCGCAGGCCGGCGGGCCCGTGGCGGGCCGGGCCGGCGCGGGGTGCGGGCGGCCGGGCGGTGACCCGGGTGCCCGCGCCGGTGCGGCCGGTGAGCAGGCCTTCGTCGATGAGTCTCTGGTACGCCTCCACGACCACGCCGCGGGACATGCCGAGCTCCGCGGCGAGGACCCGGGTGGCGGGCATGCGGGTGCCGGCGGGCAGGTGCCGGGACACGACGGCGGCGCGGAGCTGGTCTGCGAGCCACGCTGTGCGGCCCTTGGCCGGCGGCGCGCCGAGGAAGTCGATTTGGTCCTCCCGCCTGGCGAAGAATTGGTCCTTCCAGTGGACCATAGCGCTCCGCAGCATGGTGGTCATGACCCGTCTCGTCGCGCTCGTCACCGGTTCCACCGCCATGGCCTTCGTCGGTGGCAGTGTCGCGGTCTCCGCCCTGCTTGCCGGCGCTCCGCTGTTCACCACGCAGGCCCTGCGGTACGCCGTCGCCTGCCTGTTGCTCCTGGGGTTCGCCCGGCTCCGGCGGATCGCCCTGGTCCGCCCGCGCGGCGTGGAGTGGTGGTGGCTCGCCGGCATCGCCGCCAGCGGGCTCGTGCTGTTCAACGTGGCGCTGGTGGAGGGTGCCCGGCACGCCGAGCCCGCCGTCCTGGGTGTGGCGGTGGCGTCCGTGCCGACCCTGCTGGCGCTGGCCGGGCCGCTGCTGGAGGGGCGCGGGCCCAGCCGTGCCGTGCTGACCGCCGCAGTGGTGGTGACCCTGGGGGCTGTGATGGTGCAGGGGCTCGGGCGTACCGATGGGATCGGGGTCGCCTGGGCCGCGGTCGCCTTCGCCTGCGAGGCGGCGTTCACCCTGCTCGCCGTTCCGGTGCTCGGACGGCACGGCCCGGTGGGCGTGTCCGTGCACAGCACGTGGCCGGCCGCCGTCATGCTCGCCGTGCTGGGAGTCCTGCACGAGGGGCCGGGCGCCGCCGGCACGCTGCGGGCCATCGACCTGGCCGCGGCCGGTTATCTGGCGGTCATGGTCACGGCGGTGGCGTTCGTCCTCTGGTACGGCAGCGTGACGCGCCTGGGTGCCGGCACCGCCGGGCTGCTCACCGGCATCGCTCCCGTTTCCGCAGCGGTGACCGGCATGGCGCTGGGCGGGCCGGCGCCCCGGATGCTGGTCTGGGCGGGAGTCGCGACCGTGGCGGCCGGACTCGCGCTGGGCCTGCGGAAAGAGCACGAAAAAGGCCGCCCCTCGCAAGGGGCGGCCTCCGGTGCTTCGGGGATCAGCCGAGCAGCGTCGGGATCTTCTCGAACAGCTGCGTCGTGTA